>JAFOOX010000063.1 GCA_017425245.1 Gammaproteobacteria bacterium
GCAGCCGCAGTCGCGTGCAGCCGGAGAATCGACAACGCAGTTGGCAATATCGGTACTCTCCGCCCCTTCGACAAGCTCAGGGCAAACGAGCCATGCAGCGGCGCCATATCCATTTGCCCCCCCTTGCTCACCACCCGCCCAGCGGTACGCCACCGCACGGCCAGCCGGATGGAGGGGTTGAGCTGGCAGGGAGGCCAGCGAAAGCAAATCTGGGCAGGACAGCCCATATTTGCGACCCCGTAGCCCGGCAGAGCAACCGTCAGATATTGATGGTGGTGAGCTTGGGGGCCGCCGGTGGGTGCAGGGAGGCCGGGCGGAAACGGCCTTCCTGCCCGTCGCGCGGGCGCGGAAGCCCGCATCCGGGCGCCGCAGGCGCAATCTGCCGCCACGTAGTGGCAGAAGTAGGCTGCGCCGCTGGCTGGCAACGCCGGAATCTGGCAAGGTGACAGCCATTCCAGCCCAGCCACAGCCCAACCATCACGATGGGGTCATTCCGTTTTTTTCTGGCGCTCATGGTCGCCTTCAGCCATTGGCATGGCCGTTATCTGCCGGTCAATTTTGGAGACTCGGCGGTGATCGCCTTTTACTTCATTTCCGGCTATCTGATGACGCTCTCTTACCAGCGCTTTCAGAAAGATTCAGCCACGCCAGTAAGGGCCTTCTACACCGACCGCTTGGTGCGCCTTTACCCGGCGTTCTTGCTGGTGTTTGTCCTCTCCTGCCTGTGGCTCGCCTTTGACCCCAACAAAGCGGGCAAGCTGGCCAACGGCACCTGGTTTTATGAACTGCTGCTCATCCCCTATAACTACATCTTCGTAATGGATGGCAGCCGCAGTGATGTGATCGTGCCCGGCTGGTCGCTGGGGGCCGAGATCCAGTTCTACCTGCTGTTGCCGCTGATCATGCTGCTCTCCCTGCGCAGCAAGATCATCGCCCTGGTGATACTGGTGCTGCTGCAGTGGACCATCTTCGCCATGGGCGGCACCGTGGCCGACCACCTGCCGGGGTGCGGCGCCATCTCTGAGTTCTGGTGTAACCAGTCTTTCCCCAACGCTCTGGGCTACACCCTGCCCCAGGTGGTGTTCCTCACCTTCCTGCTCGGCCATCTGGCCTACGTCGGCGAGCATCAGCCGCTGGCGCGCAGCGCCGTGCGCTGGACCATCGCTGCCTATGCCGTGGCCTTTTTCGTGATCCTGTCGCACAACGGCATGCTCAAAACCCAACCGGTGGATGAGGTGCTGATCGGCATGATGCTATTTGTGCCGCTGGCGCGTGAGCTGCTCAAGCGCATTAAAGGTGGCCAGGGCGACTGGCTCGACGGCTGGCTGGGCAAGCTGGCCTACCCGGTGTTTCTGACCCATATGCTGGCGCGCTGGATCGTCGAAGCGACCAACGGCAAGGAGGGGGCCTACTACCTGTGGTGTGTGCTGGTCACCCTGCTGCTGGCCATTGGCGTGGCCCAATTTCAGGCCCGCATCGACAGCTGGCGCTACCGCCTGCGTGGCTTCGGCAAAGTCACGGCCAAGGCCTAAACCTGCGGCGCTTAGAGGCCGCCGGCATCCAGCGCATGACTGATGTTTACAGGGCGCCGGCATCCAGCGCATGACTGATGTTTACAGGGCGCCGGCGTCTAACGCCCAGCGAATCGTCCGCCGCGATTTGAGGCTGTTGCAGGTCGGGCAGAAGTAGCTGACCGAACCGCAGGCAGCCACCTTTTCCAGCAATGCCTGACAGTCAGGACAGTGAACGCGCCAGGCGATGGCCGCTCGGCAGTGGGGGCAGGGGTTATCGCCGCCGGTGACGCTGCCGTTGCACCAGGGGCAGTGGAAAAGGCTGTCAGTCATGGTCTGCTCCCATCTCTTTTCTATGCCGGTCAGTGTAGCCACCAACCGGCATCAGGCCTTGATCGAACTCAGCTGCTGCGGCTCAGCTCAACCTTTGACACTGCCGGCGCTCATACCGCTCACCAGCGCCTTTTGCGCCAGGGTAAAGAGCGCCACCGCAGGCGCCGCCGCCAGCAGGGCCGCTGCGGCCAAGGTGCCCCACTCGATCTGGTGGCCCTGACGGAAGCGTTGCAACCCCACCGCCAGCGTTTGCTGCTGGTCTTCGGCAATGAGCGCGGACGGCATGATGAAATCGCCAAAGGTACGAACAAAACTGAGCACGAAGGTGATGGTCAGCATCGGCAACGCCAACGGCAGCATCACCAACAGGAAGGTCTGCCAGCGGTTAGCGCCATCGAGAACAGCCGCCTCCTCCAGCGCCGGATCGAGGGTCTGAAAGTAACCACGCAACAGCCAGGTGGAGGCCAGCATGTGGCCGGCATAGATCAGGATCAGTGCGTACTGACCGTTGTCGGCCAGCCCCGGCGCGTAATCCTTGAGCCGCAGCCACATGGCGTAAAAGGCGAAGAGCCCGACCACCGACGGTAAACTCTGCAGGATCAGGGTCCACTCCAGCAGCTGTTGCCGGCCGCGAAAGCGAATACGGGCCAGGGCATAGGCCGGCGGGGCGGCCAGCACCACCAGCAAGGCCGAGCTGATGGCCGACACCTTGACCGAGTTCCACAGCCACAGCAGCACCGGCCGCTCCCCCTGCCAGGTCATGATCGCCCGCCAGTGCTCAAGGCTAAACTGCTCCGGCCACAGCGAGCCTTCGATGAAATGGCCGGGGCGCAGCGAGATCGGCACCACCAGCAGAAAGGGGGCCAAAGTCACCAGTGACCCCAACGTCAGCAGCAGCACGCTGCCGCCGATGCGCCAGCGCACCTCACGGCCTTCCACCATCGCCATGCTAGAGCCCTCCCCGGCTACGTCTCACCCACCACAGTTGTGCCCCCACCAGCACGATCAGCAACGGGAACAACAACAGGTTGTAGGCGCTGGCCAGCGCGATCTCCCGACCGCCCAGACCGAACGCCAGAAAGTAGGCGTAGCTGAGCAGGGTGTCGGTGTGGCCGGCCATGGTGAAACTGTCCTCAAACATCGGGTTGCCACCGGTTAACAACAGCACCAAGCCAAAATTATTGAAGTGAAAGGCGAAGGATGAGAGCAGCAGCGGGATCAACGCCGGCCACACCAGCGGCAGGGTGACATGGACAAAGCGACGCACGGGGCCAGCGCCATCCAGCACGGCCGCCTCAAACAGTTCGGGGGAGACGCTCTGGATCAACCCCATGCCCACCATCACCGCATAAGGGGTGGCCAGCCACACAGAGACCCCAATCAGCAACAGCTGGGTAGCCACGGGCGAGACAAACCACTGGGGCGGTTCGCGCATCAACTGGCCCAGCAGCAGGTTGACCACGCCATGTTCAACGCTGAACATGCTAGCCAGCACGGCCACGGTGACAAACATCGGCACTGCCATCGGTAACAGGGTGATCGCCCGGAACAGCCGAGCAAAGGGCAGGCGTGGCCACAACAGCAACGCCGCCAGCGGCAGGCCGATGCCAAAACTGAGCACCACGGTCACAACCGCCAGCACCAAGGTAAAGAGCCCCAGCCGAGGTACCAGCTCGCCCGACTCCCCCTTGCTCGCGATCAGCCGAAAGTTATCCAGGCCGACATTGGTGACAAAGCCGGGGTTGATCTGCTGGCCGCTGAACTGACCCCGTGGATCCAGCCGCTCGAAGAAACCGCGCTCAAAGTTGGCGGCATACCAATGGCCGCTGGCCTGCTCATAGACGAGCGGCGAGATGCCGGCCAGCGCCACTGGCGGCGGCAGATCGGCACGATAGGCAGGGATCAGCGGGGCGAACTCGCGCATCCCCAGCAGCCGCAGCTCCTGACCATCGCCGCGCACCAGCACCAACGCCTTGAGCAAAGGGCGCAGTGGCGCCTGCTCGCGCAGCCCTAAGCCATCAGGCAAAGGGCCCGGCTGCGGGCTGACCGCCAACCGCCGCGGGCCGATCACGGCGCCGCCACTATCATGCTTCAGGGCAAAAGGGGCGGTGGCCAGCGCGCCGCCATCGGCCTGCTGCAACCACAGCCGATACTGGTCGCCGTCAACCGGCTCAATGCGCAGCGTCAGCCGCTCGTTGGCGGTAAGGATGGTCTGGTCCAGCAGGTAATGAATGGCAGCCTTCAGCGGCAGCTGATGGCCATTGCTGTGGTTGGTGAAGGCGTAGCCGACAGTCAGCAGCAGCGGCAACAGCATGAAGATGAAGGAGCCGAGCAGTGCCGGATAGAGAAAGCGCCAGCCAATGTGGCCACGCCGGCTGAAGATGGAGATGGCCGAGGCGGCGGCAAACAGAATGATGGCGGCGAAGCTGTAATCACCCTTGGCCCAGCAGGCCAGCGCCCCCCAGCAGGCGAGCAGCAACACCGGCAACCACCACCACCAACGCCAAAGCTGTCTGCTGCCCATCCCTGCCTGCCATCCCTGGAATCCGTTACCGAAGCCCGGATCATGCCAGTTAGCCCAGATAAAACAGTGTGTTGCATCAAGCTTGCGGGCTCAGGCCAGCGCTTAAGGCCGGGTTAAGGTGGGGGCGCCATCATCAGCGCATCATGCTGTGCTGGAGTTTGCTTATGCCTCGTCTGTTGATGATTGCCGGTGTTGCCGTGTGGCTGATCGCCCCCTGGTTTTTCAGCTACAACCCGGCCGAACCCACCCTGTTCCGTTACGGCCTGTGCATCCTGCGCGATGGCGACAGCTGCCTGCGCAGCATCTGGTGGCTGGACTTTTCGTTGCTCGGCGCCGGGTTGATTGGCCTCGGCTGGTGGCTCAAACGTCGGGCCAGCAAGCGCGCTCAGTAACAGGAGTTAGGGGTGTTGTCGGGGTTCACGTCGCCGTAAACCTCTTCCGGGTCGATGCCATGGGCCAGCAGTGCTTCGCGCACCTGCTCAATCTGAGCCAGTACGGTGTCGACCCGATCGCCGTAGTCATAGCGGGTCACCTCGATAGCCCGTGGCATGTAGGTAAAAGCGACTTTGAGGGCGGCGATCAGGTCATCGTTGCTGCTCATCGAAGGCTCCTTAGTTACCCCGGTGTTAGTCACCCTTGTTGCCGAAATCGGTGCGCGGCGGCCGCCGCCACTGGGTCTTGTTGTCACCGCTGCCACCGACTTTGCTGGTCTTCGGCGGGCGCCGGCTTTGGGTGCCCGGCTCGGCGGTCTTCACCGAATGGGCGACCTGATCATGCAGGGCGCTCAGCTCCAGTGGCGTCAGTTCACGCCAGTGGCCCACCGGCAGGCCGTCGATGGTCAGGTGCATGATGCGCACCCGCTGCAGCCGGCGCACGCGGTAATCAAAGTACTCACACATACGGCGGATCTGCCGGTTCAGACCTTCGTTGAGGATGATTTTGAAGCTCTGCTCGCCGATGGCCGAGACCCGGCACGGGCGGGTACGGGTTCCGAGAATGGGCACGCCTCGGCGCATCCCCTCCAGAAAATCGGCGGTCACCGGCTTGTCCACCAGCACCTGATACTCTTTGTCGTGGGCGTTACCGGCCCGCAGGATCTGGTTGACGATATCGCCGTCGTTGGTCAGCAGGATCAGCCCTTCCGACATCTTGTCGAGCCGCCCGACCGGAAAGATGCGCAGCGGGTGGTCCATGTAATCGATGATGTTGTCTTCCACATCGCGCTCGGTGGTGCAGGTGATGCCCACCGGCTTGTTGAGCAGAATGTAAACCAGCGGCTCATTGGGCTGCAGCAGCTCGCCATCCAGCCGCACCTCATCGCCCGGCCGCACCTTGCTGCCCAGCTCCGCCGGCTTGCCGTTGAGGGTCACCCGCCCCTCTTCGATCCAGCGGTCCGCCTCGCGCCGCGAGCACTTGCCGCTGTCGCTGACATATTTATTAAGGCGCATGCCTTCGGCGGGGATGGCGGTCATGGTCAGGTCCTGCTGGGGTAACGGGCGCACTATAAGGCCGCGGCGCAGATCAGACCACCGTCGGTGGCAACAGCACGCTTGGCCTGCTGTCTAACAGACTGTTCAAGATCGGCGCGCACCACAACCACCATCAGCAGCGTGCCATGGTTCAAACAGTCATTTCAAATGCGCCGAGCAGCATCAAGCTGATGACGACCATAAACCAGGCGCCAAGCAATATAACGTCGTTAGTAGTGGCAACAGCCAAACGCTGTTGTGCAATGGCGTAGCCACCTTTTCTTCGATGTGGAGCAGCTTAAAGTAGGCTTTTTCCTCGTCGCGCCCCAGCGCTCTGCGCGAGGTGCTGGATGCCATGAACAGACCGGCTAAAACCAGGATTAATACAAAGGCTAAATGCATGGTCGTCGTGAACATGATGCCCATGACCAAGGCGCCAACCAGCACCAGCAGATAACCGAGCAATGCCATGGCCTTGAAAACACGAAAAACTCCCCGCCCTGCGGCGCGTACCGCCAACCCCACAAAGGCACCTGAGAATGGGATGAACAGCGGGGCCACTTCGGCGTAGACCACCCCTAGCAATGCCCAACTCAACCAGATGGCCGAGGCGGTTATAGCCACCGCAATAGCTGCCATGATGCCATTTTGCTTGCTCAGGGCAGTGTTCACAGCATTTTGGCAATCCGTCATCAGGCTGGTCCCCTCTCCTCATTGCTCGGCCATTATCCTGAACACAGGTCATGCCGTCACCTCTGGCCCAAGTGGTGCCGATGCCCACAGCCCGTCGGCCAATCGAACATCGACACCCCCCGCCGCCCCAGCCACAATGGCCCCGCGTCAGCACCATCGGACAGCACGGCATGGACCCGCTCATAACCCCCTCCCTGCGAGAACTGCTCGGCCACCTTGGCCGCTGGCTGGGGGCACTGCGTGGCGCCGGCGAGGCCCGCCGTCTGGCCTCGCGCCGGGCGCTGCAGCAGGTGGTGCTGGCGGTGCGGGAAACCAGCGTGCATGGCCCGGCACTGGCGGCCGGCACCCTGGATACCGCCACCCAGGTGCAGCTGACCCGGTTGTGGACCGAACTCTCCTTTACCCTCGATGAGCTGAAGCTCGACAAGCTGGCCAAACGCTGCCGTTTACTGGGGCAACAGTGGGCCGATCCGGCGCATACTGATGCCGCCCTGCTGGCCGCTGCCGGGGCGCGACTGGCAGAGATCGAGCGTCAGGCGCGGGCCCTGCTCAGCCGCGTGTGAGCCACCGCAGCGCACCACAAAGACGCAGGCCTGCGGCCTATTCACCCCCAACGCACCATCACAAGGCAGCAGCAAGCGGCTGAATTGGCGCTGGTTCAGCGCTAACGAACAGTTTCAGTGCTACCTTGCCCGCTGCCAGACCCCAATACACATACCAGTGTCATCTACTGGCGCAACTCTTGCTCTGTACCATCAAGTCAGTCTGGCCAGTAATCAGCCCGCCACGGAGGCCCGAGTGTCCATTCATGTTGCCCTCAACCATGTCACCCATTATCGCTACGACCGCCTGATCAACCTCGGCGCACAGATTGTCCGGCTGCGCCCGGCGCCCCACAGCCGTACCCGCATCCTGAGTTACAGCCTCAAGGTCACCCCGGTTGAGCATTTCATTAACTGGCAGCAGGACCCGCAATCCAACTATCTGGCGCGGCTGGTGTTCCCGGAAAAAACCCGGGAGCTGCGGATCGAGGTGGATCTGGTTGCCGAGATGGCGGTGCTCAACCCCTTCGATTTCTTTTTAGAGCCGCAGGCGGAAAAGATCCCCTTCGCCTACCGCGATGACGAGCAGATTGAACTGGCCCCGTTCCTGCTCAAGACCGACGCCAGCCCGGCCTTCGCCAGCTATCTGGCCAGCATCGACCTGACGCCGCGCACCACCATCGACTTTCTGGTAGATATCAACCAGCGGCTGAGCCGCGACATTGCTTACCTCATTCGCCTGGAACCGGGGGTGCAGACCCCCGAAGAGACCCTGACCAAGGGCTCGGGCTCCTGTCGCGATTCGGCCTGGCTACTGGTGCAGCTGCTGCGTCATATTGGGCTGGCTGCGCGCTTTGTTTCCGGTTATCTGATCCAGCTGACCGCTGATGTGAAGTCGCTGGATGGCCCCTCAGGCCCCGATGCCGACTTCACCGATCTGCACGCCTGGTGCGAGGTCTATCTGCCGGGCGCCGGTTGGATCGGCCTTGACCCCACCTCTGGCCTGCTCGCTGGCGAAGGTCATATTCCGCTGGCCTGCAGCCCGGAGCCGTCGTCGGCGGCCCCCATCACCGGGGCGCTGGATGAGTGCGAATGCGAGTTCAGCCACGCCATGCAGGTCACACGCATCTGGGAAGCGCCGCGCGTCACCCGCCCCTACAGCGACGAACAGTGGGCCGCTATCGAAGCCCTGGGCCATCAGCTCGACGACAAGCTCAAGGCGCTGGATGTGCGCCTGACCCAGGGCGGCGAGCCCACCTTTATCAGCATCGACGATCCCGATGGCGGCGAATGGAACACCGAGGCCCTCGGCCCCACCAAGCGGCTGCGGGCCGCCGAGCTGTTCCACCGGCTGCGCCACCACTATGCCCCCAAGGGGCTGGTGCACTTTGGCCAGGGCAAGTGGTATCCGGGTGAACAGCTGCCGCGCTGGTCGCTCAACTGCTTCTGGCGCAAAGATGGCCAGCCGATCTGGCAGGAGCCGTCACTCTATGCCGACGAAAAGCGCGACTACGGTGCCAGCACGGCCCTCGCCCGCCAGTTTCTGGAGGCGCTGGCGGCCCAGCTGGGCATCACCAGCGACCACCTGTTTCCGGCCTATGAAGATCATTTCTACTACCTGTGGCGCGAACGGCGGTTGCCGGGCAATGTCACCCCGGATGATTCTCGGCTGAGCGATCCGCTGGAGCGGGCGCGGCTGATGAAGGTGTTCGATCAGGGTTTGGGCAGCGAAGTGGGCTATGTGCTGCCACTCGGTTGTCAGGGCTGCGACGGCAACTGGCAGACCGGCCCCTGGTTCCTGCGTTCCGAGAACTGCCTGCTGATCCCCGGCGATTCGGCCATTGGCTACCGCCTGCCCCTCGACAGCCAGCCGTGGGTCAACGACAGCGATTACCCCTGGCAGCATCAGGTTGATCCTCATCAGCCATTTGCCGCGCTGCCCAGCCACACCCGCCTGCGTCCCCATTGGCAGTATCAGGGCGAGGTGCGGCCGCAAACCCGCCCCGGCACCAGCACCCGGGTGCCCAGTGCCAAAGAGTCGGCCGCCTGGGTCACGCGCACCGCCATCTGCGCCGAGCCGCGTCAGGGCAAGCTTTACCTGTTCATGCCCCCGCTGTCGCGGCTGGAGGACTACCTGCAGCTGGTGGCCGCCATCGAAGCCACCGCCGAAGCGCTGACCGCACCGGTCATTCTCGAAGGCTACGAGCCGCCGTCGGACCCGCGACTGGCCCAGTTCCGCGTCACCCCGGATCCAGGGGTGATCGAGGTCAACATCCATCCGGCCAGCAACTGGAGTGAACTGGTCGAGCGCACCAGCTTCCTTTATGACGCAGCTCGCCTGACCCGCCTGACCAGCGAAAAGTTCATGATCGACGGCCGCCACACCGGTACCGGTGGCGGCAACCACTTTGTCTTGGGTGGCGCCACCGCTGGCGATTCGCCCTTCCTGCGGCGCCCGGATCTGCTGCGCTCGCTGGTCAGCTACTGGCATAACCACCCGTCGCTCAGCTACCTGTTCTCGGGCCTGTTTATCGGCCCGACCTCGCAGGCACCGCGCATCGATGAGGCACGCAACGACAGCTTGTATGAGCTGGAGATCGCCTTCCAGCAACTGCCAGACGCGGGCCAGTCCTGCCCGCCGTGGCTGGTCGACCGGGTGCTGCGTAACCTACTGGTGGATATCACCGGCAACACCCACCGCGCCGAGTTCTGCATCGACAAGCTCTACAGCCCTGATGGCCCGGCCGGCCGCAACGGCCTGCTCGAGCTGCGCGCCTTTGAGATGCCGCCCCATGCACGCATGAGCTTGGCCCAGCAGCTGCTGTTGCGCACCCTGGTCAGCCACTTCTGGGAACACCCCTACACCCCGCCCAAACTGGCGCGTTGGGGCACCGAGCTGCATGACCGCTTTATGCTGCCGTGGTTTATCGAGCAAGATTTCAAGGATGTGCTGAGCGAACTGCGGACGGCTGGCCATGCCATCGACGATGGCTGGTTTGCCCCTCACTTCGAGTTCCGCTTCCCCAAGATCGGCGATTACGCCGTGGCTGGCATCGCGCTGGAGCTGCGCAACGCCCTTGAACCCTGGCATGTAATGGGCGAAGAGGGGGCCGTTGGCGGCACCGTGCGCTATGTCGATTCATCGGTCGAGCGGCTGCAGGTGAAGGTGTCGGGGCTGGCCCCGGATCGCTATCGCCTGACCTGCAACGGCCAGACGGTGCCGCTGCGCCCCACCGGGCGGGTTGGCGAGTTTGTGGCCGGGGTGCGTTATCGTGCCTGGCAGCCGCCCTCCTGTCTCCACCCGACCATCGCCGCGCACGCGCCGTTGCGCTTCGATCTGGTGGATACCTGGATGAACCGCTCGTTGGGGGGGTGCCAATACCATGTGGCCCACCCCGGCGGGCGCAACTACACCAGCTTCCCGGTCAACGCCTTTGAGGCGGAAAGCCGGCGTCTGGCGCGTTTCTTCCGCTTCGGCCACACACCAGGACGGGTAGAGACGGCAGAAGCCAGCCCCAACAGCGAGCATCCATTCACGCTAGACCTGCGCCGTCGCTGATGGCGGCGCATACTCAGTGGCGACAGGTTAAGATGCGCGCCCCGCTGCAACAGGTGATCGACCGTGGCTGATGTAATTGCCCCCTGGCTGGCCGACTATCCGCTGAGCGAGGACCGCTATCACGAGTTGATGGCGGCCGATGGCCAACTGCGCCCTCACTGGCAACCACTGATGGACCAGCTGCAGGGGCTAAGCCCGGCCCAGCTGGCTCACCGCCAGGAGCTGCTGCAGCGCCAGATCCAGGAAAACGGCGTCACCTATAACGTCTATGCCGACGCCAAGGGTGCTGACCGCCCTTGGGAGTTGGACCTGCTGCCGCAACTGATCCCGGCCGCCGAATGGCAGCAGCTGGCGGCGAGCATCGTCCAACGTGCCCGCCTGCTGGACGGGGTACTGGCCGACATTTACGGCCCGCAGCAGTTGCTGCAGCAGGGGCTGCTGCCGGCCGATCTGATCTTCGGCCACAACAACTACCTGTGGCCCTGTCATGGCATCCGCCCCCATGGCGGCCGTTTCCTACATCTGTATGCCGCCGATCTGGCCCGCGCCCCCGATGGCCGCTGGTGGGTGATCGCCGACCGTACCCAGTCCCCCTCCGGCGCTGGCTATGCGCTTGAGAACCGCCAGATCATCACCCGCACCCTGCCCGAGCTGCACCGCCAGCAGGGGGTACAACCGATCAGCGGCTATTTCCGCGCCCTGCGCAACCTGCTCACCGATCAGGCCCCCCACGATGGCGAACCGCCGCTGGCGGTGGTGCTGACCCCCGGGCGTTACAACGAAACCTACTTCGAGCACCTCTATCTCGCCCGCCAGCTCGGCATGCCGCTGGTGGAAGGGCAGGATCTGACGGTGCGCGGCGATACCCTCTACCTTAAGGCGGTCAGCGGTCTGCGCCGGGTGCATGGAGTGCTGCGCCGCCTTGATGACGACTTTTGCGATCCGCTGGAGCTGCGCAGCGATTCAGCGCTAGGGGTGCCCGGTCTGCTCAATGTGGTACGCGCCAGGCGGGTGCTGGTGAGCAATGCGCTGGGCAGCGGCGTGATCGAATCACCCGGCCTGTTCGGTTTTCTGCCGGCCATTGCCGAGCGCCTGCTGGGCGAGCCGCTGGCGTTGTCGCAGCTGGCCACCTGGTGGTGCGGTGAGGCAAAGGTGCTGGATGATGCCCTGGCCCGTCTGCCACAACTGGTGATCAAACCGGCCTTCCCCTCCCAGAGCTTTGAACCGCTGTTTGCCGCCCAGCTCGACACCGCCGGCCGTGCCGATCTGGCCCGCCGGCTGCGTGCCATGCCCGGCGCCTATGTAGCCCAAGAGCAGGTGCGGCTGTCGCAGGCGCCGGTGGTCACCGGCCCCGGCCAGCTGGAAGCGCGCGCCATCGGCATGCGCGTATTTGCCGTGGCGACTGCCAACGGCTACCGGGTGCTGCCCGGCGGCCTGACGCGGGTGGCCAGCGAGGCGGGCATGGGGGTGGTGTCGATGCAGCGCGGTGGCGCCAGCAAAGATACCTGGGTGCTGGCCGATGGCCCGGTGGCCAGCGATGCCCCGGCCTCACGCCAGCTGGGGGTGCGCGATATCGTGCGCCGCGACAGCCACCTGCCATCGCGGGTGGTGGAGAACCTGTTCTGGTTCGGCCGCTACAGCGAGCGCTGCGACACCCAGGCCCGCCTGCTGCGCAGTGCCTTGCTGCGGCTGATTGGCGAAGATGGCGGTGGCAGCGACACCGACGAAGCCCTGGCCACCACTCAGGCGGTGGGTGAACAATTCGGCCTGCTGCCCGAGCAGGATGAGGATGAGCCGCAGGAACTGCCAGCCCGCCTGCTCACCGCCTGTCTCGACAGCAAATTTCACAACAGCCTGCCGGCCAACCTACAACGTCTGTACAGCGCCGCCGCCCCCATTCGCGGCCGGCTGTCGCAGGAGAACTGGCAGGCCGTTGCCGCCTTGGCCCGTCAGGGACGCAGCTTTAGCAAGGTTGAAAAAGATCTCGGCGACGCCCTGGCCCAACTGTCACCGCTGGTAACCGCGCTGACCGCCCTCTCCGGCTTTGCGCTGGATGACATGACCCGCGATGTCGGCTGGCGCTTTTTGATGCTCGGGCGGCGCATCGAGCGGCTGCAGTTCTTTGCCGGCGCCACCGCCAGCGTGCTGGCCAGCCCGGCCTTGGGGCTGCAACCGGCCGCCAGCGGCCTGTCAGTCGCCACCCTCGACAGCCTGCTGCTGCTGGGTAACAGCCTGATCACCTACCGCAGCCGCTACCTCAGCTCCCCCCAGCTGCTGCCAACTCTGGATCTGCTGCTGCTCGATCCGCACAACCCCCATGCCCTGGCCTTCCAGCTAGAGATGATCGATCGCGGGCTGGAGCAGCTGCGCGACGAATATGGCAACGCCATCGACAACCCCCTAGCACGCCCCAGCGAACGGCTGCGCGCGCTGGATCTGCAGGTGCTGGAGCCGTCATTGTTTGGCGATATCGGCCAGCAGGCCGCGCTCACCAGTCTGGTCGCCCTGCTCCATGATCTGGAGGAGCAGTCCGCCGCCCTCTCTGATCGCCTCAGTCTGCGCTATTTTGCCCATGCCGATCGAGCCACCAGCTACGGGGTCAGCCCATGAGCCAGGCCGCTGGTTACCGCGTTCACCACCTAACCCGTTACCACTACGGCAGCCCGGTCACCCTGTCGCTGCACCTGCTCCACCTGCTGCCGCGGCCACTGGCGCAGCAGCGGATCAGCCAGCAGCAGCTAACCATCAGCCCCGAGCCCAGCCAGCGCCAGCAGCGGCTGGACCCCTTCGGCAACCCGGTGGTCAACCTCGCCTTCGATCAGCCCCACCGTGAACTGAGCGTCGAGCTGACCATGGAACTGTGGCGCCAGCCGCGCCCGCCCGAACAGCCCAGCCCGAGCTGGCAGAGCGTGGTCAATGCCTTTGCCTATCACGGCCAACCGCTCGCAGCCGACCTGTTGGAAGCGCAGCGCTACCGCTACGAGTCACCCCATGTGCACCTCAAGCGCAACTTTGCCGACTACGCCCGTGACTGCTTTGGCGAAGACACCCTGCTGCTTGATGGCTGCCGGGCGCTGATGGCCAAGATCCACAGCGAATTCACTTTCGATGCCAGTGCCACCGACATCGCCACCCCACTGTTGACCGTGCTCAAAGAGCGGCGCGGCGTCTGCCAGGATTTCGCTCACCTGATGCTGGCCTGCCTGCGCAGCCTGGGGCTGGCCGCCCGCTACATCTCCGGCTACCTGCTCACCCTACCGCCGCCGGGCAAACCCCGCCTGATCGGCGCCGACGCCACCCACGCCTGGGTCGAGGTGTTTTGTCCCAGCAACGGCTGGGTCGGCTTTGACCCCACCAACAACTGCCAGCCGGATCTGCAACATCTGGTGGTCGGCTGGGGCCGCGACTTTACCGATGTGTCGCCGCTGCGCGGCGTGCTGCTGGGCGGCGGTAGCCACGATCCGGAGGTGGAGGTGACGGTGTTACCGATTGAGGAGATCAGTACGGCGGACTGATGGCCGCGGCCACCCCCGGCCCGCTGCTGCCCACGCCCGACGATGCCCGCGTCCTGCGGATGCTCACAACCCGCTATCGCTGACGGCTGGCTGTTTACCCCACTTTGGCAAAGGGGGGCTGGGGGGATTTTCGGGTTCAATGCCACTTTGTGGCAGGCGTTAGATGCCAACTGCGTTGGCAATTGCGCCTACGGCGCCGGTAAGACAAATCGCGTGGCGATTTGATAAGAGCGCCGACCGGCCGGCGCTGGCCGGGTAAGGACCGGACCCGCCCGGCCCTTACCAATCCCGGCGGCCCCCGAAGATCACCACCATCAATATCTGGCTGAAATTCTGCCGGGCTACGGGGTCGCCACAATGTGCCCTCCATGGCCCATAGTGGCTTTCGTCGCCGTCCAGGCGACTCAACCCCTACGCCCAGCTGGCCGTGGGTTGGCTGACGTGGGTGCGGGTGGTGATCAAGGGGTGGGATTAAAGTACTGGGGCTGGTTGATTTTTGCCCCAAAAAGATAAATGTCTTTTCAGTCTCAGATGTAAAGGGTTAGGCATCACTCTGTTCCACCATCACCCAGCCCTCGGAACACGGGACGAGAATCGACCAAGTGATCAGGGAACAGGATTCCGAAGCGCCCATTCTCGTGGTTCTTCGCAAGGTCACGCTTATTGCTGGCAGTTCTGATCAACTCGCGAATGTCGGGGCGCAAGCACGACAGGAGGTAATCAATGAACGTTTCAACCGTGGAAATCTCATCGGTTATGCTGCTCAGACCGATTGCATTGATGTCTACATCAATTGTTCGCTCCCAGAAGGACCGATACTCCTTGAAGACAGGTACCGTACCAAGGAAGAACACCTCATTAAACTTCTGCTTATCGGGAGAAACGTTCCCGTGTAGGAGATCATTTCGCTCGTTGATGAGCGAATGGAATCGTTTGCAGGAGGGTTCGGTGTAATCAATAGGCTTCTCGAACCCTGTGCAATTGATGTGAAGGGTCTTGACGCGGATGTCGATTTGCTGACGAAAGACGTTATCCAGTAAGCGGGCATCGCTCTTGATGTCTTGTCTAGCCAATATATAGATCAGCAGGTTTACGAACGCCTCGGCCCATACGGGAAGCATGGATCTAATGCCAAAGCACAAGCCGAATGCCTCAGCATAGCGATCGGTGAGGTCAAGCCATTCCGCTTCATTTTCGACCAAATTCAGCGGTGTCGCGAACGTGCTTCCCAACGGGGAGTGGAGGTTAAGACTGTCCAGTTTAACGCGTAGAGACGCTACCGCTCGGGTAAGGCGCCAGTAGGGATTAACGAACTCAGTCCAGTGTTCGAGCCGCCCGCGGACCTCACGCATCTGCGGCCCATAGTTCCTTAAGTCAGCTCTAATCTGCTCGACAAGCTCTAATCTCTCAAACTCACCAAACTCAATCCCAGCGCCAACGATCAGATCCGTTCGAAAGTTCGTTCCCCATATGTAAACGGGAACATCACGATAGAGCAAGCTCCAGTCCCAGTGAACAAGATTGTCCGATTGGTCCGTACGAAGGAGATTTTGGACTCCGTTAGGCGGACCGAAGCGGGCACCCAGATAGCAGAAGAGATCAACGGGGCGTAGTTCGTTGTTGATCTCAAGGTACGCACCCTGACCAGAACTCTTCTCACGTGATCTAAGCATCTCGACAAGTTCCTGCGTCGAGGGACAAACCAGCGATGCGAGGAAGTCTGGGGGCAGTGGCATTTGTTACGCCTAACGCAGAACTAATTGGCGCTGCCCGACTTTATCGCGCAGCGTCAAGCGACAAAAGTGAGCTAAATTAGGCGTCATGTTAGAGATTGTTTTCAACATAGACGTCGGTGGCTTTTACAAGATCTTTGATGAATCGAATTACTTTTTCCAGTTCGTCCCGTTTGATAAGGTGCGCGACTGGTGAACCGTTATTTATAGGTTTTGATCGATGCACCGCATCTCCACGCTTACCTATCCAACTGTTCAGAGTTACCCTCGCTTTTTCGGGCTCATAGTTGGCCCACGACCATCCTTCTGTAACATCAAAACCAAGATACTCTTGAAAAATTCGTTTTGTCTTATCTGAGCTCGGATTGTGAAACTGCTTCAGATCGGTTTGCAATCTTTTTAATACGAAATTGCCGATGTAGCTACCAGAAACAATTCCAAGCTTCTTGTTCATTTCTTCAAGAAGCCTATCCTCAACGTAGGTTTCCCATGCTGTTAGCGCCATGACAAGGCCTGCTCGTTTCAGCACCTCAGCATTCGCGGGAGGCGGATTTGCGTTGATTGCATCAAAGTGCGCAAGTAGTTCTTCTGCGTCTTTGATTCCGAATTCAAAACTTTGGTATGCACGGGACATCAAGTTCTCTAGAAATGTTATTAATCGCCCAGCTCGTTTTCGCCTAACGGTAATCAACGACGATTATGGTTCACGTGACTGTTTTTTCGCCTGAATCACCGAGGAAGTCAAGTAGGCCGTGCGTGTAAAGCGAGCCGTGCGCGACTTCGCCCCCCCTTGCTCACCACCCGCCCAGCGGTAAGCCTCCGCACGGCCAGCCGGACGTAGGGGTTGAGGCAACAGGACGTTGCCGAAAGCCACTATGGGCCATGGAGGGCACATTGTGGCGACCCCGGAGGCCGGCAGAACGAGCAACAGCACTAAATGGTGGTGAGCTTGGGGGCGCCCGGGTGTGCAGAGGGGCGTGGCGATACGCCCCTCTGCCCCAGCGCGAGGTGGGCAACCTCGCATTCCGCTGCCACGCAGTGGCAGATCTGCTGCGGCGCAGCCGCAATCTCGCGCCGCAGGCGCAGTGCCAGCGAAGTTTGGCCGCCGCCGCTCCGGCGGAATCAGCGCACCGGTCCAATGACCGAGCCGCTCAGGTGATTAACACTAAGGCCACCCCAAGTCACCTGAATAACCGGGCTCTTACTCGTAGTGGTAGCGGCATGAGATTATCGTTATGGCGCTGTCGTCAACGGCATAGACCAGGCGATTGGTATCATCAATTCTGCGAGACCAAAAACCAGACAAATTCATCTTTAATGGTTCGGGTTTGCCAATGCCGTCAAATGGCGCCCTTTTGATATCTTCGATGATCTTGTTGATCCGCTTTAGTGTTTTCTTATCTTGAGTTTGCCAATAGAGATAATCTGACCAGGCATCATCGGTCCATGTGAGCAATCTACTCATCAATCAGATCCCTGATTTGGCTCTTACCCTGCCGATATTGCTCGATGGATCTCGATAAATGAACTGCATTGGCCGGTGATTTCAGAAGATGGACGGTCTCCATGAGGCTGTTGTAATAGTCGAGTGACATGACAACTGCATCTTCTGCATCCCGACGGGTGATGATGGTACAGTCAGCATCATTAACCACCTGATCCAAAACACTTTTAAGATTATTTCTGGCCTCTGTGAACGACACTATGTTCATCCGCCTTCCCTCACCTGCTCGCTAAGTGGTACAAGTGTAGCCGTGCGGGATTACATGTACAAGATACTGAGCATGTCAGCCAATCATAACTACAGGTAACAGTGTTAATAGCGAGCGCAGGGCAATCGCCTTTACCCCTTGCTCACCACCTGCTCGGCGCTGGCTAATGCAAGGCCAGGCGGGCGGAGGGGGTGAGCTGGCAGGGATGCCGGCGAAAGCAAATCTGGGCAGGACAGCCCATATTTGCGACCCCGTAGCCCGGCAGAACTAACCACTGCAGTAAATGGTGGTGAGCTTGGGGGCCGGCTGGTGGTGCAGGAGGAGGGTCCGGCCACCCTCCTCCTGCCCGTCGTGCGGGCGCGGAAGCCCGCTCCGCTGCGGCGCAGCCGCAATCTGGCCACGCAGTGGCATCACCGCCGCGTAGCGGCAACAACCAGCAATCGCAACTTGCCACCTACCACCAACCCCGTGCACCCTCACGCCTCCGCCAGCGGCAAAAAAGGAACTGCCATGCACCCCAAAATCAGCCTGATCACCCTCGGCGTTGCCGATCTGCCACGGGCCATTGCCTTTTATGAGCAGGGGCTGGGGTTGCCGCGCCATCCGCTGGAGAGCGACGGCGTGGCCTTTTTTGCCCTGAATGGCACCTGGCTGTCGCTCTTTCCTCGGCAGGAGCTGGCCAAGGATATCGGCATCAGCGATCAGCAGCCGGCGGGTTTTTCCGGCATCACTCTGGCCCACAATGTCGCCAGCAAAGCCGAGGTAGATGCGGTTCTGGCCCAGGCCGTGGCGGCAGGCGCCACCTTGGTCAAGGCGGCGCAGGAGGTGTTCTGGGGCGGATATTCCGGCTACTTCCAGGACCCGGACGGCCATTACTGGGAAGTCGCCTTTAACCCCTTTATGGATCTGACCTGAAACGGCTCAGAGGGTGCTGCTGAAGCCGCGGCGGGATTAGCGATCCCAGCCGCAGCCAGGCTCGTCACTGGCAAAGCAGTCCAGCCGCATCTCATCCAGATAGAACTTCGGCAAGTCGGCGAGTTTGCTCCACGCCTCAACGGCGGTGGAGTCTTCAAACTCGTTCTTGCCGCTGGTGGTTTTCTTTTTGGCGGTCAGGTAGTTGATGCTGGTTTCGCTGATCTCGCCGCTGTTGCGTGAGAATGACTGCATGTCATAACCGATCAGGCGCAGGCGCTGCCCTTCCAGACGCAGGGTGAAGTGGTTGGTGGTCACCCCATAGCTGCCGCAGCTGAGCCAGTAGCCCAAGGTGATCATCAGCTTGCCACCGCGCACGGCGATCCCGCCCTGCTCCAGCAAGGGATCGGCCAGACAGGGCACCTCGGCATCATGTTCGCTGGGCAGCAGATCATCACGGCTCAGCAGCGGCTGATAGCCAGCGGAGGTGTTGGCCAGAATCAGCAGACGGCGCGGGTTGAGATTCAGCAGTGGCGCACCCAGGCTGTCATTGGGCTTGAGGTTGGCGGCAGCGGTCTGCTCCAGCACCAGAACCTCGTCATCCGCGCCATCCTTGGTCAGATCGCCGGTCGCCCGCGCCACCTGCTTCCAGCCTGCAGGCACCCAGGCCGCAAGCGCCGTCTCAGCACTCGCCACCACCGGCCCCGCCACCAGCAACAGCCCAAGCAGTCCAGAACATACGTGCGTCATCAAGGGTCAATCCTCCGTGATCATTAAATGCAAAGCTCGGTCAGCGCCGCCGGCTGCAGGCGTGAGCGGCAGTCTAACCGGCAGCAGGCCACAGCCGCTGTGACCGGTTCAGGAGATGGCGACCAGCAGCAGACGCACCGAGCCACTGCCCGAAGATTAATACCGGCATCGAATCTCCCTGTGCATGAATGACCCCCATGCCCTCACACCAGCCGCGACACATCCTTCTGGGTTTCCGGCGAAAACTGGCTGAACTGCTCATCGCTGAGCACCCCATAGCGGCGTAGCAGCAGGATTTTTTCAAAGGCACTGTTGCGGCTAAGGCCGTCGAACATCTCGACGATGCGCTTATCTTCGGTAGCCAGCAGCCGCCACAACGCCAAATAGCGCTCATGCTCCCGCCCCTCTCGCCCAGCGGCAAGCTGGTCCACCTGCTGAAAGATCCGCTCACAAGCCACCGCCAGCAGCCCATCTTTCAGCCGACTCAGCACTTTCCAGTCTCGTTCTGGGACAGAGGACATTGGGTTCTCCTAATGTAGTTCTGACGATAGATGGTCCTGGCCAAGACGATTTAACTCGTAACTGGTGCTGCGCCCGCCCGCCCCCAGTTTGCTTAGCACGGCGAGCGCCAGCAGCTCGTTGATGTCACGCAGGGCAGTATCGGCAGAGCACTTGGCAATGGCCGCCCACTTGCCACTGGTGAGCTTGCCGTCAAAGCCGTCCAGCAGCCGATTAAGCAATTTCACCTGACGTGGGTTTAATGGCGCCGTAGCCCACTGCTGCCAAAAACGGGCCTTGAACAACACCGCATCCAGCCCCTGCTGCGCCTGATCAATCGCTCGATGGAGGGTGGCAAGAAACCAGCTTAGCCAAGCAGTGACATCCAGCGTGCCCTTCTGTGTCTGCTCCAGAATGTCGTAGTAGGCCTTGCGCTCACGCTGGATCTGCGCCGACAGGCTGTAAAAGCGCTGGGGGCTGCCATCGGCTCGGGCCAGCAACAGATCGCCGATGGCGCGGGCCATACGGCCATTGCCGTCATCAAAGGGATGCAGGGTGACAAACCAGAGATGCCCAAGGCCCGCCTTGATCAACGCGGGCTGCTGCGATGGACCATTCAGCCAGGCCAGAAAGCGGCTGATCTCTGCCTCTAGGCATGCCGCTGGCGGTGCCTCGAAGTGCACCCGCTGGCGCCCCACAGGGCCAGACACGACCTGCATCGGCCCTGTTGCGTCATCGCGCCAACGGCCGATGCTGATGGGGGTCAGGCCGGAATAACCCGAAGGGAAAAGCGCCGCATGCCAACCGAACAGCCGCTGTTGCGACACCGGATCATGGCAATGGCCGGTAGCATTGAGCACCATCTCCACCACCCCTTCGACGTGCCGATCAACGGGCGCCAAAGCACCGATATCAACCCCCAACCGCCGGGCAATGCTTGAGCGCACCGACTCGACATTAAGCCGCTCACCCTCGATCTCGCTGGTTTTCACCACATCTTCAGTCAGTACCGCCAGACTAGCTTGAGCACGCAGGGCCATGCCGACATCAGCCAGCCGCCCCATCAAGTGCCCCTGAGCACGGCTAACCCCAGCCATGGCCTCCGCCAATGCCGCCAGATCAAAACGCCAGCTCGGCCAGTCACTGGCCTGCCAGATATAGTGGGGATCGCTGCTTTTCATCCGGTGATTATGGCGACAGTCGCCCAGCGCGCCAACTATTCACCGCAAAATTTGCGGCGAATAACCACCTTATTCGCCGCAGGCGCCGGCCGTCATGAAGAGGCAAGTGGCGAGATGCGAGTAGCGAGTAGCGAGTAGCGAGTAGCGAGTAGCGAGTAGCGAACGACACCACTGCCGAGCATGACGCAGTATTCCCCAACCCCTAGATCACCGCCCGCACGGCGCCAAATAACCCACGGCCAGCCAAGCATGGCGATGATCTACCGCTTGAGCAGCGACGTCACTAGGCCGCAGCCAGCCACGGCATTGGGGCTGCTGGCGGGTCGAGGCAACAGGAAGTTGCCGAGAGCGAGCCCGGCACAGGGAAGTGCCGTCGAGCGGCCTGCCAGCAGCACCGGAACAGGCCACCGATTCCGATAGCGCTGCTCTTGCGGGCCGCCGGTGGGTGCAGGGAGGCCGTGCGGAAACGGCCTCCCTGCCCGTCGTGCGGGCGCGGCAGCCCGCTCCGTGCGCCGTAGGCGCAACTGCCGCGTAGCGGTAATTCAAGGCCCGGCCAGCGCCGGCCGGTCGGCGCTCTTATCAAATCGCTACGCGATTTGTCTTAATGCCTGCCGCTTAGCGGCATTAAATCCGGAAATCCCCCCAGCCCCCCTTTGCCAAAGTGGGGTAACAGCCTGCCAGCATCAGCGCCAGCTGGGCCTGTTACTACCTCCGTACGCACAGCGGTGCTAACCACACCAACAAACAGGGCCCGCTAACGGGCCCTGTTTTGTTTGACGCTGAGCGGGCAGCAAGCCCGCCGCTGTTAGCGCCCGCGTTTCGCCGGTTTGCCAGCACGAGGCGCACTCTTCACCCCATCACCACGACTGCTACGCGCCGGGCGAGCGGCGCCATCACTGCTGCGACCACGTGGGGCATCGCTGCTGCGGCGTGCCCCTTCCGGGCGAGCGCCTTCGCTGCGCGTGGTACGCGGTGCGTCGCTACGAGCGGTGCGTGGTGCATCACCACGGCCAGTGCTACGGCCGCCTTCGCTACGCGGGGCATCACTGCGAGCGGCGCGTGGTGCATCACCACGGCCAATGCTACGGCCGCCTTCGCTACGCGGGGCGTCACTGCGAGCGGCACGCGGTGCATCACCACGGCCAGCGCCACGACCACCCTCAGTACGCGGGGCATCGCTGCGAGTGGTGCGGGCTGCATCGATGCCGCCTTTGGTGCGGGCACTCGGTTTGCCGCCGCTTTTGGCCGGTTTGCTGGTGTCACGAGCGCGCACACCGGTGCCGGGGTCGCGGCGTTTCAGTCGCTTCTGTTCGGCGCGGGCGCGCAGGCGGTCGGAGTTGGCGCTCTTCTTGGGGGCTTCCAGCGGCTCAAGGCCGACCCAGCTGCGGATGTCGTTGACCACCTCGGGTGCCAGCTCGCGCCAGCGGCCGGCGGGGATATCCCGAGGCAGCATCAGCTGGCCGTAGCGCACCCGGATCAGGCGGCTGACGGTACAGCCCTGGCTCTCCCACAGGCGGCGCACTTCGCGGTTGCGCCCTTCGCTCAGGGTGACGTGGAACCAGCGGTTGGCCCCCTCGCCACCGCGTTCGGCGATGGTGTCGAACTTGGCCGGGCCATCTTCCAGCTGCACCCCCAGCTTGAGGTTGCGCAGGGTCTCGTCGTTGATGTCGCCCAGCACCCGCACCGCGTATTCGCGTTCGATCTCGTAGCTGGGGTGCATCAGCCGGTTGGCCAGCTCACCATCGGTGGTCAGCAGCAGCAGGCCGGAGGTGTTGATGTCGAGGCGGCCAACCACGATCCAGCGCGCTTTGCCCGCCGCTGGCAGGGCATCAAAGATGGTGGGGCGGCCTTCCGGGTCACGGCGGCTGCAGATCTCCCCTTCCGGCTTGTGGTAGGCCAGCACCCGGCCGAGGGCCGGCTCCCAGTCAACGCTGATCTGGATGCCATCAACCACGATGCGATCATCGGGGCCAACACGGCTGCCCAGCGCGGCCACCTCGCCGTTGACGGTCACCCGCCCGGCGCTGATCCACTCTTCCAGATCGCGGCGCGAGCCAAAGCCGGCACGGGCCAGGGTTTTCTGCAGTTTTTCGCTAGACATTGTTCATTCTCCTCGGTCGCCATCCCGGCGGGGTCTTGTCAGGTCGGTGGGCTGAGGTCACTGCCGTCAGCGGGGGGCGGATTGTCCATGAGCGGGGGCAACTGCTCAAGGCTATTGAGTCCAAAGTAGTCGAGAAAAGCAGCAGTGGTGGCATAAAGGGCCGGACGACCGGGCACCTGACGGTGGCCCACCACCTTGATCCAGCCCCGTTCCTCCAGGGTGCGGATGATCGGGGTGCCCACCGCCACGCCGCGCACCTCTTCAATTTCGGCACGGGTGATGGGCTGGCGATAGGCGATCAGTGCCAGCGTCTCCAGCGTTGCCCGCGAGTAGCGCGGTGCCCGCTCCGGCCACAGCTGGCCGAGCAGCGGGCTGATCGCCGGGTTGGAGACAAAACGGTAACCGGCGGCGGTCTCCACCAGATTGACCCCCCGCTCGCGGTAATCGCCCGCCAGCGTTTTCATCAGCTTGCGCAGCCGCTCCTGGCCCACCAGATAGGGCGACAGCAGCGTCTCCTGCAGCTCTTTGAGCGGCAGCGGCCGGCCGGCGACAAAGAGCGCCGCTTCCACCAGCTGCTTCAACTGCTCATCGTTGATGCGGCTAGCCAAGGGCCACCTCCGCCGGCTGCGCATCCTCCGCCTGCTCACGGTCGGCGCGGGCGCGCACATGGATCAGCGAGAAGGGCTCGTTCTGCACCAGATCGAGCAGCGATTCGCGCACCAGTTCGAGAATGGCCAGGAAGGTCACCACCACCCCGGCCCGCCCCTCTTCGACCTCGAACAGGGCATCGAACGGCAGATAGCTGCTGCCGACCTTCTCCAAAATGGCGGCCATGCGCGCCCGGGTGGAGAGCTGTTCGCGACCGATGCGGTGGTGGCTGAAATGGCTGGCCCGTTTGAGCACGTCGGCAAAGGCGGTGACCACCTCCTGCAGCAGCACTGGCGGCAGGATCTTGACCGGCACCACGCTGCTGTCTATGTCGGCGGCGGCGCTATAAAAATCGCGCCCTTCGCGCGGCAATTCATCCAGATCCAGCGCCGCACGGCGGAAGATCTCGTAGGTCTGCAGCCGCTTCATCAACGCCAGCCGGGGATCGGCCTCCTCGTCATTGCTGGCGGCGGCCGGGCGCGGCAACAGCAGGCGCGATTTAACCTCGGTGAGAAAGGCGGCCATCACCAGATATTCAGAGGCCAGATCGATGCGCAGCTCCTGCATCAGATCGATATAGGTGAGGTACTGACGGGTGATCTCGTTGACCTTGAGATCGAGGATATCCATCTTGTGGCGGCGGATCAGATAGAGCAGCAGATCCAGCGGCCCTTCAAAGGCCTCCAGCACCACATCGAGGGCATCGGGCGGAATGAACAGATCATCCGGCAGCTCGGTCAGGGGCCGGCCACGTACCACCGCCAGCGGCAGGCTCTGCTGGGCGGGGGCAAAGGCGCTGACAGCCGCCGGGTCACTCATGGCAGGCTACAGGAAGGGGGCGGGGTCGCCCTCGCCAACACGCACCACCTCGATGCGATCTTCAGAGAGATCGACCACGGTGGTCGGACGCTCGCCCAGATAGCCACCGTGGATCACCAGGTCCACCAGCTTGCCGAGGCGATCGCGGATCTCTTCGGGATCGGATTCCGCCACCTCGCTGCCGGGCATGATCAGCGAGGTGGAGATCAGTGGCTCGCCCATCGCCTCAAGCAACGCACGGGCGATGACATTGGTCGGCACGCGGATCCCGATGGTCTTGCGCTTCTCGTTCATCAGCCGCCGCGGCACTTCCTTGGTGGCTTTGAGAATGAAGGTGTAAGGCCCCGGCGTGTTGTTGCGCAGCAGGCGAAACGCGCTGTTCTCGACCACCGCATAGAGCGACAGCTCCGACAGATCACGGCAGGCCAGGGTGAAGTTGTGCGACACGTCGATGTGGCGGATGCGGCAGATGCGCTCCAGCGCCCCTTTGTCGCCGAGCTGGCAGCCGAGGGCATAACCGGACTCGGTGGGATAAACCACCACCCCGCCGTTACGGACGATGGCCACCGCCTGATTGATCAGCCGCGCCTGCGGGTTATCAGGATGAATATGGAAAAACTGACTCACGCACGCCCCTCCTGCAACCACTGTGTCCATATCGGCACAACCTTATCTGGCAGACGGGTGTTTTTGCCCAGTTCCAGCCAACCACCGGGATGGTGAAAATCGGAGCCCGCCGAGGCCGACAATTTATAGTGAATTGCCAGATCGGCCAAGCGGTTAACGTCTCCCGGATTGTGCTGACCGGAGGCCACTTCAATGGCGCCGCCACCGGCCTCAACAAAGAATTTGATCAGTTCATTGAGCTGGACGTTGGAGAGCTGGTAGGCGACAGGGTGAGCCAGCACCGCCACCCCGCCCGCCGCGACGATGGCGGCCACGGCGGTGGGGATGTCGCACCACTCGGGGGCGACATAGAGCGGCTTGCCACGGCGCAGATACTTGCTGAAGGCGTGCTCCGTGCTGCGCACCATGCCACGGTCGATCAACAGCTTGGCAAAATGGGGGCGGCCGATCTGCTGGCCGCCGGCAATGCGGGTGACCGCTTCGAGCGCATCCGGCACCCCTTTCTTCACCAGCTTGACGGCGATGGCCGCCGCCCGCTCGGCCCGAACCTGACTTTGGCGCTGCTCGAGGGCGGCGATCGAGCCATGGCCCGGCGGGAAATTGAGGCCGACGATATGGATCTCGCGCCCCTGCCACAGGGTGGAAAACTCGATGCCGGTGACCAACTGTAGCGGTTTGACCAGCCCGGCATTGACCGTGCTGGCTTCGTCCCAACTGGCGGTGGAGTCATGGTCGGTGATCGCCAGCAGCTCCACTCCACAGACAGCGGCGCGCCGCACCAGATCGGTGGGCGACAGGCTGCCGTCAGAGACGGTGGTATGACAATGCAGATCAACGCGCACTGGAGGCTCCCCGGCGAATGTGACCGGCATCCTACCGGAGCGCGCCCGGCGGTAAAAGGAACTTGACAGCATGAGGCCGCGCCGGTAATTCTGACGCCCTATTTCACGTCAATGAGATCAAGCCGTGGCCGCGTTTTTGCTGAGCAAGAATGTGCGTTGGTGGTGGCACAGCCAATAGCGGGCTGTGTGATGGTTTCTATTGCCTGAAACACACGAATTCAAGGAAAGCCCGCTCCTGACCCGAGCGGGTTTTTTTATGTCTGATTTGTGGCCGTTGGCGGCGCACTGCGCCCCGCGAAACAGGAGTTGCCGATGACTGACACGCTGATGGATCTGGTGGCCGGTGAGGCCGAACTGATCCGCCGCCCTGCCGCTTACACCGCCGATCCGCTGGCGCTCTACGAGCGGCTGAGCGAACTGGGCAAGGTCAAGAACAGCCTGCTGCTGGAATCGGCAGAGGTGACCAGCAAGGCCAAGCTGAAAAGCCTGCTGCTACTGCGCGCCGCCCTGCGCATCGTCGGCGACGGGCGCAGCGTCACCATCGAGGCCCTGACCAGCAACGGTCAGGCGCTGCTGGAGCCACTGGCCAGCCGCTTTGAAGCGCTGGCGGTGACCACCCTCGATGGTGCCCGGCTGATCCTCGATTTCGCCGCCGCCCCGGCCGAGTTGGATGAAGACAGCCGGCTCAAGGCGGTCGGGCCGCTCGACGCCCTGCGTCTGCTGCAGCAACAGCTGCGCGCCCGCGATGCCGACGAGGATGCGCTGTTTCTCGGTGGGGTCTTTGCCTACGACCTGATCGCCACCTTCGAGACCCTGCCCGAGGTGCCCGCTTCCGCCAACCACTGCCCCGATTTTGTCTTCTATCTGGCCGAGAGCTGGGCGGTGATCGACCATCAGGCCCAGACCGCCGAACTGCTCGGCGCCGTCTTTGGCGGCCACAACAGCGGCGCCCGCTTCTATGAGATGACCCGCCGCCTGGAGCAGCTGGCCCGCCAGATCAGCCAGCCGCAACCGCCACTGAAGCGTGAGCAGGACGCCAGCGCCGCCAGTGCCGCGGTCAGCGCATGCACCAATGACGCGGACTTCTGCAGCAAAGTGGAGCGGCTCAAGCACCATATCGTCATCGGCGATATCTTCCAGGTGGTGCCGTCGCGCAGCTTCAGCCTGCCCTGCCCCGATCCGCTGCTCGCCTACCGCCAGCTCAAGCTCTCCAACCCCAGCCCCTACATGTTCTTTATGAACGACGAGCGCTTCTCGCTGTTCGGCGCCTCACCGGAGAGCGCCATCAAGTTCGACGCCGGCAACCGTCAGGTGGAGATCTACCCCATCGCCGGCACCCGCCGCCGCGGTTTCGCGCCCGATGGCAGCATTGATGCCGATCTCGATGGCCGGCTGGAGCTGGAGATGCGCCTCGACCGCAAGGAGCTGGCTGAGCACATCATGCTGGTGGATCTGGCGCGTAACGACGTGGCCCGCATCAGCGAGCCGGGCAGCCGCTATGTGGCCGATCTGCTCAAAGTGGACCGCTACAGCCATGTGATGCATCTGGTGTCACGGGTAGTGGGCACCCTGCGCAGCGATCTCGACGCCCTGCATGCCTATCAGGCGTGCATGAACATGGGCACCCTGGTTGGCGCCCCCAAGATCCGCGCCTCACAGCTGATTCGTGATATCGAAGGCAAACGGCGCGGCAGCTACGGCGGCGCCGTGGGTTACTTGAACGGCAAGGGTGACATGGACACCTGCATCGTCATCCGCAGCGCCTTTGTGCGCGATGGCGTGGCCACGGTTCAGGCCGGTGCCGGGGTGGTGTACGATTCCGTGCCCCAGGCCGAGGCCGATGAGACGCGCAACAAGGCGCAGGCGGTGCTCTCCGCCATTGCCGCCGCCAACCGCCAGCTGGCCGAGGTGTAAGGATGACCCAGATGACCACCCAAACCACCGTCTTCCTGCTCGATAACTTCGACAGCTTTACCTACAACCTGGTCGATCAGTTCCGCAGCCTGGGCCTGGCGGTGCGCATCTACCGCAACGATCTGGCCGCTGAGCGCATCTTTGACCTGATGCAGCAGCAGGCCAAGCAGAGCCCGGTGCTGCTGGTGCTCAGCCCCGGCCCCGGCGCCCCCCACGAAGCGGGCTGCATGATCGATCTCATCAGTCTCTGTCGCGGCGTCTTTCCGATCATCGGCATCTGCCTCGGCCATCAGGCGCTGATCGAACAGTACGGCGGCAAAGTGGGCCCGGTCGGGCAGATTGTCCACGGCAAGTCATCGAGCATCAGCCACAGCGGCGAAGGCCCTTTCGCCGGCCTGCCCAACCCGCTGCCGGTGGCCCGTTACCACTCGCTGGTGGGCCATCTGGTCACCGGCGGCCTGACCACCATCGCCGATTATGAAGGGCTGTCGATGGCGGTGATGGATGAGGCCCGACGCGTGCTGGGGCTGCAGTTCCACCCCGAATCGATCCTGACCACCGATGGCGCCCGGCTGCTGCGTCAGTCGCTGGCCTGGGCCCAGAGTGCGGCCGTCAGCGGCCAGCCGGCTTGAGATAAGGAAAGCGCATGCACACCGAACTGGAACAACTCTACAGTGGCGAGTCGCTCGACCAGCCGACCATGCAGGCACTGATCGCCCGCGTGGTGGCCGGTGAAGCCGATCCGCTGCAGCTGACCGCGCTGTTGGTCGCCCTCAAGATCAAGGGCGAAACCCCGTTTGAAATCGCCGGTGCCGCCAGCGCCATTCGCGCCGCCGCCGCCCCGTTCGCCAAACCGGCCTATGCCGTGGCTGATATTGTCGGCACCGGTGGCGATGGCCACCACACCCTCAATATCTCCTCCACCGCCATGCTGGTGGCTGCCGCCGCCGGGGTGAAGGTAGCCAAACATGGCAACCGCAGCGTATCGAGCAAAAGCGGCTCGGCCGATCTGCTCGAAGCGCTGGGCATCAAGCTGGCGATGAGTGCCGAGGTAGCGCGGAAAGCGCTGGATGAGCTGGGCTGCTGCTTCCTGTTTGCCCCGGTCTACCACAGCGGTTTCCGCCACGCCGGCCCGGTACGGGCGGCACTGAAAACCCGCACCCTGTTCAACGTGCTGGGGCCGCTCGTTAACCCCGCTCACCCGGAATATATGCTGCTGGGCGTTTACAGCCCGGCGCTGGTGGAGCCCATTGCCGAGGCGCTGGCCCTGCTCGGGGTCAAACGCGCGCTGGTGGTCCATGGCAGCGGGCTGGATGAGGTGGCAGTCCATGGCGACACCCATGCCGTGCTGGTCGATGACGGCAAGCTCACCCCCATGGTGATCACCCCTGAGCTGATGGGACTGAACCGCTACCCGCTGAGCGCGCTGGTCGGTGGCGATGCCGAGCATAATGCCGCGCTTACCCGCGCCATCCTCGATGGTCGCGGCGACTCTGCCCATGTGGCGGCGGTGGCGGCCAATGCCGGTGCCCTGATTTATGTTGCTGGCCTGGCCGACTCGCTGCACAGCGGGGTGGCCAAGGCCCAGCAGGTGATGGCCAGCGGCGCCGCCGCGCTGCTGGTCCAACGTCTGGCCGAGGTGAGCCATGGTTGATGCCGTGAAAGAGACCGTATTGCAGCGCATCGTGCGCGACAAGGCCGAGACCCTGAAGCGCTATCAGGCTGAGCTGCCGCTGTCGCAGTTCCGCGACAAGCTGGTGCCCTCGGATCGCGACTTCGTGGCCGCCCTGGCCAACAAGCCGAGTCGCTTTATTCTCGAATGCAAAAAGGCCTCACCCTCCAAGGGGCTGATCCGCGCCGACTTCGATCTGGCGGAGATCGCCCGGGTCTACAACCGCTATGCCGCCGCCATCTCGGTGCTGACCGACGAGCAGTATTTTCAGGGCCACTACGACTACCTGACCTTCGTGCGCAGCCGCGTTTGTGTGCCGGTGCTGTGCAAAGACTTCATCATCGACCCCTACCAGATCTACCGCGCCCGCTACCACGGCGCCGATGCAGTGCTGCTGATGCTGTCGGTACTCAGTGACCAGGAGTGGAAGGCGCTGGCGGCCGTGGCTGCCGAACTCAACATGGGGGTGCTGACCGAAGTGAGCAGCGAGGCGGAGATGCGCCGCGCCATCGCCCTCGACGCGGCGGTCATCGGCATCAACAACCGCGATCTGCGCGATCTGTCGATCACCCTGGATCGCACCGAGCAGCTGGCGCCGATGGTGCCGGCTGGCAAGGTGATCCTGAGCGAATCGGGGATCAAGGCCCACGCCGATGTCGAGCGCCTCGCCCCGCTGGTCAATGGCTTTCTGGTGGGCAGCTCGCTGATGAGCGAGCCGAGCCTGGAACTGGCCTGCCGCCAGCTGATCTTCGGCAACGTCAAGATCTGCGGCCTGACCACGCCAGAGATGGCCCATCGCGCTGCTGCCGCTGGTGCCAGCTACGGCGGGCTGATCTTTGTCCCCTCCTCCAAGCGCTGCGTCTCTGAGGTGCAGGCGGCCACCATCACCGCCACCCGCGCCCTCGATTTTGTCGGGGTATTTGTCGATGCCGAAGCGGCAGAGGTGGCGCGGCTGGTCAAGACGCTGGGGCTGACCGCCGTGCAGCTGCACGGCAGCGAAGACGCCGCCTACATCAACGCCCTGCGTCCGCAACTGCCCACCGGCTGCCAGATCTGGAAAGCCCACCGCATCCATGATCAGCTGCCCGATTTCAGCCAGTGGCCGGCGGATCGCCAGCTGCTGGATACCTTCTCGGTGAACGCCCATGGCGGCACCGGTGAGCGCTTCGACTGGGGGCTACTCAAAGAGCATCCGGAGCGCCACAAGCTGATGCTGGCCGGTGGCCTTAGCCCCGCCAATGTGAGTGAGGCCCGCGCTACCGGCGTCTGGGGGCTGGATGTGAACTCCGGGGTGGAAACCGCCCCCGGCGTGAAATCCAGCAACCTGCTGGCCGCACTCCACCACCAATTGCGTAGTTACTGATTTATCTAACTGGAGAGGGCCCTGCCCATGTTGTTGAACCCCTATTTCGGCGAATTTGGCGGCACCTATGTGCCGGAGATTCTGGTGCCGGCGCTGGAGCAGTTCGAGGCCGAATTTGTCGCCGCCCAGCAGGACCCGGCATTTCATGCCGAATTCAAGCGGCTGCTGCGTGAATATGCCGGCCGGCCGACACCACTCACCCGTTGCCGCAATCTGGCCGCCGACACCAACACCCGCATCTACTTAAAGCGTGAGGATCTGCTCCACGGTGGCGCCCACAAGACCAATCAGGTGCTGGGTCAGGCGCTGCTGGCCAAACGGGTCGGCAAGACCCAGATCATCGCCGAGACCGGCGCCGGTCAGCATGGGGTAGCCACCGCTCTGGCCTGCGCCCTGATGGGGCTCAAGTGCCGCATCTACATGGGTGCCAAGGATATCGAACGGCAGAAACCCAACGTATTTCGCATGAAGCTGATGGGCGCCACCGTCATTCCGGTGACCAGCGGTTCAGCCACCTTGAAGGATGCCTGTAACGAGGCGCTGCGCGACTGGGCGGGCAGCTATGAGACCGCCCATTACCTGCTCGGCACTGCCGCTGGCCCCCACCCCTTCCCGACCGTGGTGCGTGAGTTTCAGCGCATGATCGGCGAAGAAGCCAAGGCCCAGATCCTGGAGCTGGAAGGGCGGCTGCCGGATGCGGTAGTAGCCTGTGTCGGTGGCGGCTCTAACGCCATTGGTATCTTTGCTGACTTTATCGACGAACCGTCGGTACGCCTGATCGGCGTTGAGCCGGGTGGCAAAGGGATTGAAACCGGCCACCATGGCGCCCCCATTGCCGAAGGCCGCCCCGGCGTGTTCTTCGGTATGCGCTCGCTGATGATGAGCGACGAGCATGGCCAGATCCAAGAGTCCTACTCCATCTCCGCCGGCCTCGACTTTCCCAGCGTCGGCCCCCAGCATGCCCATCTCAAATCGATTGGCCGCGCCGAATACCCGAGCGTGACCGACGACGAAGCGCTGGATGCGTTCAAGGCGCTGGCCCGCCATGAGGGGATCATCCCGGCGCTGGAATCCAGCCATGCGCTGGCCCATGCGCTGAAGATGGCCAAACAGACCGATAACGAGCAGGTGCTGATCGTCAACCTCTCAGGGCGCGGCGACAAAGATATCTTCACCGTCGCCGAAATCTTTGAACAACGCGGGGAGATCTGAGCATGAGCCGCTATCAGCAGATGTTTGAGCGGCTGGATGCCGCAGGCCAGGGCGCCTTTGTCCCTTTTGTCACTCTGGGTGACCCGACCCCCGAGCAATCGATGGCGGTGATCGACACCCTGATCGCCGCCGGCGCCGATGCGCTGGAACTGGGCTTCCCCTTCTCCGATCCGGTCGCCGATGGCCCGACCATTCAGGGCGCCACCGTGCGTGCACTGGATGCTGGCACCACCCCGGTCACCTGTTTTGAGATGATCACCGCCCTGCGCGCCAAATACCCGCAGTTGCCGATCGGTATCCTCATCTACGCCAATCTGGTGTTTGTGAACGGCATTGATGGCTTCTATGCCAAATGCGCCGCCGCCGGCGTCGACTCGGTGCTGGTGGCCGATGTGCCGAGCCTGGAAGCGGCCCCCTACCGTGAAGCCGCCCTCAAGCACGGCATAGCACCGATCTTCATCGCCCCGCCCAACGCCAGCGATGCCACCCTGCAGCGGGTGGCCGACTGGGGCGCCGGCTACACCTATCTGCTTAGCCGCGCTGGCGTCACCGGCGCCGAGACCCGCGCCGGTATGCCGATCACTGCCCAGCTCGACAAGCTCAAGGGGTTCAAGGCGGCGCCACCTCTGCTCGGTTTTGGCATCTCCGAGCCGGCCCAGGTGGCTGAAGCCATAGCCGCTGGTGCGGCCGGCGCCATTGCCGGCTCGGCGGTGGTCAAAGTGATCGAGCGTAATCTCGGCGATTCAGCCAAGATGCTGAGCGAGATGCACGACTACATCAGCCGCATGAAGGCGGCCACCGTCAAGGCCTGACCACCACCACAGCCAACGAGGAGTTCCATGGACGCCGATACCGCTACCAGCCGCCCGCGTAGCCCCGCCAAGCGCGAGAATATGCTGGTCAATCTGGCCTTCAACATTCTGGTGCCATCACTGATCCTGGCCAAACTCAGCGGCCCGGATTGGCTGGGGCCACAGCTGGCACTGGTCGTGGCCCTGGCCTTTCCGCTGGGCTATGGCATCTGGGATTTTACCCAGCGCCGCACCGCCAACTTTGTCTCCATCCTCGGCTTTGTCAGCACTCTGGCGACCGGTGGCCTGGGGCTGATGGCCGTCGATGGCATCTGGTTTGCGGTCAAAGAAGCCACAGTACCGGCCTTGATCGGGCTGGTGTTGTGGGCCTCAATAGGCAGCAAGCGGCCACTGGTGCGCCAGTTCCTGTTCAATGATCAGGTGATCGATGTCGAGCGGGTGGATGCCGAACTGGCCGCTCGCAACAACCAGCAGGCGTTCGAGCGGCTGCTGCGCAGCGCCAGTTATCTGCTGGTGGCCAGCTTTGCCCTGTCGGCGGTGCTCAACTTTGTGCTGGCGCGCTGGCTGCTGGTCAGCCCAGCCGGTAGCGAGGCCTTTAATACTGAACTGGCGCAGATGAACCTGATCAGCTGGCCAGTGATCGCCCTGCCGTCGATGGCGATCTCGATGTTTGCCCTGTGGCGCCTGGTGAAAGGGGTGAGCCATCTGAGTGGCCTGCCGCTGGAGCAGATCTTTCACCCCCGCCCATCCAACGACTGAACCGCCAAGGAGTGCTCAGCCAATGTGGTATCTGATCTACAGCGAAGATGTGGCTGACAGCCTGCCCAAACGGCTACAGGCCCGCCCAGCCCATCTGGCCCGCCTCGAACAGCTCAAGAACGAAGGGCGGCTGCTGGTCGCCGGCCCGCTGCCAGCCATCGATGCCGTTGACCCCGGCCCGGCCGGCTTTACCGGCTCCTGCGTCATCGCCGAATTCGCGTCGCTGGAAGACGCTGAAAGCTGGGCCGCCGCCGATCCCTACATCGAGGCGGGCGTCTATGCCAAAGTGACGGTGAAACCGTTCAAGAAAGTGCTGCCTTGATTTGCCGGGGCCGCGTTCACGCGGCCTTTTCCCTGCCCTGCTACCTGCCCTCTTTTTTGACACCATGCCCATGCTTTATGCATGGTTACTTGGCAGCTCGCTGATCTGTTTGAGCTTTTACTCCTGGACTAGTTTTTGCCCTAGACAGCCACCGGCATTGATCGCCGGTTCAGGAGGAACCATGAAATTATGGATAGCAGTAGCCGCACTGGCATTAGCCCCCAGTTTTAGCCATGCGGGCCCGATTGATCATGGCTGGTACACCGAGAGTGGTGGTCTGCACTGGCTGGATATCAACCTCAACAGCAGCGATTACGGCTCCGGCTGGCGCCTCGCCACCTTGGACGAGTTTTCGTCGCTGGCCGGTGATTTCCGCGCTCCCGAAGTCGATGTGCGCAAATTCGAGTATCACGGCTGGAACGCGCTGCCCTATACCGTCGGTCACGACTGGGCCACGCGAGATGCTCTCATCATGCTCACCACAGTGATCCCCCCCAGCGATGGCTGCCAACCGGACCTCTATGTGTCGTGCTACCAGCAATTGAGACTAGTGGGCCAATTAGCTGACGATCCGGATTTGCCATTTGACGAACCCTTTGGGGCACTCTTCTGGGAGTTTGAACGAGTATGGGAAGAAGATCCTTTAAAATGGGACGAATACAGAAGCGCCGCAGTCAGCGGTCCTGGTGGACCTTATAGCTGGTCGCCTGGTGGCTACGACGGCAGCTTTATGGTCCGGGCCAGCGATTGGGCCGATGTCCCTGTGCCTGCTCCGGCCAGTCTTTTGCTGTTTGGCCTGCTTGGTGTGCTGCCCCTGATGCGGCGACAGCGCTAACACCGCTATCAGGATCAACAGGAGCCAGCCTTAGGGCTGGCTCTTTAGCATCACCACCGCAACAGCAGCTTAGGCGCGGCGACGCAGACCCAGAGCGACGAGGGCCAATCCCAGCAGACCTAGCGTCATAGGTACCGGCACTTCAGAGGCGGTTACCGACACGCCATCCAGGAAGTTACCAACGGTGCCCGAGGTCAGCGAAGTAAAGGTAATGGTGGAGAGCGCCGCGGTAGCCTTGAAGGTACCAGCGAAGAAGCTCCAGCCAGCAGTGGTGTGGTCAGTCACAGATGCCGCCATGTCACCAACGCTGACGCTGAAGGCTTCAGCGCTGCTGGCGCGGGCACGGTAGTAGAACGACACATCGTAATTCTGGCCAGCGACAGTGGCGAACTGCTGATAGATAGAGAAACTGGCGGCCGCCGGGTGGGCGTTCAGTTCGGCAAAGTTCACACCATCGGCGGCAAATACGCCATCTTTGGCATTCCACAGCTCGATGTTGCTGCCATCCCAGCCAGCCACTGAACTAGCCGGCAGGTAGGTCCAGCCGCCCGAAGCGAGAATGTTGCTTTCAAAGCTGCCGTTGACCAGCAGATTGGCATTGGCACTGGCGGCAAAGCCGAAGGCAAGGGCCAGACCAGCGAGAATCTTCTTACTCATGCTGCTTTTACTCCGTGAGGTTACTACTGAAACGAGGCATGGGCGCATCCAGACGCGCTTGGAAATGCACAAACCGCACCAAAGAACAAAAACTTGTGTAAATCACAAGGTTCAGATTTAACCTCAGAGCTCGCTTGGCACCATCAGTAAAGAAAACAGACAGGAGTACCGACTGACGTTACTCCTTGCTGCTGGGCAGATCAGGCCGATCTTCAGCGACGCTCAACGACTCTTGTGAGCCAGGGTGTGGGCGTGCTGCTCCCAGTTGCGGCCGTCGAACTCAACGAACGTCACCGTACGAGGCTGCTGACGTAAGCAACGCAAGTTGACATCGACGCCATCGGGGTTGGAGCGGGGAATGTAGAACGATTTGATACCGCAGATGCGGCAGAACGGATGCTTGGCCACCCCGGTATTGAAGCTGTAGGTGATCAGCTGATCCTCACCGCTGAGCAGGCGAAAATTGCGCTGGGGCACAATCAGGTGCTGGAAACCGGTCATGCTGCAAATAGAACAGTTGCACGCCTCGACCTCTACATCGTCATCGGCCTCAACCTCAAAGGTCACGGCTCCGCAGTGACAACCCCCCTGATAGATCATCTGCTTGCTCCCCCAGCCCGCTCTGCCCAGCCCCATCAAAAGGGTTGGCGATAAGGGCTTTGGTCAATGTAGGCGGTAAAGCGTCCAAACAACCCGGCATCATGCTTCCAGCCGGTCTCGCTTTCCATGATCGCCAGAATGGCGTTATGGGTGCGCGGCGCCGAATAGGCGCGGCGCTCGGCCATGGCGTCATAGTTATCGACCAGCGTCAACAACTGCGATTCGACCGGGATCTCCGAGCCAGCCAAACCATCGGGATAGCCACTGCCATCGATGCACTCATGATGGCTGCGCGCCCAACGCCCCATGGCCGCGCATGCCGGGTGGTCAATCTGAGCCAGAATGCGCTCGCTGATCAGTGGATGAGCGCGCATCTGCACCATCTCGTCATCGGTCAGCCGGTGCTGTTTGTGGATGATCTGATCGGGCACGCCGATCTTGCCCAGATCATGAAAGGCGGCAGCGAGCTTGATGGAACGGCGGTGGTCACCATCAAAGCCGAGATAGCCGGCAAAATCCTCGGCCAGCAGCGCCACCCGGTCGCAATGACCGTGGGTACCGCGATCCTTGTAGTGCAGGGTCATCGACAGCACCCGCGCCAGACGCTCAACCTGCTCACACAACTGCAGTGAAAACATCGGGCACTTCCTGTAGGTGTTGCTCTTGCCCGGATATACCAGTGTTGCCACCCGATCACAACCTGCTGGCGGTGTGGGCATTCAACGGCTGCACAAAGGGCTGGACAGCGTCATCTGGCTCAGGCTTGATCGCCGCCCTCAACCAGCAACGCCAGTGTTCATGACTAACGCTCAGAAACCGCCATTGGCGGCCACCGCCACCGCAATAACAGCACCGGACCCTACGGACACCGCCGCCGTGGCTGCGGCTGCTGCGGCCAGGGCCAGCCATCGCCTGCATCTGCTGTTTGCCGAGCGCCTGGCGCGCAGTACCCGCCCGTTTCTGGCCCGCGGTGGCCGGGTGGTGCGCTGCCCGTTGTGCCGGCTGGCCCTGCCCCACTGCATCTGCGCTGACAACCGGCCATCAGCGCCTAGCCCGGCTGGCTTTGCCCTGCTGTTTCATGACGACGAAATCCTTAAACCCAGCAACAGCGGCAAGCTGATCGCAGATCGCATCCGCGATACTTGGGGGTTTATCTGGCAACGCGGGGTAGCCGATGAGGCGCTGGTGCAGCTGCTGGCTGAGCCGCAATGGGCCCCATTTCTGGTGTTCCCCGCGACCTACGCCGGCCCCGAACGCCAGGTATATGAGCAGCTGCCGTCTTTACCCGCCGGCAAACGGCCACTGTTTGTGCTGATCGATGGCAGCTGGCGCGAGGCCTGCAAAATCTTCCGCAAGAGCCCTTGGCTCGAATCGTTGCCGCTGCTGTCGTTCAATCCACAGCAGTTGTCGCGCTATGGGCTGCGCGAAGCCTCACGCCCGGAACAACTGGCCACCGCAGAAGTAGGGGCGAGGCTGCTGGCGATGGCGGGTGATGAGGCCAACGCCCGCCTGCTCGATGGCTGGTTCGATCTGTTCAGCTACCGCTATCAGCGCGCAGTCCACCAGCCCAATGAGGGTAACGCCGACGCCCTGCGCCAATGGCAGCTGCTGGTTAACGCAACCCAGCCCTAACCAGGGCGGCAGCAAAAACAGCAACGCCGCTCAAAGACGGTGTTGCTGCTAACAGTGCAAAGTCCTGGTCGACTCACGCCAATTCCTGTTCCTGGGCTATCTGGCGGAGCAGCTGGCCACAGGCCTCCTCCACCAGATCCAGCACCCGTTCAAAGCCTTGAGGGCCGCCGTAGTAGGGGTCAGGCACTTCGGCCACGCCGCTGTCACCATAGCTGAGCAGCAACGCCAGCTTGTGCTGGTACTCGGCCGGGCAACGACGCTGCAGATCGGCCAGATTGCTGTTATCCATCGCCAGGATCAGATCGAAATCGCCAAAATCGCTGTCGATCACCGGCCGAGCCTTGATGCCACTAAAGTTGTAGCCTCGCCGTTCACCGGCGATGCGACTACGGCCGTCTGGCGGCTCTCCTTTGTGGCCGGCATAGGTGCCGGCAGAATCGACGGTGAGTGCCACATTGTGGCGGGCGGCCAGCTTGCGCATCACCGCCTCGGCCGTGGGTGAGCGACAGATGTTGCCTAGGCAGACAAACAGCAGTCGCGGTGGGCGGGTCAGATCCTTCATGCCCCCTGCCCCACCAGCTGCAGCAGCGCCTGTACCGGATGTTTGGGTTTGAAGCCCTCGTAGCGTTTGACCTGACTGCGACAGCTGTAGCCGGTGGCCAGCAGGCTCTGTGGCTCGCGGCCATCGATCGCCTGGGCCCAGCTCAGCTGATAGATGCCGCTGGCCGCTTGCTGATTGGGGGCCTCGTGGCCGTAGGTGCCGGCCATGCCGCAACACCCCACAGGCGCGCTCTCCAGCGGCACCCCGAAGTGGGCGAAGATCTTCTTCCACTCATCCATTGAGGCCGGCAGCGCGGTCTTCTCGGTGCAATGGCCAAGTAACCGCAATGGCGTGGCGGCACGAGTAGCACCCGGCGGGATCTGGCCAAGCAGCGACAGCAACCATTCGTGGCTGAGCATCACCTCAAACTCATCGGCCCGGCTGCCCTCCACTTCGCGGTATTCATCGCGATAGCAGAGTGCCAATGCCGGGTCGAGGCCGACCAGCGGCATCCCCAGCGCCGCCAGCTCGGCCAGGAACTGGCCACTGGTGCGGGCGGTGGCGTTGAACGCCTTGAGGAAACCTTTGACATGCTCCGGCTTGCCATTGGGCTTAAAGGGCAGCAGCACCGGCTGGAAGCCAAGGGCCTCAATCAGGCGCACAAAGTCAGCCACCACATCGGCATCGTAATAGCTGGTGAAGGGATCCTGCACCACCAGCACGAAGCGGGCGCGTTCGGCGGCCGGTAGCGCCTTGAGCGCCGCCAGGTCATAGCCGATGGCCGACTGGCCACGCAGCTGGGCCGCGAGCGTCGGCTGCGACAGCAGCGGCGCATCGACAAAACCGGTGGTGGCGGCGGTCAGCTTCTGCACCCAGCGCTGCTTGAGGAAGAAGTTAATCAGCCCCGGCGCCCGCGCCATCAACGGCAGCGCCCGCTCGATGTTGGCCACCAGATAATCGCGCGGCGCACGCAGGTAGCGCTGGTAGTAGAGGTTCATGAAGCGGGCGCGGAAGTTGGGCACATCCACCTTGATCGGGCACTGACTGGAGCAGGCCTTGCAGGCCAGACAGCCCTTCATCGACTCCATCACTTCATGGCTGAAATCATACTGGCCCGCCTTGGCAGCACGGCTGTTGCGCCAGCGCTCGACCCAGTCGCGCAGGCTGGTACGACGGCTGAGCGCCTCCTGCTCAAGTGCCAGCACGTCACTGCCGTTAGCCGCCAGCAGCCGCAGCCATTCGCGCACCAGCATTGCCCGCCCCTTGGGTGAATGGCGGCGATCCTGGCTGACCCGCATCGACGGACACATCGGCGAGCTGTACTCGTAGTTGAAGCACAGACCGTTGCCATTGCAGGCCAGCGGCTTGGCAAAGCTGTCACGTACCTCGACCGGGATACCCCGGTCGATGGCACCACGCTTGAGATCGTCCACCGACACCAGCGTCTCGCTGCTGGCCAGCGGGGTGCAGATCTTGCCGGGGTTCAAGCGGTTGTCGGGGTCGAACACTCCTTTGATGCGGCGTAGTTCGGCAAAGAGATCATCGCCGAAAAAGGCCGGGCCATACTCAGAGCGGAACCCCTTGCCATGCTCACCCCACATCAAGCCGCCATATTTGGCGGTCAGAGCCACCACCTGATCGGAGATGATGCGCAGCAGTTGTTCGTCCGCCGGATCGCACATATCCAGCGCCGGGCGCACATGCAGCACCCCAGCATCGACATGACCAAACATGCCGTACTGCAGATTATGACCGTCGAGCAGGGCACGGAACTCGGCAATGTAATCGGCCAGATGGTGCGGCGGCACGCAGGTGTCTTCGGTAAAGGCGATCGGTTTGCGGCTGCCGTTGGCATTACCCAAAAGCCCTACCGCTTTCTTGCGCATGCCATAGACCTTGTTGATCGATGGCAGATCGGCGCACAGCTGATAGCCAAGCACGCCATTGCGCCCGGCGGCCAGTTCTTCGTCCAGCAGTGCCGTCAGAGCCTCGACCTTGGCACTTTGGGTGGCCGCGTCATCATCGGCAAACTCAACGATGTTGAGGCCAAGGGCTTTGTCTGCCCCCTCGCCGAGCAGGCTCTTGACGCTATGCCAAACGATATCTTCTTTGGCCAGCCCCAGCACCCGGCTGTCGACGGTTTCGACGGACAGGGCGTTGGCCGCCACCATCGCCGGCGCATGACGCAGTGCAGCATCAAAACTGGCGTACTGGATGTTGACCAGGGTGCGGTGTTTAGGGATGGGGGTGAGGTTGATCTCAACCTCGGTCACCAGCGCCAACGTCCCCTCGGCGCCGCAGATCAGACGACCAATATCGATGGTCGGGCCTTCAGGATCATAGGCATGCTTAAGGTCATAACCGGTCAGAAAGCGATTAAGCGCAGGGAACTTGGCATCAATCAACGGCCGCTGACCAACGCAGGAATCGAGTACCTGACGGTAGATGGCACCGGCCATCCCCTCCTCCAGCGCCAGCTTCTCAGCATCGGCCATAGCCAGCGGCGCAGTCTGCAGCAGTGAGCCATCCATCAGCACCAGGGTCAGGCCGAGCACATGATCCGAGGTCTTGCCATAGGCCAGACTACCCTGACCCGAGGCATCGGTGCTGACCATGCCGCCGATGGTGGCGCGGTTGGAGGTGGAGAGTTCTGGCGAGAAAAACAGACCATGGCCAGCCAGCTGCTCGTTGAGCGCATCCTTGACCAGCCCGGCTTCGACCCGTGCCCGGCGGCCTTCGCCATCGACGCTCAGCACCCGGTTCATGTAGCGCGACAGGTCGACCACGATACCGTCATTCAGGGCCTGGCCATTGGTGCCCGTGCCGCCGCCGCGTGGGGTAAAGCGCACGCTGCGATGTTCGGCGCTGTTTGCCAGCTGCAGGGCTAGCTGCACATCCGCACTGTGGCGCGGAAAGAGCACCAGCTGCGGCAGTTTCTGGTAGACGCTGTTATCGGTGGCCATGGTCAATCGGCTGGCATAACTGCTGTCGATATCACCGGCGAAACCGGCGCCACGCAGCGCGTCTGCATAGGCCTGATAGGCGGGTAAAAGCTGATGGTCGTGGCCCAATGCGGGGATCATGGCTGAGGTCTGCTCCTGGCCTTGGTGGCGGACGGCGATTATACCAGCATGGCAACCGCCGTCGCCTGTTGATGCAGTGATGAGCTCAGAGCCGGCGCGGCTTGCGCTCGATATCGGTGATTAATACGTCATCGCCCTCCACCCGGGCCACTTGTGCCGCGACCCCTAGGGCGCGGGCCAGCAACGGCGGGGTTAGCGCATCGGCTGGCGGCGCACAGGCCAGCAACTGGCCTTCCCCCAGCAGCGCGACCCGGCCAGCATGGGCAAAGGCCAACGCCGGCTCATGGTGGACGATGACAAAAGCCAACCCCTGCGCCGCCAAGCGGCAAATAGCCGCCAGCAGATCACTCTTGTGGCGCAGATCCAGAGCAGTAAAAGGTTCGTCCAACAGCAGCAACAGCGACTCGGGGTTGAGGCTACGCTCAGCCAGAGTCAGGGTGGCCGCCAGCCGCACCCGCTGCCACTCGCCACCCGACAGGTGGTGGATCTCGCGCCCCAACAGCCAGTCAATATCCAAGGCCCGACAGCAGGCCGCAAACTGGGGCGCGTCGAGCCAGCGCTCACCATCAAAGCCGCAGGCTTGCCAGCCGATGGTCAGGTAATCGGCCACTTCCAGCTCGAACGGGATCTGCTGGCGCTGCGGCAGCAGCAGCCGCTGACGGGCCAACAATTGAGGTTCGCGGCGGGCCAAGGGCGCCCCAGCAAACAGGATTTGGCCAGCAGCCGGCGAGTGGAGGCCCGCCAGTGCCTGCAGCAAAGTGCTTTTGCCACAGCCGTTGGCGCCGAGCAGATGGAGGATCTCGCCACTGCCGAGACTCAGGCTTAACCCCTGCAGCAGCGGGCAGCCGTCACGGTCGATGGTCAGCTGGTCGCAGCGCAATACACTCATTGCAGCGGCCCCCGCCGCCACAGCAGCAGCAACAGGGCCGGAGCCCCCAGGATCATGGTGATTACCCCCAGCGGCACCGGTGCTCCGGCCAGCAATCGCACACCTTGATCCGCCCACAGCAGCAGCACACCACCGCCCACCAGCGTCAGCGGCAGTAGCTGGTGATGGCGGTCGCACCCCAGCCGGCGCAGCAGATGGGGCACCAGCAGGCCAACAAAGGCGATGCCGCCAGCCAGCACCACGGCAATGGCCGCCAGCAAGGCGGCCGCCAGCAGCAGCTGGCGCTGCAGGCGCACCACCGGCACCCCGGCTAACCGCGCCTCCACCACGCCCAGCAGCAAGGCATCAATAGCCGCTGCCCGCCGCCATAACCACCAACCCAGTAGCAATAGCGGCACTGCCGCCGCCAGCGCCTGCAGCAGGCTGATCTGAGCGACCGAACCAAGTAGCCAGAACTGCACCTGACGCAGGGTTAGATCATCGAGGCGATAGAGCAAAAAAGCGGTTAAACCCGAGAACAGAGCCCCAGCAGCAACGCCGATGAGCACCAACCGCTCGCCATTACCGACTCCGCCGCGCAATGCAGCCACCATCAAGGTCAAGGTCATGGCCACTGCCCCCAGGCCGGCCATCAACGGCAACAGCAATGGGCCAATGGTCAGGCTGCCAACCAGGCTCAGCCACAACACAGCAGCAAAAGCCGCAGCAGGCGTGATCCCCAGCAATCCGGCATCAGCCACCGGGTTACGCAGCAACACCTGTAGCAATGCGCCGCTCAAGGCCAGTGAGCCACCCACCACCAAGGCGCCAACCAGACGCGGCCAGCGCAGGGTGGTCAACACCTGCCAGCTCGGCGATTGCGGATCGATCAGCGCCGGCCAGGTCACTGGGAAATCACCTGCCAAAGTGGCTACTGCAGCGCCTGCCAGTAACAGCGCCAACAACGAACACCACAACCCGCGCAGGCGGCGCTGGCGATGGAGTCGACGTTGCTGCAGACGATGTGGCATCAATGTTAGTGAGCGGATAGCAGAAAAGGACGCACAGCATACGCCAACCATTGCTGCGCTGGCACCTTGTTGCTGCTCGCGAAGGGCTTTCAGATCAGCGGAAATCGGCATTCAGGCAAAAGAAAAGCCAGCCCGAAGGCTGGCTTGTTCAATCATCCATCAAGCCGTTTTGGCTTACACATCACACTTGGTGAGGTACCAGATGTCACGGGCGTAATCTTCGATCGAGCGATCGGAGTTGAATTTACCCATGCATGCGGTGTTGATGATCATGCTGCGCGCCCAGCCTTTGCTGTCGCGGTACTTGGCATCAGCACGCTTGTGCGCTTCCGAGTAGGCATCGAAATCGGCCAGCACCAGGTAGGGATCGCCGCCTTCCAGCAAGCTGCGCTTGATGGCCGACAGTTCACCCGGTTTGCCCGGAGTGAAGAAGTCGGTATCCAGCCAGTCGAGGATCGCTTTGAGCTCAGCGTTACCGTAGTAGTAATCCCAAGAGTTGTAGCCCTTGGCCTGGATAGCTTCCACCTGCTCAACGGTCAGACCGAAGATCACGCAGTTGTCATCACCCACTTCCTCGGCGATCTCGATGTTGGCGCCATCCAGCGTACCCATAGTCAGGGCGCCGTTGAGGGCCATCTTCATGTTGCCGGTACCCGAGGCTTCTTTACCGGCAGTAGAGATCTGCTCGGAGATGTCAGCGGCCGGAATGATGCGCTCAGCCAGGGTTACGCGGTAGTTCGGCATGAACACCACTTTCAGCTTGCCTTTGATGCGCGGGTCATTGTTGATGCGCTCGGCAATCTTGTTGATGGCGTAGATGATGTCTTTGGCCAGCTTGTAACCCGGGGCCGCCTTGGCGCCGAAGAAGAACACGCGCGGGTGCATGTCGTAGTTCGGGTTTTCCAGCAGGCGACGATACAGAGCCAAGATGTGCAGCAGGTTGAGGTGCTGACGCTTGTACTCGTGCAGGCGCTTGATCTGAACATCGAAAATAGCGTCGGCGCTGATGTCGATGCCAGTCAGCTCTTTCACCAACTTGGCCAAGTCTTCCTTGTTGGCGCGCTTGATGGCCATGTATTCCTGCTGGAATTCAGCGTCATCAGCGTATTGGGCCAGATCGCGCAGCTTGTCCAGATTGGTTTCCCAACCGTAGCCAACTTTCTCAGTCAGTGCAGCAGCCAGACGCGGGTTACAGGCTTTAAGCCAGCGACGCGGGGTAATGCCGTTGGTGACGTTGAGGATCTTGGTCGGCCACAGCTGGTCGAACTCCGGGAACAGGTCACGCTTGACCAGATCGCTGTGGATCTGAGCTACGCCATTCACCTTGGAGCTGCCGACGACGCACAGGTTACCCATACGGACCTGACGCACATTGCCTTCTTCGATGATCGACAGCTTGCGCTTAATCTCGTCGTTACCCGGCCACTTGGCTTCAACTTCGTCGTTGAGGAAGCGACGGTTGATCTCGTAGATGATCTCGAGATGACGCGGCAGCACGCGTTCGAACAGATGTACCGCCCACTTCTCCAGTGCTTCTGGCAGCAAGGTGTGGTTGGTGTAGTTGAAGACGCGACGGCTAATGCCCCAAGCGTCGTCCCAGTTCAGCTGATATTCGTCGATCAGCAGGCGCATCAGCTCAGGGATAGCCACGGTCGGGTGAGTGTCGTTGAGCTGAATCACCACCTGCTCCGGGAACTTGGCCCAGTTGCCGTTATGGACACGGCGGAAGCGGCGGATGATGTCCTTCAGCGAACAGGCGCAGAAGAAATACTGTTGGATCAGGCGCAGGGCCTTACCGGCTTCAGTTTCGTCGTTCGGGTAGAGCACCTTGGAGACGGCTTCAGCTTCAGCATTTTCAACCTGGGCGTCGACGTAACCGCCGGCATTGAACACATCCCAATTGAAGAAGTCGGAAGCGCGGCTTTCCCACAGACGCAGGATGTTGACGGTCTTGCCGCCAAAGCCAACGACCGGTACGTCCCACGGAACACCCTTGATGACGCGACCCGGGTGCCACTTCTTGCGCAGGGCACCGGCTTCGTCAAACACGGTTTCAACATAACCGAACAGAGGCACATCCTGAGTGGACTCAGGGCGGCAGATCTCCCACGGGTTGCCATACTCGCGCCACTCATCCGGACGCTCGATCTGGCGACCGTCCTGGAACTCCTGACGGAACAGGCCGTGTTCGTAATGAATGCCGTAACCAATGGCTGGGTAGCCCAAAGTGGCCAGCGAGTCGATAAAGCAAGCTGCAAGACGGCCGAGACCACCGTTGCCGAGCGCCATGTCCGGCTCTTCGTCACAGACATCATTGATGTCCATACCCAGCTCTTTCAGAGCCTGGGCAGCCGGTTCAAACACCTCCAGGTTATGGAGGTTGTTGGACAGCAGACGGCCCATCAGGAACTCAAGCGACAGATAATGAATCGCGCGGGTGTCCTGGGTGTAGTGGGTCTTCTGGGTTTGACGCAGACGCTCGAACGCCAGCTCCTTGGTAGCAGCGCAGGTGGCATTCCACCAGGCACGCTTGTTCGCCTTGTTTTCGTCAGTACCCAGCGTGGAGTGCAGGTGCTTGACGATGGAGCTCTTCAACTCCTCAACGGAAAGGTCGAACAGTTTCGCCGGAGCGGCAGCCGCTGTTGCCTTGCTGGTCGTGGTCTTCTTGGTCGCCATTGGTTCGTCCTTCAAGCTATGTGGCCGGACTCGGGTGGGGGTCTGACAATGTCAGATTTTCACCCTGTTGCAAACTTACAAAGTCGCCAGATGCTAACGACAGGGGCAAAGCTCGACCTTGATCTAAGTTCGCCTTCGCCCCGTTTTGTGAACTGAGCCTCACGAAAAAGTGCGTAATTCAGCACCAATCCGCATGCTCAGCATCCCGCTTTTGCAAAGGCCGCGGCGACAATCTGTTGCGCCTCCTGCTGGAGGAGCGCCAGATGCTCGCTGCCTTTGAAACTCTCAAGGTAGATCTTGTAGATCTCCTCGGTTCCCGACGGTCTGGCGGCAAACCAGCCGTTTTCGGTCACTACCTTCAGCCCGCCGATGGCCGCGCCGTTACCGGGCGCGTGAGTCAGCTTGGCCAGGATCGGCTCGCCAGCCAGGGTGGAAGCCTCCACCAGACTGGCATCAAGATTCGACAGCACCTGCTTCTGGGCATGGTTGGCCACGGCGTCAAGACGCTGGTAGACCGGGTTGCCGAAGCGGGCGGTCAGGGCCTGATAGTGCTGACCCGGGTCTTTGCCGGTGACTGCGGTGATCTCCGCAGCCAGCAGCGCCAGGATGATACCGTCCTTGTCGGTGCTCCACACCTTGCCATCACGGCGCAGGAAACTGGCACCGGCGCTCTCTTCGCCGCCAAAGGCGAAGGAGCCATCATAGAGGCCATCCACAAACCATTTGAAACCGACCGGCACCTCTTTCAGCACCTTGCCATGGCTGGCCACCACCCGGTCGATCATGCTCGAACTGACCAGCGTCTTGCCGATTGCCAGATCGTTGCGCCAGCCCGGGCGATGGGTGACCAGATAGTCGATGGCCACCGCCAGATAATGGTTGGGGTTCATCAGGCCGGCTGACGGGGTGACGATGCCGTGGCGGTCATAGTCCGGGTCGTTGGAGACGGCGACGTCGAACTTGTCCTTCAACCGGATCAGGCTGGCCATGGCGTCTGGCGAGCTGCAATCCATACGGATGCGCCCATCTTTATCCAAGGTCATAAAGCTGAAGGTCGGGTCGACACGGTCGTTGACCACTTCGATGTTCAGGCCGTAATGGGCGGCGATGGCGGGCCAGAAGGCGATACCGGAACCGCCCATGGGGTCGACACCGATGCGCACGCCCGCCTTTTTGATGGCGTCCATGTCGATGACGTTACCGAGATCGGCGACATAAGGGGCGACATAGTCGTAGGCCACCGCCAGCGGTGACGCCAGCGCTTCAGCAAACGGCAGCCGCTTCACCGCCTTGAGGCCGTCAGCAAGAATGGCATTGGCGCGGGCTTCCACCACCTTGGTGGCGTCGCTGTCGGCCGGGCCACCATTGGGCGGGTTGTACTTGAAGCCGCCATCTTCCGGCGGATTGTGGGACGGCGTGATCACCACACCGTCGGCCAGACCGTCACTGCGGCCGGCGTTGTAGCCAAGAATGGCGTGGGAGATCACCGGCGTCGGCGTGTAGCCGCGACCCGCCTGGTAACGCACCTCCACGCCATTGGCCACCAGCACTTCAACCGCCGAGGCAAATGCTGCTTCCGACAAGGCATGGGTATCCATGCCGAGGAACAGCGGGCCAGTGGTGCCCTGAGCAGCACGGTACTCAACGATCGCCTGGGTGATGGCGAGGATATGGGCCTCGTTGAACGCCCCCTTGAACGACGATCCACGATGGCCGGAGGTGCCGAAGGCCACGCGCTGGGCGGGGTCGGTCACATCAGGAGTAGTGGTGTAATAAGCGGCGATCAGGCGGGGGATGTTACAGAGGTGTTCGGTGCGGGCCGGGGTACCGGCCAGAGGGTGACGGGCCATTGGACTCAATTCTCCTTGGATGCAGAAAACCGGGCCAAGGCCAGCAACTGGCTGCGAGACTCGGGGGACAGGCAGCAACGGCGCATGGCCCGGTCCAGAAGTCGCGCCTTTTGGGGGCCGCTGGCATTGGTAACAACAAAGTAACTGGTGCCAGGAATGGCACAGGGGCGACTGCTGCTGCCACTGGCCAGCAGCTCGTCGGCAGAAAGGGAGAAGTAACGGCGGCTGCGGCCACGCAGTTCAAGCAGCTGGGAGAACTGGGCCGGAGCGTGCTCGGCGAGCACCGCCAAGGCATCGAGAAAACGGTCGCTCTGCTTGCCACGCGCCCCGAGAATTTCCGCCAGACGGATAAGGCACTGCTGCTCGCGATTGGCCAGCCGTGGTTGCAGAGGCTCGCTGTGCTCACCGCCTATCCCCAGCAAACGACGCAGGATCGCCGAAGCGCTCTCGCCGATATGGCGGGTATTGCTGGCGATGTAGTGGTAAAGCTCATCGTCAACGTCGATTGTCCGCATCACTTGCGTGCGCACCGGCCATCCACCTCAAGGTGTCGCGCATTATACTGGCGGTCACAAAAATTGATACTCTGTGCACGTTTTCCGGCACCGTGGTGCCTGCCCTCTGCAAGGAGCCTTATCCCATGCTGTTGCATCACCGCGTCATTGGCGCGGGGTCCCCGCTCATCCTGCTGCACGGCCTGTTTGGCAGTGGCGACAATCTCAACCAGCTGGCCCAAGAGCTGGCCCAGCACTATCAGGTGTTCTCGCTGGACCTGCGCAACCACGGCAAGTCACCCCACGATCCGCTGATGACCTATCCGCTGATGGCCCAGGATGTGGTTGAAACCATGGCTGAGCTGGCCATCCCCCGCGCCAGCGTGGTCGGTCACTCCATGGGCGGCAAGGTGGCGATGCAGCTGGCGCTGCAGCATGCCAAGCGAGTGAGCAAACTGGTGGTGGTGGATATCGCCCCGGTCACCTATTCGGCCCACCACCAGGCGGTGTTTCGCGCCCTCGACAAGTTGGCAAAGGCGCTGCCGATTGCCAACCGCAAAGAGGCTGATGCCGTTCTTGCCACCGAGCTGGAAGCAGTTGAACTACGTCAGTTCCTGCTTAAAAACCTGGTCAGCGACGATGACGGTGAAGGTCTGGTATGGCGCATTGGCTATGGTGCCATTCGCCAGCAATACCCCCAGTTGCTGAAAGCCCCTAGTGGTCCCCTGCCCTTTACCGGCGCCACCCTGTTTGTGCGGGGTGGGCAGTCTGACTTCATCCTGCCCGAACACCGGATGCAGACCCTGCATGCGTTTCCCAACGCCCAGCTGCGCGAGATCGCCGAAGCGGGTCACTGGGTTCATGTCGAGAAACCACGGCTGTTCAATGCCATGGTCCAGCGCTTTATCGAAGGCGTATCGGTTTAACAACGGAGCATTACCTCGTGGATGATTTTGAACAACTGGAAACCCTGATGTTCAACCTTGGCATTGCCGTGCTATTCCTGTTCATTGGCTTGGCTATTCGCGATGTGCTCAACCGCGCCGCAGTGCCCCGCTTCGGTCGTTTCGTGGTGTGGCTGGTGCTGTTTCTCGGCTGCGCCGGCTTCATCGTCAAGGGCATTATCCAGTACAGCTGGGAGCACGGTGGCTGATGGCGGTGCGCGAAGCCGCCATGCCTTGTATAATGCAGCGCTAATCCAATGACCCTGCAAGAGATCGGAACAGAGCTATGGCTGTGGTAGGAATCTTTTTCGGCAGCGACACCGGTAACACCGAGGCGATCGCCAAGCAGATCCAGAAGAAACTCGGCGCCCAAAACGCCGACCTGTACGACATCGCCAAGGCCAGCCGCGCCGACATCGAAAAGTACAACTTCCTGCTGCTCGGCATCCCCACTTGGTATTACGGCGAGTCTCAGTGTGACTGGGATGACTTCTTCCCGGAGCTGCAGAAAGTCGACTTTGGCGATCATATCGTCGGCCTGTTCGGTTGCGGCGACCAGGAGGATTACGCCGAGTACTTCCTCGATGCCATGGGCACCCTGCGCGATCTGATCGAGCCGCGCGGCGCCACCATCGTTGGCCACTGGCCGACTGCGGGCTACCAATTCGAGGCATCCAAGGCGCTGGTGGATGAGAGCACCTTTATCGGCCTCGGCATCGACGAAGATCGTCAGCCGGAACTGACCGAACAACGGGTTGACCGCTGGGTCAAACAGATCATTGACGAGATGGGGCTGGCAGAACTGCTGGCCTGAAACCCTGGAAGAGGCACCCATGGCCGACGAAACTAATCCGCTGCGCAAAGCCGGCCTTAAGGTCACGTTGCCACGCACCAAGATTCTGGCGCTGCTCAAGCATCCGGAGAACCAGCACAGTAGTGCCGAAGATCTGTATAAAAAGCTGCTCGATCAAGGTGAAGAGATCGGGCTGGCCACGGTCTACCGGGTGCTCAACCAGTTTGATGACGCCGGGCTGGTCAGCCGCCACCACTTTGATAGTGGAAAGTCGGTATTCGAGCTGACGCCGAGCCATCATCACGACCATCTGGTCTGTCTCGATTGCGGCCATGTGATCGAGTTCAGCGACGACGTGATTGAGGAGCGCCAACACGACATTGCCGAACGCCATGGCATCACCCTGACCAATCACAGCCTCTACCTCTATGGTCACTGCAACAAAGCTGACTGCGACCACAAGAAGCGCTGAATCTGCATTCCGGGGGCTTCCGCCCCCACTGAGGAGTTTTTATGTCTGAGCCGGCCAAGACGCCCGCCTCCAATTTCGTTCGCCAAATCATCGAGCGCGACCTCGCCGACGGCAAGCACAGCGTCATCAAGACCCGCTTTCCTCCTGAACCCAATGGCTACCTGCATATCGGTCACGCCAAGTCAATCTGCCTGAACTTTGGCATTGCCGAAGACTATCAGGGCGGCTGCAACCTGCGTTTTGACGACACCAACCCGGAGAAAGAGGACCAGCACTACGTTGAATCCATTCAGCGTGACGTCAGCTGGCTAGGCTTTCACTGGGATGGCGCCGTACGCTATTCCTCTGATTACTTCGACCAACTGCACGGCTATGCCGTCGAGCTGATCGAGAAAGGACTGGCCTACGTCGATTTCCTCAATGCCGAGCAGATGCGTGAGTATCGTGGCACCCTGACCCAGCCTGGCCGCAACAGCCCGCACCGCGACACAACAGTGGCACGCAATATGGCGCTGTTCCAACAGATGCGTGACGGCCAGTTTAAAGAGGGCGAATGCTGTCTGCGCGCCAAGATCGACATGGCTTCACCCATCATCTGCATGCGCGATCCGGTGATCTACCGGATCAAGTTTGCCGAGCATCACCAGACCGGGGACAAGTGGTGCATCTACCCGATGTACGATTTCACCCACTGCATTAGCGATGCTCTCGAAGGGATCACCCATTCGCTGTGTACCTTGGAGTTCCAGGACAACCGCGCCCTCTATGACTGGGTACTGGACAACATCAGCATCCCCTGTCATCCGCGTCAGTACGAGTTTTCACGCCTGAACCTGGAATACACGGTGATGAGCAAGCGCAAGCTCAATACCTTGGTACAGGAAGGTTTTGTCAGTGGTTGGGAAGATCCGCGCATGCCAACCATTGCCGGTCTGCGCCGCCGCGGCTACACCCCCAGCGCCATCCGTGAATTCTGCCGCCGCATTGGCGTCACCAAACAGGACAACGTGGTCGAAATGGCTGCCCTGGAAAGCTGCATTCGTGATGAGCTGAATGAAACCGCGCCACGGGCGATGGCGGTGCTCGATCCGGTCAAGGTGGTGATCGACAACTATCCGACCGGCGTGCTGGAACAGATTGAGTCACCGCGCCACCCCAACAAACCTGAGCTGGGTAGTCGTACCCTGCCCTTCGGTCGCGAACTGTGGATCGAGCGTGAAGATTTCCGCGAAGAAGCCAACAAACACTTCAAGCGCCTGGTGCTTGGAGGTGAAGTGCGGCTGCGCAACGGCTACGTGATCAAGGCCGAGCGGGTCGACAAGGATGCCGATGGCACCATCAGCTGCATCTATTGCAGCTACGAACCTGAGTCGTTGGGCAGAGACCTGCCGGACGGGCGCAAGGTCCGTGGCGTTATCCACTGGGTGGAAACGACCACCGCTGTGGCGGCGCACTTTAACCTTTATGACCGCCTGTTCTCAGTGGCAAACCCTGGGGCAGAAGATGACTTCCGCACGGTTATAAATCCTCAGTCACTGGTGGTCCAGCAGGGCTTTGCCGAGCCATCACTGGCATCGGCCGTAGCCTCTGAGCCTTACCAGTTCGAGCGCCAAGGCTACTTCTGCCGCGACTGTAGCAACGAGCAGGCATTGGTATTCAACCGTACCGTTGCGCTCCGCGATACTTGGGCCAAACTGGCAGACAAAGCCTGAATGATGTGAGGCCGCCGATGCTCAACCCCGCCCGCCTGTGCCTGCTGGTCCTGTACTTTTCAGGGCTGGCGCTGTTGGCGGGGTGTTCGGAGCGCAAAACCATGCGTGAGCTGTGCAGTCTTCATCCGGACGTTTGTTCAGATCTCAATGAGGATGGCTGGTGTCGCTACCAGCGGGCAGCTGTCATTGAACAGCGCATCGTACTCAAGGCCAAACCAGCCGACGACGATGCCCGCTACCAGATGCTGCTGGCGTGGGAGGTCTATCGCGACTGCATAGCGTTAGCTGCTGACGTGCGTCAGCAGGAGCAGCGCTTCGCGGCTGCCAATCGTATGCGGGGCTATCTAACATCACTCAACGAGATCGAACAGCTGTCCAAGGCAACCCTCGACTCCAGCAATCCATTTCTGCTGTTCTGGCACTGGACTCGCGAAGCCCGCGACGACTCACTCCAGCGCCTGCTGGAGGCTGACAAACAGGGCGAGCTACAGATTGGAGAAATCCAGTACCGCCTCGGCACTTACTACGCCAAAAGCGACATCGATCTGGCCATCCACAAGACATTGAGATCACTCGAGTTACTGCCAAAAAAGGAGGAATATAGTGGTGACGCCCTCACTACCCTGGCCACCCTCTATTACCGCAAGGACGTTCCCGAAAAAGCCTATACGTGGATGCGAGTCGCCGAACTGGCTGAGGTTGAAGGCGCACGTGCGGGCAGCATTGCCGAGCATTTCCGCATGGGTAAAGAGACCCTGAAGCAACTCAATGATAATGCCGAAGATCTGTTCGATCAGATCAACGATCGCACCTTTGTCTCCCCGCGCGGCCAATAGCATTAGCTCCTAGGCCTTGTCGCTGCTATCACCATCAGCGGCAAAGCTCAGAGAAACTGAATTGATGCAGTAGCGCAGGCCGGTTGGTGCCGGTCCATCGTCAAATACATGGCCCAGATGAGCGCCGCAGCCAGCACAGCACACTTCTGTGCGGATCATGCCGTGACTGCGATCCTCACTCAACTGCACCGCTCCCGCCAGCGAGGCATAGAAACTGGGCCAGCCACACCCCGCATCATATTTTGAGGTCGACGGGAACAGCGGCCGGTCACAGCAGACGCAGTGGTAGTCGCCCGTAGCCGTGTTATGCAGCAGAATGCCACTAAACGGACGCTCAGTGCCCTTCTGCCAACACACACGGAACTGCTCTCCACTCAGTTTGTCGCGCCACTCATCACCAGCCGCCATCGCCTGCTGCGCTCCTTCAGATCATGCTATTACTGATACGTTCTACCATCAGCAGCGAATGCCTTTTCACCTCAATGTGATGATGTGGCACGCGGCGAGTGGCGGCCCCACAGTCAGGTCGTGCTGTATCGACGGTGACTTGCCAACACTGACTGGCATGGAGCAACGGCAAGCGGCAGCGCTGCTGCTCATCGCTACCGTTGATCACCAGCACCAGTTGCTGGTTGTCGAGGGGGTCCTCATTACAGAGCACCTCCATCAACACACACATCCGCTCGCTGTCATGCCAGTCTCCATCGGTCATCAATTGGCCATCAGGGCGATACCAGCGCACCGTATGGCCCATCTTGGTGCCGTAGTAATGGTCATCCTGCAGGTTAAGCTCGGTGATCGGATGCAGTCGTTTGCGAATACGGATCAAATGACGGACCGCCGCCAGAAACTGGCGCTGGTCATCATTCACGCGCCAGTCGACCCAGCCGATCGGATTGTCTTGGCAATAGGCATTGTTATTGCCCTGCTGGCTGCGCCCCAGCTCATCACCAGCCAGCAGATGAGGTGTGCCGACGGACAACAGCAGAGTGGCCAGCAGGTTACGCCGATGCTGGTCACGTGCCAGACGGACGCCAATATCACTGGTCAGCCCCTCAACCCCATGGTTGCACGACAGGTTATGGTCATGGCCATCCCGGTTGCCTTCGCCGTTGGCTTCATTGTGCTTATGACTGTAGCTGACCAGATCGGCCAGAGTGAAGCCGTCATGGTAAGTGATGTAGTTCACTGAGCTGTAGATGGCACGCAGGGTTTTGTGGAAGATATCGCGCGAGCCGAGCATGCGGGTAGCCACTTCTCCCAGCAGGCCACGGTCGCCGCGCCAGAAGCCGCGCACCGAGTCGCGGAAACGGTCGTTGCACTCATGCCAGTTGGTCGGGAACTGGCCGAGGCGATAACCGCCCATACCGATATCCCAAGGCTCGGCCACCAGCTTGACGCGGCGCAGCACCGGGTCCTGGAACACCACCTTGAAGAACGCCGAGTAGTGATCGAACTCGTTGCCCTCGCGCGCCAACGACACCGCCAGATCGAAGCGGAAACCATCGACCTGCATCTCGGTGACCCAATAGCGCAGGGTGTCCATCACCAGCTGCAGCACATAGGGATTATCGAGGTTGATGCTATTACCACAGCCCGTGTTGTTGACGTAATGGCGATAATCCGGACTACCGTCGGGGTGGTGGCCATAGAGGTAGAAATTACGGTTATCCAGCCCCCGGAACGACAGAATCGGTCCGTCACCGCCACCTTCCGCACTGTGGTTGAACACCACATCCAGCACCACCTCCAGACCATTGCGATGCAGTTCACGGACCATGGTCTTGAATTCGGTGTGGGCATCCTGCACCGCATAGCGCGGTTCTGGGGCGAAGAAAGCGATTGGGTTGTAGCCCCAGTAGTTGACCCGGCCCCGCTCCTGCAGGAACGGCTCGGTCATAAAGGAGGCGACCGGCATCAATTGCAGGGTGGTCACCCCCAGCGCCTTGAGATGGGCAATGGTGGCCGGATGACACAAGCCCAAGTAGGTGCCACGCAGGGCCTCGGGGATCTCCGGATGCTGCATGGTGAAGCCACGCACATGGATCTCGTAGAGGATGGTCTGAGCGCTGGGCACATGAGGTTTGGCCACGCCATGCCAGTGGAAATTGTCATCCACAACCACGCATTTGGGCATCATCCCACGGCTGTCACCTCGATAGCGCTGACGGTCCCAGACGAGCGGCCGGCTGAGACTGCGTGCATAAGGATCAATCAACAGTTTGCGGCCATCAAAAAAGAGCCCCTGATCCGGCAGGAAATGGCCGTAGGCGCGCAGGCCATAATGTTGGCCGGCGCCGATCCCCTCGATCCAGCAGTGCCAAACACGACCTGTCTTGCCCGGCATCGGAATGCGGAACAGCTCCTCCTCGCCTTCGAACAGGCAGACTTCCACCCGCTCGGCATCTGGACAGTAAACGGCAAAATTGCAACCACCTTCCATGAGTCTGGCGCCGAGCACTGAAGCCCGGCCAATCGCTACACCGATCGGTCCCTGACGGTAAAGCACCGCAAATGGTGTGCCTCGCTCCATCTATCCCCCTGAAATAACAAGGCCGCCCCCGGGCGGCCTTGATTTTTAATCGGTAACTCGCCTGAGATAGAGCGTCGCCAGCGGCGGCAGATTCAAATACAGGGATTGCGCCCTGCCATGTGCCGCTACCGGGTCGGTAAACATATGATCACTGACGTGATAGTCGCTGCCCCAGAACGCACCGCTATCGGTGTTGAGGATCACCTCGTAACGTCCGGGACGACTAACCCCCAAACGATACCCATCGCGGGGTATCGGTGTAAAGTTGCAAACAACTACTACTTCGGCTGGATCGGTCTTGGCCTTGCGGATAAAAGCCACCAGGCTATTGTCAGCGTCTTGGTGATCGATCCATTCAAAGCCGTGATAACTGGTGTCCAGCTCGTACAGCGCCGGGATTGAACGATAAAGGTGGTTAAGAGCCTTGAACAGCTGCTGGATCCCTTTGTGCTTGGGATAATCGAGCAGGTGCCACTGCACCGAACTGTTGTGGTTCCACTCTTCGCTCTGGCCAATCTCGTTGCCCATGAAGTTGAGCTTCTTGCCCGGATGGCCATACATGTAGGCCATGTAGGAGCGGACGTTAGCAGCCTGTTGCCACTCGTCACCCGGCATCTTGCGGATGATCGACCCCTTGCCATGCACCACTTCGTCGTGAGAGAGCGGCAGCACAAAGTTCTCGTCATAGGCGTAGACCATCGAGAAGGTCAGCTCGCCATGGTGATACTTGCGGTAGGCCGGATCCTTCATCATGTAATGCAGGCTGTCGTGCATCCAGCCCATGTTCCACTTGAAGCCAAAGCCCAGGCCACCGGTGAAGGTGGGGCGCGACACACCGGCAAAGGCGGTCGACTCTTCGGCAAGGGTCATGGCGTGAGGATACTTGCGGTACACCTCTTCGTTGAACCACTTGAGCAGACTGATCGCCTCGTAGTTGTGGTTGCCGCCATCGACGTTGGGCACCCACTCGCCCGGATTGCGTGAGTAGTCGAGATAGAGCATGGATGCCACAGCATCCACGCGCAGCCCGTCAACGTGGAACTTCTCAAGCCAGAACAGTGCATTGCTGATCAGAAACTGGCGCACATGATCACGCCCGAAGTCGTAGATGCAGCTGTTCCAGTCTGGGTGCCAGCCGCGACGCGGATCGGCGTATTCATACAGGTGGGTACCGTCGAAACGGGCCAGACCATGGGAGTCTTCCGGAAAGTGGGCCGGTACCCAGTCGACGATCACACCAATGCCATTGAGGTGGCACTGATCAACAAAGTACTTAAAGTCATCCGGGTTGCCAAAGCGGCTAGTCGGGGCAAACAGCCCCACCGGCTGATACCCCCAGGAACCGGAGAATGGATGCTCTGACACCGGCAGCAGTTCGACGTGGGTGAAGCCCAGATCCTTCACATAGGGGATCAGGTATTCGGCCAGCTCGCGGTAGGTCAAAGATCGGGTACGGCCATCGGCCTCGATCTTCTGGCGCCACGAGCCGATGTGCACTTCATACACGGCAATTGGACGGAAGCGCTTGTCATCCAGATTATGGTTACGCCACTCGCTGTCCTGCCACTGATAGGCATCGTGGTCATAAACCACCGACGCATGAGACGGGTACTGCTCGGCCTGAAAGCCCACAGGGTCGGCCTTGTGCGGCAAGCGATTGCCCAGCGGGTCCTTGATCTCGTACTTGTACTTCACGCCATGGCCAAGGCCGGGGACGAAGATCACCCAACAGCCATTGATGGTGCGCTGCATCGGATGGCAGCGGCCATCCCAGAAGTTGAAGTCACCCACCAGCGAACAGGCGGTGGCGTGCGGGGCAAAGACCGCAAAACGCACGCCAGACACCGGACCATTGACGGTGTCGATGGTCAACGCATGGGCGCCCATACGGTTATAAAGGTTCTCGGGAGTAGCATAGGCATCACCGATGCCCTCGTAAGCAACGTCCTGAAACTGATAAGGATAAATTGAAGTGAACGCAGCATCGCCAGCAACTGCATCCAACTCGTAATGAAACAGCTGCTTGCGTCTGGGCATCTGCAGTTCAAACAGGCCATCTTCATGGACGGCCGACATCTCCCCTACCACCTTGTCACTACCCAGTTCACGGACGACGACCTTGTGGGCACCCGGCAACCAAACAGTCAGTTGCAAGCCCTTGTCATCAGCCGCCGGTCGCAGGCCGAGCTGATCAAAAGGGGTGGCGCAGCGGGCCTGCTGAAGCTGTTGTATGAGCATGTGACTTCCCGTATCGCGTTGACTATCTACCAAGATTAGGCTTGCCCCGCCTGGGGTAGCAGAATTTTCTCTACAAATGAGGATACTGCATCATGCCAACCGATATCTCTGTGAGCCCGCTCAGATTCATACCAGCGGTGTTCCAGCAATTGGTGATAAGTCTCAGCGTCGTCATTGAGATGGCGCAGATCCGGTGGGATCAGGTTGAGCGCATCGCGATACTCCTCCTGAAACCACTGCATCGCAGCTTCCTGCTCTCCCAGTTCCATGTCTCCGGCTTCACGGCGCGTACGGTTGACGGAAGCACGGTAACGATAGATCTCGGACAATAGCCGGCGAGCTTGGTTGGACTGTACCCGCTCCCCGGTCAACGATTCCAGCAGGCGGATATGATGACCAGGCTCCACCACCTTGGTCACCAGCCGCAGGCGGTTGCCATCAGGGGTGGTTTCAAATTCCATCTCCTCGACGTCATACCCCAGATCATGCAGGCGCTGGATACGCTTCTCGACCCGATACTGCTCGTCCAAAGCGATGAATTCGACCTGGGTCAGCTCCTGCCACAGATCGTGATACTTGCGCAGCAGATCCTCGGTCACCCCGACGGGATCCACCCCTTCTGGCAAGCCGAAGCCCGCTTGCAAATCGAGCAGTTCTCCACCGAGATTGGTCTGGGCGATCATCAGGTCCAGCTCACGCTGGCCATCCGACAGCTTGTCGCGACGTTCGGCGGTCTCAGCATCAACGAAATAGGCGGCCAGCTTGCCAGCATCGCGGCGGAACAGAGTATTGGAGAGCGAACAATCGCCCCAGTAAATCCCCTGCAGATGGAGCCAGACCAGTAGCTGGGCGAGGGCATCCAGCAAGGTATCGTAACCGTACTCCCAGTTTGATTCAGACATGATCAAGCGATATGGCATGGAGAACTCAAGGTAATGAGTCACCAGCAGCGCCTTGTTGGGGCAGTCGCGGCGCTGGGTCACCAGCGCCACCGGCCGCACCGAGGGCGCGTCCAGTTCCTGCATCTTGCGCAGGAACTGAAATTCATGACGCGCCAGATGTTCGGCGATCTCCTTGATCGCATAGATGCGGCCACGGAACTGGGTGAAGCGCACGATGTTGCGCGAAATACCCCGCGCAACATCGACGAAATGCGCAGTGGGCCAACTCTCAAGAGGCAGGTCCCAGGGCAACCCCAGATCCAGCGGATAGTCCTGAGGCGAGTTTTGTTGCAGCTTCAACCGAGTTGTTCCCCTTAACGGCTCGCTTCGGCGCGGGCGTCAGTGAGGCGTTTCATCAGTGCCTGGATATGCTCCTGGCTGAACAGCTCGCTGAGGTTACGTGACAGCTTGCGGCGCCACATGTCATAACCGCTGCCCACTTCCGGCAAGCCCGGAATGTTGACCGGCTTGTCCATCTCCAGCCAGTCTTCCAGCTGCAGTGACAGCAGTGAGCTGCTGCCCTTGGCCATGTGCAATTGCATGCCGTGGTTGAGTTCGCGGGTCATGCCCACCCAGTTCACATCACGCGAAATATGGTCAGCAATCGAGCGGTGTCCATGCAGTGTGTCCAGGATCTTCTGCTTGGCTTCATGCCGGCCTTTGTACAAACCCTGCAACACCTGCTCATCCGGGTAGACCCCGAGTTCGCGACCGAAACGCAGATCATCGCAGTGCCAGAACCCGATCAGGGTGGGCATATCATGGGTGGTTAGGGTGGCCATCGCCTGCACCGGGTAATGCGCCGGGGAGATATAACCGCCATCGGTCTTGGATGTTTCGAAAAAGAACACGCGGTAGCTGTGTACGCCGTTTTCGGCCAGCTTGTCCTGAATACCATCCGGCACTGTACCCAGATCTTCGCCGATGATCAGGCACTGGTTACGCTGACTTTCAAGGGCCAGCAGGCCGAGCAGTGCATCAACGTCGTAGTAAACATAAGCACCTGCACCGGCATTGGCGCCCCGCGGAACCCACCACAGGCGCAGCAACGCCATGACGTGATCGATACGCAATGCGCCGCAGCTCTTCATGTTGGCGCGGAACAGGTCAACCATCGGCTGGTACTCCTGCTCGACCAGCTTGATCGGGTTCATCGGCGGCAGGCCCCAGTTCTGGCCCAGCGGCCCGAGGATATCGGGCGGGGCGCCAACACTGGCATCCGGTGAGTACAGGTCACGATTAGCCCAGATCTCGGTAGAGCCTTCGCTAACGCCAACTGCGAGATCGCGATAGATACCCAGTGCCATTCCCAGTTTCTTGGCATGGGCATCCACCTGTGCCAGCTGCTCATCAGCCAGGAACTGCAGATAGAGATAGAACTCGACCTTCTCGGCGTTGGCCTTGGCCCACTTCTTCACTGCCGGCTTGTGATACTCACTGAACTCGCTCGGCCAGGCCGGCCAGCCCCAGGAGTCCAGCCCCTTGGCGACAAACTCTTCCTGCAGGGCGTCATACAGCGCCTGCTCACGCAGGCTCTCGCCGCCCGCTTCGACGAAGGTTTTGAACGCTTGGGCGCGGCTGCTGTCTGTGGCCAACTCTTGCTCACGGAAAGCGGCATAAACCAGGCGGAGCGCTTCCAGTTTGGCAGCGGTAGTGCCGGTGTAATCAACGGCATCAACTTCACGCAAAGCAGACAGACGCGACTGAAATGCGCCATCAGCAACCAGCGCTTTGGCGGCTGGCGATTTAGCAAACTCAGGGGTCGCTTCAACGTCGATATAGATGACATTGAGCCAGCGGCGGGAAGATGGGCTGTAAGGCGACGCACTTTCAGGGTTGTTGGGATAAAGCGCATGAATCGGGTTCAGACCGACAAAGTCACCGCCACCCGCAGCAATCTTTTCCACCAGGTCATACAGGTCAGTAAAGTCGCCAACCCCCCAGTTACGTTCACTGCGCAGGCAATAGAGCTGCACACTAGTACCCCAAGTGCGCTTGCCACGGGCAATCGGCTCAGGTTTGTAGCAGGACTGGGGAGCGACCACCAAACGGCTGTCGACGGCCTTTTTGCCAGCGGCATCCTTGAGCTGAATACGATGATAACCAGTAGCGACCTGCAGATGCAGGTGGATACGGGCTTTCTGATAGGTAACACCGTCCACGTCGGCAGTGTCGAGCAGTTCGCCATCCAGCGGCGTCACGGCCCCCTTGAGATGACCACCATTCTCAAGCTTGACGACAAACTGAACAGGCACCGCAAGGTTGTCGCGAGGAACGCTGATTACCAGCGGCAAACTACGACCTTCGCGCACCACCGCCACCGGAGGCAACATGCGGCCCCAGGTCGCTCGCAGGGTATCGCCCAGCTGCTCAACCAGCTTCGCCTCGTCATCCACGGCATAACCCATGGCCGCGAGCATTTTGATCTTGCTCTCGTCACTCACTTTGGCCGGGTTGCCCCAGGCATCGACAAAATCGGATTGAATGCCGCGCAGGTCGCACAGTTGCTGAAGAATCGCATGGCTCATGGTGATAAACCTTCACGAGGAGTTGAGGTGGAAGCAGTAAAAACTGCCGGTAAGTCTAACGACTTGCCGCCGGTGCGCAATGCGCCTGAGGTCCGATGTGCGGCAGCAGTTCTGGCAGCGCTTAAGCGCTACGCCTATAGTTAGCGGCGCATCTTAAGGCCGGCCCGCCTGACTGTAATTTAGTTTCACGGCCAATTTTGACTAAGCGCAACAAAAGTAGGCCTTCAGCTTGACGCTGACGACCACTTTTGTAATTTTACAACCAAATTTTCAACCCACCGTACCAAAAGGGATTGACGCCCATGACTATCAAAGTAGGTATCAACGGTTTCGGCCGTATCGGTCGTTTCGTTTTCCGCGCCGCCTGTGAGCGCAGCGACATCGAAATCGTCGGCATCAACGACCTGCTCGATGCCAACTACATGGCCTACATGCTGAAGTACGATTCGACTCACGGCCGCTTCAAAGGCACCGTTGAAGTCAAAGACGGCCAGCTGGTCGTCAACGGCAAAACCATTCGCTGCACTGCCGAGCGCGATCCGGCCAACCTGAAATGGGACGAGATCGGCGCTGACGTCGTGGCCGAAGCCACTGGCCTGTTCCTCGACGACGCTACTGCCCGCAAGCACATCCAGGCTGGTGCCAAGAAAGTCGTGATGACTGGCCCGTCCAAGGATGCCACTCCGATGTTCGTTATGGGCGTCAACCAGAACAGCTACGCTGGTCAGGACATCGTCTCCAACGCTTCCTGCACCACCAACTGTCTGGCTCCGCTGGCCAAAGTCATCAACGACAACTTCGGTATCGTTGAAGGCCTGATGACCACCGTGCACGCCACCACCGCCACGCAGAAAACCGTTGATGGCCCGTCTTTGAAAGACTGGCGCGGCGGCCGTGGCGCTGGCCAGAACATCATCCCCTCCTCCACTGGCGCCGCCAAGGCTGTGGGCGTGGTGATTCCGGAACTCAAAGGCAAGCTGACCGGCATGTCGTTCCGCGTTCCTACTCCTAACGTTTCGGTGGTCGACCTGACTGTTCGTCTGGCCAAGCCAGCGACCTATGCCCAGATCTGCGAGGCGATCAAAGCCGCTTCCGAAGGTCCGATGAAAGGCGTTCTCGGTTACACCGAAGATGAAGTCGTCTCCAACGACTTCGTTGGTGAAGTGATGACCTCGGTGTTCGATGCCAAAGCCGGTATCGCCCTGAACGACAACTTCGTCAAACTGGTCTCCTGGTATGACAACGAAATCGGCTACTCCAACAAGGTCCTCGACCTGATCGCTCACATCTCCAAGTAAGCGATTGCCAAACAAAAAGGCGACCCTCGGGTCGCCTTTTTGTTACCTGAAAAACGCTGTTTATTAGCGCCCGCCCAGAAAGCCGATCAGCGTCGCAGGGCCAACACCGCAGTCCGCAAGCTCTCCAAATTACGGCGAGTGGCCTGACGCGGCAACAGCCAGCTGCCGCCAATGGCAGCGACGTTGGGTAAGGCCAAATAGGTAGCCGCATTACGACTGTCAATGCCGCCAGTAGGAATGAAACGCACGTCGGCAAAAGGACCAGCCATAGCACTCAGCACCCCGGTTCCCCCCATTGCCGTCGCCGGAAAGAACTTGAGCAGGCGATAACCGGCGGCACGAGCCACCATGATCTCCGATGGTGTCGCCACCCCGGGCAGCAGATAGTCATGACCCGCCGCCAGTAACTCCGGCGTCGACCCCGGAGACACGGCAAAGAGCGCGCCAGCTTCACGGGCGGCATGCAGCTGGCGCAGATCGCATACAGTTCCGGCACCGACCACCATATTCGGTAGTGCTTCACGGATGGCGCGAATGGCGGCCAGTGCCCGCGGGGTACGCAGGGTCACCTCGACCATGGGCACACCAACCGCACTAAGCATATCAGCCAGGGCGATCGCCTCATCCACATCATGGACAACAGCAACAGGCAGGAGGGGCAGTTGCCGCCAGTGACATTCCAATTGTTCCAGCGGCGTTATCATCATCAGGCAGCCTCAATCTGCATCAGGTAAGCACGGGCACCAACCAGCCCAGGCTGTTCCTCGATCACCACAAAGGTCGGTATACGTCCATTGTAGGCAGTAAAGCGTCCCTTGGCTTCGAAACGCTGGCGGAAGGCGCTGTTTTCAAAGTAGCTGATAAAGCGTGGAACGATGCCGCCAGCCACGTACACGCCACCAAAGGCACCAAGGGTCAACGCCAAGTTACCAGCGACACTGCCGAGGATGGCGCAGAACGAAGCCAGAGTAGCCATAGCCACCGGGCAATGCTCATCAAGGGCGGCACTGGTGATCTCGGATGCCTGGGTAAATACCGCTGGCTTCCCCAAGATCTCGGCCTGAGCTTCATAGATCTGGACAATACCAGGACCGGACAGCAGCTGCTCGACCGACACATGGGCATAGCGCTTCATCAGGAAACGCAGGATGGCAATCTCCTCCTCGCTGTTGGGCGCGAAATCAACATGCCCCCCCTCGCCCGGCAGCGCCTGCCATTTACCGTCGACCTGCACCAGATGCGCAACCCCGAGGCCGGTGCCCGGCCCCAGCACCGCGATCGGCGCTCCGTACAACGGCGCACTGCCGCCCATCTGCACCGCCTGACTACGATCCAGATGGGGCAAGGACATGGCGATAGCGGTGTAGTCGTTGATCATGTGCAGAGAGCGCCAGCCCAGTTCAGCCTGGGTCAGCTGGCGCGAAAATGCCCAACTGTGGTTGGTCATGGCAATCCAGTCATCATTGGTCGGACAGGCAATAGCAATACAACCAGTCACCACCTCAGGCTTGCCACAGTCAACCAGATAGGTCTGGATGGCAGCGACAATAGTCGGATGGTCGGCACACAGGTATTTGCGCAACTGGGAGACTTCACCCGTTTTTAGATCAACAAGTTGCAGACGAATGTTGGTACCACCGACATCAGCGACCAGACCAAAGCTATGAGCCATAACACCCTCTTGTTCGTGACTGAATCCGGCCCGACTCCACAGGCCGCCCGACAGCAGGATGTCGGGACGCGCATTGTAGGCTAAAACAGGCGGTCGCTGGTTTGATCACATCCAGTTTATCGACAGTTGTTACCTCATGGCCACCTGTCACGTTTGATGTAGTTTTCTTACAAACTGCTCCCCATTGTTGATAGCGATCAAAGGAAGTCCGGGATGCTGTGGAGCGCCGCTCCTGCTTGCCCTTATAGTGCGCGGCAAGCGAATTTCAGTTTTGTAACCGGCTACCGGCTGGTGAAAGTTCAACCATGCACAGGCCGTGCCTCGCCAGTGAAGCGGACGACATGAACACGCTCGACAAGATTCAGAAGCACATCAACCACTTCAGCAAGTCTGAACGTAAGGTTGCGGAAGTGATTCTGGCATCACCGCAGACCGCCATTCACAGCAGCATAGCGGCACTGGCCAAACAGGCTGACGTCAGCGAACCGACGGTCAACCGTTTCTGTCGTCGCCTCGACACCAAAGGCTTCCCGGATTTCAAGCTGCATCTGGCCCAGTCGCTGGCCAACGGCACCCCTTATGTCAACCGCAACGTTGAAGAGGAAGACGGTCCCGACGCTTACACCTCCAAAATCTTTGAAAGTGCTATGGCGAACTTGGATCGGGCGCGTAACAGCTTGGATGTTGGCGCCATCAACCGCGCCGTGGATCTGTTGACCCAAGCCAGCAAAATCGCTTTCTTTGGCCTCGGTGCGTCCGCCTCGGTAGCCCATGACGCCACCAACAAATTCTTCCGCTTCAATGTTCCGGTCATGTTCTTCGAGGATATTCTGATGCAGCGTATGAGCTGCATGAACTGCAAGGATGGTGACGTGGTGGTGATCATCTCTCACACCGGCCGCACCAAGGCGTTGGTGGACGTAGCTCGCATGGCCCGCGACAACGACGCTACAGTCATCGGCATTACCGCCAAGGACTCACCGCTGGCCCGGGAGTGCAGCCTGGTGCTGGCCCTCGATGTACCGGAAGACACCGATGTTTACATGCCGATGGCGTCGCGCATTGCCCAGCTCTGTCTGGTTGATGTTCTGGCCACCGGGTTTATGCTCAGACGCGGTCCCAAGTTCCGCGAGAACCTGAGACGAGTGAAGGAGGCGTTGCGCCAGTCACGTTTCGAGCCATCGTCGGTTGACCTTTCCTGAAGTGGTCCAACCAACAGATGCCCCTTTGTATGCAGATCAGTTGTAGAATATCGGCCCGCAGAACTTCAGGTGACGTTCAAGTCGTTAACGCCACCAAACCGCGTCCCGATGACGCCATTTTTTCTATTGACCACCGGAGCTAGCAATGCGCAGAAGAACAAAGATCGTCACCACCATCGGTCCCGCTTCCGAAAGTTATGAAATGCTCGAGAAGCTGCTGAAAGCAGGTGCCAACGTCTTCCGCCTCAATTTCTCTCACGGCTCACCTGAAGAGCATATGGGCCGCGCCTCGCGTATCCGCGAACTGGCCGCCAAACTTGGTCTTCAAGTCGCCATCCTCGGTGACCTGCAGGGCCCGAAGATCCGTGTCTCTACTTTCAAAGACGGCAAAATCTGGCTGAACATCGATGACAGCTTCACCCTCGATGCTGACCTGCCGCGTGGCGAAGGCCACCAGACCGCCGTTGGCCTCGATTACAAAGAGCTGCCGAATGACGTCGTCGCTGGCGATCTGCTGATGCTCGATGACGGCCGCGTCCAGCTCGAAGTGACCGGCGTCGAAGGCAACAAGGTCCACACCAAGGTTGTCGTCGGTGGCCCGCTGTCCGACAAGAAAGGGATCAACAAGAAAGGTGGCGGCCTGTCGGCTGACGCCCTGACTGAAAAAGACAAGGCAGACATCATCACTGCCGCCAAGATCAACGTTGACTACCTCGCCATCTCCTTCCCGCGTAACGGCGCCGATATGGAGTATGCGCGTGAGCTGGCCAAGGCTGCAGGCCTGGACACCCAGCTGGTCGCCAAAGTCGAGCGCGCTGAAGTGGTTGCCACCGATGAAGCTCTGGACGAAGTGATCCTCGCCTCTGACGCCGTAATGGTTGCCCGTGGTGACCTCGGTGTTGAGATCGGTGACCCGGAACTGGTCGGTGTGCAGAAGAAGATGATCTCCCGCGCCCGCGCCCTCAACCGTGCCGTGATCACCGCCACCCAGATGATGGAGTCGATGATCGGCCAGCCGATGCCGACCCGCGCTGAAGTGATGGACGTTGCCAACGCCGTACTCGACGGCACCGATGCGGTGATGCTGTCCGCTGAAACCGCTTCCGGCAAATACCCGGAAGAAACCGTCAAAGCTATGGCCAGTGTCTGCGTCGGCGCCGAGAAGCACCCGCGCGTCAACATCAGCCGTCACCGTCTGAACGACAGCTTTGACTCCTATCAGGAAACTGCGGCCATGGCGGCCATGTACGCGGCCAACCACCTGAACGGCGTTAAAGCGATTGTGGCCCTGACCGATTCCGGCAAGACCCCGCTGATGATGTCGCGCATCACCTCCGGCCTGCCGATCTACGGCATGTCCCGTCACGCCCGTACCCTGGCCAAAATGTCGCTCTATCGCGGCGTGCAGCCGGTGCCGTTTGACTCCAGCACCCACACCGAAGACACCCTGATCCGTGGTGCCCTCGACTGCCTGCTGGAAAAAGGGCTGATTCAGAAGGGTGACATGGTCATCATGACCAAGGGTGACATCGCCAATACCTCTGGCACCACCAACACCCTGAAGATCCTGATCGCCTAATCGCAATCAGCGTTAGATAGCAAGGGCGCCTCAGGGCGCCCTTACTTTTTGAGGCTCAACGGCCAGAACCTCCGCGCCGCCGGCCTACCGTGGCCATGACAGATCCCAGAACCACCAGCGCCGCACCGACATAGGCCAACCAGCCCATCGCCACATCCTGCACATGGTCAGGAAACCACAGCACCAGCAGATCAACTGCAACAATGGTAAACAGCGGGGCCGTGGCCAGCACGGCACTGACCTTGGACGCAGCCCAATGGTTGAGCGATTCGGCAAAGCAGCCATAAGCCACCAGGGTGTTGAGGCAGCAAAACAGCAGCGCCAGCAGCTGCAGCAGATTCATGCCGACCAGCTGCGGCAGACTGGCTGCCGGCAGGAACATCAAACCGCCCAAGGCATAGAGCAGCCACATCAGCTGCGGCGATGAAAAGCGGCTGAGCAGGCGCTTCTGCACCAGCGCGTAGACTACCCATGCCAGCGCCGCGATCACCACCAACCACACGCCGACGCCGTAGTCACCCACGTTGCCCACCAGCTCCAGCAACCGCTCGTTGAAAAACAGCAGCAAGCCACTGACCAGCATGGCGGCGCCCAGCCACTGGCGCAGGCTGAACCCCTCCTTGAGCAGCACCACCCCGGCCACCAGCAACAGGAATGGAGCAAGCTGGATCACCACCTGGGCCGTTTTGGGTTCCAGATGATCCAGCCCCTGCAGGTAGAGCCCATAGTTCCCGGCCAACCCCAAGGCACAGAGCAGCAGCAACAGTGGTATCCCAAGGCCCGCACCCAGCGGATTGGGCAGTTGGCGCCGCGGCCCCAGCCACAGCGTCAACAGCAATGCAGCGCCGGCAAAACGATAAAAGGTGATGGTGTAGGCATCCATGGCGCCCAGCGCCTCTTTGAGGGCGATCGGCAACACCCCCCACAAAATAGCGGTGGTCACCGCCAGCAAACAGCCAAGCAGTGGACGTTCAACAGTTGAGCTCATGGGAAGATTCGGGCAAGAAAAAAGGCGGCGCCATTATAGCGCGCCGCCTGCAATGCCGGGGGGCTAATCGGGCATCCTGCCCAAAAGGAAAGGCTAGCTATTGCAACAGGCCGGGCGACCACTTAGGGCCGCCCGGCCCTCATGCGGGTTTAAAGCTGTCGACCGCAATGGCCCGACGACGCAGCTGGTCACTGTCACGCATGCGGTTGGCCTGCTCGGGGGTCAACACCCCTTGGGCAGCCGCCAGATCGATCAGCTGATCCAGTGGCAAGCGACGCGGGAGAGTGCCGGCCTTTTGGGCGGCGCTAATCGCCGCCTGATAGGCACCACCTTCGTTCATGGCCAGAAATGCCTGTTCCATGATCGCCACCGGCTCGTCACCGCTTCCGACATGGCACAGCGGTGTCAGTCGGTCACGGGCCACCCCGGGCTGCATCATCGCCTCCGCCACTTTGGCACTCAGGCGATCTGAGGGTTTGGCAAAGCGCAGCCCCCAAGGAAAGAGCACAGCTCTCAGCGTTAGCGCCAGCCAGCGCGGGCCAAAGTTGGCAAAGAAACCATCCAGTGCCTCGCCCATCTGCTGCAGATTGTCGCGCAGAGCAAAGTGCACATAGGGCAGATCCGCATGCTGACGCCCCTGCCCTTCGTAGCGCTTGAGAGTGGCCGAGGCCATATAGAGGTGGCTGAGCAGGTCGCCCAGCCGGGCCGAGATCGCCTCGCGCCGTTTCAGGCTGCCACCGAGGACCAGCATGGCAATATCGGCAACAAAGGCCAGCACCGCCGAGAAGCGGGCCAGCTGGCCATAATAGGGTGCCGTCTCACCACTGACCGGCGCTTTGTAGAAGCGGCCGGCGGTTAACCCAAGCCACAGCGCCCGACCCAGATTGGCCAAGGCATAACGGACGTGGCCGACCAGCAGCTGATCAAAACGCTTGAGCCCTTCATCACCGTCTGCCAGTGCCGCCGCTTCCATCTCGGCAAAGATGAAGGGGTGACAACGGGTGGCCCCCTGCCCAAAGATCATCAGATTGCGGGTGAGGATGTTGGCGCCTTCCACTGTGATGGCGATCGGCATGCCCATGTACTGGTGGGCCAGATAGTTGAGCGGACCACATTGAATGCCGCGACCAGCGTGGATATCCATGGCGTGGGTCATCGCCTTACGCGCCAGCTCGGTCATGTGGTACTTGGCGATGGCGGTCAGTACCCCTGGGCTGTGGTTCAGATCGAGGGCGGTGGTGGTCAGGGTGCGCATCGCCTCCAGCCGGTAGGCGTTGGCGCCAATTTCGGCCATCGGCAACTGCACCCCTTCAAACTTGCCGAGCGGCAGGCCGAACTGACGGCGAACAAAGGCATAGGCGCCGGTGGTACGGGCCGCCAGCTGGGTGGCCGCGGTGCCCAGCGCCGGCAGCGAAATGCCGCGCCCGGCCGACAGACACTCAACCAGCATGCGCCAGCCCTTGCCGGCGTAATCCGGGCCACCAATGACCCAGTCGATGGGGATAAACACATCCTTGCCTTCGGTGGTGCCATTCATAAAGGCCTGGTTCATCGGCTTGTGACGATCGCCGATCTGCACCCCCGGATGGCTGGCCGGCACCAGCGCGCAGGTGATCCCCAACTCCTCTTTGCCACCGAGCAGGCCATCCGGATCGCGCAGCTTGAAGGCCAGCCCGACCACGGTCGCGACCGGTGCCAGGGTGATGTAACGCTTGCTCCAGCTCAGGCGAATACCAAGCACCGTTTCGCCGTTATAGTCGCCGCGACAGATCACCCCTTCATCGGGAATGGCCCCGGCATCCGAGCCCGCTTCCGGCCCGGTCAGGGCAAAACAGGGGATCTCGCGACCATCAGCCAGCGCCGGCAACCAGCGCTGCTTCTGCTCTTCTGTGCCGTAATGGCTGAGCAGCTCACCCGGACCGAGAGAATTGGGCACCATCACCGTGACCGCTGCGCTCAGACTCTTGGAGGCGATACGGGCGACGATGGTGGAGTTGGCCAGCGCCGAAAACTTAAGGCCGCCATACTCGCGGGCGATGTTGAGGGCAAAGAACTTCTCCCGCTTCAGGTAATCCCACACCTCCGGCGGCAGATCCTGCAGTTCACTGACGATCTTGTAGTCGTCGATCATCGCCAGCAGGGTCTCGACCTGATTGTCGAGAAACACTTGTTCCTCGGCACTCAGCTGAGGCTGCGGATACGCATGCAGGGTATTCCAGTCCGGCTTGCCGCGGAACAGCTCGCCCTCCCACCAGGTGTCGCCGGCTTCCATCGCTTCGCGCTCGGTGGCGCTCATCGGCGGCAGACTACGCTGGAAATAACGGTAGACCGCCCTGCTCAGCAGCAGGCGACGGGTGTCGGCGTGGAACAGCACCACGGCCAGGGCTACAACGAGGATCAACAGCAGGATGGTCATGACTTTTCAACCTTTGCTTGTCGTCAGAGGGGCGGCTACGCCGGCCGCGATATAAGGGATCACCTGACGGATCACCCCTTCGATATCCAGATGCTGGCCGAAATCGTTCTCGGCGATCTCGCGCAGGGCACGGTTGGAGGCCAGAGCAAAGACCGCCGTACCCAAGGTGAAATGGAGGCGCCAGAACAGTTCCGGCGGCGGCAGCTGCGGATAGGCGCGACACACCGCCTGGGTAATGTGCTCGATCACCACCCCATAGCGGGTGGTGAGAAACCAGCGCAGATGGCCCTGCACATCGGTGTAGCCACGGCCAAGCAGCTGCAGAAACAGGGTGGTACCGTTTTTGCGAAAGCGGTTGAGGGCCAGCAGTGGCCCGACAAAGGCCTCGAACACCTGCTCCATCACCGGCTGTCGCGGATCTTCAAGCACCACCACCAGCGCTGTATCGAGCTGTGGCATGAACTGTTCGAGATACCGGCTGAGAACGGCGCGGATCAGCTCTTTCTTGGAACCAAAATGGTAATTAACCGACGCCAGATTGACCTCGGCACGGCTGGTGATCTGACGTAGCGAGGTATCGGAAAAACCCCGCTCGGCGAACAGCAGCTCAGCTGCATCCAGAATTCGGACTTTGGTATCGACGGCGCTCATGGACACCTCTTCAAACGACCGTTTGAATCGTATGTTTGACTGGTCGGTCCTGTCAAGGCGGCAGCGCACAACTGTGCGCCAAGCCCGCCAGCAGCTGCTGGCAGGCCTGATAACTCGAATAAAAATGAAAAATGGGATGGAACTAAATGACGGCTGTGGCGGTCTGACTCTGTGAAAGTCGCAAGTGCTTTCTCTCTCCCTGGGCCTGGCCGCCTGACTGTCGCGTTAATGGCCGGGCCATTTTTTTATCTGCAATTTGCCGAGCGGCTTACCGTCAGTACGTCACTACTTGGCCTTGGGCACAAAAGCGTCAATCAGCTCATAGCTCCCTGGGCTCCACTGCTTAGACTGCAGCACGGTCAACTGGCCGGTGGCAACCTTGCCACACTCCTTGCCCAGCAGCAGGGTCACCAGCTGATCCAGCCCCGGGCTGTGCGCCACCAGCCAGCAGCAACCCGGTTTGCCCGGCATCACCCGCTTTTTCAGCTGGGCCCACAGGCTGTCGCCATCGGCCTCATACAGCGACGGCATCAGCTGCAGGCGGGCTTCATCCAGCCCCAGAGTGGTCATCAGCGCCAGCGCCGTACTGTAGGTACGCACGGCCGGTGAACAGAGCACTTTGTCCGGCAGGTGCTGGGCCAGTAACGGCTGTCTGCTCAGCTGTTGCAGCTCACGATAGCCACGGCCATTGAGCGGACGCAGCAGATCACTCGCCTCCTCATGGCGCCAGCTGGACTTGGCATGACGGATCAGAACCAGGGAATGCATGACCGCTCCTGTCGCTTACCCGTGGGTAAGCCTTTGGTTGAAAAGCATGATTGTCAGACAGCGCCATGATGCCAAGGTCCATAGCAGTTTTTGGTGACATTTTGATGACAGAGGGCCGCAAGTGATCCTGGTCACAGCGCTGGCAGCCAACGCGCCAAGCGGCTAGAATTCGCGCGCATTTCGCCTCAGGAGTCCGCCATGTCTGGCCACAAGATCGGTTTTGTTTCCCTCGGCTGCCCCTGAGATGTTCTATCTATACATTCGTGGCGGTTATGCTAGGCTTGGATTTCTAGCGTGGTTATCCAGTCAACCAAGGTTGTCGGGGGTGGTTATGCAAATCCCGCTGTAATGGCGGGGCTGTCCTGGTAACAGGCGGCATTGGGATGGGGACTGAGTGCGCAGGCTGATGCGCGAGGCGCTTGAGCTGGCTTAGCCAGTCGGCCAAAAGTGGTTGGTGTGCAATGACCAAGCGTTTACTACCCAAAAGCCGGGATCAGCTCCGGCCAGTCCCCATCACCAATGCTGGTGTAGCTCAGCGGGTTAGAGCGCGATCCTGTCTTGCCGTCGCTGACAGGGACGGGCAGTGCGCAAGCAATTGCGCCAGCGCCGGTTCAAATCCGGCCATCAGCAGAGTCCGGCACTGCCGGTTGGAGTCTGGTATGGGCTGGGAGATCCTCGCCGCCAGCCGCGTTGTCCCGGCGATACGGGGCCCGATATCGCGGCGGTCGTATAGCGGCCATTACCTCAGCCTTCCAAGCTGATGATGCGGGTTCGATTCCCGCCCGCCGCTCCAACCTCACCCCTCAAACTGATCTTCCAGCACCCCGCGCAGACTCTTGTTGATGGGCACCCCGTCAACCATGTTGTTGCGTGCGCGCTCGCGGGCCCGGCGCGACTGGTTCAGGGTCTTGCGGGTGATGCGCAGCTGAGGCCAGCTTTCGTTGAAGCCCCGGATCTCGTCCATGATCTCCACCATCTTCTTGCTGTCCTTCTCCTGCCACGCCATGTAATAGGCGGTCATCAGTTCAGTGCGCCGGCCAAGAATCTCCTGCTCGTAGTTTTTCATGGCGCCGCGGCGATCGTACTTGTCGGCCATCTTCGAGGGCGTGAAGCCGCTGGCCTGGGCGAACAGGTCAAGCACATTGAAGCCATCCGGCCCCAGGATCTCATCACCCTTCATGGTCAGCGCGCCCTCAGTGCCATAGCGGCCAGCCTTCATGGCGTCCTTGATGAACTTGGGCGAAGCCTGCTCAAAGCCCCGGTAGATATTGCCGTCTGCCATGGTGCTGCCAGCGCGCAGCCAGTTCAGCACCACGCCACCCAACACCGGCCCCATGGCCTGCTGGGCGTAGTGTGCCCACAGGTTGTCACTCTCCAGATCCCGGTCAGGCTCGCGGATCATCAGACTGCCCAGGCCAATGCGGGCGGTCATATCGATACCCGGGACCACCCCGCCCAGCAGCACGCGGCCCAAATCCTCCCCCGCCACTGACAGCACCCACTGGCGGAACTCGGTTTCTGCGTCCCACGGCTCATCGTCATCGCCAAAGGCTTTGGCGGCGGCGTTGGCCACGCCAAACACCATGCTGAGTGGTAGCGCCATGGCGCCGCCCAGCAGCGAGGTTACCCCCAGCGTGCCCAGCAGCTGCGTCCGGGCCATCCGCTTGGTTTCAGCGTCAGCCCCTTTGGTGGCCAAGAAAGCGTTGCGCCATAGGTAATACATCATGTTCAGGCCGTATTGCTTGAACTGCAGCATCACTTTCTGCCAGTCCTTCTGCATGTAGCGGGCGCGGTTCTGGTTGGAATAATCAAAGTGGCCGTCCCACACCGCGTCACCAGCGTACTTCACTGCGGCGTCGTGGCTCATGCCCTGCTGGCGAGCCAGCCGATAGGCAGCCATGGCGGTGGTTTCGCGGTTGGCCACCTCGGCTTTATGGAACAGGGCGCTGACAAAGGTCATGGCTTTATGCCAGCCGTCGCTGTATTGGCTGGTGTCGCCCTCGGCAATGCCCATCAGGTCGTGGGCGTTGGTCTTGTCGATCACCCCGGCCTCATGCAGCTGGCGATAGGCTGCCAGCTCGTCACCGCTCAGGGTGCGCTCGATGCTCCAGCCCTTCCAGTCGCCATGCGCCAGGTGGCGCCCCTCGCGCAGGAACTGCACCATGCTGCGGCCAAGCTCCTTGGTCGCGGCGCCCCAGCCGAATTTACTGGCAAGAATGGGCAGGGCCACCACGGCGTTTTGCGTCAGGTTGACCAGCGCGGCGGCCGGCGAAACCCCCAGCATCCAGACAAAGCCAATGCTGGTCAGGGTGTTTGCGGCCTTGCTGTTGGTCGGGTTCATCACCCACTGGTGGCGCTTCTGCAGCTCGTTGGCGATCGCTGCGGCTTGATTGCCTTTGGTCTTGGCCTCATCCACCACGCTCTGTACCAGGGCGTCTAGGGTTGGCTGGAACTCAAGCCTGCTGACTTGATAGGCATGGCGCACGGTGTTGCTCGCCAGCGACCGCACAGCATCCGCGCTGTAACCCTTGGTCTTGCGGCGGTGGATGAAGGCTTTGCGCAGGCTGCGATCCGGCAGTGCGCGCAGGTAGAGCTGGTAAATCTGGTCAGTCAGCGCGTCACGCTGCTGGTCACCCAGCCCCGAGCCCTCCAGCGCCTGCATCACATCGTTGACGAAACCGCTGCTGGCACCAGACAGGCCGGGGATCTTGTCGATCTTGCGGCCGGTGTCGACCACCGTCAGCCCCTCCTTGCCCATCTGCCGGGCGCGGGCCTTTTGATCGCTGGCGCTGTCGAACATCTCAAAGATGCGATCACCCTTGGCGTCTTTGGCCTCGATCCAGTATTCGCCAAAGCGGGCCAGCGGGAAGTAAGGGGCCTGCACCTGTGCCCAGGTCATGGTGTCGTGCATATCATCGAGGATGGCCCGGCGCATGGCCCCGTCCATCACCGACTGCTCAATACGCTGGCGCAGGGTGTCGTGCATTTCCTCAAACTGCTGTCGGTATGTGTCGCGGATCTGCTCGTAATAGGCCTTGGCCTCCGGTGTCAGCCGGTCCCACTTCGCTTTCAGCTTGCGGTACTCGCCATCGCGTCCAGCCTCGGCGGCCATCATCTGGTCAAGGCTGCGGATCTTCTCCTGCACCCGTTTGCGGCCATCTGCGGTGGTCGCCTTCTGCAGCTGGTCGCGGTACCGCTTCATGGCCTGGTTGGCTTGCCCCATATCCAGCCGCGCAAACGCCTGCGACGGGTCGACGCCGGCTACGGTGGTCTCGTGCATCAGGTCGAACAGCGCATTGGCGGCGGCCTTGTTCTTCATGGCCCAGCCGTTAACCCCTTCCACAAACGCGGCGGCGCGCTCGGCCATCTGGTTGCGCTTGGCTCCCATCTGGTGAACGGTGTCCAGGTAGTCGCCGATGCTGGGTAGCACACGCCGGCCAATGTCGGCCAGATGGCGCAGGGTCAGCGCCCCCAGTGCGGCCGGGGTGAAGTCGTCCCACTTGCCGGCGATCCAGTCCTTGATGGTTTCGGCTTTCACTTCGCTGGCGGCGTCCAGCGCCTGGGCCGCGCGGGATTTGCTGAACCGAATATCTGGGTTCTCATTGCGGTATTTGACAAGATCCGCATCTGTAAGTACCTTTTGCTTGTAGCCTTTCAGTTGGCGCACATCCCTGGGCAATCGCAGCCCAGACCGTGCGCCGAATGAGGGGCTTTCTTTTTGGTCGAGATACAACAGCGCCTTGGCATCATTCGACCATTTATCCACAGGAGTAATGCCGCTTCCGCCTTCCTCGTAGGCGTTGGTGGTAACGTGAACATCTAGCCCACCCATTCCCTTGTTTGGCTCAATGGTGACGCGCACAGGGCGACCACTCACCAGCTCTGGGGCAAACATAACCAGAGCGCCAGGCACTGTTTGCGAGCGGAACACCGCTACAGGGTTTTCGATCCACTCCGGCACACGCTTCCACATCTGCGCCGTCATGCCGGGGTGCTTCACATTGCCTGAATCCCTATCCAGCTTGCCGACTACGGATTCCTGCAAATGGAGCGGTTTGTCACCAAAGCCAAGCATGTCCAGTACGTCCGAGCGATCGAGGATTTTAACCCCCTGCCGTTCAGCCTTCCCGCCGGCAAGCAGCGCATCGATCCGCTGCTCATAAGCCTGCCGTGTGGTCAAGGAGCGGGAGTAGCGAGTGTCAGGGTTCTGGCCGCCGTCACCATCGCGCCCAACGCCCTGCTTCATGCCCTCGCCGATGGAGCGGATCAGCTCGCGGATCTCGGTGCGGCTGATTTCGCCCTGCGGCAGCAGGCCGATATTGCGCAGCGCCCGAGTAATGAGCCCAACCACGCGATCCCAGTACAGGCCAAGGCCGGTCTGGTCGGTGTTCTCGGCCACATGGGCGATCACTTCCTCGGCAAGAATGATCTCGTTGTCGCCGTCATAGTTGGCCCGAACCGTGCGCCACACTTCTGCAAGTGGGCCCTTGGTCTTCTCGCTATTCAGCACCGCCTGAACAATGGTCTTGTAATCGGCGTCGTTGATGATGGAGCGCAGGCCGTGGTGAGCCAGGATTTCATGGCGCAGGACGTTTTTAAGCTCGGCCGCGCTGGTGATGTTCTCCAGCACTACGGTGACCTCGCCATCCTCATAGAAGGCGCGCACCACCTCGTCGGTCTTACTGGGCAGGCCGCGCACATCACCCTGCTTGGCGGCCACATTCACAGAGATCCCGGCCGCGCCCTTGTACTCGCGCAGGAACTGGGCGATCAGTGCCTCTGCCTGGGGGCGAGGGATGCCGCGAACGGTGCCGGTTTGACCGGTGGTGTTGTAGCGGGAAAAAGAAACCCCGCCATCAGCGGGGTTGTCTGTCGGCGGCTTTACGCCCTTAAGCGAGAAGCGCGGCGAGCCTTCAGGTAGGCTAGAGAGTCCTTCAGATCCTGACGCAGAGACTCGATTTCTGAGTCCGTCAGGCGATAGACCTGATTTGAGGATGTATCTGGCTTCCGACTCGGTAAGGGCATCGAAGCCGAAACCGAAGCGGTCACGCCACCAGTTTTCAACGCTTCCATACTTCTCCCGAAGGTCGGCCAGCATCTGATCGGATAGCGCAAGTTTTGCATCCTGCTGCTGGTCGGTCAACTTGGCCTTGGATGATTCCTGAGCGGGGGCTATACTTTCATTGCTCTGGGGGCTTACCGTGGGGGCCGACTCTCCGGCATTAGGAGTCTGGCCTACAAAGCCCGCCGCGCCGGACGCGCCAGCAGAAACGGGGTATCTGCTCCAGAGTCTCTCCCACCCTTCCTTTTCCTCCTTCTTCTCGGCGAACTTCGGGTTAACCGGGAATGCGCTGTTGACGCGGTAAAAGTCTCCCGCCTCATCAGTCGCTGGCTGCAGCTCAATGAATACCGCCTTGCCCTTCTCTTTTGATTTGATTGCCACGATTTGCGCTGTTCGACCAGGGCGCCAGATGCTGTCCATGTCGGCTATGGCGGCCGATACAAACTGCTCAACCGAATCAAAGCCGGCATTACGGATCTGGCTGCCGTGCCGCGCCTCGATGTGCGCTAGGCCATAACCCGTACCATCGGCGCGTTGCTCACCCTGCTGCAGGCGAATCTTGCCGGGCTGGCGACCAATGACCACAGCCACATCCGACGAAATTTCCCCAAAGTCGATGCCACCACCGGGAGCCTCGATGAAGGTTTCAGGCGCAGCTGCGCCATCTTCCGCCCGCTCAACAGTCAAGGATTCCTTGACAGCTTGAGCCTCGGATCGCACAGCATCCACTAGCCCCTGAATGCGGGCAGCGGCATCAGCCACCCGCTCACCCCGCGAGCGCTTACGGAACAGTGCAGCAAGGTCGAACTTATCGTCCGTCAGCGCCTCCCCGTCCGCAGTCGCTAGCTTGATGCTGGTCGGGTATCCACGTTTGTCATAGTTCACGCCGATCAGCTTGGACGAATCGCTGAATACCACGGGCTCGCCGCCCTTCTTCCATGACAGGACTTTGCGAATAAAGGCAAGGTCGCTATCGCGCTCTCTTTGCGCCATGTCCTCTCTGGCCTTGAACTCTGTCGCTTGGTCGTCGCCCTTTTCCTTGTCCGTCCTGGCATCTAATGCCGCCATGCGAGCGCGATCTTTATTGTCCTTCTGCCATGTGATGAAGGTGTCGATAGCTTTGTCATAAGCGCTGTTGCGGCTCTCGGCCTGCTTGGTGTTGATGCCAGATCGCCCCGCCACATATCCGCTATAGGTGGCTGCCCGAACATTCATCAACCTACGGTACTGGCTCAGATACTCTGCCCGAAGGTCGACAACAGCTTGATCAACTGCGGCCTTTTGCGCATCGCTGCGGGCTGCGGCCATGCCGGCATCGCGGGCTGCATCCAGATACGCCTGGAACTCGTCAGCGTCTGCCTTGGCGCGACTGCTGCCGCTATGCGAAATGCCGGAATAGCTGGCGGCAGCCTCTTTCTGCGGAAACTCATCAGTAGCGGGTTCTCTGGCCGGATTGGCCGAAGCCTCAACGCCCGAGTAATCCTCGGCGGTTGGCGCTGCTTCGGCCTTGTTTGACTTTCTCCGATCAAGCTCTGCCTGCATGCGTTGCGCGGAAGTGCTTCTGATGTTCCTAGACTCAGATGCGCGTGCTCTATCCCGCTGCCGCCCTGCTGCGCCTGGCCCGCCAAGCGTGCCGAGGTTGTTTGACTTGTTGACCTCATGCGCGATTGAGGCGTCATTCTCCCTTTCAATTCGGTCGATCTTCGCCTGTATTTTGCTTTCCGGGGCAGCCTTTAGGTTCTGATCGGCGACCACATCAATATAAGACTGTTTATATGGGCCGGTGCCGCTATAAGAAAGATCATGGGGTATGTTGGCTTCGCGCACCAACCTCAAGTATTCATTGATTTCCTTGTGCGTGGACTCAAACTTTCCACCCATGACGCCCTTTGCGATTTCCATGGCGCGATCTCTATGCCGCTGCGCGGTGTTCTCGGCTTCCACCTCCGGCTTATCCAGCACCAGATAAACCGCATTGGTGCCGGTGGACTGATCGGAGCCTTTGAAAGAGCCCTCTGGCAGCTTCTCCAGCGCGCCGCCCATCTCATCCACCCATGCGCGGAACTCTTGGTGTGCCTTGCTGCTGTTGAAGGTCACGCCAGCGCCCAAGATGGATACCAGCCGGCCGCCAGGCTTCACCAGCTCCCACGCCTTGCGGGTGTGGGCCATGTCCTGGCCGTTCTCAAATGGCGGATTCATCAGCACAACGTCATAGCGCTTGTCGGTTTCAAAGCTCATGAAGTCGTGGGCCACCACGTTATGGCCCTTTTCTTCAAGGATGCCGCGCAGGTTGCCGTTGATCTCGATAACGTCCACATCGGCGCCAGCCTCTTTGGCGGCGTCGGCCATGTCGCCCTTGCCGGCGCTCGGCTCCAGCACGCTATCGCCGGGCTGGATGTTGGCCTGCTCAAGCACGATGGCCAGCGCCTGCCCGGTGGTGTTGTGGTAGCCGGGGATTTTCTTGCCGATCAGCTCGCGCTCAAGCTGTTTCAGGCGCGGCTCTGCGGCTGGCTTCTCGCCCAGCGTTTCCAGTTCGCGCAGGGCGTCGACCAGCTGCTCGCGGGTTTCGATGCCGGCACGCTTGAGGCGGTTAACCTTGGCCAGCCCTTCCTTGGCGTAATCAACTTGCGGCCACAGGCGGCGCAGCTTCGGATCGGGTGAGGTTTTGGCATCAATGGCGGCCAGCCGCTTGGCGGTTTCCTCGCTCAGCGGCATAACGCCGCGCCCATCCCAGCGATTGCGCTCAGCGCGCAGCGCTTTGGCCAACGATTGGTATTCCTTGGAGCCCTTACCAGTGATCTGTTCCAGAATGGCAACGGCCTCACCAACCTGATCCGGGTGCAGGGTCGCGCGGGGGTATTCCACCTTATCGGCGAACCGATCAACGCTTGCGCCGTCCTTTTCGTCATAACCGCCCATGCGGTAGCCGTCGAATGTCGGGCGGGTAAGCATGTCGCTGGGGATGGCTCGGCGGCGAACACCCTGCAGCTGCTCAACCTGCAGCCGGTTGGTCACGCCAGCCAGCGCCTTGACCCGCCCACCCTCGATGGCATCCGCCAGATTGGTCAGTGTCTTACCCATGGCTTCATCGCGTCGGGCCTGCTCCAGTGAGCCGGCAGCCTGGCTGGCGCGCTTTGCCGTATTGGTGAGGCGGTCGCGGCCTTGCTCGGCCTGGGCCTTGGCGGCGATCTTGGCGGCAGATGCGCGCAGCTCGGCCACGGCCAGCTTGCGGCGCTCGGCGGTGCGGTCTGGTGCCTGGTATGAGGTGGTACTAGGTGCGGCAGGGATTACGTTAGTGGCCGCTCCGGTTTGGGGTGGCATTCTGCCAGTAGTAACAGCCCCAGCGGTATGAGGTGCAGAGGTCGCTTGGGGGTTTTGCTCATTCGCCTTGTTAGTGGCCGCTTCGGTTTGAGCATTCTTGATAGGCGGCAGCTTGCCCATTTCGCGCTCACGGATGAACCAGCCGCCACCTTTCTGGAAGGTGTAAGGATCTACCGCTTTGGCTTCGTCCTTGGTCAGGTCGGCGCGAACCACTCCGCGCAGGGTCTTGCCCTTGCCGGTGGTGTGCTCGATGAGATTGCTTGATTGGACGGCGGTCACCGGGGTGGCTTCTGCCGGTTCGGCCAGTGCTGGCGCGGCTTCCGGTTTTTGACTGGGTTTTGATTGGGGCTGTTCGGTCACCGCTGCCAACGAGCTGCGAACAGCCGTCAGCGCCTGCTGGCGCTCCTTGGTCGGCGGGGTGTTCTCGCGCACCGCCTGAACGGCGACGTTCTTCACCTGCTCGATAGTGGCATCCGGGGTGGCAGCGAGAAAGGCATCAACGGCGGCATTCACGTTGGTGGCCACAGGCGCTGACATTTGACCGGTGGCGCCAGCGAAAGAGGCGGCGGCGCGGTCAGTCCAGCGCGGTAGCGTTGGGGCTGGCGCCGAGCCCTCCAGTTTTGGCGTTGTCGCCGGAGCCTTCTTGCCCTCACTGGCGAGGGTGACAGGTGCGCTATTGGCGGGTGGCTGACCCAGCAACTGAGGCATCGCAAGCTGGGCGCCATCTGGCGCAGAAAGCGAAGGGATACCGCCACCACCACCCTGATCGTCTGGCCCCAGCCACTCACCTTCCAGCGGCTGCTGAATGTTCTGCAGGCCACGACCGGGACGGCGATAACCGCCCAGCATCTCGTCACCCAGCTTGGCAGCGCCGCCCGGAGTGTTGACCCCGAGGAACCGCGCAAAGGCAGGCTGGTCCAGATCCACGCCATCGCGCCAGCGCCCGGGTGTCGGCGGGATTGGCGTGCTGTTCATGGTGTCGGTCAGCGCCTGATCGGTGGCGTTGATTTCATTGTCCAGCACAGGGTTGCCGGTATCTGCGGGCGGGCGCGGCGCGTGCAACATCCCACCAACGCCACCCAGCGGGCCAGCAAGAAGCCCCTCAGTCAGGCCGGTGGATAGCACCTTATCCCACTCGCCCCGGCTGGCGTCAGCGTTGGCGCCAACCGCAAGGTTAACCGCCCGCTGCGTGGCGCCGCCCTGAATGGCCTCGGTGCCTCCCTCCACCAGCGCGCCCTGAGCGAAGCGACCAACGGCCGTTTTGCCGAGCTGCGGCATAATGCTACCCATCCAGCCGCCCGCCACGCCGCCCAGCGCACCGCTGAAAACGTCAGCAGCAACCGCTGCTGGATCGCGGAACGCATCGGCAGCAACCTGCTCGGCCAGAACGTTGCGAGCGGTGGTCTGCAGTGTTTCCTGATCCGCTCCTGCGTACTCCGGCAGCTCTGCGAGCTGGCCAAGCACGGCGTTGAATTTGTCGCTCTGCGCCAGCTGCTCCAGCGGCATCTGCAGCACTTCCTGCCGGCCTTGCTCGGCGCGCATACCGCTGGCCATGGCCGTGGTGCCTGCGGTAACCCCCAGTTTCATGGCGCCTTGCTGGCTAATGCCCAGTGCGGCGGCGCGCGCGGCCACCTTCTCTGCCACATCCTTGCCAATGGCTCTGGCGCCAAGTTTCGCCCCACCCTTGACGCCGACAGCAACCGCTCCACCACCAGCAACGATGGTGCCAATCTGGCCAAGCAGCGTACCGGTCTGTAGCGCCCAGGTGCGCCAGTCGGTCATGCCGTCGCCAACGCGGATCTCACCATTCTCGTCCTCGACCAGCAGCTCCTTGCCCAGAGCCTCGCGCCCCGCCTGGCTCATCTGCTGAAATTGGCCGTCTGCGGCGTTATTGAGCTTGTAGGCCGCATCGCCTGCGAGCTGGCTGCCTGTCAGCTGATAGATCGACTCAGCATCACCGCCAAGCCCTTGCTGGAATCCGCGCTGAACGGAGTCAACCAAATCCCCCCAAATGCCTTGCTCATCATCCAGTTCCTGCGGCGTTGATCCGGGCTGACCAGCCTTGCGGTAAGGGTTGTTCTGCTGCAGGAACGCGGCGTAGCCGTTGTAGTCGAAGCTCATTCAAGGCTCCAAAAATGAAAAGGCCCGCGCATGGCGGGCCGATAGGTGAAGTGGTTTGTTTGCGTTGGGCTCACCGGCCCCCGCCATAAGCCTGTCGATAGGCGCTGGCCGGGTCGGCGGGAGTAAACCCGCGCAGCCGTGGGTCTCCAGCCGGCTGAGGAACGCCAAGTGGGTTGCTGCGGCTTGATGGCTGCGCTGTTTCGCCACCGGGGCCGGTGCCCAGTCGCTTCATCAGCAAGCCCATGCCAGATCGCGGATTGTCTTGCGTCGGCGGAACGGCGGGCGCCTCAGTGGGCGCTGGCGCAAGCTGTTGCTGGTACTGCAGCCACTGGCTGTGCGGTTCGCTGCCCCAGTAGCGCGACGACTTGGCAAAGTCACCGTAGCTGTTGAACAGGCTGCCCATGCTCATGCTGCGGCGCTCCCATGCCGCGGCCTCCGCCTCTTGAACTTTGGCCGGATCATCTGCCATCCCTTCAATCTCGGCCTTCTCGATCATGGCCAGGGTGTCTTTGTATTCCTTCTCTACGGAATCGAACGCACCGTTCATGTCATCGACACGCTTGTATCCCATGGTTTCATCAAACTGACTGGCCTGCTGCCCCATCTGCTCGCGGGTCAGCTGCATGTCTTCGGAGCGCTCCTTGCCGCGCAGATCACGGTCCTCCTTGCGCTCCTGTCCTCGCATGGCGCGGTCCTCGCTGCGCTGCCCCTTCTCAAACTCCATTCGCGCCGCTTCGCGCTTCGCCAGATTGGCCTCACGCATGGCATCCAGCTGTTCCTGATACTTGAACTGCCCATACTGGAGCAGGCCAGCGCCGGCAGCGCGGGCCAGCGATGAACCGAAGTTAGCCATGGGTTACCCTCCAGCCTGTTGCATCAGGGCCATGATCTCCTTGGCCTCCGCTGCTTCGTCGTTGCTCATGGCGTTGATGCCCTGTCCGTACTTGGTGTCCTTGTTCTTCTCCAGCACGCCAGCGGCTTCCTCCTGCGTGAACGGGCGCCCCGCCTGCTCGCGCATCTTGGTGTAATACTGCACGCTCAGCGCAGCCAGCCGGTTGCCGGCCTCATCGGTCAGCTGTTCCTCGGTCACCAGCCCACCGGCCAGCGCCAAATCAACCAGCTCGCCGGTAATGTCTTCGCCCAGCTGGAACTTCACCGCGTCGGAAATCTCGCCGACTTCCATCTCCAGCCTGACCATCACCGTGGCGGCGGCCATGGCGATACCTTGGATCGGGTCTTGGCTGTTCTCCAGCACTTGGTAAATTTTGTCGCTGGTTTGCTCGCCGTGGATCATGGTCGCGGCCATCATCAGCAGCTCTTGGCGCTCGCCTTCTTCTTCTGGCGTGGCGGCTTCGCCTTCATCGTCAGGCTGCTGCGGCATGGGCTGCGGCTGACGGCCGGCCTGTTGTTTCAAAAGTCCGGCCATCGGTTAACCTCCGCGGGATTGAGCGATCAGATCATCAATAGTCTGCGGTCGCCGGCTGACCGGTGAGTGAACGCGCAGCAGCCCGCTGTTGCTGCCGCCAGCCGGCGCCGCACCAACCTGACCCTTGCCGTTCATCCCGTACCATGTCATGGCGTCCCGTTCTTCCTGAGCCTGCTTTTCCATGTCGCGCTTCTCGGCGTAATCGCCGTAAGCGTTGGCGCCAGTGCTGGCCAGAGTGGTCGCCAGCATCGGATTTGCCTCAGCCCACGCCATGCCAGACTTGCCAGCACTGAGCAGGCCGTTACCGGCCGACTTGGCTGCAGTCAGGTAGTTGCCTGACTGCAGGGCTGCCGCAGTGGTCATGCTGGGCGCCGCCGTGGCGGTTGTTGCTGCAGCGCCGCCGACATTGGATGCCATGCCGCCTTGGGCAACGCCACCATAGCCGGTTCCGATCGCGCTTGGGGCAGATGCGCCGACCGTCGACCCAGCAGCGGCGCCAGCGCCTGCGGCGGCCAGCGTGCCAGCCCCGGCCGCGGTCACAGTAGAGCCGCCAGCCACCGCGCCGACAGCGGCAGTTTGCGCGGCGGTACCCATGGCAGTGCCCATCGATCCGGCAATGGCCGTGGTTGTCCCGGCCGTGCCGGCTGCACCTGCGGCTGCAGCGCCACTAGCCGCCCCGCTCGCGCCAGTGGATGCGCCGCCCCATGCGCCAAGCGCGGCGCCGCCGGTGTAAATGGCCGCAACCGCCACAGCGGCTATGGCGATTTTCTTCCAGTGTTTCTTCACGAACTTTTTGGCCGAGTTCCACGCCTTTTTAATGGGCTTGAACGCCTTTTTCACAACCTTGCTCATGGGCGGTCGCCCTCCAGTTTCAGGGTGTACATGCCGCCAATGGGCACAAACCCGCAGTTTTGATACATGCGCCCGGTGCGGCCGTCCGCGTCCAGGCCGCTACTGATGGCCAGGGTTACGTCTTGCACCTTGGGGAATTGCTTGGCCCACTTCACCAGGCGGCGGATCAGGCCCGGCGCGTAGTTGCCGTGGTTGGGGTGGCAGACAAAGGCGATATCGCTGGCGTACTGAGCATCGCCCCACCAGTAATCGTCGGTGCAACCTATGAGGAAGCCGACAACCCGGCCTTGATGCTCGGCCACAAAGGCGCACATGCGGGCGCTGCTGATGGCCTGATAGGCCAGTCGGCGCGCTTTCGGCTCATTCATGGGCGGCAGGACTGGGCTTCGTGCCAACACAGTGCGGGCCAGCTCAATCATGCCGGTAATGTCATCTGGCGAGGCGGGGCGAATCATTTACCCGGCGCCTTGTTCAGGAAAGCGTTAGCGCGATTGGTGCCGTTGAACTGTTTGGTCTCGCCGTTCGGGCCGGTGACCAGGACGATACCGCGGGCGCCGCCTGTGATCTTCCATCCAGCCGCCGCATTGGTTGCTGGCGGGGTTGCTGCTGTCGCGCCGCCCGGCTGCTTACCGACAAGCTGCTCAAGGCTTGGCAGCTGAGTTGTGGACCCTGAACCACCCGTAGACCCGGACCCCGGTCGCTGAACAATTCCGCCAGTGCCTGGCTTGGTGGTCGGCCCGGTCGGCGTTGTCGTACCACTAATGCCCGCGAAATCAGCGAACAGCAGGGATGTGAGGTCAAGTTGGGCCTGCACCTCGCTGCGCATCTTGGCAACGGCCGCCTCTTGCTGCTCGGGCTTCATGCTGGAGTTCTGGTAGATCGACTGCATCGACTCCAGATACTGGTTCATGAGCCGGTTCTGTGCCTCAGCAAACGCCATTCGGTTCTGCTGGTTCATGCTCAGCGCGGATTCCTTGGCCTTAAAGTCAAACTCAGCCTGCATCCGCTGAACTTCAACGCTCAGCGTGTCTTTCTGGGATTGTGTCTGCAGGCTGGCCAGTAGCTTGTCGCGCTTCTCCGTCAGCTCTGCCTGCCGCTCGCCCATAGTGGTCTGCCACTCGCGGTCTCTCGTTGTTTCGCCAGATTGCCAATTCTGCTGCTGGGCCTGCTTGGTCATGTCATAGCCAAATGCTTGGCTCGAAAGCGCCTTCTGCTGCTCGTACTGCTTGTCCTGCAGCCCGAACTGATTCACCGCTTGCTGATTGGTCAGGGCCTGATTGGTGTAGGTGCTGGCGTCCTGCTGAGCAATAGGCAGCGCGGCACTGATGGCGGCGCCACGGCCGGCGCCAGCCGCCAGAGAGCTATTCAGCAACCCGCGCCCCGCCGCCTGCTCTTTTGCCTTGGCTTCGGCTAGCTTGATGTACTGGCTGTCACTGGAGATCAGGCTGTTGAGGCGGTTTTCCACCAGCTCGTTATTGCCAACCTCACGGGTTGTGGCAGCTATTGGTTTGGGCTTCTCTTGGGCTCCAGGTGCAACCGGTTGCGCATCACCGCGATAGCCCGGCCAAATCCCGGCGTTCGTGCTAGTTGTGGTCATTGGTGCAACAGGGATATTGCCAACCTTGGTGGCCGCTTTTGGTAATGGCGCAACCTGGGCTACCGGCTTTTGCTGGTTTACCGCTGTCGTGGTTGGCTTGATTTGCTGAGTGGTCAGGAGCGCCATGGTGCGGGCCTCATAAACGACAAAACCCGGCGCAATGGCCGGGCTTTGATGGGGAGAGACAGCGGGCAGTTACGCCAGCATGGTTATTTTGGGCTGCATTGCTGCCGGGGTCAATTCACCCGGCCAAAACGGTAGAGATAACGCACCGCCAGCACCATCAGCCGGCGCTTAATCGGCTTAACGTCGGCAATGGTCAGCGCCTTATCGAACACGGCTGCCGCATCCTTCGGGCTCATCTTCCGCTTGCGCATGGCGAAGTCGTGAACAATGGCCGCGGCAAAGGCCTTGCTTCCTGCGGGTGGCTCAAACCACCACAGCCAGCGCGGGACGCTGGCGCCATCGCTGACAAAGCCGGCCGACACGAAGATGCCCGCCATCTCAAACGGCACCACCACGCGCCAGCGGTGCGGGCGCATCATGGCAAGCACAAGCTGAGTCATGGTTACACCTCGCTCGGTGAGCCGTCAGCGCGCATGGCTGCGGCCCGCTCAGCAGTCAGGATCCCGAGCTGCACCAGATAGCCAAGGCCGTCCGACAGCGATGGAAAATCCAGATCCACCCCGGTAGTCACGGCGGCAATGTCGTCCATCATGATCTGCACCATCGGGTCGGTCTTGGCGGCGGTATAGATATCCACCTTTTCCGCCAGCGTGAAGCGGTTACGGAATGCCACCTTGCTGATGCGGCGAATGACGGGGGCGGAATAACTGATGACGCTCCAGCTGTTGGCCAACGGGTCGTATTGCTTTCCGGCCACGCTGAAATCATCAGGGACCGACACCACATACCATTGCGCAAGGTCGTCAGGAGCTGGAAACTCCTGAATGAAATTCAGATCCCCTTTTTTGACGTAGACGGCCTTCATTAGTAGATCCTCGTAATGCGGTAGATGGTTCTGGTTGCATTGGTTCCGATATAAGAAAGGACGCCAGCGTTATAGACGAAATGCGACCAATACCCCCCATTCTCGTAGTAGGTGCACGACTTGGCGATGGGGGAGTCAGCGCTGTTGATGGCGATAAGAAACGTTCCTTTATAGCCGCCACCATCACCGATATAGGCGTCAACGGCATACAGACCATTCGCGAGGGTGATGCTAACTGAGCCGTTGGCAGACCCGGACCAAACAACATTGGCTAGATTGTTTGCTTTAATTTTGTCCGCCGCACTCATCGCTCCCTTTGCGCTCGGTGTCGCGTCTGGCAGTCGGGCCGGATCAAAGATGCCGGAAGACACCTTTGAGGCAGCAAGCGATGGAATTCTTGCGTCTGCAAACGCCCCGGCCGTCACTTTAGAGGCATCCAGCGCCGGGATATCCGACGCCGCCAGAGCAGACCCTGCAGTTACTCGCCCCTTGGCATCTACGGTCACCTTGCCGTAAGTGCCGGCGGTAACGCCGCTGTTGGCCAGCGTCATTGTTGCGGTGACATTGCCAGCCCCATTGAATGAGACAGACCACGAGCCATCACCCGTCATGGCAATGGTTCGCGCTGTCGCCAGAGCTGTTGGCAAATTGCCGGCATGGAACATGGCGTTGTTGCCAACATAAGGCGTTTCATCAAACGCCCAACGTTGGTTGGTTACATCAAAATACAGCTGCTTGGTGTAGCGGTAAGAGCCGCCGTAATACGGGGTAAAATCAAACTGACTAGACCCAGCGTTAACGCGAAGTCGGTACAGAGCGTCCGCCGTTCTGGTTTCTGAATACAGGTCAAACTCATTGCCAACCAATGCGGCCAGATCCGTTTTGAGGGCGTATTCACTGGCCAGTTTGTTGCCCAGCTTTGTCGCGTCAGCAGCAACGCCGCTGGTCGGCAGCGCACCAATCGCCTCGGGGGTTGGCTTGTTTCCGGTGTGGTAGAAGTTCGCTCCTGGAATGCCAACCAGCTGCAGCGAGTTAGGCGCCGTACCACCGGCAATGGCCTGGGCTTTCAGGGCCCAGTGCTTAGCGCTGTAGGCGGTCGGGGTGACGCCGGAGATGGGCAGGTCTTCGGCGTTGTTGGCCCACGCCTCTGCCAGTGCCCGGTTCGCAGCCACCTGCGCCTGCCAAGTGCTCACCTGCCCATGCCAGCCTGACACCTCGGTGCGCTTGGCGCTCACATCGGTCTGGGCGCTCAGCACCTCGCCGCGCCACGTCGATACCTCACCACGCCACGTTGACACTTCATTGCGCCAGCCCTGCACCTGGGGGTGCCATGTGGCCACCTCATTGCGCCAGCCTGACACCGCCGAGTGCCAGCCATTCACGGCGGTGTGCTGTGCCTCGATGGTCGCCCGCCAGCCGTTGATCTGCGTGTGTTTGGTGGTCACGTCATTGCTGCGGGTGACCACATCGCCGTGCATACCAACCACGGCCGCATGCTTGGCCAGCGTATCCGCCACAGCGGCATCGAATGGCCCGAGTGCGTAAAACGCCATGTCGCCAGCGCTGTTAATGCTGATCAGGCTGTTCAGCGGGCTTGACTCGGGCAGCGTGGCATTGCCGGTGAAGGTGGCCGGCAGCTTGACCCGCTTGCCAAGCTCGCTTTCGATTCCGTCAAAGGCGGTGGTGATCCCGTCGAACTGGTCGTTGACCGGCTCGGCGCGAACCGTGGTGCCAGGGACAAAGCGCGACAAGAAATTCCAGAACGAATTGGCCATTGGTTAGCGCGCCCTCCCCAGCGGAATGAAATCAACGATCATGGTGTGGATGATGTGCGGCGGCTGTCGGTCGCTGGTGCTGATCAGCAGCACGCTGAGCGACCGGCCAACGCCGGAGATGTACCGCTCAGCGGTGTAAACCGTTGCGGAGCCCCAGCGGCTCTGGTCCCAAATCGCCTCGTCCCAATAGCCGCCACCACCAACGGCTTCGATTGCCAGTGATTCATGGGTGGGCTGCTCGGGGCTTGAGTAGTCGAAATCAGGGACGGCGGTCAGGTTCGCCCTGCCGGCCGTTTCAAGCTCAATCGTCAGCTTCTTGAATCGCTTCTTTTGAGCCGGGTTGCCGTAGTGGTGAAAGGCGGGGCGCATGGCGCTGGTGTAGGACTGGCCGTCAAACGAAAAGCCAGACTCGGCCTGGTACACATAGCCATCATCACTGCCGAACAAACATACTTCCTTGCCGCCGATCTCCGCGCTTACCCAACAACGCACCACGCGCTCATAGCTCATGGTCGAAAAGCCGGTTACCTCGCTGCCGGCGAAGGTGCAGATAAGGCCGCTGCCATCATCAAAGAACAGCCGGTACTGGTTCTTTTCGCGCACCACGCCTGAGCAGGTGACGCGGAAGCGCTGACGGTCAATCAGCGGCTTAATGGGCTGGCTGAATGTCGCGCCATCGAAATTCCCGAACTGCTGCACGCGGCTTAACCGGGTCAGGCCGCGATCATCGAGATAGACCGCCTCGCCAATGCTCTGCGTGCTGCCAGGAATGGCGCCCGTTTGCCGTGAAAAGTCCTGCAGCTGGAAGTCGGTGGAGATCGCCCCATAGAGCAGATAGGTGCGGTTGCGGCACAGCACCGCCATGGCCCCACCTGCCTGCATATCAAGCGCCACCAGTTCATCAGCAAGTCCCAGCTCGCCAGCCCCATTGGCGCCATCCCAACCAGACGGCTTGCCGGGCTCGGAATACTGCAGGCTGCCGCCCGGGTAACCGAGAAACAGGATCTGGCTGACGGGGTGAACTTCGAGGTGGGTAGGAAATACGCCAACCATGCCAGTGGTGATGAAAGTCAGCGTCGTGCCGTCAAAACGCCACGCCTGGCCAACACCGTCCACACCGATCAGCTCAGCTGCGTCAGCTGCGCCGGTAAAGCTCGCTACCCTGAAATCCATCCGCCCACCGGCTGGTAATGCCGGCGTGGTCACCACCTGCCAGCCTGTCGGCGTGGCCTTAAACATCACCTTGGCTGTGCCGCCTGCGTTGTTGCGGAAGGCGTAAACCGTACCGTTGTAGACCGCGATCCCACGGATTGGGCCAGAGCCGGGAACTGCGCCAATCGCCGCACGCCGCAATTCACGACCAGCAATATAGGCGGCTTCGTATTCCTCATCGGTATCGAAGGCGCCAGCCGGCGCATAGGCAGACGGCGATGGCCGCCCATCAAACCGCTCGTACCCCAAGATCCGCTGATAGGTGCCCAGGGTGTTGGGCTCATAGTTGTGCAGCTGAACACAATGGCCGGGCTTCTTTGCCACAGATGGGCTGACCAGATCCAGCCCGCCGGTAAAGACAATGGTGGCGGTGCTGGTGCTCATGGGTACGGGCTGCTCCCCATGCCGATCTGCGGGGTTAGGTCATTGACCATCTGCCCGTACTCCCTTTCATAGCGAGCGCCGGCCATCTGCAGCAGGGTCTGCGCCTCGTCAAAGGCTGCGTATGCGATCAGGGCTCGCTGCACGATGGCCCGGTGATACTGCTCGGCTACCAGCGGCACATCGCCATTGGCCGCCAGAACCTGCGGCTTGCGGTAATACTCAACCTCAACGCTCATGGCCGCATCCGGCAACGCATCAAAGAGCACCGTCCGATCGGGTAGCTCCACAAATGCCGCGGGCATGCCGGTGTTGGTGCGGTTCAGGATGGCCACCCGCTCATCGCACAGGCAGCCGTCCAGGCGGTGGCGCTGGCCATCGCGGATCAGGTAGATGGCGCTGATCCGTGCGGCATCAGCGGCGCCAAGATCGGCGTAGGTGTACAGCTGCTTGCCAATCACCAGCGCTGCGTTGCTCACGCGCCACAAAAACCGCCAGTCCGTGCGCTCGCGCTGAATATCAGCCCACGCATCCGCCACCCACGCGACGATGCGCCCCAGCATCCCTGTTTGGTTGACCACGGTCGCCGGGCCATTGCCGGATAATCCGGCCTCCCTGACGACCGCCTGGCACAGCTGCAGGAAGTTCATGGCCGGTTACTCCACATAGCCCATGAACGTGTAGGGGTAGGTCAGCACTTCAAACGGACCTTCCAAGGTCCGCCCGTCCTTGGCCATGGTGTAGGTCTGGGTGACGGCGGTATCGAGGGCGTTTTTAACCGCCTCGGGAACCTCAACCACCGCCCCGCGCTTGATCAGGTAGGTGTAGCCATTGGGCGAGACTGTCACATCGCCCTTATCTTTCTCGGTGGGCGGGATCATGATCCGCACCTTTCGCTGCGCGTTGAGGGTGCGGGATACGTCCCCCATATCCAGCTCCTTGGATTGCTCAGCGGTCTCGACCTTGGCGGGCGTGGTGTCGCCGCCAGACAGGTCAACGCCGTTTTCGACGAGTGCGGCGATCACCTCGGGGCGCTCAGCGCCAGTCAGGTCAAGGCCAAAATGCTCCCGCGCATACGCGATCAATGCAGGGGTGCTGGTTTTCTTGGTCAGGGTAGCCATGCAGTTACTCCGGTATCAGGCGGCCTTGCTGGGCGGCCATAAAAGAAAGGGGCGCCGGAATGGCGCCCCTCATGTGGGTGCAGGGCGGTCTGTTGACGGCCCTTGGTTAAGGGGCGCTCACGCGCCCGGTTGGCTCCTGGTTATCAGAGCTTGCTAACGGCCACCTCAAGGCGAGCCATCCAGGTCTGGTTCAGGATTTTGCTGACGTGCCACATCTTCCAGCCGACAGAGCCGGTCTGGCCCAGCTCGTCACCCTTCTCCGGCTTGCCGGGGTTGCGCACCAGCGGGTGAACGGCGTCTTTGCCCTTGAACGGCACGGTGCCGAACGCATCCTGAGCAAGGAAGATGATCGGGTACACGTCAGCGGCGGTGCCACCGGTGCTGATCATGGTTCCGGCAGAGCCGCCTGCATTCGCGAACGGCGCCAGCAGCGGAGTGGCCACGAAGCGCACATCTTCGATGCAACCGACCTCGAACTCGCACAGCATCTGGCGGCTGCCGTATTCTGCCACCGGGGTGAAGCCGGGGACGGCGCGCAGATCGGCCACCACATCGGTGTGGCACAGACCGACATAAGCCGCTTCCACCGGCTTGGTGCCGACCTTGATCGAGCCATCCTGGATCTTGGTGATCTTCTTGCCACGCTGAGCCATCAGGAACCGCACCACGGCGCGGATCTTGGTGATGTTCACCGGGGTGTTCACGGCGTTACGGGCGGTGCCGTTGGCCCAAAACACACTGGTGCCACCGCGCAGCACGCCCCAGTCCAGGATCTCGCGGGTTTCAGCAGCCTGCTCGCCCGACAGCTCCATCATGGTGTTGAGCACCGGATCTTCGTGGGTGTCCGCGATCACATCGGTCAGCTCGGCCCAAGAGCCGTACTGGCCCAGGGTGGCGGTCACGTCCTCAAACGCCAGCTGCTGGCTGTTGGGACGCACGCCTTCGGCCAGCGGAGTCAGTGCGGGAGCCCACGGCACAGCACGGCGCCACTTGAGGGTCTGGCCCTTGTTGGCCGGCATCGGGGTGGACTGAGCGAACTTGCCAATGACAAGCTGCGGCTGGGCGTGCTCCAGCATTTTGGCAACGGCATGAATGCCGACACGCGGCGAGATATCGCCATAGGTAGTAATAGGCATGGTAGTAGTCCTCGATTTGGATTAACGCTTGCCCGCCCGGCTGGCCAGGTGGTCAAACAGCGCGTCGTCATCAAGTGCGTCCTCGGGGTGCGCGTGACGCCCGGCGCCCTTGGCAGGGAGTCGGGTCATGTCGGCGAGCTTTTGGGACTGCAGTTGCTGGCGCTGTTGAGTGGCCTGCTGATGGGCGGTTTTGAATTGAGAGAGCAGCCAGATGTTGTCCTGGGCTGAATCGCTGTCGTTGTAGATCTGCTGCACTTGCGTGGGCTGCTGGCCGAGCCACTGCGCAAACTGAGGTGACGCTGCCACCTCGTAAGCGTCGGGGTGGACGGTCAACAGCGCCTGCTGCTGTTGCTGCACTACAGCGGTGGCGCGGTCCTGCTCCAAGGCTTGGATCGGCTGTGCCAGCTGCGCCATACGCTCATCCAGCGTCTTGGTCGCATCGGCAAGGCGGCGCTGTATCATTCGCTCGACTGCGGCGGCGTGCTCGGGGAAGTCGGTGGCGAACTGGGCCAGCTCGTCGTCATCCATGCCGGCCGTAACGGCGGGCGCCTGGGTGGTGACTTGCGGTTGTGACTCCAGTTGCTCCAGCTTCTTGGTGAGCGCGCTCAACCGGCCACGGTCGGAGTTCCAGCCGTGATTCAGTCGGGCAAGTTCGGCTTTCAGCGCTGCCACTTCGGGGTTTTCAGTAGGCGCAGCGGCGGCCTGTTCGGCGGCGGCTGGCTCCTGCTGTTGGCCCTCGGGCTGTTCGTTTTGGTCGCCATCCTCATCCGTGGTGGCGGCGGTGGCCGGCGCTCCGCTCAGTGCTGCAGCGGCCTCGTTAAAGGCGGCATCAGCATCAAAATCGTCGTGCTCGGTCGTGTTGTCAGACATGGCGGTTTTCCTCACTACGGGCGGCCTTGCGGCGGCCCTGAACGAAAAAACCCGCCATGCGGCGGGTTTGTGGTGGTGACGGGCTTAATCCGGTGTCGGGGTCAGCCAGTCGATAAAATCATCCAGTTCGGCAATGCGCCCGCGCAGCAGATCGCTGCGGCGCTCATCAGTGCCGGGTGAAATCAGTGCGGCAATGTGGTCGTCGCGGCGCTCGCGCAGAATGCGCAACATCACCTCGGCATCAGCGGTGCCGGGCGCGATAGGAAATGCGGCCGGTCGGTTCATTAACCGTCCAGTCCGTAGTTGGCAGTCAGCCCGGCCTGCTGCTTCACCAGTAGTTCGGTGTTGAATTTGTGCAGGTCAGTGCGCAGCTGCTGGTCGAGCTTGCGCAGCTCAACGGTCAGCTTCTCGGTGTTGATTTGCTTGGTTTGCGCCAGCTTCATCATCTCGGTCTGCTGCTGAATCGCCTCGCGGCGCAAGTCGGCCTCAGCCAGCGCCAGCTTCACGCGGCGGTCTTGGTCACGCTGGGCGCCCTCAAAGGCCTGCCGTGCCTGCTCCAGCTGCATATCAAGCTCGGCCTTCATCTGGATCTGCTGCAGGCGCATCTGCTCAACGGCAGCTCCGGGGTCTTGCTGCCCTTGCTCTGCCATCTGCTGCTGTTCGGACTCGATTTCCTCATCGGTCTTAACCAGCGCCTTGGCATCGAGGTGCATGGACTGCACGGCGGTGCGCAGCGCTTCGGCCACCTTGAGCAGGCTGGCGGTTGCTGGGTGCCCGGCGTACCTGTCGATGAGGGCCATGATGTTGGCGGCCTGAGTCTCTTTGACCAGCAGCGCGCTGGTGCCTCGGGCATGGACTTGGAAATCACCCTTGATCTCGTCCTTGGTGCTGAACTGCATGTTCCAGTCGTAAAACCGGCCAATCATCGGCACGGTCACGCCATCGTCCCAGTCCTTCACCTGCTTGCGGCGCACAGTGTTGGCGGCATTCATCAGCATCGACATGCCGCCCAGCGTCGGCGTCACCTGCCCCTGTTCACCCTGGGCCACCATCGGCATGCCGCTTTCTTCATCCACCATGGCACGGGCCAGCTGGTACACCTGGGCGATCTCAGCCTGGTGGTTGGGGATGTTGAAGAAGGCGAAGGCGGTATTGAGATTGTCCTGAGCGTTGCCAACGTAGTCCCACTGTTTGAACGCGGTCAGGTCATAGCTGCCGTCAGCGGGCAGGATCAGCTTGCGGTTGCGCACGATCTGAGGGCCGGCGCTGGCCGCGCTGTTATCCAGCATCATCCGCCAGCTGGCGTTGATCACATCTTGGCTGGAGCGGATCACATAAGGCACGCCATAACCAAAGATGCACTGGTCGTCCTGCTCAAAGCAGAACACCGAGTAAGGCCACTCGCCTGAATCCAGCGGGTTGATGGTGGCGTGCAGCACCACGGCGCCGCAGAACACCACCACGCCATCAAGCGACTGCAGCGGATCATTCGGGTCAAGGTCGGCGCCGAGCGCGATCAGCGCCTCCTTCTCAACCGGCCCGCGATAGGTCCAGACCTCGAAACGGTTGTCCTCAATCGAGTTGGTGAGGCCTGAAAGCTGGCGCAACTCATCCAGATGCGGGCTGTGGAACTGACTGGTTTTCGGGCCAACGGCCAGCGCCTTGGCCACCTGGGCAGGGCTGAACCGCTTGGCCAGCGCCCGCAGCTGGCGCTCAGTCATGTAGCTGCGCTCAAAGACGTACTCAGCCTCGGCCAAGGTGCGGGCCGACAGATCGGGGAAGAAATCCCACGGCATCACAGCGCGCACAATCGGCGTGCGCTTGGTGCGGATCTCCAGCTGGTAACCGGCGCCGGTCTTAACCCACGCCTTTTCGGTCACCACATCGACTTCGGGGCCGCACAGCACCCCGGTGCCCAAGATGCCGGCATAGCGCAGTGCTACGCGTGATTGTGCGTTGTAGTCGCACTCCACCAGCTGGTCATCGATCTCGCGCTCCATCACCTCGGCTTTTTCCTTGGCGATCTCCATGGTGCGGCGGGCCAGCATGCCCTCAGTGATCGGGGCGCCATCGGGGCCTGCGTACTGCTCACCGTTGATGGTGGCCGGCGTTTCGTCATCGAACTTCTTGGACAGCTGCGGTACCGGCGTCGGGCCAATGCCGTAGTTCTTGTCGTCGTTGGGAAACAGCATGTCGCACATCTGCGCGATCCATGCGTTGGTCTTTGGCCGGGTGACGTTGTTGAACGCCTTGCTGCGCTTGCTTTTCTTCTGGCTGGCTTCCTGCTCGGTCTTGTACCGGCCGTGGTACTGGCGCAGGTCATCGATCCAGCGCTGCTCAATCGGCGCCCGCTGGGCCACCAGATCGGCGGCGGTCTTGCGCATCCGCAGTCCGATCAGCGCGAGCGGATCCAGCTGGTCGCCTTCGGCGGCCGGCGTTACGTCGATTTCGAGCATGCGGTTAATACCCTGCGGTTGAACTCATGGGGATGTGGCCGGACGTTCCGGGCCGGTCGTCAGTCGGGGCTGGTGGCGCTTGGTTGCGCACGCCAACGCACAGGTACTGCACCGCGTCATGCGGGTGGCTGTAGCTGTTCTTTTCAGGTCTTTCGGTAAATCGCGCCTCGCCGGATACTTGCAGGCGCCGGAAGCGGTAGCCGCCCCGGAAGCCGCGGATCACGGTGGTCATGCGTGGGTCGACCAGCATGGCTGGCTGGCCGTTATCCAGTCTCTCGGTCAGGAAGTAGCGAACGGCGTCCTGACGAATATCGGGATCATTGGTCGGCGCTGGGTCCAGTTGCTCCAAGCCAAGGTCGATGGCGATGGAAAACGCCGAGTCCTCGCTGTTGTCCTGGGCAACGCCGGACGGGTCGCCCCACCCCTCGATGCTCTTGATCTTGTGGCCGGGAAACTCAGCCTTGAGGAACGGGATCACCACCTGCTTGATGAACGGCCGCACCCCGGCGCGATCTGCGATGATTTCGCGCAACAGCCGCAGCTGGCCGGATGGCATCAGCTGGCCGACGATGCAGGCCGGGGTTAGCCCCCAGTCAAATCCCACCAGCAGCGGGCGGCCCTTGATGGCAGCCAGCGGGTACTTGCTGATGTGGATCTCATCGCTCCACTGCCCCGCATACACTGGCTTGCCGTCGCTCACATGGCCGTACTCGTTACCGAGATTGACCTTGATCCAGTCGTCAGACTTACCTTGGCAGCCGCGCAGGTAGTATTCGCTGCCGCCCGGCAGGTTGTTCAGGTTCTCGGCCTTGGGGTTTGCCACCCACTTGCCATCTGCACCTTTTTTCACGCCACCCGGCTGAGTCAGGAAGCGCCAGCCTTCGGGCTTGGTTTCCTCAGCCAGCTTGTAGAGCCAGTGGCTGTCATCTGGCGAGTTGGTATCCCCGATCATGCCGTGCCAGTAGAGCTCAACGGTTGAGCCTTTGCCGGGGTAGCGGCCGTGGCGCAGGTCGGCCATATCCACGTTGGCCTTGTCCAGCTCCTTCATCTCATTGAGCCAGAAACCGGTCGCCTGGGCGCCGCGCAGCTTGCGCACATCGTCTGGCCGGTCGAGCGCCAGAAACACCAGCTCGGCCTGCACCAGGGTGTCATCCTCCAGCGCGAAGTCGCACGACCATGTGGGCGGGTTGCCCATGTTCATCTTGCCCACGTCGCCAAACAGGGCCAGCCAATCCTTGATGGTGGTCCCAGTCAGGTCCGGGTAGGTGTTTCGCACTGCGAACCACCGGCTTTTGCGGGCCTTCTTGTCGCTGGCCTGCACCGGCATCTCGCACATCTGCGTGAACACCCGCTGGCAGCTGGCGTCAGTCTTGCCGGAGCCCAGCGGACCACGGATCACGCATACGCGGCTGCGGTCATTGATGTAGTCGCACAGCACTGGCCCATCGGCGCCGGTTACAACCAGCACATCGGGGTCAGCTTCCGTCATCACCGCTGGCTAGCCCCATGTCATCGAGCAGTGTTTGCCCAGCCTTGCCGGCGCGATTGACCAGACGCACCACCTTGCGGCCGTCAATGCGGCCAGAATGCTGCACCTTGTCGGTCAGCAGCTGCAGACGTTGGCCCATCAGCCGCAGGTGAGCGGCAGCGGCCTGCAGATCAGTGGTCTTGATGGCCAGCTCTACCGGCACTGGGGCGGCGCTTTCGTCGCCATCCTCATCTGTGCCGGCCTTCATCAGCTTGGTGATGGTCACCGGCAGATCGCCCATGGCCATGCCGATGGCTCGGGCGGTGTCTGCCATCCACCGGTCAGCGTTGTAATCCAGTGACTGCAGGGCGCGGCGGCGGGCCTTTTCGCGCAGCAGGCCGAACAGCTTGCGCCCGCCCATGCGGCGAAAGTAGTTCTCAGCGTTGTTGTGGTTGTTGGTCATGCCAGCCTTCTGGCGCCCAGTGATCCGGCAGTAGGCGGCGGTCATGGTTTCGCCACCCGCAACAGCGTGCGCCATCTCCTTTGCCTGGCTAGATAGCGAGTGCTCTAGCTGGTTGATCTCCTGCGCCAGCTGCTCGTCGGTCATGCCCGGGTAGACTTCGGTCGCCAGCTGCTCCAGCTGCTCGGCGCTCATGTCGTGCGGCCGTGGCTCCCCACCCTTGCTCGGGTTCAGGCTCGCCAGCTTCTTGGCTTTGGCGGCGGCGCGCTTGTCGTCGGTCACGGCTGCCACCAGTTGATCAGGGTTGCGTTGGCGCGGACAATCGTGGCCATCACAGCGTTGTTGTGGTGCGAGTAGAGGTCCGTGCCCACTTGCTCCGTCAGCCGCAGCTCGTAGATAGTCCCGAGGTCCGACACAGCCTCAATGTGGTACATGTCCCCAGCGATACCGACTGTCGAGCCCTTGAAGTAGCGGTTAGGCGACCAGACGCCGAAGCCGGAGGGCAGTGCGGCGCCGTTGTCCAACCGGACGCCAGATACCTCGTCCCAGAGCTCAGGCACGCCCACCCCGCTGGTCGGCAGGCGCAGGCGCCAGCGGCAGTCCTGTCCTACAGCAGGGGCAAACGAACCGAGGGTATGGTTCTTGTTGCCCTCACCGTTAATGACCACCGCGCCGGTTGCGGGGTTGAGTGACAGCGTGCTGCGGTAGACCGAGGCCGCTCCACAGCAGATGAAGGATGTGACAACGCTGCCGCTGGCGAACGGCTCATAACTGCTCAACTTGAATGCCAAACGGTAATCAACGTAAGTCGTCCCGGAGAGGTCAGGGGAGCCTCCAGACAATTGCACCAGCGATGTGCCGTTGTTCGTCACACGGCGAATACCCCGCATGTCCGTGGTCCAGTCGTAAGTGTCTACCGTGCCAGCGTCACGAATCTGTTCAACGAGAGTTGCGCTGTTGTTGTCATCTAACAAAAACAGGTAGAGGGCATCCGCTGGCTCAAACGCTCGCAAGTCCCATGTACCGCTTGCGGCAGATGCTGAGTGCGATGACAGTGGCTGTGTTGTGCGGCGAGTGCAGATTGCATAGTTCGCGTTGTTGCCAACAACGAGACGTGAGCTACCGTCCAAGAACAGGAAGTTGCGCATCTTGAGCGTGGCCGTAAAACCTGCCCGGACGAAGAATCCGGGAAGGATGCCGCCAAGAAAGTCGTTGCTCCGGCCCTCACGAGCGTCTACCCCCGCGATCGTTGCTGGAGCGCTGTCAATCGGGAGGTGATAGTCCTCTTGCGCATCTGCGTTAGCGCCAACGTCACCGAGCTTGGCGTAGTGCGAATATGTCACCCAATTTGCGAGTGCTGTTGTTGTGTATCCGGGGCGAGTTGCTGCCACGCCGGGGCGGAAATTCTGGCACTGTAGGTTTTGCGCGTCCCAGATGGCACCGACGAGTGGTGCAACAGAGTGGTCGTTTCCGAGGATGCCTTTGGCTCGCGCCAATTTGATCTGATACCCGTTCCCCGGAACCCACGGCTCAGGCGGGGTGATGTTCGACGTCTGCAGCCCATATTCGATGTAGACAGCGCGGGCTGGCGCGGGGAAGTCGAAATAAACCTCAGTCGGGGACGACGTGGCGTTCAGAACAGCCGTTCCGTCAGCCGCGTATTGCCACGTTGGGCCGGTCCCATGCTCAACAAAACCGCGGAGTGCAGCAACATTGCCGCTGGTGGCTTCACGTCCAGACACCGAGGCCAGGGTTGCGGCAAAGGCTAGGCCCGAGCCAGCAACAGAGAATGTACCGCCGTCTACAACGTCACCAGATACGCTGGTAATCGTGGGTACACTCGGGGCGGCCTCAACACCGTTCCAGCCCACAGTCCGGGTCACGCTGCCGCCCCGCCCGTCGCTAATCACAACCGTGAGGCTGCCAGGACCGCTGACCGTGGGGGTGATGACATAGGGGCCAGTGCCAACGACCTCGACGCCTACGCCAGGCGTCACGCTGGTAATGCTCAGGGTGTCGCCATCCGCATCCGTCGCGCCGGCCAGCAGGTCGCCGGATGAAAGCACGACGCCAACGTTGACGGTGAGGCTGCCGAGATCGAGCGGGCTGGCAGTCGGATCGCGGTTCTCGCCAGCATCATCATCACCCAGCGGCAGGCGACTGGATAGCGCAGCGGCGATTGATGCCGCCAACTGCGAGCGGATCAGGCGCCCCAGGCTGGCCATTACCAGCGAACCTCAGCGGCGCCGCTGGCGAACACCAAGCGGTAAGTACCTTTCGGCAAATCATAGGCTTTGGATTCGGTGCCTGATGCGATCGACACCCACGCCGACCACGTGGCCGGATTGGCGTCATCCTGCAGCTCAATGCTGCAAGCGGCGGTGGCTCGGACGTACATCTTTCCGCCCGGGTGATTAAAGGCGGTGTTGGTGGTGGCGATCATGGCGGTGCCCTTATGCCGGGGTTAGTAGGATTGATTTAACTACGGCGTCAGTAGTGCCAGAGCTGCGCTTGACCATTGCCGTAGGGCCGTTGACTGCCCACGCGCCAGACTTAACGCCAGGGCCAGTGATACTAATGTCATTGCCGACATCATCCCCCATCACCAGCTGCGCCCCAGCCGCAAATGATTCAATCTCAAGCCGAAACCGCCAGCGCCTGCCTGATTGCCCTAGCAGCTGATTATTGATTTGCGCCGAGGCGAAGGAGCCGTCCGGGCTATAGATGCGGTAGCGGCCGGCGCCCAATATCTGAGATCCACCTGACACCGTGACGCGGGCGTGCTGCCAGTAATTGCGATGCCCGAATCCGGGCCTATCGCCTCTGGCCTCGCAAATAGAGCGAGTTATGACGGGTCTAACGGCGGCCTGGAGAATCGTCACGGCACCCACCGCTCAAGCGTGGTAACCGTCCCGCTCACGCTGCAGCGCATTTGTCGCGGCACGGGCAGGTGAATGGGGCTAGCAGAACTAGCTGCGGTGATCGGGTCGGCTATAGCAACCCAGCTACCGCCATCAGTGAGCGCCTCAACAGTGACGCTTCCGGATGTGATGGCCGCAAAAATAACGAGTGGCCCGCCATCGTGATAGAACTGCTGCTGGTGAGTGATTGCAGGCATCGTCAGTCCTCCAGCTCATCGAGCGATGGGTGCGGGGTGAAAGGGGTGTTGTGTGCTGCGTGGCGAGTAAGCCTGGCCTTATGTTCGGCCTTGGCCCATTCATGGCGCTCGCGCTCGCGCTGCTCTTGGCGCTGCTGGCGCAGCTGCTCTTGGCGGCGGCAGTAGGTATTGACGGCAAACGTCGCCAGCGTGAACAGAATGGACAGCACGATCAGCCACTCTTGGGCATTCAGGCCGCCGATAACAAACATTCCGCCGCTACTGACGTAGCTGGCAGCCGTGGCTTTATCAGCGCTCATCGTGCTGGAGATCCTTAATGCTGGTGATTTGTGAGTTGCACAGCGCTAGCTCCAGGTGCAGCGCCATGAGGTATTCAACGAGGTCAGCGTTGACCGCTATCGTCGGCACCGGCACTGCGCACGGCAGCAGCAGGTGTGGCGGCACTTGCTTCTGAGGGGCATCCGCTGGCTGATACATCAGCTGGCTTGGCGCCGAGCAGGCGGACAACAGCAGCAGGGACAGGCTGACAGCTCCAGCTGCGCACAGCCGGATCAGTGGCTTGTGCGGCCTGCAGTTGCTTGCGCTGGTCATTTGCGTTGCTCCGGGCGGCGTTGTCGCGGTCGGCCTTGGCTTTAAGGGCCAGCTCCAGCTTGACGATGTGGCTGTTCAGGTTGCTGATATCGCCAGCGAGGCGCTGGTTTGCGCCATGGAATTCGTTAACGCGCTGGGCCAGTAGCAGGCGCTGGCCGTCCACAACATCGAGGCGCCACCACAGCAGGGCGGCGGCGATGGTGATGACAGCGAGGGCTGCGGCGAGGATGCGGACAATCACCGCCCCGCCCCTTGCAGGCACATTGCTTGCGACTTGCCGCGGCGAATCACCAGTCCGGGCAGCTTGCGCTTGCCCGCATAGACCCACCGGGGCAGCTCGTTGCATGCGCCAGCAATGTCTCCGCTGCGCAGCTTGCGCACCAGGGTGCTGTTGTTGGCCGCGCCGCACCCCACGTTAAACACCCACTCAACAAGAGCATCATAGGTTGGCTGGGCCACCGGCACGCGCCAGCGGTCAATGCAGCGCTCGGCGTCCTGAATATCGCGCACCCAGCGGGCGGCGATCTCGGCATCTGAGTAGATGCGGCCTGGCTGGATATCGGCGCCGGTAGATCCAACCCCAACAGTCAGAACAGCGGCTGGGCAGTGGTACGGCTCACGTTGGCAGCTCTCGGCATTGCCGATCAGCTCAAGGCCAGCGCGGCTGGTTTTGATTTCGTCGCCGTGATTGGCCAGCACCAGAGCGATGATGGCGGTGATGCTGCAGGCGAGCCCTGCGCGCTTTACGCCGGCCATGCTGCAACGACCACGATGGCCAGTGTCAGCGCAATGCACACAGCCAGAGCGGCGCGACCGGCGAACTGATTGAGTTCAGCAACGGGATTGCGCACGATTTTGCTCCAGCTGTGGAAAAAGCAGGCCGGCAGGTGACCGGCCTGAATGGTGGTGCTACTGGTCCAGGCTAACGAAAAAACCCGGCACTAGGCCGGGTTGGTTGGGCATGGCGGGAGAATCGCCAGCATGGGCAAAAGTAGCTGCATCGCTGCCCGGCTGTCAAGCGCCTGTTGATAACTATAACGCACAGACAGACTTACCCACAGTCACCGCCATTTACAAACCGTCAACAGAGAAGCCCATAAAGCCGCGCAATGACTGCCCGGCACGCTTCTTGCGGACGATTGGCGCCGCAGGATGCACACAAGGAGTCACCATGAAGCGCGTTATACCCGGCTTGGCCGCATTGCTGATTTGCTCAACAGCCTCAGCAACTCCAGTCAGATTTGAAACTGACGTTACGATCACCGGTCTCACCGGAGATTACCTGACAATGTTCGGCGATGTTGCCGTTGGTGACCGCGTGTTAATTCAGGTGGAAGCTGACAACTCAACGCCACGCCACCGGATCGACTATCGGCTCTATTTTGGCGGAAGACTTCATGAGCTGTCTTTTCCAGACTGGAGCGGGACTGGAGCGCAGGTTGACAAAACTCCAGCAATTTTTGATATCGGAAATCTCATTGTTGTGGGCTCGAATGAGATAGCGCCTCACTCTGATATGGGTGGATATTGGTACCAGTGGGGCTATTACGACAGACGCAATCCAAGCGGGTGTGACTACGAGTGCTGCAAGAGCGGAGGGATTTTTGAGCACTGCGACTACTGGGAGGGAGCGTACAATTACTTTAGAGAAACCTTCCGCCCAAGCTTCTTCCTGCCAGATGGGAGCGGTGTTTGGTCGCTAGATGACATTTACGACCTTGCCGACCCCATGCTTTACAGCGTGGGCTCTTATTCAATCACATATAGTTCGAAAGACTGCGGCAGCTACGAGGCTTACGGTTGCCTCGTAGCTGCGCCTCCGGCCTATGGCTTTGGTAGATTTGACGCCAGTGTCAGCTGGGAAGGCCACGTCATACGCCGCGGCTGGACCGACATGACCGCCACCGTCAGCGCTGGTCCTTTGGCTCCGCTGTTTGGGCTGCTGTTGTGGATTGGGGTTCGGCGCAGGAAGTAGGCGGTTTAGGGCGCCACGCCAAGCCACGGCTGTACCCCGCACTCCTGAGCGGGCGGAGGGGGCCAGTCCCTTCGTCGTGCCAGCACTCATCGTCAGTTGGATCTTGGTGGCTCAGGTGCGGCCTGAAGTAATACTGCCAAACAGTCGGCGGCTCGGCCTGCGCGCATCTATTGGTTCCGCAAGGCATGGCCGCGCCCGCTGCCAACTCGGCTTGCTGATCAGCCTCTTGGTCACGCATGCGCGTTACTGAAAAGACCGGGCCGCCATTGGTAATCATGGTCACCGACTTGCCCCCAGCTGTCTGCATGCCCGCCGCAACCTGCCTGAGGCGCCCCATGATCCCGGCCGCCAATGGCGAGCCGTCAGCAGGCCGGCTTATCGCGGCTTTCAGGTCCGCCAGCTCCTTGCGCTTTTCCGCAAGCTCGCGCATGGCTCGGTCGTGGCGAATCTCGATCATCTCCACCATCTCTACGGCAAAGATCACGCTTTTGACCCCGGCCACAGAAACATTGCCAACAGTGACCGTTCGGCCACCCAGCACATCCTTGTTCACCTTTATCTCGGGAATGGTGCATTTTTCGCTGATGCTTTCTGCCGCCTCAATCAGCAGATCACCCAGCGGCCCGTCAGTGTCTTTGGCTGCCTTGCACAGGCGGATAATCAGATTGCTCATGGCTCACCCCACTGCCCGTTTGATTGTTGATTCAGCATCACCGGCCGCCTGGTGGGCGTAGCCGATCAGGATCTCGTAGCGGTCGTGCCAGCGGCTGCTGAAATCAGCGCGGCTGACTGAGCAGCGGAAGCGCACAGCGTCCCACCGCTTGCGCTCGCCCCAGTTCTTGCCCAGCAGCGTGCGACTCCCGCCACAGCAGGGGCAAATCACGGCCGCCCGCTGCCCGGTGCCACCGCAGTGGCCGCAGGACCGGCGCCGGGTCACATCATCCAGCTCATCGATAGCGGCGCTGCCCAGTGCCAGGGCGATGGTTGGCGCGTGGTCACCATCCGCCCACCAGCTTGAGCGCTCACCGATCTGCACGATCTCGCGTGCGAATCGGGCCTTGGCGCTACTGAGCAGCAGCGGATCAGCGAGCAGCACCCCGGCCAGCAGCTCGACGCCCCACCCCCATTTGCCACGGTCGGCATAGGACAGGGCGCCGATCATGTCCTCGCGGGTGAGTGTCTGCAGGCCGCCAAGGCCAAGCTCAAACCGTTGCGTTCTCGGCGCGATGCGCGCCATGACTGCCTCAATGCCGATCATGCCGCAGCCCTCCCGAGCAGTGTCCGGGCCAGCCAGTGAGCGATGGCCACGGCGTCAGCCATGCCGTCATGCGGTGTGCGGCAGCGTGGCGGTACCAGCTGCAGCGTTGGATGAGCGCGGCGGCAGAATGCGATGGCGGCCTCTTTGTCCTTGGCCGTGCCAGCCAGTACCACCTTCTTCCAGGCTTGCGGCCGGACCCGGTAGTGCGGCATGTGCGAGGTAGCTACGGCGCCCAGCAACATCCCGTAGCCGGTGCCGAACTGGAACGTGCTGGCCACGCCCTGCCCTGGCATTGAGCCAACTTCCTCGATAGCGATGGCTTTCACCCCGTCCATGCGCAGCTGGGCGATGACTCGCGCCACATCCGGCTCCTTGCCGTTGAGCGGCATGGGCCACGCCCGCGCCTCCAGCGTGTCGGTGTCGAGCGTTGCGAATCCGCCCTTTTGCCCCGGGTCGATGCCTGCAACGATCATGCGGCACCTCCCTCTGGCACGCTGCCGCTTTGGATAGCCACGCCAAGCCGGTTGCGCTCACCAGACATGATCAGGCGACACGCCGCCGCAATAACTCTTTCCTCCGCTTGCAATTCCTCTCTCGATTGGGCGTGTAGACCACTACGCTCCGGCAGCGACAGAAACGCCTTAACTGCTGCGCGCAATGCCTTGAGCGCCGCTTCGTCAACGGCAGTGACTTTTCGCTCGCGGTCGATGTTCTCAACAAACCACAACGGGGCGCATTCACTCGCAAAGCGGTCAGACAGCCGCGCCTCCAGATCGGCAACGCGAGCCCGCAATTGCTCAATATGGCCAGCAGCCTCGTCTAGCACCGCCTGGTTAATGTCGAGCGGATGCTCTTTCGCGTTAAGCCGCAGGCGCTCAATGATATCTGTGCTCACGCTGCCTCCCTCACTGCCTTGGTTTGCTTGATCGCTGGCCGCTGCCAGCGGGTGTCATAGAGTTTTTTGGGCGTTGTCAGTACCCACTTGCCGGAGTGGCGCCCGGAGCCCCGCCCGTATCGTCCATTGCCTTGCGGCATGAACTTGCGCGGCCTGTCGGCCAGCCAAATGTCGAGTAGGCAATCAGGCGGCAGCATGGGTCACCACCTGCACCTGCATTGCCGGGTCGCGGTCGTTGGCGCGGGCCTCGCGCAGGCGGTTGACTAGCCAGCGCAGCTCAGTGGCGTGCTGGTTGAGCATTGCGGCCCGCTCAGTGACGACCAAAGAGCCAAACACCATTCCGGCCATGTCTTTCATCGTCATGCCGCTCTCCGGGGTTCAGTGATTTCGCGGTACAGCGTTTTGGACGGCGCTGAGAACTTCACGCCCCGATCGGTACCGAACCAATGCAGGAACTCGATCCACTCGGCGAAGGTCTTGCGGCTCATCTCCTTGGTGCGCAGCCCCAGGAACACATGGCCACCGTTGACGCCTTCTGCGATGCGGGTTTCCTGCTTGAAGGCGGCGGTGAGAACGTCCTTCCAGTCCTCTGGCTTCATCCGCTGCAGCTTGCCGTTTACTGGCCAATGCAGCTGATCGGCGATATCGCGGAGCATGGGCCACATCTTGCGGTTCTGAACGGCGAGCCGCGTTGGCAGCCTCAGCACCAGCTCAAACGAACCAGCTTTGGCCATGGCCCTGGCTGCGGCCCATGCGCGCTCAAACATCGGGCGCACCTCGGTAACGCTGGTCACGGTGAATACCTGCTCACCCATGGCTGCGGTTCCCGACTGTGACGCCGCCGCGCCAGCGGTTGAGCCAGTGGCGAACCTCGGCGGCCTTCGCCTCTGGCATTGCTGCCACTTCGGCGCGGGCCTGCTCGGCGGTCATCCGCTTGTCGGCGATCGCATCCAGCAGGCGCTGAGCCTCGGCGCGGCAAGGGCCCTCTCCCGGGTAGCGGGTTGTCATTGCCGTTCCTCCCGCTGGATGCGCGCCATGGTCTTGGCGATCTCCTTGTCGGCCAGATAGGCGGCCGTCGCGGCTTTGGCCATCTGCAGGTGGCTGTGAACGTTAAACTCCGTTGGCCGCAGCACGATGGTGCAGGGCTGCCATGCTTCGTGGGTCGTCATGAGATATCCCCAAAGGTCACAGAGCCATTGCCGGGCCGCTTTGCGCTGGCGTTCAGGCGGCGCACTTGGTCGCTGGCCACCTCACTGAATCCGTGATTGGTCAGGTCGGCGTAAACCGTGCCGGTGCCGCTGTGGCGGCTGGCGGCCAAGATGATTTCGGTGATGTTCCCCAGCGGGGTTTGCGGGTCATAGACCGCTTCGCGGTACAGGAACACGATCCGGTCGGCGTCCTGCTCGATGCTTCCCGACTCCCGCAGGTCGCTCATCACTGGCCGCTTGTTGGCGCGCTGCTCCAGGTTTCGGTTCAGCTGGGCCAGCAGGATCACCGGAGCCTGCAGCTCAGTTGCAAGCGACTTGAGCCCGGCTGTCACCTCGGCAACGCCCAAGTCATAGCGGTTGTTCTTGGTGTCGATGTGCATCAGGGTGAGGTAATCGACACAAATGGCGCCCAACTGGCCGTAGCGGAATGCCAGCTCTCGCGCTTCGGTGCAGATATCCCCCAGCGAGCGGCGTGGCCGGTCAACCAGTGCCAGCTGGCCGCGCTGGATCTCGCCCATGAACCGCGACAGTGCGGCGAATTCGTGAGTCTCCAGCCCCTTGCGGTAACTAGCCTTGTCGATGGCGGCGCGCTGGGCGGTGATGCGGGCCATGATCTGCTTGCCGCTCATCTCCATCGAGAACAGCAGCACCGGCTTGCGCTGGTCGAATGCGATGTTGCCGGCGATTTGGGTCATCAGCTCGGTCTTGCCCATCTTCGGCCTGGCCCCAATCACCAGCAGGTCGTTTTTGTTCAGGCCGCCATCCATCAGCACATCAAGCCCGGCGATCCCGGTGGGGACCATGTAGCGCTCAGGGTTGCGCAGCGATTCCTCCAGCTCGGCCACGAAGTCGCGCAGCACATCCACGCCATCCCGCGAGGTTTGGTTATCACCGGCCCGCACAGCGCTGGCCAGTTCGCCCTTGATGCGCTCCAGCTTCTCGGCCGGGGTGCCCTCGTCGGCCAGGATGGCGTTGCCGCGGCGCAAGGCGCGCTCGATGCTGCGCAGCGAGTGGCGCTCTGCGATCACATCGGCCCAGCTCAGCAGGGGCGCGGTGCTGATCAACTCCTTGGCCATAGTCGCCAGGGTGGCAAAATCGATACCGGCCTGCAGCCGGGTCAGCTCGGCATCCACCGCCACTAGGTCAAACCCCTTCCCGGCGCTGCGCAGGGTGAGGATTGCGCTGTAGATGGCGCGATAGTTCGGCGTGGTCAGTGCGTCGAGCGTCACCTTGCCGATGGCCCGCTCAACCTCGTTGGTCGGGCGGCCGATCACCATCAGGGCGGCCAGCAGTGACCACTGGGCGGTAACTGGGTCGTGCTGCGGGTTGTTCACTGGTCGCCTCCGTGGCTTTGGGCGTGCAGGGCATCGCGCACCTTGTCGAGGATGGATTCGCGCAGGATGGTTTCGAGGTTGGATCGCCGCTGGTTGCCGTTGGCGCTCTTGTAGGGCTCGACCAGCCATCGCAGCTCATGGGTGGTTGCGATGGCTTGGCAGTAGCTGCGCCAGTTGCTCAGGGTGAATTCAGGGCGGTTGGCCTTGCGCCGTTCGGCTTGGCGCTTTGTCCAGAACGCTTTGGCCTGCAACTTGCGCGGTTCGCTCATGCCATGCAGATCGGGCATGCCAGCCGGCACCAGGATCTCCCGGTAGATTTTCAGCATCTCGTCGTATGGGGTTGAGATGGTCTTGCAGTGAGGTGCTGCCTCGTCCTGCGAGGCCGGCTGTTTTTCGTCGCGGTCACCTACCTCGACTGAGCGAAGCGAAGGAGATTTGGGATCTGAGCGAAGCGAAGATCCCTTCTTACTTTCTTTCTTTCTTTTGTGTGTAGGTGAATCACCTACAGTCGGTGTAGGTGAAACGCCTACACTGTAGGTGTTTTGGATCTCGTTGTTTGTAGGTGAATCGCCTACGTTTTGAGTGCCTGAGTTGGAGGTTTCGTTGGCCGTTTGTGTAGGTGAATCACCTACAGTCGGTGTAGGTGTTTTACCTACAGTTACCCACTCGCCGAACACTGGGTTGATGCCAATCTCGCGCCCGCTGGTGCGCAGGATCTTGGCCTCAAGGAGCCGCGTCTTAGCCTTCGACACGTCCACCCGGTGAACGCCAGTCATCTGCGCGATCTGCGTGTCACCCACCCGGTCAAAGCCCTTTCCAAAGCCGTAGGTCTTGCGGGCAATGGTCATCACCACCAGCCACTCGCGCTTGCTCAAATCGGCCGCTAACAGCGCCTCCAGCAGCTCGTTGGCCAGTCGGGTATAGCCGTTCTCCAACTGCGCCTTGTCGGCGCTGTCATCGGTGCTGTTGCTCATGGCTTTGGCCCTGAACTCGATAATTTCAGCGGTTGCCATCCCCGCCTCCCATCATCAGCTGCAGCCGCATGGCCACCGCCCGGGCAATCAACTCGTCCAGGGCGGCGACAGCGGTGGTTTTGTTGGTGTGTTGGTGGCGCATGACATTGGCCATGGCATCCATCAGGTCTACCGGCTCAGCACTCGGGCACGCCAGTTCATCCAACGCCAGTGGCAGCAACCCATAACGGCGGGCCAGCTCTGCAATCAGTTCGGCGCGGTACGGCTCCGGCAGGCTGAACACCAGCGGTTCCTCAGCCTCCACCGGCAGGTGCATGCCCTGCCCGCGCAGCCAGCGCTCCATCGTTTTGCGGATTGCCTCAGCATCCCGCAGAACATCACCGCTTTCCGGCAGGTTTAGGGTGCGCTGTTCGGGCGGTACCCGCTCCCGGTACTGGGTCAGAAATTCAAGCGCCAGGCTGCCGCTACTCAGGCTTGTGCAGCGTATGACATGGTTCACAGCAGCGACGATAACCCCGCGTCGTGAAAGGGGCTGTCCTTGACCGGACGCTGACGTGGCACCCGTTGTGGGCGATGCTTTACTCATAGGGTTGGCCTTGGTGCTACGCTGCCCATCCGGGACGCGGGAGGCAGCGAGGAACAGGGAGTGAAGGGATGGACGTTCAGGCGGATCAGGTTCACGGCGGCGAGGCGTTGGCCACCGCTGGCACTGTCGCTGGCGAAGCACAGCGGAGAGCTTGCCCGGCGATTGGCACTGGCCTTGGTGCTGGCATGGCTAGTGGCAGACGCGCAGAGCGCCGTCTTACGCTGGGCGCCAGTCGTTGCCGGGGTGATTGGCGTTATCGACACCCTGGACAAGGCTTGGCTCGCAGCAAAGTGGATAGCGCGCCGGAGGGCAGCATTCATGCGCCACCTCCAGCATCGCGCCGCTCTGCGTCAGTCAGGGCTTTCTCATCGCGGATGGCACCAGTCAGTAACCAGGCAAAAGCCAAAGCACTGACCACGGCGCAGGCGATGGCAACCAACGCGGAGTCGTTGATGGCCATAACGCATGCCGGGGCAGTCATCAGCGCGAATGCCGCGTCTTGGCGCCGCTCTTTCCGCCTGCGCACCTGCAGCGCCAGAACTCGGGACCGGCCAGACACTTTCATCAGGCGGCCTGCTCTGTGCCAATCAACGCAGCAAGGTCAGGCCGAAGACCGGCAACGGTGAGCCTTCCGCCGCTGGCCTCAGCAAGCTTGCTGGCCGCGACAAGTGATGGCTTGCGATGTCCGCCAGCGAGTTGCTTGAGATGGCCGACAGAAGTTCCGGCCTTTGTTGCAAATTTCGCCAGTTCTTCTGGCGACAGGGTTGCCAGATAGCCTTTGATCGTGGTGCTCATGCTGCCTCCAGTTACACAGAGACAACATTAGCGCCGCGCTAACTAAACCGCAAGGGAAAGCAGCGCGACACGCGCTCGGAGGTAACGAATGCAGGACGCAAGCATTGTCGCGGCGGGAATTTATCGCGCAGCTAATCCGTGCTTACATCTCCTTATGCAAAAGGACATTTACGCAATCAGACTGGCCAATCTCAGGGCCCTGATAGAGAAGGCTGGCTCTATCAGCGGATTTGCTGCGGCCGTCGAAAGCTCGCCATCCACGATTAGCCAGATCCTGTCGCCAAGAACCGACAAGAACCTGGGCGATAAGCTTGCCCGCAAAATAGAAGCCAACCTCAAGCTTGGGTTTGGGTGGATGGACTCTGAGCACGCCGAAGCGGGCCACGCGGAAACCCCCACGTTCGCATCAATCACCATCCCCATCACCCACGCACTCACGCCGGCAGCTGACGGCATCACCGTTACCGCCGAGAGCTGCGATCAGGGCGTTGTGCTGTTGCCCGCCGTCAGCCCGAAGGATTACGCGGCAGTGATCACCACCAGCGGCCTGCTGCCGCGCATCGAGCGCGATCAGGTGGCGGTGATCGCGCCTACCCTGCCAGTGTTGGAGGGTGATATGGTGCTGATCGCCATGGCGTCGGGTGATCTGCTGCTGTGCCGCTGGCTCTATGACCGTGGCGATGTGCGCTACGTCGAGCCCGTCAATGGCGGCGACCGCCGCGAACTGCAGCGCTCCGCGATCCGCGACTGTCACTACGTTGCCCAGGTGCTGAACAAGCCGCGCCAGCTGGCGCACTGATCTGTCAACTCCATACAACAGCGTGATTTAAGGCCGTTTTTTCGGCCCCCTGCTGTGCATAATGTTCGCCATCTGACAACAGCATTGCCGCCGCACAAATGAGATGCAGATCACACAAACGCTTGTGCGATTATACTGCATCAACCTATAATAATTAGGGGTTGCATGAAGGAACTGAGCAACAGCCAGCTAACGGAAATGATCCGCAAGCGAGCTGCAGACACTGGCAACGTAGTGCTCACCAAGCATGCCAAGTCGCGTATGAAACTGCGGAAGATAACCGAGGCAGAAGTTCATGCAACGCTACGCAACGGCAGGCTAGAAGACCCGCCAGAGCTGGCCCCAAACGGCGGCCTGACTGCCACCATGGCCTACTTCTACGCAGGCAGAAAGATTGGCGTGGTGGTAGGGCTGGTAGAAACGGATGGCCTTCCAGTGGTCACTGTGCTGTGCATCAAGCAGAGATAAGCAACGCGAGGGAAAAACCATGTACCACTACACCGAAAGCGGGCTAGACAATGTCTGGCTGCTTAACGGATACCGCGAGGTAACCACGCATTTCGGCAAGGGCGTGGCCATCGAACAGGCAGACCAGCTGCGCGATCAGATCGCTCTCGCCATCATCGATCAGCAGCGCGACAAGCTCACCGGCAAAGAACTTCGTTTCTTTCGCACCATGATGGGCCTGTCCCAGGCTTCGCTCGGCGACATGCTGGGCAAAACAGAGCAGAGCGTGGCCCTATGGGAGAAGACCGGCAAAGTCCCAACAGCGGAAAGCAAGCTCGTCAAAGCGCTGGTGCTTGAGTCCATGAACGGCGATAGCCCAGTGCGCGAAGTGATCGAGCGCATCAATAAAACAGAGCGCCGCGCTGCTGAACGGATTTCCATGTGCACCAATGGTGGTGGCTGGCACAACAGCCATGATGGTGGCTGCGCTGGTAGCGTGGTCGCCTAATCAGCTTCAGTTGCGCTGTTATCGGGATGTAACAACAATGGCCCACGCCTTGCACTGGCGCACAATCGCGCCAAGTTGCTGGCGCGCATGGGAAAAAGGAAGTTGTTATGTCTCGCGATTTCATTAAAGCCAAGATTGCCCGCATCCAGTTCAGAATCCTTGCGCTGCTGGCAATGCCGCCAACTACACAGCAAGAGGAGTCAGCCCACAACCTGCTGCAGGGCGTGATCAACGAGCTGAATGAGATAGCGGCACAGATTTGACCGCAGTCACGCAACGTCAGCGCCGCTCGGACATACTGATCGGCGCGCCATAACCCGGAGGGAATCATGATCAAGTTCATCGCCGCCATCGCCTTTGCCGTCGCCCTGCCCGCTGCGGCTGGCTGCGTTGGCACCGGCAGCTTCCGCACCTGCACAGATGACAGCGGCAACAGCTACACCACCAACCAGATCGGCAACGCCAGCTACACCAACGGCTACAGCGCGGCCACCGGCAGCACCTGGAGCCAGAACAGCACCACCGTAGGCGGAACCACCTTCACCAACGGCGTGGATGCAGATGGCAACACCTGGCGGGCCACCACCAACCGCGTGGGCAATAGCACCTTCACCAGTGGCACCGACAGCGACGGTAATTATTTCAGTGGGTCGAGCTTTGAGTGAGATCGGGAAGGGCGCCGCGTGGCGCCCTTTGCTTTATTGCTGCGACTCCCTTCGCTTTAGGCACTTAAACGGCTTATCAAGCGCCTGTCTAATCGCAAAAATTGCCGGCAGCGCCCGGTCCTCAGGGTGCTCCTTTAGGTGTAGATAGATTGTTTTTTCTACCATCCCCCATTCCGTCTTATCCGGCACGCAAATAATGTTCCCGACCTGCATCATGTCCGCAACCCCCATGGCATAGCCGACAACAGTCATATAATCACGATAGTCATTTTCGCTGGTGCTCAGCTTCTGGCTCACCTTGTCGCCAGTAAGCAGGCCAAAGTAAATCCAGTTCCCCGTCTGGTCGTCAGACCAAGCCGCCGCCCCAAAGCTGGCCGATGCCAGAGCCAACGCCAACCACTTCATCCATACCTCCCCAAAAAATCGCAGCTAGCCTCTAGGCGCTAGGCCGCCATGGTTGATATCCGCGTCCTGCATTGCGCGAACACATTTGTCCGCATGCTGTTGAGAGATTGCGCCGTTCTTAAGGCCAAAGGCGGTGACGGCCGCAACTCTGTAGCCTAGATCGTCCGCCATGTCGTGAAGACCATTTTTGCGTATTCCGCAGTAAAACAAGGTGGCAATGAACAGCGCCCCTTCGTCCTCGTTAAGGCGCGCTCCCCACGCATCATCAACAAGAGATAGATAGGCAAGCATCCCAGGAAACAGGGTGTTGCCCCTTGTGGCGATCTGGTACTCATTGTTTAGCTTCTGATCAATCGCGCCGTTATAGCGTTTCCTACTCCTAAACCAAAACACGGCATACCTCCTTGGCTAGAGCGAACAAACTAGCGTTGCGGCCAAAATCTCCAAGCGATCTAGGTCACATTTTTTGAAGGCCTGCCAATTGCGAGCCATAGCAACATCAATACGTTAGCTGCCAGCATATGACGCCACCCGCACAAAGTTAGCGCGGCGCTATTGCCAAAAAGTTAGCGCGGCGCTAATCTGCATTCACCACAGAATGCAGGATCACCCCATGGACCTCGCTCACCGCCCCGACCGCCGCCTGATTGAGCGCCACCGCCGCCTGGTGCTGGTCGCGCATGAACTGGCCACCTTCCTGTTTGTCATCGCCTGCCTCACCGCTGGCTGCTGGTCGCTCACCGAGAGTGGCCAGCTGGCGCTGGCGTCTGCGCTGGGCGGTCTGTGATGAGCACCGACTACGGCTTTTGTAAGTGCGGATGCGGCCAGCCCACTAGGATTGCGCCGGTCAACGACAAGAGCAAAGGATGGGTTCGCGGCGAGCCACTTGCCTATGTGCGCGGGCACAACGTGGACCAAATGCACGCCGCCAAAAAAGCCAGCCTCCTTGGCGCAAAGCGGCTGACAAGCCATGGCTACGTCACTGTTAACGTTGGCGAGCGCCGGCGCAAATACGAGCACATCATCGTTGCCGAGAGCCGGCTCGGTCGAGGCTTGGTGTTTTTCGGTAAGGGCCACCCCGACAACGAAGTTGTCCACCACATAGACGGCAACAAGACCAATAACTCGCCAGAAAATCTGGCGGTAATGACTCACAGCGAGCACGTTGCGCTTCACCATCGCCTTGAGGGTGATCCCAGCTTCCCTCAGTTCAAAAAGGTTGTCCGCAACCCGCTTGGTCGAGGTGCTAAGAAATGAGCACCTACACCGTTCGCGCATCATCCTGGTCTGCGCTGTTCGACTGCGCTATGAGGTTTGAGGCCCACAACCTTCTTGGCATGCGCCTGCCGTCATCGCCCCGCGCCCTGTTGGGTACTGCCGTTCACGCCAGCACTGCAGCCTATGACCAGGGCCGCATCGACAACGCAAGCCTGACCGCTGATGACACCGCCGGCATCGCCGTTGATGCCATCCGCACCCCGCGGGATGACGTTGACTGGTCCGGCAGCGACCTGACCAAGCGCGAAGCTGAGCGCACCGCGCTGATCCTGCACGGCATGTACTGCCAGCAGATCGGCAGCAAGACCGTTTACCGCTATGTCGAGCTGGCCACCAAGCCGCTGGTGATCGACTGCGGCGGCGACATTTTCATAGAGCTGACCGGCACCCTTGACCGGTCCCGCGTCAGCGAGGCTGGCGACGGCCTGGGGATCAAGGATCTCAAGACCGGCGCCATGGCCGTAACTGATGGCGTTGCCAAAACCAAAGGCCACGCCCCGCAGATCGGCACCTATGAGCTGCTGCTGGAGCACACCACCGGCCTGCCGGTGACCGCCCCGGGCGAGATCATTGGCCTGAAAACCAAGGGTAAGCCCGAAGTGGCCACCGGAATCATTACCGGCGCCCGCGAGGTGATGGTCGGCAACGACGCCAGCCCCGGCCTGATTGAACACGCTGCGCAGATGTTCCGCAGCGGCCTATTCCCCCCAAACCCCAGCAGCCACCTGTGCAACCCGCGCTACTGCGCTCGCTGGGCCACTTGCCTGTTCCGTGACCGATAAAAGGAAGCCTGATCGTGACCAACACAATTCTGTTCTACGACACCGAAACCACCGGCCTGCCAGTTTGGAGCGAGCCCAGCGAAGGCGAGAACCAGCCTCACATGGTGCAGCTTGCCGCCAAGCTGGTCGACGCTGACACCCGCAAGGTGATCCAGTCCATTGACCTGATCATCCGCCCTGATGGCTGGGTGATCCCTGCCGAGGTAACCGAGATCCACGGCATCACCACAGAGCACGCGCTGGCTGTTGGCGTGCCGGAAGCGCTGGCCCTGCAGATGCTGCTGGCCATGTGGCGCGCAGCCGCCGTGCGCGTTGGCCACAACGAATCGTTTGATGCGCGGATCATCCGCATCGCCACCAAGCGCTATCTCACCGACGAGGACGAGATTGAGGCCTGGAAGGCTGGCGCAGCCGAATGCACCGGCCAAATCACCAAGCCCATCATGCAGATGGAGCCCCGCAACCGCTGGGGATGGAAGATGCCGAAGCTGGCCGAAGCCTACAAGCACTTCATCGGCGAAGACCTCCAAAACGCCCACTCGGCCATGGCTGATGTGGATGGCTGCACGGCCGTCTACTTCGCCGCCAAGTCGCAGCCGTCAGCAGCATAAGGAAAGCACCAATGACCACCACCGCCACCACCAACCTTGCCGACATGAAGCGCGCCAGCCAGATGACCGCCAGCCAAGCGGGCGCTGGCACCGTGCGGAAGTTTTTTGAATCGCAGAAAGGCGCCATCACCCAGGTGCTGCCCAAGCACATGGATGCAGAGCGCCTGCTGCGGATCGCCACCAGCGCCCTGCGCACCACGCCAAAGCTGCTGAACGCCAAGATCGAAACCCTGTTTGGCGCCGTGGTGCAGTGCGCCCAGCTCGGCCTTGAGCCGAACACCCCGCTTGGCCATGCCTACCTGATCCCTTTCGACAACCGCCAGAAGGGCATCACTGAGGTGCAGGTGGTCTTTGGCTACAAGGGCCTGATTGACCTTGCTCGCCGCAGCGGCCAGATCGTCAGCATCGCCGCCCATGAGGTCTGTGAAAAGGACCACTTCGAATTCAGCTATGGGCTGGACGAAGGCCTTACCCACAAGCCAGCTCTTGGCAACCGTGGCGAAGTGATCGCCTTTTACGCGGTCGCCAAGCTGGTCGGTGGCGGATACGCCTTTGAGGTTATGAGTCGTGAGCAAGTCGAGGAAATCCGCAACAACAGCCAGAACTACAAGTTTGCCAGTGACAAGCGCAAGACAGTTTGGGGCCAGCATCCGGTCGAGATGGGCCGCAAAACCGTACTGCGCCGCCTGTTCAAGTACCTGCCGGTTAGCATCGAGCTGGCCACCGCTTCCGCAATGGACGGCGCCGCTGATGCCGGCGTGAGCCAGTCGCTGGACGATGTGCTTACCGGTGAATACACCGTGGTCGACACCGAAGCGCCGGGCCGCCAGTTCGATGAGCAGCCGCAGGAACAAGCCGCACCACAACCCCGCCAACAAGCCCCGCGCAACGAACCAGCCCCGCAGCAAGCATCCGCCGACGGTTCAGCCGCCGAGTTCCTTGGCGGTGATGACGAGTTTGCCGCCCAAGCAGCTGCTGCTGAACAACAAGCCCCGGCGCCTACCGGCCGCCGCGCCCGCATCGTGGAGTAAGCGCCAATGATCAACCAGATCACCACCACCAACATGATGGGCCTGCGCGGCACCGTCACGTTCAAGCCCAAGGCAGCCAGCATCATCGCTGGCCCGAATGGCCACGGCAAAACCAGCCTGGTCGAAGCGATCCGCCTTGCCCTGCTGGGCGGCACCGGCCGCGTTGACCTGAAAAAGGAACTTGCAGCACTGGTCACTGATGGCGAAAAGAAGGCCAGCGCGACCGTTGGAACCGCCAGCGGCGCCTACAGCATCACCCTGCCGGATGGCAAGGGTACGCACATCGAGGACGCCACCGGCCTGCTGCCCATCCTGCTGGAGCCGCACAAGTTCGCCCAACTCAAAGACGGCGAGCGCCGCCGCCTGGTGCTGACTGCTGGCGGCGTGCGCCTCGGTGTCGAGGCTGTGCGCGCCGCCTTGGCCGAGCGCAACCGCGACAGCGACAAAGGGGAGGCTGTTCTTCCGCTGCTGCGGCAGGGTTTCGATGAAGCCAGCAGCGAAGCCCGCCGCCGCGCCACCGAAGCCAAAGGCGCGTGGCGTGCAATCACTGGCGAAACCTACGGCGGCAGCAAGGCCGACGACTGGAGCGCACCGGTCCCGGCATTTGATGCCGATGCGCTGACCATGGCCGAACAGGCGGTGGTGGATATCGAATCTGAGATGGCAGATAGCCGCGTTCGCCTTGGCCAGATGCAGCACCAGCGCGGCGCCGCCGAGGCAGCCCAGCGCCAAGCCGCAGAGCTGCGCGAGGCAGCAGGCCAGTTCAAGCGCCGTAGCGACAAGCTGGCGCGGGATGAGCAGGAACTGGCCGAGTGGAAGGCCAAGCTGGCAGCCCTTGAGGAACTGTGCAGCGGCGACTTTGACGAGCCGCTGGCCTGCCCCTGCTGCGGCGGTGCGCTCAAGCTGGAAGGCAACAAGCTGGTTGAGTTCGTGCCAGCTACTGCCACCGCTGACGACCACAAGGCGCTGGCAGCTGCCCGTGAAACCGTGGCCATGCTCACTCGCACCGTCGCCAACAGCCAGCGCGACCTGAAACAGTCAGAAACCGCCAAGGCCCAGCTGGATAGCCTCACCGCATCAGGCGAATCGCTGGATGAGCTGGATCGCCGCATTGCCGTGCTGATTGACGCACTGCAGGGGCTTAACCAGCGCCTGAGCCTCGCCCGCGATGTGGTGCGCGAGCACAGCGAAGCCAAGCGCGCCACTGAATCAGCCGCCACCAAGACCGCTACCGCCGCCGCGCACCGTGCGGATGTGCAGGCATGGACGGCCATCGCCGAGGATCTGCAGCCGAACGGCATTCAGGCGCAGATGACCAGCAAAGCCCTTCTGCCACTGCAGCAGTTGCTGGCGAAGTTCAGCGACACGCTAGGCTGGCGCTCGGTCGAGCTGAACAACGACATGGCGATCAGTGCCGGCGGTCGCCCATATCGCCTGCTGAGCGAGTCCGAGCAATGGCGCGTTGATCTGGTTCTGGCCATGGCGCTGGCCACGCTTTCCGGCATCGGTCTGGTGGTGATTGACCGCTTTGATGTGCTGGATCTGCCAGGCCGTGGCGCGGTGCTGGATCTCATTGATACCACAACTGCTGGCGGAATGCTGCAGGTGATCATCGCCGGCACCCTCAAAGCCGCCCCGGACCTGGGCGATGACTGGGCCGTGCTGTGGCTTGGCGACCGCAACGCGGTGCAGGAGCGTGCAGCATGACCGCCATCGCATACAAGGCATTCACCAAAGACCTTACCTGCCGCGAATTCCGGTACGAGGTCGGCGCCACCTACAAACACGAAGGCAAAGTCGTTCGCTGCGCGAGCGGCGGGTTCCACTCCTGCGAACTTTCGCTGGATGTGCTGTCGTACTACCCGCCGATCGGCAGCCGATTTGCGGAGGTCGAGGTTGGCGGCGATATTGACCGCGCAAATGACGACACGAAGATCGCGTCTGCCGAGATAACCATCAAGGCTGAGCTTCGCATGCCAGACCTCATAGCTGCCGCCGTGCGCTGGGTTATGGGGCGAGTGGCTGCAACCACCGGGTACGGCGCCCACGCTGCAACCACCGGGTACGGCGCCCACGCTGCAACCACCGGGGTCGGCGCCCACGCTGCAACCACCGGGGTCCGCGCCCACGCTGCAACCACCGGTGACGACGCCCACGCTGCAACCACCGGGGTCCGCGCCCACGCTGCAACCACCGGGGTCCGCGCCCACGCTGCAACCACCGGGTACGGCGCCCACGCTGCAACCACCGGGGTCCGCGCCCACGCTGCAACCACCGGGTACGGCGCCCACGCTGCAACCACCGGTGACGACGCCCACGCTGCAACCACCGGGGTCCGCGCCCACGCTGCAACCACCGGGGGCGGCGCAGTCGCGGCATCGCTGGGCCCTCGGGGTCAGGCAACGGCCGGTGCAGACGGCGCCATTGTTTGCTGCGAGTACGACAGCGACCGGAAGCTCATCGGAATCAAGGCTGCAATGGTCGGTACGTGCGGCATTGAAAAGGACACCTGGTACCGGCTTGAAGGTGGCGAATTCGTTGCCTGCGAAAACGGGGGTGCGGCATGAGCTTCAAACAGCGCCAGTACGGCGACGACGAGATCACTGATATCAAAACGATGATCTCCAAAGGGCTCACCGCCACGCAAATCGCAGCGGTAATCGAAAGCACCCCGGAGGCAGTGCGCGCACTGTGTAGCCGCAGGGATATCCCAATGGCCACGCCATCGCAGCGGGCATGCAAGACCGATCCCGCGCAACTGGCCACAGCCCGCGCTGCCCACTCGGAGTGGCGTGAAAAGCAGACCAAACGCCATGCTGATCTGCAGGCGTTGTGTACCAAACAGCGCCAATGGCTTGGCAAGGCGTGGCGCCTGGTGCTGGCCAGCGACGGCCACTACTACATCGTCCCGCGTGGGGTCGACCTGCCCCGCGGTGCCAGCCGCGTCAGCCACCGCCGCATTGGTGGCAGCGACATTAGCCGCCCTGCTTACTTTGAGGGCGAGCTGGCCGCTGAGTACCGGATAACCCCGGTGTTGCCCGCGCTGATCCACAGCCTGTCCGCAGACCTCGCCGGCAACAACCGCGCCGCAGCCGACATGCTGGCGCTGGAGCTGGCCGCTTATGACGGCACCTATCCAGACACCGCGCTGGGGGTAGCCAAGGCCCTCAAGGCCCGCCACGCCATGGAGCGAGGCGGATGGTACCTCTACGCCCCTACCAACCCCGAACGGGCAGCCGTTGCAGCCATCGTCATGCGCGATCTGCTGCGTTTTGCCAATAGCCACTAAAAGAGAAGGAACCCCGAAATGACCACCAATGTTACCGACTTCATCACCGACCTCGATGGCGGCGTGTTTGCCGAAAAGCTGAGCAAGGTGCTCAGCGACGTTGCCGGCTCAGTCATCGACAGCAACAAGCGCGGCGAAGTGATCATCAAGCTCACTTTCCGGCAGATCGGCAGCGGCAGCCAAGTTGGCATAGGTACCAAGCTGTCGTTCGTTCGCCCGACCCGTCGCGGCAAATACACCGAGGAAGACACCACCGAAACCCCGATGCACGTTGGCCGCGGCGGCAAGGTGACCATCCTGCCCGAAGACCAGGGGCAGCTGTTCGACAAGCGCGGTGACGCCCCGGCGGTTTCGCCCCTGCGCAGCGCCAACTAATCACCCACGCCCAAGAAGGAAATCACAATGTTTAGCCCTGAAACCATCGCCAAGATCGGATCCCTCACTTCGGACGCGCTCAGCGCCGTGCAGGCCGAGATCCGCGTCGAATCCAAGCTGGTGGCCTTGCCGGAAGGCATTGGCCTGCACAGCCTTGAAAAGTTCGCGCCTGGCCGTTATCGCTTCCGCGGCGCCTTTGCCACCGGGTCACTGTATGACTTCGGCGATTACGTCAAAGAGAAGGCCGAACCGGGCGCGATTGTCGCCGTAGACCCCAAAGATCTGTCTGCGGTGGCCACCCTGAACCTCGGAACCACCAACAACCCCGGCCATGCGGATAGCCGCGCCACCCTGAAAATCGACAAATCGGCAGCCTACGCGGCCCTGCTGCAGATCGATGGCAAGAAGCTGAACCAGCAGGACGCGGCCGAGTGGCTTGAAGACTGGGCGGCCTATGTGGACGGGGCCACCGCCACCGATAGCAGCGAGCTGTCTTGCAAGCAGGCGGTTGCGGCGATTCGCCGGATCACCATTGAGGCGGCGCGCAAGATCGACAGCGACCAGAGCCAGTTGGGCTCTACTCGCTCCACCCTTGAAGCGATCGAGGCCAAAAGCAGCGCAGGCCTCATGCCAGCGGTGATCCACTTCGCCTGTAAGCCGGCGGACGGATTCATGACCCGCTCGTTCAGCCTCCGCGTGTCTGTCATCACCAGCGAGAAACCCCAAATCGTGCTGCGCATCGCAGGCCTCGATGGCATACGCGAGGAAATCGGCAACGAGTTCCGCGGCCTGATTTCCTCTGCTGTGGGTGACTCGGCAGGTGTGCTGATCGGTTCGTTCGCGCCGTGATCCGCCTGATTTTGATCCTCGCCTACTGGGCGACCTGCGGGCCCAGCTGGCGACCCACGCAAGACCAGCGCCGGGCTGTGGCGGCACACAACCACAGCAAGCGCGGCACCGGTTACTGGGACCGGTAAGCCGCAGGTAACCAGAGCCGCCCGGCAACGGGCGGCGATACAAGGAACGAACATGAAGGCGATTGATTTGTTCGCCGGGCTGGGCGGGTTCACCACCGGTGCCGAGATGGCTGGCTGCAGCGTTGTTTGGGCGGCCAACCATTGGCAACAGGCCGTCGATACCCACGCGGCCAACCACCCTGAAACCATCCATGTTTGCCAAGACCTGCACCAGGCGAACTGGGCGCAGGTTCCGGCCCACGACATCATCCTTGCATCGCCCTGCTGCCAGGGCCATAGCCGGGCCCGAGGCAAGGCCTCTGGAAACCCGCAGCATGATGCCAGCCGCTCAACGGCGTGGGCGGTAGTCTCGGCCATTGAGTTTCACCGGCCGGCGTTTGGGCTGGTCGAGAACGTTCCTGAATTCATGCGCTGGGAGCTGTTCCCGGCGTGGAGAGCGGCAATCGAGGCCATGGGGTACTCCTTGGCGCCACACGTTGTCGACGCGGCAGATCACGGCGTTCCACAGAGCCGGGTCAGGCTGATCATCGTGCTCACCAAGAGCAAGCACCCAATCCAGCTGCAGCTGCCGAAGCGCCCCCATATCGCGGCCAGCACCATCATCGACTTTGAGGCCGGCCGCTGGAGCCCGATCGACCGACCGGGCCGATCTGCCGCAACGCTAAGCCGGATCGCAAACGGCAGGGCCGCCCACGGCGAGCGCTTCTTAACTGCCTACTACGGCAACGAGCGCGGCGGCCGCAGCCTTGACCGGCCTATCGGCACCATCACCACGCGCGATCGTTGGGCGGTCATTGATGGCGGGCGCATGCGGATGCTGAGCGTTGAAGAATGCCGCCGGGCCATGGCCTTCCCACGCGAATACCAGCTGCCGGAAAACGGGCGATTGGCCGTTCACATGCTGGGCAACGCTGTGCCCCCACCGGTACCGCGCGACTTCATCAACGCCCTGCGAGGTGCCGCATGATCCCCTCCATCCCCGGCGGCTACGGGGTGATCTACGCGGATCCGTGCTGGCAGTTCAAAGACCAGAACCGCAACGGCAGCCGCGGTGCTGGCTGCAAGTACCAGACGATGACGCTGCCGCAACTGATGGCTGTGCCCGTCCGCCAAATCGCCGCGCCTGATTCCGTGCTGCTGATGTGGCATGTGCCAGCAATGCCGGCAGAGGCGCTGCAGCTGGCCACAGCCTGGGGCTTCACGGTCAGAACCATGAAGGCATTCACCTGGGTGAAGATGAACAAGCGGTTTGCGGACAATCTCCGCAAATCCTGCCGGAAGTCTGGCACCGATATCCATGGCATGGACGAAGCCGACCTGCTGCAGCTGATGTTCGCGGCCACAAAGATGGGCCTCGGACACCACACCAGGGGCAACACCGAGGATGTGCTGATCGCCGTTCGCGGCCGTGGCCTTGGGCGCCAATCCAAGAGCGTGCGCCAGCTGATCTTCTCACCAGTGCGCGAACACTCCCGCAAGCCCGACGAGGCTCGGCACCGCATCGAGCAGCTTTACGGCGATGTGCCGCGCATCGAGCTGTTCGCCCGCCAATCCGCACCCGGCTGGGACAGCTGGGGCAACGAATCAACCAAGTTCGACCAGGAGGCAGCGTGAGCGAGCAACTGAAGCGGGCGGCCGAGCTGCTGCGCCGAGAAGCCCAAATTCTGCGTGATAGCAGTAATGACCAAGGCGATCTGATTTATTGCGCTGGCCGCTTGGCGTCTGGCGAATGGAGTCGCAACGAGGACGTCAAAAGGGACCGCGACGAGCTCCTGGGCGCCGCAGAGATTGTGGACAAAGCCATCGAGCGACTGGCCGAACAGCAGGCCCGCATTGCCGAGCTTGAAGCACTGGGTCGCGCCAACGATGACGAGATCGAGCTAAAGCAATTGTGCATCGCCGGCATGGAAGAACAGGCCGACAAGATGCGCTCTCGCATTGCCACGCTTGAAGCCCAAGCCGCTATCGGGCGGCGGGCGGTGGCTATGTTGAGCAAGCATCGCCGCTACCTTGGTGAGAGCGTTGGCGAGGTCGCTGCTGAATGGTGTATTGAGTGTGACAGCTCTAGCGCATGCGCTGACGACTGCGAGCTGGCCGCCATCCTGCGCGATGCTGAGCAGGCGGGGGTGGGGGTATGAGTCGTAAGATTGCTGGGTGGATTGTTGAACGCGACGAGAATGACTGCCTTATTGCCGTGCGCGAGTCCGACAAAAGGAATCTGCACGTTGTTGGCAGCGTATGGCGCGACATTCAGAGCCGGTCACTGGATATGTTTCTGACCGACCTACTCACCGAGGCCGCGCCAGAGCCTGCCACGGCAGTGACAGACCGGAAGCTGGCCGACGCGGTTAACGAGCTGCGCGATATCGCTATCAAGTACCACGCCGCAGGCCAGTTGCGCGAGCGGATAGCGGGGGTTGTTCATGGGTTGGTGAGGGCTGAGTCTGCGCCGGCGGTGATTGGCTTCGACCCGGCAGCACCTGACGGCTCCGGGCGCCTTCTGGCAGGGGGTGAGTGATGTTTATCAGCGACCGCGATCTACTCAAGTTTGTGGCAGCCGCCGTGATTGTGGTGGCGGCTGTAGGCTGGGCGTTGGTAGAGGCTGTTCTGTGGGTGGCCAGCAACCTGTCCATCTCTTGGGGGTGAGTGATGGCCAGTCGATTTGCTTCCGACATGCAGCGCAGGCGTTTTTTCCACCGGGCATTTGTGCCGCAGGTGAGTGCGAAGTGGCTGATTTTTATTGATGCAATATCGCCGATTCGAGAGGCGGTGGCTGATTACAAGCTGTTCAGCTTCAGGGCCAAGCTGGCCAGACGGTGCCGCAAGCGACCATTTAACCGGGGTCGTGATTTTGAGCAAACCATCGCAGCAATCAAAAGAGTGTGGGGTTAGTGATGGCTGGCGTTTCGATGCTACCGCCTGGAGTCGAGCGCAGGATATGCCCTGGCTGTGGCTACATGATTAGTCAGGTGTTGATTGATGCTGCTCGCTTTGATTTTCCGTGCCCGCGTTGCGAGAAGCACACAGGGCGCGACTTTGCGCCCCATTCCCCGCCACAACCGCCAAAGCCGGGGAGGCGTAAAGCGGCATAACAAGGCGATCATCTAGCGGCCCGCCGCTACTCCAACCGATCCAGCATCCCCGGGATCGTAAAATCGCGCTGGGCTCGCCACCGCCCGCCCTTCTTGTCGATGCTCAGGAACCGCCTTCCGCCACCTTTGAAGGTCAGCACCAGATCAATGGTGTCGGCCTTTTTGCGGCTGCCGGCATCCACCGCGGCGAGCTTGGCCAGGGTGTTGCCGGCACCTGCCCACACCCCTTTCACATAAACGTCGATGCGGGTGAAGGTCTGCGCGATCAGGCTGCGCGCCTTGGCTCTTGCGTCCGGGTCCAGCTCGGTGACTTGCCCCGCAAACTCGGCCCAGCGGTCGGCCAGCGCCTTGTGATCGCCACTGGTGGTGGCCCGCAGTTCGGCCAGCGCCTGGTCCTGTTTGGCCGTCATAGCTGAAACATCCGCCTCAAGGTCGCGGATCTTCTTGGCAATCGCCAGCGGTGGTTCATCCAGCTCCAGCAGCGCATCGGTCAGCTTGCTGATCTTGCTGTTGGCCTCGCCAATCAGTCTGCCCAGCTTGGCCACTTCCGCCTGCAGCGGCTTGGCGGCATCTTCACGGCCCAGCACAGCACCGATCTCCATGGCGTCAGAGCAGTAGGCGAGTAGCGCCCGCTCAATAGGCGCCACGCTGCAGCTGCTGCCGACCGGACAATCTTGCCGGCCACTGTGCCCGCTGCAGATCACCCGGCGCAGGCCATCGCACAGAGAGCCATCCGGCTTAACCCGGTGCATGACGTTCTGCGCAGCCATGGCCGCACCGCAATACCCGCAGAATGCCGCGCCAAAGCCGGTGACAAGGCCGACGATCTGGCGCTGGCCAACCATCTTTACCCGCTTGCTGGCTCCGTACTGCAGCTGGTCGAATTCTGCTTGGGTGAGGATCGGCGGGTAATATCCCTGGAGGTCGAAGCGCTGCCCGTCAACCGTTACGCGCTTCTCGCCGATCAGGGTGCGCGTCTTGATCAGCTTGTAGATGCGGTCGCTATTGGGGGCGTTGTCGGTCTGCGTTGCCGGCGTCAACCCGCGCTCGCGCAGGGTGCGCTTAATGTGGGATGGTCCATGGCCATCCAGATACAGATCGATGATGAGCCGAACCGCCTCAACGCGCTCGGGGATGAGTTGCCACTGCTGGCCATCCCAGCGCACCCATGCCGGATCTTTGCCGTTGCGGATCAGACCGCGATAGGTTCCGGCCTGCCACTGCTCGCATGTGCGGACGATGGCGGCTTTGACCCGTTTGCTCTTGGTGTCGCTTTCTTCGTGGGCGCGGATCATCACCAAGATGGAGTAGACCAGATCCATGGGGTTGGCGCGCAGGCTCTGGCGGCTGTAGTGCTTGCCGTCGCTGGCGGTGACCACAGTCACGCCAGCATCAATGATCTGCGTCAGCAGCGCCTGGGCGGTCAGCGGCTCGGCACGGCTCAACCGGTCCAGCCCTTCCACGATCAGCACTGAGCCAGGCTCAACCTTGCCCTGCTCGATGGCGAGCAAAAAAGCCCCAAGGGCGCCTTGCCTGATGTGGCGCTGGTGGTAGGCTGACAGCCCTTCGTCGCGCAGCGTCAGCGAGGCGTCCAGCGTAATGCCGTTTTCAGCGGCGTAGCGCTGTGCGTAAGCCTCCTGCCTGTCGCTGGATGACCCCGCGGCTTGCTCAGCCGTACTGAACCGAATGTAGGAATAGACTTTCATGGCCGCAGACAATACAGCACCAGCCCCAAAACGTATAGGATTCGTCAGCTTGGGCTGCCCCAAGAATCTGGTGGACTCCGAGCGCATCCTCACCCAGCTGCGGGTAGAGGGCTATGACGTGGTGCCGACTTACGACGATGCCGATCTGGTGATCGTCAACACCTGCGGCTTCATCGACAGCGCCGTGGCCGAATCGTTGGAAACCATCGGTGAAGCGCTGGCCGAGAACGGCAAGGTGCTGGTCACCGGCTGCCTTGGCGCCAAAGAGGCTGTGATCCGCGAGGTTCACCCTAATGTGCTGGCGGTTACCGGCCCGCACGCCTATGAAGCGGTCCTCGGCCAGGTACATGACCACCTGCCACGCCCGGAACACAACCCGTTCGTGAATCTGGTGCCACCGCAAGGGGTCAAGCTAACCCCGCGCCACTATGCCTATCTCAAGATCTCCGAAGGCTGTAACCATCGCTGCACCTTCTGCATCATCCCGTCGATGCGCGGCGATCTGGTCAGCCGCCCCATTGGCGAGGTGCTGGATGAAGCCCTGCGACTGGTCAAGGCCGGGGTCAAGGAACTGCTGGTGATCAGCCAGGACACCAGCGCCTATGGCGTCGATGTCAAACAGCGCACCGGCTTCTGGAACGGCCAGCCGGTCAAGACCAGCATGCTCGAACTGTGCAAGGCACTGTCCAGCATGGGGGTGTGGGTGCGACTGCATTATGTTTACCCCTACCCGTCAGTAGATGAAGTGATCCCGCTAATGGCCGAGGGCAAACTGCTGCCCTATCTCGACATCCCCTTCCAGCATGCGTCGCCGCGCATTCTCAAGTTAATGAAGCGCCCCGGCTCGTCGGAGCGGGTGCTGGAGCGGATCACCAAATGGCGCGAGATCTGCCCGCAGCTGGTGCTGCGCAGCACCTTTATTGTCGGTTTTCCCGGTGAGACCGAGGAGGACTTCGAACTACTGCTCGATTTCCTGCGTCAGGCTGAACTCGACCGCGTGGGCTGCTTCACCTATTCCGATGTCGACGGTGCCGCCGCCAATGATCTGCCCGATCCAGTGCCAGAAGAGATCAAACAGCAACGCTTTGAGCGCTTCATGGAAGTACAGCAGCAGGTAAGCCAGGCCAAGCTGCAGCGTACCATCGGCCGCACCATCGAGGTGCTGGTGGATGATATCGACAACGAGCAGCAGACCGCCATTGCCCGCTCAGCCGCTGATGCACCAGAGATCGATGGTCAGGTTTACATCACCGATGGCGGTGGTCTGAAAGCTGGGGACAAGGTGATGGTGACCATCACTGATGCCGATGAATACGACCGCTGGGCAGTGCTCGCCAACTAAAGCGTTATTCTCTGAAACGACAAGGCCCCGCACTGCGGGGCCTTTTGTTGTCAGCCTGCTGCCTCAAAACTGATAGGTCAGGGCGACAAAGCCGGATGGGACAAAAGTGCGCTGCATCATCGGGCTGTCGGCAAAGCCAGCGCCTTGCCAGCCACCACGGACGAATGCTCCCAAACGCCAATTCGGCGTGAAGTTGTAAATCCCGACCAACGCCACGTAGGGGTTGGTAGTGGCCTTGCCATCATAGGCATCAATACCGCTGCGGGCCGATTCTTCGTTGCTGACACCGGCGTAGTAATCGACGTAAGTGTCATCAAACCAGCTCAGACCGACCTGAGGGGTGAGGATCCAGCGGCGGTTTTCGCCAAAAAATGGATAGCTGTAGGTCAACTCCACCGCCGAACCATCCGAGTGGCCGGAAATGTCATAGGCCGCTTCCAGCCCCAGCGTTCCCCATTGATAGTTACGGCTGTAACCCATGCCACCCATCACCGCGAATTTACGCTCGTCAAGCAAACGCAGATCGCCGCTGTCTTCTGGATCGAAGCGCGCTGAATAGCCAACAACGAACGCCTCAAGCGTTTGCTCCCGATCTTTGATAAAGCGGTAACCGCCCTTGATGCCACGCAGGTAGAACTTTTCCCCTTCATAGTTGATCACCGGGATCACCATCCGCGTCGGATCGGTATCATGGTAAGGGTTTGGGGCATAGAGCGCACCCAGCCCCACCCCCCACTCTGCGGCAACGACCGGCATGGCGCTACAGATCGCCAGCACGGCTGGCACGCTCCACTGTTTCATCAAACGACTCCTGAATGAACAAGCATTCATTTTACCGGCCAGCGGCACCTGCAACTTGTTCGCGCCTTGTCAAAAAATGTTGCAAGGCGTAAGTGACAGCCATATGACCATCCGTGTTAGGACGGCTCCATCAGCTTGACCTTCCATTCAGCAGGCCCAGTATCGTGGATCGACACGCCTTCGGCATCAACGGCCACAGTCACCGGCATATCGACCACATCGAACTCGTAGATCGCCTCCATCCCCAGATCGCCGAAGGCCACCACCCGCGAACTGCGGATCGCCTTGGCCACCAGATAAGCGGCACCACCCACCGCCATCAGATAGACAGCGCGGTGCTTCTTGATCGACTCGATCGCCACCGGGCCACGCTCCGATTTGCCGATCATGCCAATAAGGCCGGTCTCGGCCAACATCATCTCGGTGAACTTGTCCATGCGCGTCGCCGTGGTCGGGCCGGCCGGGCCCACCACTTCATCACCCACAGGATCGACCGGGCCGACGTAGTAGATAAAGCGGTTAGTGAAATCGACCCCATCTGGCAACCCCTGACCGGAGCGCAGCAGATTCTGGATACGCTGATGGGCGGCATCGCGGCCGGTGAGGATCTTGCCTGACACCAGCACTGTCTCGCCCGACTTCCAGCTGCCAATCTCTTCACGGCTGATGCCGTTTAAGTTCACCCGCCGCACACTGGCCCCCACTTCCCAGGTGATCTGCGGCCAGTCCTCCAGCTTGGGCGTTTCCAGCTTAGCCGGGCCAGAACCATCCAGCTCGAAATGGACATGGCGAGTGGCAGCGCAGTTGGGGATCATCACCACCGGCAGGCTGGCGGCATGCGTCGGCGCACTCTTGATCTTTACATCCAGCACCGTGGTCACCCCACCGACCCCTTGGGCACCAATGCCCGAGGCGTTAGCACGCTGGTAGATCTCGACGCGCAGTTTTTCATCGGTGGTTTCGGCACCGCGGGCCAACAGTTCGTGGATGTCGCAATGCTCCATCAGCGCCTCTTTGGCCATCACCGCTGCTTTCTCGGCCGTGCCGCCGATGCCAATGCCAAGCATCCCCGGCGGGCACCAGCCGGCGCCCATGGTCGGCAGAGTCTTTTCCACCCAGTCGGCAATGGAGTCATTAGGGTTGAGCATCACCATCTTGCTCTTGTTCTCAGAGCCACCGCCCTTGGCGGCAATCATCACCTCGACCTTGTCGCCAGCCACCAGCTCGGTGTGGACCACCGCCGGGGTGTTATCGCGGGTGTTCTTACGGGCGCCCGCTGGATCCGACACGATGGAGGCGCGCAGCGGGTTGCCACTGTTGGTGTAGGCGATGCGCACACCGGCATCGACCAGCTCCTGCAGCGACTTGTCGGTCTCAAAGCGTACCTGCATCCCCACCTTGACGAAGCAGGTGACAATGCCGGTGTCCTGACAGATGGGGCGATGCCCTTCGGCGGCCATGCGCGAGTTGATCAGGATCTGGGCGATGGCATCCTTGGCCGCCGGGTTCAGCTCCTTGTGGTAGGCGTTTTCCATCGCCTGAATGAAATCGAGGGGATGGTAGTAGGAGATGAACTGCAGGGCGTCGGCAATGCTGGTGATGAAATCCTGTTCACGAATGACCGTCATGGTATGGCTTCTCCTGTTGCTGGGGTCGGCTGCGGCGACATCGGCCGGCGGCTCGCTGTTGGCTGGGATTTGCTTGGCGTATGATAGCGGCCCAAGGTTAAAGTCATCTGTGACCTGACGCCACTGCTGCTACTTCGGGAACCCTGTGACCGCCTACGCTGTCCGCCACATCGCCGTTGCTGCAACCACTGATCTGGCGCTGATCGCCGCTCATCACAGCGACCGCCCGTGGCTGCAACTGCTCGATTCCGCTGCCCCCGGCCATCCTGACCACCGCTGGCAACTGCTGGTGATCAATCCACTGGCTACCCTCACCAGCCACCACGGCCAGCATCAGCTGGCCTGGCGCGATGGCCGCAGCACAGAGCCCGCTACCGATGTGGTCGCCCTGCAGCATCAGCTGCTGGCGGAACTGGGCACGCGTACGGCCCACCCCGTGCTGCCCTTTGTCGGCGGATTGGTGGGCTACTGGGGCTATGAGCTGGCCCGCCAGTTCGAACGCCTGCCGCAGCAGGCCCAAGCCGACCTGCCGTTGCCGGATCTGGCGATGGCGCTCTATGACCAGGCACTGCTGCTCGACCTGCAGCAGCATCAGCTATATGCCGTAGCCAGCAGCGAGACTGAGGCGCAACAACTGCTTGCGGAAGCGCAGCAGCTGCTGAACTACCCAGCTCCAGAGCGCCGTTTTCGGCTGACGGCTACTTGGCTCAGCAATCTGAGCAAAGCCGAATACCTCAAACGTTTTGCCCGGGTAAAGCAACACCTGCTGAATGGTGACTGCTATCAGGTCAATCTGGCCCAGCGCTTCTCCGCCCCATTTGCGGGCAGCCCGTGGGCCGCCTACGCGCGGCTGCGTCAGGCCAATGGCGCGCCTTTTGGTGCCTATATCCAGCTGCCACAGGGCAGCGTGCTCTGTCTATCGCCCGAGCGCTTTCTGCAGCTTGAGGGGAATCGCCTGACCACAAGACCGATCAAGGGCACCCGGCCGCGGGTCGAGGACCCGCAGCAGGAACAGGTGGTGATGGCCGAGCTGGCCAGCTCCACCAAGGAGCGGGCCGAGAACGTGATGATTGTCGATCTGCTGCGCAACGATCTGGGCAAGGTGGCGGAACCGGGCAGCGTCCATGTGCCTGAACTCTTTACCGTCGAGCGTTACCCTTATGTCTACCATCTGGTATCAACGGTCAGCGCCCAACTCGCCGCTGGCCATAGCGGTCTATCTGCCCTGCGCGCCTGTTTTCCCGGCGGCTCTATCACTGGCGCCCCGAAACTACGGGCGATGAGCGTGATCGATGCCCTCGAACCCCAGCGCCGCAGCGTCTATTGTGGATCCATCCTCTACCTGAGCGCCTGCGGCCACATGGACAGCAATATCGCCATCCGTACTGCTTTGTGTTGCGACGGCCAGATCCATGTCTGGGGTGGCGGTGGGCTGGTGATCGATTCCGATGGTGAGGCCGAATTTCGCGAGACCCTCGACAAGCTGGCGCGCATTCTGCCGCTGCTGGAGCAACCGTGACCCTGGAGCAATTCCTCAACCGCCTGCTGCTGACCCCACTGGCGCCGAGCGAACTACCACCGCTTGGTATTCCCTCGGCGGTGACGCTGGTGGTACGGCAACAGCAACAGCATGCGGAACTGCTGCTATCGCGACGCTCGGGTGCACTGCGCCATCATCCGCATCAGATCTGTTTTCCGGGCGGCAGGCAAGATGCAGGGGATCGCGATCTGTGGGCCACGGCTGAGCGTGAGTGTGAAGAGGAGCTGGGGATCAGCCGCGGACGCCTTAACTGCATTGCCCGCCTGCCCGCCCATCTCACCCGCAGCGGCTACGCGGTGCAGCCCTATGTCGCTACCCTCAACGACAGTTGCCCATTGCGCCATCAGCGCGACGAGGTAAGTGAGTCTTTTTGGTTACCGCTGGCGCCGCTGCTGGATCATCGCCGCTACGCCAAAGTAGCGCTGGATACCCTGCCCCTGCCGTTGATCTTTCTGCCCACCCACCACGGCCTGATCTGGGGGGTGACAGCTGCCATCCTCTATCGGTTGGCCCGCCGTCTCAACCCTCCCTCGGTCTGAGCTTCACAGCACCGGCAAGGCAATCTCCTCGAACAACTTGGCAATATCCTCGCTGGAGCGGGTCATCATCGCCCGCTCCACCCGATCGCGCGTCAGGTGAGGGGCAAAGCGCTCGATAAAATCGAACATGTAGCTGCGTAGAAAGGACCCCTTGCGGAAACCAATCATGGTGGTGCTGGTGCGGAACAGATGAGTCGCATCCAGTGCCACCAAATCGGTGTCGATCTTGGCATCCATGGCCATGGTGGCGATCACACCGACCCCCAGCCCAAGGCGAACATAGGTTTTAATCACGTCAGCGTCAGTGGCAGTAAAGACGATGCGCGGGGTCAGCCCGGCGTTGGCAAAGGCTTCGTCCAGTTCAGAGCGGCCGGTAAAGCCGAATACGTAGGTCACCAGCGGATATTTAGCCAGCTCCTCAATGGGCACCTGTCCGGCCTTAGCCAGCGGATGATCGGCACGCACCACCAGACTGCGGGTCCAGTGGTAACAGGGCAGCAGCACCAGATCGTGGTAGAGGTGAAGGGCCTCGGTGGCGATGGCGAAATCGGCGTCACCACGGGCCGCCGCTTCACTGATCTGGGCCGGTGTGCCCTGATGCATGTGCAACGAGACCTTGGGGTATTTGTCGATAAAACCCTTGATCACCGAAGGCAAGGCATAACGAGCCTGGGTATGGGTGGTGGCGATGTTGAGTTTGCCCTGATCCGGCTGGGTATGCTCCTGGGCCACAGCGCGGATACTCTCCACCTTGGCCATGATCTCACGGGCAAAGCGCAGCACCTGCTGACCAGGCGGGGTAACGTGGGTCAGGTGCTTACCGCTGCGGCCAAAGATCTGGATGCCCAGCTCATCTTCCAGCATCCGTACCTGTTTACTGATACCAGGCTGGGAGGTGTATAGGCTTTCCGCTGTGGCCGAAACATTGAGATTGTGATCAGCCACCTCAACGATGTAGCGCAACTGCTGCAATTTCATGGCCCTTTTCCCATCCGGTTGTTCCTTGCCGGACTATTTTAGAACTGTTCGTGAAGACCGTCGCGCATTGGCAGTCGCCATCTGCGTGTTCGGGCACTAATCTTTAATAAAAATCCAACCTTGGCCACCGTGACCGCATCCAGCCGCTTTGCCAGCCAGATCCAGCGCTTCCGCCAACGCCGTTTTCTGGTGGTGGACGATTTTGCCGAATTCCGCCACTCCATGAAAAAGATGCTGGAAGAATTTGGCGCCGGCCAGATCGATACCGCCGCGTCGGCAGACGAGGCGATCGAGCTGTTTCGCCGCAAGCCGTACGATGTCGTACTGGCGGATTTCAATCTGGGTGACGGCAAGGATGGCCAACAGCTGCTGGAAGAGCTGCATGCCGCAGGCCTGCTGCGTCCCGACACCACCTACATGATGCTGACGGCTGAAAACGCCGCTACCTTGGTGATGGGAGCGCTGGAGAACCGTCCCGACGATTACCTGACCAAGCCCTTTGCCAAACCAACCCTGCTCACCCGCCTCGACCGCGCCATCGAGCGCAAGGAATCACTGGCCCCGCTGGTCAAGGCGCTACTTCAGTGTCCGTTGGATCGGGTCACCGAACTCTGTGAGCACTTTGCCGAGCAGCAACCACGGCTGGCCAGCGGCGTGTTCCGGCTCGCCACCGAGCATTTGATGCGCAATGGCCATGCCGAAGCAGCCGACAACCTGCTGGCGCGCATCAACCAACAGCAGCCGGTGGCTTGGGCGTTGTGCGGTCAGGCTTGGTGTGCCCTGCAACGTCAAGACGCAGCGGCAGCGCTTGTCTTGTGCGACGAGGCACTGATCGTGTCAGCCAACACCGTCGATGCGCTGGATCTCAAGGCTGAAGCACAGCGCCAGCTGGGCGACAGTGCGGCAGCCCTTGTTACCCTGCAGGAGGCCAGCCGCCTGTCGCCACGTTCGGTAGACCGGCAGCGTCGTCTGGCCCAGTTGGCACGTCAGCAGGGCGACTGGACAACCGCCTACCGCGCCGCCAAACGCACCCTGGATCTCACCCAAAACGGTACTCTGGGCGACCCCGAAGATCTGGCTCTGGCCGCTGACGCCGCTTTTGTTCTGGCCACCTGCGGTGATGGCCGCCAACAACGTCGCATCAACGATGAGCTAAATCAGCTGCTGCAACAAGCTAGCCGCCGCCAGAATGGCAGTCCAGCCACTGAATGGGCACTACAAGTGGTACGCCTACGCCAGCTGGTGCAGCGTCAGCGCCTCGATGAAGCCTGCAAGTTGTGGCAAGACCTCAAACGCTGGGTGCCGCTGTTTATCGGTGCCCAGATGGTCCAGGTTGTTCATCATCTGGCCGCCGCGCTGGAAGCTCTCGACAACACCACTGCCGCCAGCCTCAAGGCTTGGCTGGAAAAGCAGCCACAAACCAACAACGGTAGCGACACCGCTCTGGTGGACAACCGTATCGGCCTGCATGCCTACCAGCAGGGCGATCACGAACTGGCCTATCAAGCTTTTACCGCCGCCCAACGCCAGCGTCCCGACAGTTCCACCATCGCCCTCAATGTGCTGCAGACCCTGCTTAAACTGTCGCAGAATCGCCCGCTCAATAACCGCGAGCAGCTGGCCTGTCGCATGGCCATTCAGACCGCCAGCCGCCTGCCCGCCAACGATGGCCGCCGTCCCCGCTTCCTGCAACTGCAGCAGGCCGCCGCCAAGCTTTTGAATGATGAGGAACCGGCATGACCCAGACGCAGTTTGATTTCACCGCAGTGCTCGCTTCCTGCGTCCATGACATGAAAAACGGCCTTTGCATGATGTTGCAGGCAATCGACACCCTGGCCGCACGTCTACCGAACGGCGATGCCGAGAGTGCTGAGGAGTTCGCCCGCCTGCACTATGAGGCGTCACGCCTCAACGGCGACCTGATGCATCTGCTGGCGCTCTACCGCAGTGACCGCCACAGCATGCCAATCAACGTTGAAGAGCATTACCTTGATGACCTGATCGAGGAGATGGTGCAAAAGAACGCCCTCTATCTGGCCATGCGCGACCTGCACGTAGAGCGTGAGCTTCCGGCCGACCTCGCCTGGTATTTCGACCGCGATCTGGTCATGAATCTACTCAATGATGTGCTGGTCAATGCCATGCGTTACTGCCGCCAACGAATCCTGATCAGGGCAGGGATTGTCAACGGCCAGCTACAGCTGACCATCGCCGATGATGGACCCGGTTATCCGCCGTCGATGCTGGCCCAAAGCGAAGCGCCGCTGGACAAGCCAGAGCTGTCGAGCGGTCGCACCGGGCTGGGGCTTTATTTTGCGGCCTTGATTGCCAACGCCCACCAGAAGCGAGACCAGCGTGGACGCATCGATTTAGCCAACAATGGTGAGCTGGGTGGCAGTGTTTTCACCCTCACCCTACCCTGATCCAGTGAATTCCGTTACATTCAATCACAGGGCGCCGGAACCGGTTTTCCCATTGACCAACGAGTGATCGCATGACCTTAACGATTGTCGTCATACTGGTGGTGGTCCTGCTGCTGCTAGTGATTGGCGTAAACATGATTCAGCAGCACAAAGAAAAGATCGAAGCGGATCGTCGTGCCGAAATGGTACGTCAGCGCGCCATCATCGAGGAAACCGAAGAGCTGCTCAGCTACGCCACCAAGTTGCCGATGAGCAAGGCGATGCTGACCGTATTGCACAAACGCAACAATGACGCACTGCGTGCAATGCTGGCGGTAGCCAATGACAAAGGCGATGCCCAGCGCAGGATGGACGACGGCGAGAACCAGCTGTCAACCATCGAAAAAGGCTACCAGGAGCCCGATGAAAACAGCTTCACCTTTCCTGATAGTGACAAGCTGGCCGTGGCCTACATTCAAGCATTGAAAAAACTTCGTCTGGTGTTGCGCTCTGAGCACACCCGTGGCCGGGTTGATACCACCAGCTATGTCAACGAAGAAAAACGCCTAGACCGTCTGCAGCTGAAAATCAGTGTGGAAAACTCGCTCAAACGAGCCTTGGCCGCCAAGGTATTGCGCCAGTTAGGCACCGCCCGCGACATGCTGGAGAAGGCCGAGCAGATGCTCAACAACGTGCCCCAGCCGGACGACTACACGATACAACGACTGCACGACGTGGCCCGTCTCAATGCTGAGATCTTGGCAGAAACCCGCAGTGCGACTGAGGCTGAGGTGACCAAACGCCGAGAGAAAGAGTCCGATGATCTCGACGTGCTGTTCCAGCCCAAGAAGAAGTGGTAACACCCTCTCCCGACTGACAAAAAGGCCTGCATTTGCAGGCCTTTTTAGTTGGCAAGGGTAGCGGCGACCAGCGTCACCGCCCGCAGCGCCTCACTTGTCGTCAGCGCGCCAGCGACCACCGGTGTAGAAGGCGCTCCAGCCTGTGGCCTTGCCCTCTTTCTCGCTGGCCACATACTGCTGCTTGGTCTTTCGTGAGAACTTCACCAGGGTCGGGTTACCCTCAGGGTCCTTTTCCGGTGCATCGGCCAGATAAGCCAGCTTGGGCGGCAGCCGATCGCGGAAGCGCTTAAGTTCAGCCACCAGCGGCGCCCGGGTCTCGCGCGATTTGGGGAAGTTATGGGCCGCCAGAAACACCCCGGCCGCCCCTTCGCGCAGGATGAAGTACGCATCCGACTTGCTGCACTTAAGCTCCGGCAACGGCACCGGGTCTTCGCGCGGCGGCGCCACCTGACCGCTTTTCAGCAGCTTGCGGGTGTTTTTACAGGCGTCGTTGGTGCAGCCATAAAACTTGCCGAAGCGGCCGGTACGCAGCGCCATCTTGGCGCCGCAACGGTCGCAATCGATCTCCGGCCCCTGCTGACCGGCCGGCACAAACTCCCCTTCCTCGATCTGGGTGCCGTCACAGGTCGGCGCCCGGCCACAGACATGCAGCCGGCGATGGCTGTCGATCAGGTAGGCATCCATGGCAGTGCCACACTTGGGGCAGCGACGACGGGCGACCAGCTGATGAGCTTCCACCTCTTCCTCGTCGGCGCGCACCGTTTTCAGTGCTTCCGGAGTCAGGTTGACGGTGGTGCTGCAGCGCTCGGCCGGTGGCAGATTAAAGCCGGTACAGCCGAGGAATACGCCAGTGGTGGCGGTGCGCAACGCCAGCGGCCGACCACAGGAGCCACAAGGAACAGCGGTGATCACCGCTTCGTTGCGGCGCATGCCGCCCTCTTCCTGGGGCTTCTCGGCCTTGTCGAGCTGGGCCACGAAGTTACCGTAGAACTGGTCGAGCACCCCTTTCCAGTCCTGGGCGCCGGAGGCGATCTCATCGAGCTGCTCCTCCATCTGCGCCGTGAAGTCGTAGCTGAGTAGATCGCTGAAATTCTCCACCAGCCGATCATTGACCACTTCACCCATCTTCTCGGCGTAGAAACGGCGGCTCTCGGCGCGCACGTAGCCGCGCTCCTGAATGGTCGAGATGATACTGGCATAGGTCGACGGCCGGCCAATGCCGCGCTTTTCCAGCTCACGCACCAATGTGGCTTCGGAATAGCGGGCCGGCGGCTTGGTGAAATGCTGGGCAGATTCGAGCTGCTTGACGTTGAGCAGTTCACCCTCTGTGACCATCGGCAAGTCGGACTCGTCCTTCTTGACCAGCGGTTTGAGTACTGCGGTCCAGCCAGCAAAACGGAGGGTACGGCCGGTGGCTACCAGTTCGTAGTCGCCGCTGGCGGCGACTATGCGAGTCGCATCGTACTGGGCAGGAGTCATCTGGCAAGCCACGAACTGGCGCCAGATCAGGTCATAGAGCTTGCGCGCATCGGCCTCCATGTCACCGAGCTTTTCGGCCAGCTGCCACACATCGGTGGGGCGAATCGCCTCGTGCGCTTCCTGCGCCCCCTCTTTGCTGCTGTAGACGTTGGGGTTCTCTGGCAGTGAGCCCTTGGCAAACTGCTTGGCAATGTAGCCACGCACGGCGTCGATGGCATCACGCGACAGATTGGTCGAGTCAGTACGCATATAGGTGATGTGACCCGCCTCATACAGCCGCTGGGCCAGAGTCATGGTCTTTTTCACCGAGAAGCCAAGGCGGTTGGAAGCCGCCTGCTGCAGGGTCGAGGTGATCAGGGGCGCCGGTGGCCGGCTGGTGGATGGCTTGGCCTCACGGCTGACCACCTTGAGGGCGGCTCCGTTGAGAGCCGCCAGCGCGGCATCGGCATCGGCGCGGTTGTTAAGCTGCAGCGCCTTGTCACGATAACGGGCCACATCCAGCACCAGCGGCGCCTTGGCGGCCGTTTCGGTGTGGGCGGCAATGGTCCAGTACTCTTCGGGCACAAAGGCCTTGATTTCGCGCTCACGCTCGACAATCAGGCGTACGGCTACCGACTGCACACGCCCGGCACTGAGGCCGCGGGTGATCTTTTTCCACAGCAACGGCGACACCATGTAACCGACCACCCGATCAAGGAAGCGGCGTGCCTGCTGGGCGTTGACCCGGTCCACATTGAGCTGACCCGGGGCGGCAAAGGCATCGCGGATGGCGTTCTTGGTGATCTCGTTGAAGGTGACGCGATGATAGCGGCTCTCGGCGCCGCCGATGATCTGCTGCAGATGCCAGGCGATCGCCTCTCCCTCGCGGTCCAAGTCGGTCGCGAGATAGATGGTGTCGCAATCTGCGGCCAGCTTCTTCAGCTCGGCCACCACCTTCTCCTTGCCCGGCAGAATCTCGTACTGGGCCTGCCAGCCATGTTCCGGGTCAACCCCCATCCGCCGAAACAGCGCCGAGCGCTCGCCCGCCGCCTTGGCGCCACGGGCGGCCTTGGTGGTTTCGGTCTTGGCTTTGGTCTTGTCACCACCCGAGGTCGGCAGATCGCGGATGTGGCCGACGGAGGAACGGACCACAAAGTCCGGACCCAGATATTTGTTGATGGTCTTGGCCTTGGCCGGAGACTCCACAATCACCAGAGATTTCGCCATTACGCCCCGCTTGACTCGCTGCGTTAGATGTCAGTCGCTGTAGCAAACAGCAGGCTATATAGAGACTTTGGCCCGCAACATCAAGCACTACGCCGTTATCGTGCTGCCGTCAGCTGCCAGTAACCGCCTCTATCCTGCCAGTTAACGGCGGCGCAACACCACCGCTCCGGCCGAGTATCCGGCGCCAAAAGCACAGAGAATGGCAATGCTGCCCGGCACCAGATCCTGATGGTGGAGGTGAAAGGCGATCACCGAACCGGCTGAACTGGTATTGCCGTAACGATCAAGAATGGTTGGCGCATTGCCCTCATCCGGCTCGCGCCCCAACACCTTGCGGGCAATGAACTGATTCATGTTGCTATTGGCTTGATGTAGCCACAACCGGGCCAGTTGCCCGCTACTGAGCCCTTCGCGCGCCATCAGCCCCTCAATCAGCTCCACCACCAGCGGCAACACCTCCTTGAACACCTTACGCCCATTCTGGCGAAAGAGTTCAGCATGCGGCGCGACCGGCGGCCGGCACCGCCCGAGAAAGCCGGCATTGTTGCGGATGTTGTTGGAAAAGCTGGTCACCAATTGCCGTCCGCCAACCACAAATGGGTGAGCGATACGGCACAGATCCTCGCGCTCAACCACCAGTGCGGCGCAGCCATCGCCAAAGATGAAGTGGCTGTCGCGATCCGCGAAATTCGCGTGGGCCGAGCAGATCTCGGGGTTAACCAGCAGCGCCCGAGTGGCCGCCCCGCAGCTGATCGCATCCGCTGCGGTGCTCAGGGCAAAGGTGGCCGAGGCGCAAGCCACGTTCATGTCGAAGGCATAACCACCGGCCCCCAACGCCTGCTGCAGCTCAACCGCGATGGCCGGATAGGCCCGCTCCAAGTTGGATGCCGCCACGATCACCAGATCGATCTCTGCGCCCTCTACCCGAGCCGCAACCAGGGCGTCACGAGCCGCCACCAGCGCCATCTCCACCATCAGCGAGGGCTCATCGTCACTACGCGCTGGCAAGCGCGGGCAAAGCCGCTCCGGATCCAGCACCCCTTCAGCATCCATCAAAAAACGGCTCTTGATACCCGACGCCTTGTCGATGAACTCACTGCTGGAATATGGCAATGGCTGCTGCTCGCCACGCTCAATGGCCGCCGCGTTGGCGCTATTGATGCGGTCAACACGGGCATTGAAGGCGCTGACCAGCGCGTCATTACTGACCGCAAAAGGCGGCGTGAAGATCCCTGAACCGGAGATCACTACTGCTGACATGGGCCAACTCCAACTGGTGATACAGGCATAACAAATCGTGTTTTAATAATAATTAGATATAACAATCGGGACTTTATCTGCCCACATCGAGCTGACTATCCTTGCACCGTTCGTCAGCCTAACCATAGCGTCAGGGATCCCAGCATGAAAGTGTTCACAGACAACTCCCTTGCCATCGGCGGTACCCCGCTGGTCAAACTCAACCGCGTTACCGGTGGCAATGTGTTCGCCAAAATCGAGAGCCGCAACCCGAGCTTCTCGGTCAAGTGCCGTATCGGCGCCAACATGATCTGGGATGCCGAAAAGAAAGGGCTGCTCGGCCCAGGCAAAGAGATCATTGAACCCACCTCCGGCAACACCGGCATCGCTCTGGCATTTGTGGCCGCCGCCCGCGGCTACAAGCTGACCCTGACCATGCCCAGCACCATGTCGCTGGAGCGCCGCAAGCTGCTCAAGGCACTCGGCGCCAATCTGGTGCTGACAGAAGGGCCGAAGGGGATGAAAGGCGCAGTAGCCAAGGCCGAAGAGATCCTGGCCACGGATCCGGATCGCTTCGTGCTGCTGCAGCAGTTCAACAACCCGGCCAACCCGGAGATCCACGAACAGACCACCGGTCCGGAGATCTGGAACGACACCGATGGCCAGATCGATGTGTTTGTTGCTGGCGTCGGCACCGGCGGCACCATCACCGGGGTCAGCCGTTACCTCAAGCAGACCAAGGGCAAGCAGATCGTGTCGGTGGCTGTTGAGCCGGCTGAATCGCCGGTGATCACCCAGGCGCTGGCTGGCCAGGACTTGGTGCCGGGGCCGCACAAGATTCAGGGGATCGGCGCCGGCTTCATCCCCGGCAACCTCGACCTCAGCCTGCTGGATCGCGTTGAGCGCGTCACCTCTGACGAAGCTATCGATATGGCGCGTCGGCTGATGCAGGAAGAGGGCATTCTCGCCGGTATCTCCTCCGGCGCCGCCGTGGTCGCCGCCAAGCGTCTGGCCGAAAGCCCGGAGTTTGCTGGCAAGAACATCGTGGTGATCTTGCCCTCCGCCGCCGAGCGCTATCTTTCCAGCGCCCTGTTCCAGGGGCTATTCAGCGATCAGGAGCTGGTGCAGTAGCACCTATGCTCTTTGGATCTGAGCCTTAGCATCCGGATCAGCCAAGCCGACCTGCGGGTCGGCTTTTTTCTGTCTGCCATGCGCCAAAAGTGACTATTTATTCACTTCCGCCATGGTCGAGCCTTGCTTTTTTCTGCCACGCTGGCACAGTGACCGGACCCTCACGCTCATCATCGTGGCGCCGCTCGCGTTCGGGCGGCAAGCTGGAGACAAGGCCCGTTATGTGTTCGATTTTTGGCATTCTCGATCTCAAGAGCGACCCCGCGCTGCTGCGCAAGGACGCCCTGCGCCTGTCGGCGCTGATGCGTCACCGTGGCCCGGACTGGTCCGGCATCTACGCCACCGACAAGGCGATCCTGGCGCATGAGCGTCTGGCCATCGTCGATGTGAATAATGGTGCCCAGCCGCTCCTGAATGAAGCCAAAACCCACGTGCTGGCCGTCAACGGCGAAATCTACAACCACAAGGAACTGGCCGCCCGCCTCAGCCAGCCTTATGCCTTCCAGACCCAGTCGGACTGCGAAGTGATCCTGGCGCTCTACGCCGAGAAAGGCCCGGCCTTCCTCGACGAACTGCTCGGCATGTTCGCCTTCATCCTCTATGACGCCGATCAGGACCGTTACCTGATCGCCCGCGATCACATGGGCATCATCCCGCTCTACTGGGGCCGCGACGCCCAGGGCAACTTCTATGTCGCCTCTGAGTTGAAGGCGCTGGCGCCGGTGTGTAACCACGTCGAAACCTTCCCGCCCGGTCACTACCTCGACAGCCGTGATGGTGAGATCAAGAGCTACTACAAGCGCGACTGGATGGACTACGCCAATGTCGCCAGCAACGAAACCAGCCGCGAGCAGCTGCGCGCCGCGCTGGAAGCCTCGGTCAAGAGCCACCTGATGTCCGACGTGCCTTATGGCGTGTTGCTCTCCGGCGGCCTCGACAGCTCGGTGATCTCCGCGGTGGCCCAGAAGTTTGCCGCCCGCCGGGTGGAAGACGATGAACAGAGCCAGGCCTGGTGGCCGCGCCTCCACAGCTTTGCGGTCGGCCTTAAAGGCTCGCCGGATTTGATCGCCGCTCAGGAAGTGGCCAACCACCTGGGCACCGTCCACCATGAAGTGCACTTCACCGTGCAGGAAGGGCTGGATGCGATCCGCGACGTCATCTACCACATCGAAACCTACGATGTGACCTCCATCCGCGCCTCGACGCCGATGTACCTGATGGCTCGCAAAATCAAGGCGATGGGCATCAAGATGGTGCTCTCCGGCGAAGGTTCGGATGAGATCTTCGGTGGCTACCTCTACTTCCACAAGGCGCCCAACGCCAAGGAGTTCCACGAGGAGCTGCTGCGCAAACTCAACGCCCTCTACCTTTACGACTGTCTGCGCGCCAACAAGGCGATGGCCGCCTGGGGGGTGGAAGCTCGCGTGCCCTTCCTCGACAAGGCGTTTATGGATGTGGCCATGCGCATCAATCCGCAGGACAAGATGTGCGGCAAGGGCAAGATCGAAAAGCATGTGCTGCGTGAATGCTTTGCCCACTACCTGCCGGAGAAGGTGGCCTGGCGTCAGAAGGAGCAGTTCTCCGATGGCGTGGGCTACAGCTGGATCGACAGCCTGAAAGAGCTGACCGAGCGCGAAGTGACTGACCAGATGATGGAGAGCGCCAAGTTCCGCTTCCCGGTCAACACCCCGCTGTCGAAAGAGGCCTACTATTATCGCGCCATCTTCGAAGAGCATTTCGGCAGCAACGAGTCGGTGATCCGCACGGTGCCTTATGGCAAGTCGGTGGCCTGCTCGACCGAAAAGGCGCTGGAGTGGGACGAGGCGTTCAAGGCCCTCAACGATCCGTCGGGCCGTGCCGCCCTCGGCGTTCACAACGAAGCCTACAGCTAAACGCTCGCCCAGCCTTGATTGCACAAGCCGCCCTCCCGGGCGGCTTTTTATTGGCTGGCTGAAAGATCCGGCCGCCGCCAGCGGTCATATCAGTTACACCCCGTATCGCTGCCGAGTCCACCATGCCCCGCCGCTATCAGCCATCGTTACGCCTGCGAGAATCAGAGGTAACGCCGGAATCGGTTTATCTGTCACGCCGCCAATGGCTGGCCCAGGTGGCCGCCGGCCTCACCTTTGCGGCGTTACCGGGTAGTGCCAGCGCCTTTTGGGGCAAGGAGAGCGCGCAGGCGCCGCGCCGACCCCTTAAGTTCAGCCCGTATCAGGGGCCCTGGCCGGGTGGCGAACTGACGCCTGAAGACAAGGTAACCAGCTACAACAACTTCTATGAGTTCGGTACCGCCAAAGACGATCCGGCCGCCAATGCTCAGGGGCTGCGCACCCGCCCTTGGACCCTGACCATTGATGGTCTGGTCGAAAAGCCGGTCACCCTCGATATCGACAGCCTGCTCGGCTGGCCGCTGGAGGAGCGCATCTACCGCCTGCGCTGCGTCGAAGCCTGGTCGATGGTGATCCCCTGGCTGGGTTTTCCCCTTGCCCGTCTGCTCGATCAGGTCAAGATCCTCGGCAGCGCCCGCTATCTGGCCTTCGAAACCCTGCATGATCCCGAGCAGATGCCGGGCCAGCGCAGTGCGCTGGTCGGTGGCAGCCTGCCCTGGCCCTATGTGGAAGGATTGCGCTTGGACGAAGCCCGCCACCCGCTCGCCCTGATCGCTGTCGGCCTCTACGGCCGCACCCTGCCGCCGCAGAACGGCGCGCCACTCCGTTTGGTGGTGCCGTGGAAGTATGGCTTTAAAAGCATCAAATCAATTGTCCGCCTGACCCTGACCGATCGGCAGCCACCGACCACCTGGAACCTGCTGGCCCCCCACGAGTATGGTTTCTACGCCAATGTGAACCCGGCGGTTGACCATCCGCGCTGGAGTCAAGCCAGCGAACGCTTTATCGGCAACGATGGCCTGTTTGGCATGAAGCGCGAGGCCACGGCGCTGTTCAATGGCTACGCCACCGAGGTGGCCCAGCTCTATCAGGGCCAGGACCTGCGGGTCGATTACTGATGTGTCAGCTGATGCCTTGGCTGCGCCGCCGTAAGCCCTGGCAGTGGCAACTGCTGGCCCATCTGGCCGGGCTGCTGCCGCTGGTGACCACCGTGCTTGCCTTGCCCGGCTTTGCCGACCCAGTCGCCGATCTGACCCGGGCCAGTGGCATCGCCGCGCTGCAGCTGCTGCTGGCCAGCCTGCTAGTGCGCCCGGTAGCCCAGCAGTGGCGGATTGGGACACTGCTCGCTGCGCGCCGGCCGCTGGGGCTCTGGGCCTTTGCCTGGGCACTGTGCCACGGGCTGGTGTGGCTGCTGCTGGATCAACAGCTGCAGCCGGGGTGGCTGATGGAGCTGCTCAGCCGCCGCCACCTGCAGTTGGGCGCCATTAGCCTGCTGCTGTTACTGCCGCTGGCCCTGACTTCGACGCGTGCCCTGCAGCGTCGACTCGGCCGCTACTGGGGCTGGCTGCATCGCAGCGTCTATCTCATCGCCGTACTGGCCATCGCTCACCTGTGGCTGGCCAACAAGACGCTGGATCTGGAGCAGGCCCTCTACGCCGCACTCACCGCCATGCTGCTACTGTGGCGGCTGCCCCTTAGTCGCTGGTGGCAACGGCGTTGCCAGAACCGCAGTGGTTGATAAAGGCCTTGAGGAACAGGCTGGCACCGCGCACATCCAGATAGCCATCCGCCTTTTTGGCGGAACGCAGAAACTGGTAGGCAGCGACAAAGTGCTTGAGGGTCAGTTCGTCGGGTACCCGCCAGTCAGGGTGAAAGGGCTTGGTGGCCGCCACCGCACCGCTAACCGCCGCCATGTCCACCACCTCGGCATGGCGATAGGGAAATCCCGCGCCGGTGGCCAACCACTCCAGCGAGCAGTTAGCCCGCTCCGCGATCTGGTTGGCCCGCGCCAGCCCGGGATCGGCACCCTTGAGATACTTGCGCAGCAGGCTCTCATTGAGCCCGACCAGATGGGCAAAGGCATTGACGCTGCGCTCACCAATCAGCTGACGTAGCCGATCGGCAAAAGTGTGCGTATCCATTAATTCTGGCTCCGTCAGTCCGCTGAGCAACGCCTGCAAGCTTAGCCGCGATTCGCCGTCTGAGGCGAGTTAATGTCGCCCTCTGGTACGAAGATGATAGGCCGCGCCATTGCTGCATCTGCATCCTGCTGGCCACAATCGGATGCCATCCATTGATCAGCGAAACTCCGACATGAATCAGCCACTCAACGGCCAGACCGCCATCATCACCGGCGGCGGCAGCGGCATTGGCTATGCCATCAGTAGCGCCCTGCTGGCCGCTGGCGCCAACCTGGTGATCACCAGCCGCAATGGCGCCCGCCTCGAACAGGCGGCCGGTCAACTCCGCCAGAACGGTAACGCTGAGGTGGTGGCCATCACCGCCGACGTGCGCAGCCGCGACGACGCCCAGCGCGTCGCCGGGCTGACCCTCGCCCGCTTTGGCCGTATCGATATGCTGATCAACAACAGCGGACTCGGCGTGGGCGATCTGGCCATCGACTTGAGTGAAGAGAATTGGGACCGGGTGATGGACACCTGCGCCAAAGGCACCTTCCTGTTCAGTCAGGCAGTGCTGCCCGCGATGCAGGCGCAACGCCGGGGAGTGATCCTCAACATCGCCTCGCAGGCGGCACTCAACGGTTACGCCAACGCCAGCGTCTATTGCGCCGCCAAGTTTGCCGTAGTCGGCTTCGCCAAGGCGCTACAGGAGGAGGTGCGCCCCTATGGCATTCGCGTTCACAGCCTCTGCCCCGGTCTGGTCCAGGTGCCGCCACCAGCCACGGGCGAGGCGCCACGTCCCGGCTGGCTGCAAGTTGAGGATCTGGCAGAGCAGGCGCTATTCGTGCTCAGCCGGCCGCCCCACGTTCATCTCGATAGCATTGGCAGCTGGGGGCTGAGCTTCGGCTGAACCACGGCCTACTGTTGACCCAACGCACAACAGCGTTGTGCGACAGTGGCGGCGGCTGGCGGGCAGGTTAGACTTGGCGACAAAAGCCTAAGGAAGCGCGCATGAAAGCGGTGGTGACTGGTGCCAATGGCACCCTCGGACAAACCCTGTGTGAGACCCTGCGCCGCGAGGGGTGGACAGTCATTGGCTGGAACCGGCAGATGGTGCCGGCTAACAACTATGACGAGGCGGCGCTGTTTCTGGCGCGGGTCAAACCCGATGTGGTCTTCCATCTGGCCATCGCCTCCACCAGCACTGGCGCCGCCAATGAGAGCTGGCATATCAATCACGACTGGCCGGCCCAGTTGGCCGATCTGTGCCGCGAACGGCAGTGCCATCTGGTGTTCACCAGCACCGCCATGGTCTTTTCCGACCACGCCATCGGCCCCTTCACCCCCACCAGTCGCCCCGATGCTGGCCATGGCTACGGCTATGAGAAACGGATGGCGGAAGAGGCGATCCGCCGCCGTCTGCCCGGCGCGCATATCGTCCGCCTCGGCTGGCAGATCGGCACCGGCCCCGGCGGTAACAACATGGTTGAATACCTGCGCAAACAGCAGGTTGAGGACGGCAAGGTCAGTGCCAGTCGCAAGTGGTTGCCCGCCTGCTCCACCCTTGCCGACACCAGCCAACTGCTGACCAAAGTGCTGGCCCTGCCTGGCGGGACCTACATGGTCGATTCCAACCGGCGCTGGACCTTCTACGACATCGCGCGGGCGATCAACGACCGCTACAACTTCGGTTGGCGGGTGGAGGCCAGCGATGCCTTCACCTTCGATCAGCGGCTGCAGGATGAGAGGCTGCCGGCACCGCCACTGTCAGCCCATTTCCCGCTGCTGGCTAAACTCTGAACTCACGCCAGATGTGAGAACGGCGAGCCTCATTACCCAACATAAAGACCGCTCGCCGTTGTTCTGTCTGCATCAAGGCTCAGGCGCAGTTGGCAATCGCCTCGTCTGCCCGCGCCTTGTCGAGCAGCAGAAGACGCAAGCGGTTAATGTGGTCGAGATCCCGCTCGGTCGGGCCAATACCCAGCACTATGGCAAAGAACAGACCATCGGCGGCCAGCATCAGTAGTTCGGCACAGTCACCATCGCTGGCATCACTGCGAATGCGGGCCAGGCGTTGCTGGCGATGCAGGCGCACCGGATCGAGCAGTGATGGCGATTCGGCCGAGGCCGCCAATATCGCTTGGCCAACACCGGGCTCAAAGCGCTTGAGATCGAGGGCTGCCATCAGCTCGGCCAGCAGCGCGCGGTTGGGGCCTTCATGCAGGTTGTCCCAAGCCATCTGGCGCATGGCGTCAAACTCCGCCAGCTTGCGCACCAGCAGCCCCTGGATCAGCGCCTGCTTACTGGTGTAGTGATAAAGCAGACCACCCTTAGACAAAGTCGCTTCAGCAGCCACTGACTCTAGGGTCAGATGGGCCGCACCTTCACGACTGATAATACGCAGAGCCGCATCAAGAATACGGCCGCGCGTATCCCGCTTGCGCCCCACAGAAACCGTACGGACCATGAGCCCTCCGTAACTACGTCGGTCAATGGGCGATGTTTGCACTGCCATTCACCGACCACAAGTACAGTGAGGTCAGGATCCGTTATCGATCTGTTAAGAAAGGTTGCCTGCTGTTAACCAAGCTCGCCGGATAAGACGAGCCACAGCAGCAACAGTGCCTGAGTCGTCAACACGGTGAGAGTCAGGATGGTGCCGATCATGCGCCCAGCAGAGGTTCCGGCGCTACGGCCGATGCCGATGGCATGCAGGATCCGGCCGACCACAAAGGCGCCGCCCAGTGCATGCAGCAGCTGCGGCGACAGCTGGGCCAGTTCCAGCAGCAACAGCAACACCACAACCAGCGGTGCGTACTCCGCAAAATTGCCATGGGCGCGCACCAGTTTCTGCATCTGCTTCTCGCCACCATCACCAAGACCAATACGCATCCGCCAGCGGCCACGAATAACGTTGATGGTCAGCACCACATAGAGCAACGCCAGCAGGCCAGCATACAAAGGGGTTACTTGCGGCAGGATCATCATTCTCTCCATCAGGGTTTGGGGCCGTGGCTGTGGCGAACCAGATCCGCCAGCGCAGCGGCATGGCCACTGTCATCATTCAGGCAGGGAATATAGTCGTATTGCTCGCCGCCGGCATGGAGGAACAGCTCGCGGTTTTCCTCCGCCACCTCTTCCAGCGTTTCGAGACAGTCGACGGCAAAAGCCGGGCAGATCAGCTGAACACGGGTCACCCCCTGAGCCGGCAGGGCTTTGAGGGTCTCATCGGTGTAGGGCTGCAACCAGGGTTCACGGCCAAAGCGCGACTGGTAGCAGAGCAGATACTCGTCATCACTCAGCCCCAGCAGGTTAACCACTGCCGCCACCGTCTGCTCGCAATGCTGCGGATAGGGGTCACCGGCCCTGGCATAACGCTGGGGGATGCCATGAAAACTGAAGATCAGCTTCTGGACGCGACCGTGCTGCTGCCAATAGCGGCTGATGGACGCCGCCAACGCCGCCACATAAGGGGGAAACTGATGGTAGTTGCGCACCAGATGCAGCGCCGGCAGATCCCGCACCTGCATCAACTGGCGGGCCAGGGCATCAAACACCGGGGCGGTGGTGGTGCAGGAGTACTGCGGATAGAGCGGCACCACCACCAATTCATCACAGCCTTGCTGGCGCAGGCGGGTCACCGCATCGGCCAGCGCTGGCTGGCCATAGGTCATGGCCAGTTCCAGCCGGTAATCACTGCCGAGTAGTTCGGCCACCCGGCGGCCGAGCAGCAGCGAGTAGTGACGCAGCGGCGAGCCCTCGCTCATCCAGATGCTGGCGTAGTTTTTCGCCACCCGCCGGCTGCGTAGGGGCAGGATCACCCCCTCCAACAACAGCTTCCACAACAGCCAAGGCAAGTCCACCACCCGCCGGTCGCCCAAAAAGGCGCGCAGATAGCGGCGCACCGCCGCTGGCGTCGGCGCATCGGGGGTGCCCAGATTGACCAGCAGCACTCCAACCGGTCGTGATCCTGCCATGCGTTATCTCCTGCAGATAAACAAACGGCCCGCGCAGGCGAGCCGTTGATGAATGAGCAACGGGAACGGCTTAGCCGAGTGCGGCCACCAGGGTGGTGGTCACGGCGTCAACCGCCTGGGTGCCATCGACATGCAGGTAACGGGTGTTACCCTGCTCAGCCATCTTACGATAGTAACTGATGAGCGGTTTGGTCTGATCGTGATAGATGGCCAGACGCTTGCGTACTGTAGCCTCTTCATCGTCCGGGCGGATCACCAGCGTTTCGCCGGTCTCATCATCCTGACCTTCGACCTTGGGCGGGTTGAAACGCACGTGATAGGTACGGCCCGAACCGGGATGGACGCGACGGCCGGCCATGCGCTCAACGATCACCTCATCCGGCACGTCGATCTCAACCACGCTGTCGATGGCGATACCGTTGGCGACCATGGCATCGGCCTGGGGGATGGTGCGCGGGAAGCCGTCGAGCAGGAACCCCTTGGCACAATCGGCGTGGGTAACGCGATCCTTGACCAGGGCGATGATCAGCTCATCCGACACCAGCTGCCCGGCATCCATCACCGCCTTGACCTGCTGGCCAAGCTCGCTGCCGGACTTGACTGCAGCACGCAGCATGTCGCCGGTGGAGATCTGGGGAATACCAAAGCGCTGCATCAGGAACTGGGCCTGAGTGCCTTTGCCGGCACCGGGAGCGCCAAGGAGGATAATGCGCATGAAAGCGTCCTTTTATCTTAATGTAACAAGCCGGAGTCGGGCGGATTCGGCCCGAAAGGCGGCATTCTAGCAGCGCCAAGGCCACCCTTCACCCTCGAACGATGACAAAAGCCCCACATCCTCTGTTCACAATCTGTTCAGCAAAAACAACGGGGGCCGATGGCCCCCGTGCTGTTCAGCGGTTAAAGGTTCAACTCAACCCCTGCAGCAGCAACCGGTTGACGCGGCTAACAAATGCACTGGGATCCTCCAGTCCGCCCTGCTCGGCCAGGCAGGCCTGATCGAGCAGCAGCTCGGCCCAATCGCCCAGCTGGCTGTCGTCGCCCAACTGCTCCAGCCGGGTCACCAGCGGATGGCCGGCATTGATCTCGAGGATGTACTTCACCTCGGGCGCCTTCTGACCCACCGCCTTCATCAGCTTGACCATCTGGCTACTCGGATCGTGCTCGTCGGTGACGATACAGGCCGGCGAATCGGTCAGACGGCTGGTGGCGCGCACATCTTTGACCTTGTCGCCGAGGGCCTTCTTCAGCCGCTCAACCACCGGGCCTGCGGCTTTCTCCTGCTCCTCCTGGGCCTTCTTCTCCTCCTCGTCGGCCAGCTTGCCGAGATCGAGGGCGCCACGGGTGACGCTGCGCAGCGGTTTGTCCTTGTAGGTCGACAGGTGGCTCATCAGCCACTCATCGATGCGCTCGGACAGCAGCAGCACCTCGACCCCTTTCTTCTTGAAGATCTCCAGATGCGGCGAGTTGGCGGCGGCGGCATGGCTGTCGGCGGTGATGAAATAGATCGCCTCCTGCCCCTCTTTCATCCGCTCGATGTAGCTGTCGAGGCCGACAGTCTGCAGGTTGCCCTCACCGGCGGTGGAGGCAAAGCGCAGCAGGCTGGCGACCTTCTCGCGGTTGGCAAAATCCTCGGCCGGACCTTCCTTGAGCACGGTACCAAACTCGCCCCAGAACTTCTGATACTTGTCGGCGTCGTCTTCGGCCAGCTTGGCCAGCTGATCCAGCACCCGCTTGGTGCAGGCCTTGCGCATGGCGTCGGTGATCTGGTTGTCCTGCAGGATCTCACGCGACACGTTAAGCGGCAGATCGTTGGAATCCAGCACCCCTTTGACGAAGCGCAGGTAGGTGGGCATGAACTGCTCGGCGTCATCCATGATGAACACCCGCTGCACATAGAGCTTCAGCCCATGCTTGGCATCACGGTTGTACATGTCCCACGGGGCATGGCCGGGAATGTAGAGCAGCGCGGTGTAGTCGTGTTTACCCTCAACCCGCTGATGGCTCCAGGCCAGCGGATCTTCAAAGTCATGGCTGATGTGCTTGTAGAACTCGCGGTACTCGTCGTCGCTGATGTCGCTCTTGCTGCGGGTCCACAAGGCGGTGGCACGGTTGACCTGCTCGAAGCTGCCCTCTTTTTGCTCGGCGTCATCCTCACCGGCGCTAAACGGCTCCTGCCACAGCTCCACCGGAATGGAGATATGGTCGGAGTATTTGGTGATGATGCTGCGCAGCTTCCAACTATCGAGCAGCTCATCTTCGCCCTCGCGCAGATGAAGTACGATCTCGGTACCGCGATCTGCGCGCTCGAGATCAGCCACGGTAAAGTTGCCCTCGCCGGCCGATTCCCACTCGACGCCGCGATCGGCGCTTTCACCAGCGGCGCGGGTGCGCACGGTCACCCGGTCGGCAACGATGAAGGCGCTGTAGAAACCGACACCGAACTGGCCGATGAGGTTGGAATCACGCGACTGGTCACTGCCCAGCGCCTTGACGAACTCGGCAGTGCCAGAGCGGGCGATGGTGCCGAGATTCTCGATCACCTCGTCGCGGGTCATGCCGATGCCGTTGTCGCGGATGGTCAGGGTCCGCTGTTCCTTGTCGGCCTTGACCCACACCTTGAGGCTGCCATCGCCTTCATACAGGTCGCCGTTCTCCAGCGCCTTGAAGCGCAGCTTGTCAGCCGCATCCGAGGCATTGGAGATCAGCTCACGCAGGAAGATCTCTTTGTTGGAGTAAAGGCTGTGGATCATCAGATGAAGCAGCTGCTTCACTTCGGTCTGAAAACCGTGAGTCTCTTTATGCGCAGTTACCGTCATGGCCATCCCTCTTGGGCGTGTTCACTGGAGTTGCTGCCCTATGTGGGGATGAACTGCGCCGCTTTCAAGAGGGGCTAACCGCATCAAACTGGCCTAAGCTGTCAACATCAGCCGAGCAGCGGAGACCACCATGGCCATTGACTCTGTCGCCAGCAGCGGTGCCATGCCAGCCAACCTCATCAGCGGGCCGGTGCAGATGGAGGGCAAACTGGCGCTGCAACTGCTGGAGGCCGCCGCAGCCACGGCACCGCAGACGTTGGCCAGCCCGCCGCCGGCCCCCAGCGCTGATGAGCAGCTGGGTACCACCATCGATGTGCGGGTATGACCGAGACAATAGCGGCTGAGCCGCACAGACCAACAAGGGGCCAAATGGCCCCTTGCTGCAGCTAACGCAGTTGGTTAGTCGGTGATCCGTCGCCGCCCGGCCAGCGATGAGGCCAGGGTGCGGCTGTCGAGATGTTCCAGCTCGCCGCCCGAGGGGATCCCCTGGGCCAGCCGGCTAACGGCAACGCCCTGCTCGCGAGCCAGCTCGGCGATGTAGTGGGCGGTGGCATCCCCCTCCACCGTCGGGTTGGTGGCGATGATCACCTCCTGCGGTTGCTCGGCCGCCAGCCGCTGCTCCAGCAGATCCAGGCCAATGGCCTCGGGGCCAATGCCATCGAGCGGCGACAACCGCCCCATCAGCACGAAGTAGCGCCCTTCATACTGGCCGGACTGTTCGATGGCCATCACATCCGCCGGACTTTCGACCACACACAGCAGGCCGGAAGCCTGGCGCCGTGGCTGCTGACACAGGCTGCACAGCTCATCTTCACTGAAGTTACGGCACAGCTGGCACTGGCCGACCCGGTCAAGGGCGCCAGTGATGGCGCCCGCCAACCGCCCCGCCTGCTCACGCTGGCGGGTCAACAGCTGAAAGGCCATGCGCTGGGCGCTCTTGGGCCCCACCCCGGGCAGTACCCGCAGGGCCTCAATCAAGGCGCGCAGATGGGGCGTCAGCACCATCTCAGAACGGCATCTTAAAGCCGGGGGGCAGCGGCAGACCGCCGGTGACGCCGGACATCCGTTCCTTGGTCATCTCCTCGACGCGGCGGGCGGCATCGTTGCAGGCAGCGGCGATCAGATCTTCGAGCATCTCCTTGTCGTCACCCATCAGGCTCTGATCGATGCTGACCCGACGCACGCTGTGGCCGCCAGTCATCACCACCTTGACCATGCCACCACCAGCTTCGCCAGTCACTTCAGCAGCGGCGATCTCGGTCTGCATCTTCTGCATCCGCTCTTGCATCTGCTGGGCTTGCTTCATCAGGTTACCCATATTGCCTTTGAACATCGCGACTCTCTTTCTCTGGTTAGCCAGCGCCGGGCGCCGGCCGGATGGGTTTAACGCAAAGTCAGGCTGTCGAGCTGCAACTCGGCCTCACCCTGGCTACGGAAAAATTGTACGGTGGCATCGCCCTCCATCGCCACCAGTGCCTGCTGACGGCGTTCGGCCAGCTCACGCTGACGGCGCTGGGCCGGCGTTTCCGTCAGCGGCAGGCCGACGCTGGCGGCCAGCAGCGGCTGCTCGCCCAGCAAGGGCGCCAGTGCCGCGGCCAGCTCATCCAGCCGACGGCTGTCGAGCAGGTGCTGCTGCTCGGCCATCACCTGCAGCTTCCAGCCTTTGGCGGTGCGCAGCAGTTCACTGTTGAGCGCCAGCTGCAAGGTCAGGCCATCGACACCGAGCTGGCCCACCCAGTCAAACCAGCGCGGCTCAACCTGACCATCCGCGGCGGCCAGTGGCCGGGGAGCCGGCGGCGTAGGGCTGGCGGCCACAGCCGGCTCAGCCACTACGGGGGCGATGGTTACGGCCAGCGCTTCGGTAGCGGCTGGCTCGGCGCCAAACCACAATCCGGGGTCCGGTTCGCTGACCTCATCCATGGGCGGCAGATCGTCGTCATCCCACGGCGGCTCATCGCTGAACGCCGGGTCCTGACGCACAGCCGGCCGCGCCGCCGTAACCGGTTGAGACGGCGACACCACGGCCGGAGCGGGTGCGCTAACCGCAGCCGGTGCTGGCTGCGGCCGGCTGAGGTTGATGGCCAGCGCCGCAGGCGCTGGCCGCTCAGGCTTTTTTAGCCCGTCCTCGTCACCACCTTGGTGGCCGCGCAAGGCGGCCAGCCCGCGCAATACCGAGGCCGTATCACTGTTGGTGACCAGAGGCGACTGTGGCGAGGTGGCCACAGGTGTTGCCGACACTGGTATTGCTGGCGAAGCAGGGATAGGCGCTACCGGCTGGGCTGGCTCAGGGCGCAGCTCTGGCCGTGGCACGGGCGGCGGTGATGGCATCGCGGCCTGCGTCGGCTGTGGCCGCCCGGCCAGCACTTCGGCTTCCGCCTCAATGGCCGCCAACTGATCGCTCAGGGCGCTGGGGGCATCTAGCTCCGGCTGCGCTACCGCCGGTCGGCCAATCCCCCCTTGTGGGCGAAACGCCAGCACCCGCAGTAATGTCATCTCCACGGCAATGCGCGGGTCTGGGGCCAAGGGCAGTTCGCGCCGCCCTTCCAGAAACAGCCGGTAATAGAGCTGCACCACCTCGGGGGCTACTTGGCTGGCCAGTGCCGGCCATGGCGCCTCGGCCAACAGACCGGGCGCTTTGCCCATAAACTGGATCATGGCCATGCGATGCATCGCTTCTGCCAGCTGGGTCAGCAGCCGTTCAAATCCGACCGCCTGGGCAGCCAGCTGCTCGACCTGGGCCATCACCCCTTCGGCGTCGCCAGCCAGCAACAGACGGACCAGCTGAGCCACCCCCTCGCGGCGGGCAGTACCGAGCATGGCCGTCACCTGGGCCGAGCGCACCTCGCCCTGACCAAAGGCCACCGCCTGATCGGTCAGGCTCAGGGCATCGCGCAGGCTGCCGCGCGCGGCAGCGGCCAGTTCATCCAGCGCCGGGGCGTCACAGGCAATGCCCTCGCCCGCCAGCACCCGCGCCAGGTGGCCGCTGATCTCCAGCGGCGTCAGGCTGCGCAGATGAAACTGCAAACAGCGCGACAGCACCGTCACCGGCAGTTTTTGAGGATCGGTGGTGGCCAGCAGGAATTTGACGTGGGGCGGCGGCTCCTCCAGCGTTTTCAGCAACGCATTGAAGGAGTGGCGCGACAGCATGTGTACTTCGTCGATCAGATAGATCTTGTAGCGGCCGCGAGTCGGTCGGTACTGGACATTCTCCAGCAGTTCGCGGGTATCTTCTACTTTGGTGCGCGAGGCAGCATCAATCTCGATCAGATCAACATGGCGCCCTTCGGCGATCTCGACACAACTGCTGCACTGGCCACAAGGGCTGGGGGTTGGCCCCTGTTCACAGTTGAGGCTCTTGGCCAGGGCACGGGCGATGGTGGTCTTGCCCACCCCACGGGTGCCGGAAAAGAGCAGCGCATGGTGAACCCGATCATCACGCAGGGCGCCGGAGAGGGCTTGGACCACATGGTCCTGACCCACAACCTCAGCGAAGGTGCGTGGACGCCAGCGCCGCGCCAGAGCCAGATAAGCCATCAGTGCCCCGCGTAGCGGACGAGCACATGGGGCTCAATGCCGATCTCACGCAGCCGCCCCTCACCCGGCAGATCGGGCAGGCCGACCACAAAAGCCGCGCCGACCACAGTGCCACCGAGCCGTTGAACCAGCTGGGCGGTGGCCAAGATGGTGCCACCGGTAGCGAGCAGGTCATCCACCAGCAGCACCCGCTCGCCGGGCCGGATGGCGTCGGTGTGAATCTCCAGGGTGTCGGTGCCGTACTCCAGCGCGTAGCTTTCACGCAGGGTTTCACGCGGCAGCTTGCGCGGCTTGCGCACCGGCACAAAACCCGCGCCAAGACGCAGCGCCAGCGGCGCACCGAAGATGAAACCCCGGGCCTCGGCGCCGACCACTTTGGTGACGCCAGCGTTGACGAAAGGAGCAACCAGCGCGCCGATGGCGCAGGCGAAGGCTTCGCCGTTTTCCATCAGCGAGGTGACATCACGAAAGATGATGCCGGGCTTGGGGTAATCAGGAATGCTCTTGATACTGGCCTTGAGCAAGGCGTCGCAGGATAGCGCTGTCATGCCGGTGCTGAGTAGGTAAAACCGGGCCACAGCCTACCACAAAGGTCTGCTTAGCTTAACCGGCTCAGGCAGCGGCGTGACCTGACGCAGGTTGCAAGGCAGCGGCCAGTTCGGCGGCGGCCACCGGCTTGGCCAAGACCGCCGACAGGCCAGCAGCACTGGCTTCACTGCGCACGGTGGACAGCTGCTCGGTGGTTAGCAGCACCAGCGGGATTAAGCCATAACCAGCGAGCTGACGCAGGTTGCGGCTCAGGGTCAGGCCATCCATCAATGGCATACGCTGGTCGAGCACCACGCCGTCAAAGGCGGTATCGCGGGCCAGCACCAGCGCTTTTAGGCCATCTGCGGCTTCCACCACATCAAAGCCCAGCATCTGCAATTGCACTGCCAGCTCATGGCGAACGCGGCTGTTGTCGTCCACCAGCAGAATGGTTGCGGCCATGCTTAGCCTCCCTGTTTTGGTCGGCGCGCATTATAACCAAGGGGGGCAAGTCGACCAGCAGGCGCCAGTGACCGTCATCAAAATTTCACCGGCTGATTCGTCGCCTTAGCGCAGAACTTTGAGCCAGCCGATGGTTGCTGGCGCAGTCGGGATCAGAAAAACGGTGATGAAACAAAGCAGATACCGGATGTTGAAGGGCTCCTTAAACTCACCTTGGGCCATGGCCACCTCGACAAATTGATCTGAATCAAAACTAGACGGGCGTGCTAGCCATTGCCAGGGACAGCTGCAACCCCTCCCCCGACCAATCCACGCCGGGCTAGATCGATAGCGGCGGTCGTTAATCCACTGCCAAGGCTATCCTTCGGCCACTGTGGGTAAACGGCCGCGACCTGCGCCACCCAGTGCGCGAGTGTTTGCCCCGGCCGTTCTGCGAGCAACTGCAGAGCCAACACCAGCAACGGCGCCAGCGCCATAAAACGCACCTCATCATCGCCATCGCGATAGACCAGCAAACCGGTGGGCTGTTCCGGCGGTTTCGACGGCTGATGGTCAACACTGATTTGATGGACCGGGTAGCGGTAAAGCAATGGCGCTGCCGCAACGTGAAGATGGAGTGGCAGCTCAGGAGCACCATCCCAAAGACTGACGGGGCTGGCCGGCCGGGTGGCCACCACCAGCTCCATCCATTCGTAATGCAGCAGTTCGGCGCCAAAGGGCTTGCCGCCGACAGCATCCCCCCAGCGGCGGGTGGCAAAGGCCAGAAACTCGGCCGGAATATCGAGAAACAGCGGGCTGCGACAGCTGTGTTCGGCCACGAAGCTGTCAATCAACGGCTGCCAGCCTGCCCCATGGATGCGCCGGCTGACCGGAAAACAGCTATGGATAAAGCTGCAGATGTTGTTGCCGATCAGCTCGCGGTAGACCCGTAGGCGGCGTTCATCCAGCCCGGCTGGAGCCGGGTTGTCCGGGTGGCGCAAATGGTTGGCCAACGCCAACTGCAGCTGGCTGAGCGAATCTGGGGGGCTCATGCCGGCTCCTGCTGCCGTGCGGCCTGCTGACAGTGGCGCACCTGCGCCAGCTCGGCCTGCAGTTCGAGCATGGCCGGAATGTTGAAGTCTCGCTCCAACAGGGTGGGCCGCAAGCCATGCTCGCTGTAGGTATAGGCCAACAACTGCCACACCGGATCAATCACCGGCGCACCATGGGTATCAATGATAAAGCCATCGGCCTCGCGGTAATGCCCAGCGACGTGGAGATAAGAGATCGCCTCACTTGGTAAGCCCTGAATAAAAGCCTTGGGATCGTAACCATGGTTGCTGGCATTGACGTAGACATTGTTAACATCCAGCAGTAACTGGCAGCCAGAGCGGGCGATCACCTGACGGATAAACTCAAGCTCGCTCATCTGCTGGCCCGGGGCCAGATAGTAGGAGGAGTTCTCCAGCACCAGCGGCGCATCCAGCAGCTCCTGCACCTGCTGGATGCGGCTGACCACGCGGTCAATGGCTGCAGGGGTGAATGGTATCGGCAACAGATCGTAAAGATGACCGCCGGCCGCGCAGTAACTCAAGTGTTCGGAATAAAGCTGAATGCCATGGCTGCGCATAAAGCTGAGAATGGCATGAAGATGGTCCAGGTCCAAAGGATCGGGACCGCCAATAGAGAGCGACAGACCGTGACAGATGAGCCTGTCGCGCTCGGCCACCGCCGCCAGCTGGCGGCCATTGCGGCCCCCAAGCCCTAACCAGTTCTCCGGCGCGATCTCCCAGAAATCAACGCCAGAGACGGATGCGGCACTTACGCTGGCCATCATGTCGCGGCGTAAACCCAGACCACAATGGTGGGATGCCAGCATCGTTCACAACTCCTTAAAGATGTTGGGCGGCGATTGGCCGCCCAACCATAATGCCCCGGACGAACGCCGTCAGGCCATGCCACCACCACACTTGCCTTCACCGCATTTCCCTTCACCATCCTTCTTCTCGGCACCACATTTGCCTTCACCGCCCTTCTTCTCAGCGCCACACTTGCCTTCACCGCATTTCCCTTCGCCTTCCTTCTTCTCGCCGCCACATTTACCTTCACCACACTTGCCCTCAGGCGCATCAAGTTGGTAACCAGCTGCCAGGTCGGTCATGGCAAAAGGGTTGGCAGAAGCAACCGGCACCATGGTTACGGCGGCGAAAGTGCCAAGAGCAACAGCGAAAGCGGAGGTTTTGAACTGATTCATGGTGTGATCCTTGTCGTCAATTTGGTTTGAGCGCCGGCGCCAATGCCGAGCTCATAACAATAGACCCGCTTCACGGGATTTTCTTTCAACATTGCTCCAGATCAATGACAAGCGCCATCTGCCACATCCAGACACTCCATCGACCCCCGTTCTGATCAAAGGGCAACCTCGAGGACGCCAGCCTTTCGCACCAACTTGACGTACATCATTGGCCATCATCTGTGGCTGGCTAAGATGCGCCGAAAAGAGACGGACAGGAACTTGGCATGGCCAACCTCGCCTCGACAGAACTTGAACAGCTACGCCAGACGCTGGAAATGCAAGCCCAGCAGCTGCGACAACTCCTGCTGAACGAACTCTCGCGGGAACCAACCCTAGCGCCTACGGCACTGTCGCAATTGGCACAAGCGAGCGATGATAATCTGGTTGAGTTTGCGTTGGACTATTATGCCCAGCGCAGCAATACCACCCTGCGCGAACTGGAGCGTGTGGATGCCGCCCTGGCCGATATGGAACTTGGGCTCTATGGCGTCTGCAGTGAATGCGAAGAGCCGCTAACCGCCGAGCAATTGCGCCGCGATCCCGCTTCGCGCCGCTGCCCTAAATGCGAAGCGCGACATAACAAGCCGCGCTCCCGTCACCAACAGATCCATTGAGGGCCGCTGTTAGCGGCCTCCAGTGTCGATCATGGCTTAGCCAGCAATTTCTGCTCCAAAACTCCCAGCGGCAGCGCCCCGTCTTCCAGTACCGCACGATGGAATGCCTTGATGTCAAAGCCGTCGCCCTGCTTCTGCTGCAACTGCTGGCGTAGCTCGATAATCTTGAGCTGACCAACCTTATAGGAGAGGGCCTGGCCGGGGATGGCCATGTAACGCTCAACCTCAGCAAAGACATCGCTTTCGGCCATGGCACTGTTATCGAGCATATAGGCAATCGCCTGTTCACGGCTCCAGCCTTTGGCATGCAAACCAGTATCAACGACCAACCGCATCGCCCGCAGCAACTCATCACTGAGCTTGCCAAAGTACTGGTAGGGGTCGCTGAACACCCCCATCTCTATGCCGAGATACTCGGCATAGAGCGCCCAGCCCTCAACATAAGCGGTGGCATCGTAATAGCGCTGGAAGCGCGGCAGCGAATTCATCTCCTGCTGCAGCGCCACCTGAAAGTGATGGCCGGGCGCCGCCTCGTGCAGCGACAGGGTGGTCACTCCCCAGGTGGGCTGAGCGCGCAGGTTAAAGGTGTTGATGTAAAACACCCCCGGGCGGCTACCATCCAGTGCTGGAGCAGAATAGGACGCTCCCGCAGCGGATTGCTGGCGATAGGCCTCGACCGGCCACACCTCATAGTCGGCCTTTGGGCGCAGATCGAAGTAGTCACCCAGCCGCGCCTCAATGCGAGTCTTGACCTCCCCATAGGCGGCAATCAACTGCTCAGGCGTAGTAAAAAAGAAGCGGTCGTCGGTCGCCAGATGGTTGAAGAAGGTCTTCAGATCACCTGTGAAGCCCACCTGCTGACGCACCTGGTCCATCTCTTGATGAATACGGGCGACCTCGCTCAGACCGAGTTGGTGGATCTGCCCAACCGGCATCAACGTGGTGGTATGGAGATTGGCCAGTGCTTGATACCAGTCCTGCCCATTGGGCATCGCGCCGTAACCGCTGCTGGCGCGGGCTTTGGCAAGATAATGGTTCTTGAGATAGTCACGCATCCTCACCATGGCCGGCATCAATTCATTGGTCAGGGCTGCGCGATAGGCAGAGTCAATCACCGAGGCTTCGGTCTCACCAACACGTTTTACCAGATCCTTAAGCGGCCCCACAAACAGGCTTTGGTCCAGCGGCCCGGACAGTTGACTGTCAAGCTGAGCGATCACCCGTTCCACCAGTACCTTGGGCAACACCACCCCCTGCTCGACCCCCTGCTGCAGGCGCAGCACCGCTGTATCACTCCAGACCGGATACTGCTGAATACGGTTGATAAAGGCCTGGTAATCCTTGGCGGTCAGAAAGGGGAACAGCCCCTCACCACTGGCCATCTCCCAAAAGCCAAGCACCCGGCTGTCAAACTGATTGATCGGCAACAACCACGCAGGAAAAGCACTCAGCTGCTGCTCAGTACTCAAGCTATGGCGAAACACCGCCAAAGTGATCTGACGTGACGAGCTCAGATCAGAGGTAACAAAGGCCTCGCTGCGCGCCAGGTAGTCCGCAACTAATGCCTGACGCGCTTTCAGAAAATCATCACTAAGGTTGTTGCCCAACTGGCCATACAGATGGCGCTCACCAAAAAAGGGGGCATAAAATGGGTCCAGGCTAAGGCTGGCATCAAAGTACTCTTCAACCATGCGCACCAATTGGCTGTCATCACGGCTGCCACTGATTGCTGTTGGCTCCGTTACCGCCACGGGGGACGTGGCATCCCTACAGGCCGCCAGCTGCGCTGCTACTATCACAAGGACAACTGCAAGAACCCGCGTCATACGCACTCCATTAACTTCACTGAAGGTTCAGAAAAGAAAGCGGCCTCCGCAGAGGCCGCCGTCAAAGGTCAGAGCGACTGTCCGTGACGCTTGGCCTGATCCTGGATATAAACCGCCCAGCTTCGCGCGGTCTTTTCCGTCTTGGGATACTGCTCGGCCTTCTTCACGTAGCGAAAGGCGTCGCTGTATTTTTTACGGTTCAGGTAACTTTCCGCCAGAGCCAGATAGACCCGCTCAGGTGAACTCACCCCTTTCTCCAGTGCCTTGCCGAATGATTTGGCTGCATCGGCATACTGCTCGGCCTGCATCTGAATATTGCCAGCCTTGCGGTAGAGATCCGCATCGCCACTCATACCGGCCGCTTCCAGATAGAGGCCGGCAGCCTTGTCCAGTTCTTTGGCGGCGTGCCAGGTGTTAGCCAGCGCCGCAATCGACTTGGCATCACGCTTGAGCAGGCCTGACTTCATGTACTTGTCCTGCAGCGCCGCCGATTTATAGGGGATGCCGTTGGTCGCATACAGTTGAGCCAGTGCCTTGATCTCATTTTCCTTGGTTAGCAGGCCCGCCAGATAAGCGCCGTCAAGGGTAGACAACGCCTTCTTGTAGTCCTCAATCATCATGTAGAACATGCCGAGCTGAGACCACCAGCGCTTGTCATCTGGGAACAGGCTGACCAGCCTCTCCAGCACTTTAACCGAATTACGGTAATCCTTGCGCTCGTAGTAACTCGAGAGCTTGAGGATGTAGGCGTTCTTGTCCGGCTTGGGCGACAGGGCGATGGCTCTGTCCAGCGGCGCGATCATGTCGCCATAGCGCTTCAGCTCGTAATAAGCCTGGGCTTTGCGCACATAAAGAGCCGCTTCTTCCTTTCCGGTAAACGCCTGCCACTGGTCATACGCCTTGATCGCCTTGGCGTATTGCTTCTCTTGCAACTGCATGTCACCGAGCAGGCGCAGGGTCTGCGCGTGCTCAACGGCACTCAGCTGATCGATGCCGACCGCTTCTTCCAGCGCCTTGATCGCCTTACCATTCTGCTCATTGAGTGCATACATGTTGCCAAGGAAACGGGCCACATAGGCCTTGTCATAATCCTTGTCTGGTTTCACCTCATTGAGAATGGTAATGGCGCCCTTGATGTCGTTGGCGGAATAGGCATCAAAGGCTTTCTGCACTTTCTTGCCTACCCGCTCCGACAGCGCCTGCGCCTTGCGATCCTTATGCTTGTCAGCAACCGCCTGCTCTTCTGCGCTCAACGTCTGCTTTTCCGCATGAGCCTGCAGCGGCACCAACAGCGCAAAGGTGACGCCAAGAACGAGGGCCAGCCATGAATGTTTGTTCATCATTCAGCCCCCATCTTGAAATCGAGTTGGACAACAATCCCAGGCTGCTCGAGTGGTTTGCCACCTTCCATTTTGGGCGTGTACTTCCACTTCGACAGCGCGCGCTTGGCTTCAGTGTCAAACAGCCGGGGCGGCTGGGCGTCGACCACCTCGATATCCTTGGTGCTGCCATCTTTGGCAATGGTAAAGCGCAGCCTCACCCAGCCTTCCTTGCCCTCCCGAGCAGCTTTGACCGGATATTTAGGTTCAATGCGCACAATCGGCGTGGCGTCCCCATCACGGGCGATCATGGCCGGCTCGGACATACCGGCAGAGTTGCCACTCAGGTCAACGGCAGGCAGATCCAGATTGACCGACGGGGCATCCGGAGAGGCCTGATCCGGCTGAATCTGGGTGACCTTCTGCGGCTGCGGTGGCGGCGGCGGTGGCGGTGGCGGAACGCGCTTGCGCTCCTGGACCGCCGACTTGGGCTTGTCCATCACAATGTCAATCACCGGCGTGGCTGTCCGATCCTCGTAGCGCTTGGCGCCCCCAGAGATCAGCTCAGCCATACCGACAAACAGTACAAAGGTGATGAGCAACCCCAGTCCAATGGACAGGATGACTCTGATCATAATCAGTTGCTCTCCGCTGCAATCGAGATCTTGTCGATCCCGGCGGCTTTGATCTGATCCATCACTTTGACCACAGTCCCGTGCTTGGCTTCCTTATCCGCCTGAATCACCACCGTGTCGGTCGGCTGCTCAGCCAGCATCTTTTCGATGTTGGCGCCAACGCGTTCTACGTCAATGACGCGCTTGTCCATCCAAACTTCGCCATTGGCGCGCACGGCAACGAAGATATTGGCAGACTTGGCGGTGGTTGCATTGGCAGCCTTGGGACGGTTGACTTCAATACCGGCCTCCTTGACAAAGGAGGTGGTCACGATGAAGAAGATCAACATGATGAACACGATGTCGAGCATCGGTGTCATGTCTACGCTGGCTTCTTCCGTTTCACGATTACGTTTACGTGCCATGAGTGTTTATCTCGTTAATGGTGCGGCAAGCTGTCGATCAGCTTTTCCCGGGCAATCTTGATCTTCGCTTCCAGGCGTGAACTGAAGAACACGCCAGACAAGGCAGCCACCATCCCGGCCATGGTCGGAATGGTCGCCATCGAAATACCAGAAGCCATCAGGCGGGGGTTGCCCGTGCCCTGCACAGCCATGATTTCAAACACCGCGATCATGCCCGTTACCGTGCCCAATAACCCAATCAAGGGACAAAGGGCAACCAGCGTACGGATCAACGGCATTCGCTGTTCAAGCAGATCTGAGGTCTCGGAGATCCAGGCTTCACGGATGCGGTGCGCATACCAGCTGGTGGTATCGGCACGCTGGTCCCAACGAGCCATCACCGCCTTGCGCAGGCGGGGATATTCGCGAACCAGGAACCAATACCGCTCAAACATCAGCGCCCACATCAGAAATAGCGCGGCAGCAACAATCCACAGGACATCGCCACCGGTGGCCATGAACCCCCTGACAGTTCCCAACAGGTCCATCAGGTAGAGCATCATCAGGCGCGCTCCTTCTCCGCATGGGCAGCGACAATGCCGGTGCTCTGCTCATCGAGAATATGCACAATGGATTTGGCCCGACCGGCAACCACGCTGTGCAGCAACACCAGCGGAATGGCCGCGATCAAACCTTGAGCGGTGGTCACCAGCGCCATGGAGATGGAGCCAGCCATGATCTTGGGATCGCCGGTACCGAACAGGGTGATCTGCTGGAAGGTTTCAATCATACCGACCACGGTACCAAGCAGACCGAGCAGCGGAGCGACAGCGGCGAAGATCTTGATGATTGGCACGCCGGCTTCAATGCTCGGAGTTTCACGCAGCACCGCTTCATCCAGCTTGAGTTCCAGGTTTTCAACATCCGAGGTGCGGTTATCGTGATAAACCTTCAGCACACGACCCAGCGGGTTGTTGGTACTCGGCGTTGCCGGGTTCTTGAGCTGACCACGGATTTTGATACCGACCAGAGAGAGGGTAATCAGTTTGAACAACGCAATTAGCAGGCCGACGATCAGCACCACAACAATCACATAACCGACGATACCACCCTGATGGAAACGCTCTCCCAACGTTGCCTTGGCAGTCAGCAATCCGAGGATTTGGCCGCGAGATGGATCGACGTAGAGCGGAGCAAGCCCTGAAGTTGTGCTAGAGAACTTGGCAGCAGTTGATGTGATGTAACCCGCCGGCTGACGCCCCAGCGGCTGCACCTGTTTGGTGTCGCTGTTGTACAGCAGATAGTCGCCACCACTGATCAGGTTGAAAGCACCGATACGAATGACTTCAAGCTTCTCAACGCCACCTTCCAGCTGCACGACATCGGCATCAAAGGCAACAACCTTGCCGCTTTCGGTCATCTCGGTCTGCAGGGCAATCCACAGCTCTTCCAGCTCGGTCAGGGTCGGCAGCTCTTTGGCGGTTGCCAACTTGTCGAGCAACTCGGCGCGGCCGGGGTACTGGGCACTCACGACCGAGGTGGAGATACGTCCAACAGTCTCTGCGGCGGCCTGACGCACCACACCGAACATCTCGCCAAGGGTGCCTTTAGAGTTTTCCAGTTCTACTTCTTTAGCAGCCAACAATAATTCATTGTCAGCAAAAGCCTTTTGCAACTGAGTACCCCGAGCCTTCTGGGCTTCCAGCTCGGCGCGGGCTTTACGGACCAGAGCAGCTTTGTCTGCTTTGTCACTCAGGAACTCGGCTTCACGTTCCTTGTTGATTTTCTGATCGCTCAAACGATTGGCTTTAACCGCCTGCAACAGCTGGTCAAGGCTCTTGATTTCAGCAGAAACCGGGGCGGCCAGCAGTGCGGCCGCAACACAGAATGCAGTTACAAAACGCTTCATTTCACACGCTCCGCCGCCAGTACCGGCAGTCCGACCAGATCAAACGCCGCCTGCTTACGCGCCATACGAATGGCCGTCGTAATCGGGCTCAAATACTTGGCTTCCAAAGGCAGCCAGCCGCCTTGCCCGGTCCAAGCCCAGGCATGTTTCTGGTCAAGTGACTGGGCGACAAACACGGCGCGCCCCAAGTGGAAGTAGTCAACGGTCAGCTTCTGACCCTCAAACTCCAACTCACCTTGGTAGGCAGCGATCTTGGTGCCGTACTCATTCTCGACGAGGTAAGCTTCAAGCACCTGACGGTACTTCTCGGAGGTGGTGACGTCGGAGCGGTCCATCAACTTACGCAGATCAGCGACCCGCTTTTTACGCTCGTCAAGATTGACGGGAACGTCAAGGACGATGAACTGATCGAGGGTGTCGATCATATGGTACATCAGCGGTACCACACCCTGCTTGGTCTTCTCGATGCTATCGATCTGACGCTGGAACGAGTTCAGAGACTGAGTCTGGTCGTCAACCAAACGCTGAACGTGATCGTTGTAAACCTTGAGGTTGTCAACCTCGTCAACCAAGGCGCGGTATTCAGCCAGCAGTTCCTGCGACTGTTCAAACGCGCCATCGATCTTCTGCTGCGATGCGGCGGATTCGGCGTTACCCTTTCCGGCTTCCTGCTGCACAGCCGCCAGGGGATCGGCACCTGCCATCCCACTGAAGGCCATCGCAGCTGCCACGGCGGTGGCGAGCAAGCTCACTTTGATGGACTTGGACATAGTTCCCAACCAGTTGATTATTTTGATAGAAATTAACCTTCGCGCCCGAGCACCCCGAGTACAAAGATCCGAAGGTCGCAAAAACGACCTATACGACCGCAGGATGATACACCGATCACGTTTGCGATTGAAAGGCAGTCACTGCTATTCGAGTCCGCCATTAAAAAGCCCCGCTTAATGCGGGGCTTCAATGGCTAAGACACTATCAGAAGCTGTAGTCAACACCCAAGTAGTAGGTGCGGCCATAGGCATCGCTGTAGCGCGGATCGTAACCCAACTGGTGGCCTGCGCCGCCAGTCTGCAATGACAGCCCCGGCTCGCGGTCAAACAGGTTGTTAATACCCGCATACACACCCAAGCCTTCCATTGCATGCCACTTGGTCTGGAAGTCCCAAGTAATGTACGACGGAACCTGCAACTGCACATCTACACAGTCACCAGTTTCTACCGTGGTTACGTAGCAGTCATCTAAAGAACGGAACACATCATCGTAGCCGCTACGGTAGCTAGCACCGAGGGTGCTGTCAAAATCGCCAACGGTCAGCACGGTGGCGAGCTGCATCACGTTACGGAACGACACGTCCTGGTCTTCACCATAACGGCCCATTGAACTCAACCACTCGTCTGTGGTACCTGGCGAGGTGTACTCACTCTCCATCAGGTAAGTGCCACCAAAGCGGGTGCGCAGTTCACCAAAGCTGAGTTCGTTATAAAACTCAAAGCTATAATCGACACCGCTGGTAACCTGCTTACCGACGTTAACAGCACTCCGGATAATGGCTAGCTCTTGCTCACCGGTACCGGTGTTGAGCTTGGTGGTATAGAAATCACGGTATTTGTTCGCTTGCCGAAAGATCTGATCTTCTGTGAGAGAGGTGACCATGTTTTCAATTTCGACGTCCCAGTAGTCCACCGTCGCATTGAACGCCTTGGAAGGCGCATACACAACCCCCAAGGTGTACTGCGTTGATTCTTCAAACTCTAGGTCAGCGTTACCCTCACGATAGACATTGTACTGCGAGTTATCTCCCAGACAGTAAGCATTAAACGGATCTGCCGGGTCTGGGAACGGGCAACTATAGGTTGAGCTGGTAACCCCAAACTCGGTTCGGGGCTCAGCAACCGCCAGCATCGACGGCGCCTTAAAGCCGGTGCCGTAGGAGCCTCGCAGTTTTAGCTCATCGGTAACAGCATAAGCTACGCTCAGCTTGTAGGTGATATCGCTATCGCTTTGACCAACCGACCCACCGTTGATCTTGTCATCCACAGAATCGATGTAGTCATAACGCAGCGATGCGGTGACTTCCAGATCCTCGATAACCGGGATCAGTGCTTCAGTGAACAGACCATAAGATGCACGCTCAAAATCGTACGGTGTGTCTTTGGTTACAAACAGGATCAACTCATCGCTGTTTGCTTTAGAGATTGAACGCTCATATTGGTAGTTACGAGCGTCGAAACCGGCAGCGAACTGCACATCGCCTTCCGGCAGTTCAAAAGCAGACCAATTAGCTCGGCCATCTATGCCTGTCAGGGTAACGTCTGTTTTATCCCAGTTGCCTTTGTAAACCGCACCACCCAGCAGGTCACTCTGGGCAGAGGAGACCTCACCAGCAGGGACAAATACGTCGACAGCACCACTGCGCGCTAGGGTAAAGAACTCATCCTGCAGCAGCCAGCCGTTAGTGTAGTTTTGCTCGCGGGAGGTCTTTGAGTAGGTAGCAGCAGTACTGTAATCAATCTTGTCATCAAAAGCTGTGCCTTCAACACCCAATACCAAATGAGTGGTCAGGGTGCTCCATTCTGTTTCGCGACCACCAGCCGGATTGGCGCGCCAGCGCGCATCGACGCGCTGCAAACCAGCAAGCTCTTGCTCACTCAGATGTGGCAGAACGTGGCTCACCACCGGCGCCGAATCTGAGGGCATGGTGAACCAGCCGGTCGGATAAGAAGCGATACGGGTAGTCATATCGTATTGCGAAATCAGCGCGGTACCGACCAGCGCCAGGTTGTCAGTGATATCCCAAGCACCATCAAGGAACAGGCTATCTCGGGTAGACTCAGGAGTAATCTCAACTTCGCGGGTATAATCGTAGAAACATTCAGTGCCAAGGGAGGCGCTGCCATCAGCACAGTCGCCCGTTTCAGAAGCATAGGGATTAAACGTGCGAGTGCGGGTTACGCCGTCAGCATCGGTATAGCGCACCCGAGCATTACCCGGGATGGCGTTGCCAGACCCGTTAAAGAACTGGAGTTCACGACCATTGTTCCAGAAATTGATAATGCCGGTCTTGGCGAAATCGCGTTCAGTAGCCTTGAGCTGCTTCTTGTCATCGTGAGTGAAAGTAGCAGAGATATTGAAGCCTTGGGTGTCACGATTACCAAAGCCGGTAACAATACTACCCGTCCAGCTGTCGCCACCACCAGCGGCAGTCTGGTCAGCACGAACACTGACGGTAGTAGTGTCAACATTCTTCTTGAGAATAAAGTTCACAACCCCGGCAATAGCGTCGGAACCGTAAAGGGCAGAAGCGCCATCGGTGAGCACTTCAACGCGCTCAATCGCTGAAATCGGAATAGCATTCAAGTCAACAGTACTGCCCGAGTCAGACGGCGCCACGCGGCGGCCGTTCAACAGCACCAGCGTGTAGTCTTCGCCGATGTCATGAATGGATGCCGTTGACAAACCGCCACCGCCACCGCCTACAGATTCACCCGGCGAAGTGAAACCCTGCATGGCTGGCAACTTTTGAATCAGATCACCAACACTGGTAATCCCTGACTTGGCGATATCTTCTGCTGTCACCACCTGCACGGGCAACGAGCCTTCGATGTCGGTACGCTTAATGGCCGAACCTGTCACTTCAATGCGTTCTACCTCTTCACCTTCGGCGGCGAGGACAGGCAGCGAGGTCATGGCTGTGGCTACGGCGCCGCCCAACAGGGCAAAACGCACGGCATTCGCCAGCTCTTTTGTCTTAAACATGTCGTAATCTCCCTGGACCACTTTGATTTGGCTGTATTTTTTTTCGTCGGCTTCATCGAGGTGTCTGGTTGCGGTAGCAACCGGGGCACAAGGGTGAAGCCGCTGCGGGGGCTCAAGTCCTGTGCGAACCTGACTGTCGCATCGCGATATAAGCACAGCCTTGAGCAGATGGTCAACCTCCTGCTTTACACCTGTTTCCGGGTGTTACGCAGACTTTCCGCTTCGCTGCCGTGGCGGATGGGCTGCGTGCTAAACTGCACAGCCCCGAACTCAGGAGAAACCACTTGGCGTTGACGCTGGATACCCTGATTTTGCTGTGCGCCACAGGGCTTGTGGCCGGCTTTGTTGACTCCATCGCTGGCGGCGGCGGCCTGCTGACCGTACCCGCGTTGTTGGCGGCCGGTTTACCACCTCAGCTGGCGCTAGGTACCAACAAGCTGGCGGCTACCTTTGGCAGTTTTACCGCATCATTGACCTTCTATCGTAAGAAATTGTTTAACCCGATCCTGTGGCGTCATGCCCTGCTGGCCACGGCGATTGGCGCCCTGCTCGGTGTAGTTGTAGTTGATCGCATTCCCGCCGGAGTGCTGGAAAAGGTGCTGCCGCTTGCCATCGCCCTGACCGCGCTTTACACCCTGGCGCTCAGGCGCAAGGTCCTGACCAGCGATACGCTGCCACCACCATCGCCCGAGCTCACCCGCCGTCAATGGTTACAGGGGCTGGGGCTGGGGTTTTACGACGGCGCCTTTGGACCCGGCACTGGCGCCTTCTGGACCGTATCCAATGTCGCCTTGCACAAGCTGTCTCTGCTCAACGCCACCGGCATGACCAAGGCAATGAACTTCGTCAGCAATATCTGCGCGCTGAGCGCTTTCGCGGTGCTTGGTCATGTTGATGTCTGGATCGGTGTGGTGATGGGGCTAGCGATCATGATCGGCGCTTTTGTTGGCGCGCACACCGCCATTCGCTTTGGTGCCCGCTTTATCCGCCCTTTCTTCATTCTGGCGGTCCTGTCGATGTCGCTCTATCTTGGGTGGCGCGCATGGTAACAACGGTGACCCAGCAACTGGAGCCGCTGGTCGAGGCGCTGGCGACCACTCTTGGCAATAGCCCATGCCGCCTGCCCTCGCCCCCGTTTAGTAGTGGCTGTCGCCGTTGCGATCAGGCGGTCAGCGAATTACGTGCCGCACTCGCCTACCTTGAGCAGGGGCTGGGCCGCAACAAAAATGTCACGGATCTGCAATATGCTGCGGAACGGGTTGAACAAATGTATGCCATTCTCGCGGCACAACGTCGCTGACCCCTCTGTCCTGCCATTTTGATCTGGAGCCCGCTATGCGTCGTCCATTGCCCAGCCTGCTGCTCGCCCATCTTCTAGCCTTTGTTGCCATCGAGGCCCACGCCGCACGCCTGGAGCTACCTGAAGAAGTTATTGTGCAAGCCGTCAATGGTCAGGATCTGGGCCTGCAGCTGTTTGGTACCAAGGACTATCTCGAGCTTGCCCCCGGTTCTCACCGCATCGCCGTCAAGTACAAAGATCTCTTTGAAATGATGGGTGACAACCACGAAGTGGTTGCTTCAGACCCGGTCCTGCTGGCCTTTGAATTGCCGACCGAAGGTACCTACCGACTCAGCTTCACCAAGCCAACAGAACTGACGCAAGCTCGCGCCTTTGCCAAGGCGCCGAAATTTCTGATAGTGGATGCCAAGGGTACCCCGTTGGCCCAACAATCCCTGACTCAGGAAGAGCGTGATTCGTTGTGGCAGGCCACCCTGGGCGGTGGCTCCATCACCAGCGGCGCGGCCAAGATGACCGCAGCCCCTCAGGCCAGCGCAGTAGCAGCAACGCCAACTGCAGCCGCCGTCGCGCCTGCGGCTGCGGTAACGCCAGCGGCGGCAGTAGCGGCCCCGTCTATAGCCGCGCCTTCAGTGAGTGGCGCGACTACGGATGGCGCCCAGCGTATGACCGCTGAGCAACTGAACTACTGGTGGTCGCAGGCCGACAGTGAGACCCGCGCCGCATTCCTGAATGCCATTAGCGCCGGGCGTTAACCGCGACGTGGCGCTAGGTCGCAGTGCTCGCTAGGCTTGTAGCAGTGGTGTAGCAACACGGCAGGGTCCCCATGGCTCTTGATCTGGATATCCGCAATTACTACGAACACTTGGTCGCTGACGAAATTCATCGCATGGAATTGACTGACGTCAGCGCCGAGCTCTTTGCCGATGTGATGTGTCTGGCACTTAACCAGCTGCCCGCCAAGTACATCCGTCATGAAGTGGACATGGCGTTTTACATGCCGCCGAATGAGCGCTTGGAGATGCAGATGCGGGCCCGCGAAGCGGTAGAGAGGGCGGTGCGTTTTCTGAAGGAACAGGCACAACACTTGAATCCATGAGCATTCACATGAGCAGTCATAAGTGCTGCTCGTAGAACCAAGCTTAAAAAATTGGGGATAAAAAATGGGGGGTGGTGACCTCACAAGCCACACCCCGGCACGTCACGCACCTGCTGTGGCTGCTCCCTTCCGGGCCTGACCAGATTCACAGGCTGTCACTGCGAGGGGACCTGCAAGGCCACCATAACAACGGCGGCGACTATAGGTGAATCGCCCGCCAACTGCAACCTCGGCGGGCCTTCTCACTCAGGGTTGGCGTTGACCATCAAGCATCCCCTTCAGTTTCTCTTCGGCTCGCTTCAGTTTCGGCTGCAACAGGCTTTCGGCTTTGTCTTGGGCCTCCTGCGCCACCCGTCCCTGCAGGGCCGCCATCACATCAAGCTCAATCGTCGGCTGCAGCCAGCTACCACGAATCAGTAGCGGGATAGTAACCCCGGCCAGTTCATCACGGCTCTTGCCATCCTGGCCCTTCAGACTGTTGACCAGCGACACCCCCAGCCGATAGTCCAGGGTTTCGCCCACTAGCTGAACATGGCCATTGCCATTGATGCGCAGCAGGGGCGACATCAACTGCAGATCGGGATTAATCAGTTCCCCGCTGGCGATGGCGAAGGAGCCGGTCAAAGCAGCAAAGTCGGTCTGCTTTAGGGCTTCAGTAACGGGCTCGCCACGTAGACGGGCTCGCGCATCGCGGATCTGCTGAGCAACATTGAAACCTTGGATCGCGCCATCACGCACATCCAGATGGCCACGGCCTTTGACACTGCTGCGCCAGGCACTATTAACCAACCCCAAGCCATTGCCGCGAAATTCAAAGGTCCCTTTGCCCGTCAGGGTATTGTTGTCCGTCAGATCCACCAGCAATTCGCCCAAATCAATACCGCGCAAGGCTGCGTAGAGTTCGTAAGCTGCCGGCTGGCCAACACCACGATCCTTAAGCTGCATTGAGCCAGAAAGGTTTCCGCCGTAGAGCTTGGCGGCTACTGGCGCCAGATTAGCAACCCCCTTGCTCACCGCCAGCGAGGTCAACAAAGAGTCGATACGTGATTTACCGAAAACGATCTGGTCGATGCGCAGTTCGAACTGTGCATCCAGGTCATTTAACAGCGATAAATCGGGTTCCACCACCGCCGGTTCAGCATCCGTTTCTACCTCAAGCGCCGCGAGTGTCTCGGCTGCACCGGCCACAGGCAACCATGCATTGACGTCAACCAGCGGTGAATGCAACTTGCCCCGCAGTTTGGGTAGCGCCTGCCAGTCAAGGCTCAGCTCGCCACTGACACTCGTCTCGTTGGCCCGTACAGCCAACGCGCTCAGCTCCAGCTGTGACAAGTCGAGATCGACCGCGACATTTGTGGACAGCACAAGATCAACAGGAATGGCCTGCGGACGCTGCAACTGAGCTGACAGATTGAGATCCGCGATGCTGGCCTGCATGAAGCCGGGCTGTAACAGCAGTTGCCCATCCCCCCTCAACTCCAGGTTAGTCTCACCATCTAACCACCGCGCCTGCAGTAGCACGGGTGATGACTTGCCCGCCTGGATCGTGCCTACCGTAAAGGCTGGAATTGTGAGCTGCTTGTTTGCACCCGTATCCAGATCTTGCAGGTCGATCGTCAGATTGGTCAGGCTAATACCATCAACGCTAAAGCTGACCGACGGCAGCAAGGCTTTGGGTGGTTTGACCGGCTTACTCGTTGCTGCGGGCTCTGGCTGGGCAGCACTGCCAAGGCTGGTAAAGTTGCTCTCGCCAGATCGGGTCTGATGGCGTATCAGCACACCATCAACACGCACATCACCGAGCTCAGCACGCCTGTCAAACAGTGGCATCACCGCCACATCGACGCTGGCCAACGCCACCGTCACCATGGGTTCATCCGGGTAACCCGGGGCATTGGCCATGGTCACCTGCGGCAGGGTAATGCCGAATCTTGGCCATAATTTCCAGCCGACTTTGCCGCCAATCTTGACCTGGCGTCCGGTGAGATCCTGAGCCAGTTTCTCGATCTGCGGTTTGTAGTAGTTAGGATCAAAGGCCAGCGCAACGGCCACGACGGTGATGACGATGAAAGCAATGAGAAGGCCAATGGCCTGAAGGACCCGTTTCACAATCCGCTCCTTAAAGCGTGCGCCAATTCAAGCTGCTGACGACTGGCCCCAGTATAATCGCAGCCGCTGATTGAAATATGAAAACAATGCCTTGAAACTCAAAGAAGAAGCCCGTCCGGGCAATTCAGCACAGGAGGCTCGCGATGACATTTTTTAGCCCCCGCCAGTTAGCCATCAGCGTATTGCTGCTGGCGGCGGTCGGTCACGCCAACGCCGATGAGGCAGCGTGCAGTGCCCAGCTCGAGCACTATCTGGCACTCAACAACGCCCCGACTCAGACCAGCATCAGTGGGGTTGCCCAAGTTGGGCCGAGCGCCGACGAACTGGCCACCATCAGCCAGGAGAAAGGCTCCTGCGAGGCATGGAACACCGTGGTGCGCAGCATGATGCACCAGCATGGCCAAGTGCTCGATGGTGTTGAACAGATGACTGGCAAGCCGGCGCCCAAGCGCTGACGGAGCGTCGGGAAGACGCGCCAGCTCTTCCCGTGCCGCTTACCAGTCGATACCGCGCCGGGCCTTGAGCCCGGCATCAAACGCGTGTTTGACGTTGCGCACTTCTGACACCGTATCCGCCAGATCGATCAGACTGCGGTGGGCACCACGACCGGTGATCACCACCGACTGTTCGACCGGTCGCTGCTTCAGGACCGCCAATACCTCATCGAGGTCGATGTAATCGTACTGAACCATGTAGGTCAGCTCGTCGAGCAGCACCAGATCGATGGCGGGGTCAGCTAACCAGATCCTGGCCTGCTGCCAGACCAGCTGCGCGGCTGCCTGATCAGCGGCGCGATTTTGGGTCTCCCAAGTGAAGCCGGTGGCCATCACCGCAAAAGGCACACCGGACTGTTGCAGCAGGTTCCGTTCGCCGCAGGCCCACTCGCCCTTGATGAACTGCACCACTGCCGCCTGCTGACCATGGCCAACCGCACGCGCCACCATGCCAAAACCCGAGCTGCTCTTGCCCTTGCCGTTGCCAGTGATCACCAGCAGCAGACCTCGCTCGTCGCTGGCGGCAGCAATGCGGGCGTCCACCTGTTCTTTCAGTCGCTGCTGGCGCTCGCGGTGGCGGCCATCAACGTCTTGGGACTCATCGTGTTGCTGTTCATTCATAGGTGATTGATCTGCTCCAGTTGCAGGACAGGCTGCTGCTGCCAGTGGCCGATGCTCAGGGTGGTGCGTGAACCATAGGCAATGGACAGGCGCAGTAGTTGATGAAAACGGCGATCCGGTTGTTGCAGTACTTCACCAATCAGCGCCCGGATCACCCCAGCGTGACAAACAACGGCCCAATGCTGTTGCGTGCCAACCTCCAGCGTAGCCAGCCAGTTGCGAATGCGCTGGCGAAACTGGACCAGTGACTCGCCGCCGGGCGGCGCCAGCAGGTGTGGCGTTTGCCATAACGCCGCCAGCGGTTCGGCCATGGCCGGATCGTCGAGACGCACCCCCTCCCACTGGCCGAAATGCCACTCGCTGAGAGCAGGGCTGATCTGCAGCGGCACCTTAAGGCTCATGGCGGCTTGCTGAGCCGGCAGCAGCGCGCGCGCCAGTGGCGAGCAGAGAATGCCTGACGGCCTGCGGGCAACAATGGCTTCTGCCAACGCCGCGACCCCCAGCTCGCAGGGGGCGACATCAGTGGCACCGTAAAGGCGACCCGGCACGCTCACCGGACCATGGCGCCACAAATCGAGGGTCAAGCTTTGATGCATAGCGGGATCCCGGCAACCACCAGCGTCACCTTGTCCGCCAGGGCCGCCAGGCGTTGATGCAGACGCCCGGCCTCATCACGAAAACGGCGAGCCAGCGGCGACTCCGGCACTATGCCCAACCCCACCTCATTGCTGACCAGCAACAACGGCGGGCCGGGCCAGCCAGCGACCCGCTGCAGCAGCGCATCCACCTCCAGCGTCAGACGGCTCTCGTCGTCATCCAGCAGCAGTTGCCCCAGCCACAGGGTCAGACAGTCAACGATCAGGGCATCAGCGTTGGCCTTGGCCACAGTCGCCAAGGCCGCAACCAGCTGGTCGCCACATTCAACTGTCTGCCAGTGTTCGGGCCGGTCGGCGCGGTGGCGGGCGATGCGCTCAGCCATCTCACCATCGCTGGCGGTAGCCGTGACCACCACCACCACCTGTGGCCCCAGCGCCGCCGCCTGACGTTCGGCATAACCGCTCTTGCCGGAACGGGCACCACCCAGAATTAGTTCCACCATGGCTGCCCCCAGTGCGCCAGTACCACCAGATAGAACAGCAGTTCAGACAGTTGCTGCATCGCCCCCAGCGCATCGCCGGTATAGCCGCCAATCAGCTGCTTTAGGCGGCTGCGCCACCACCACAGCAGCAGGGCAAGACCCACGATAGCGGCGGCTGCCGTAACTGGCGGCAGTAACAGCAGTAGTCCGAGGCCGAAACCCAGCGCCACCACCAGAGTGACGCCATTCGCTCTCTGCGCCACCGGCTTGAGCTTGGCATCAGCCTCGTCACGGGCATAGGGCAAACAGGCCATCAGCACCACGGCCATCGCGCGGCTGAGGCCGTGGGCCACCATCAGCAGCCACAACGCCGGCAAGGCAGCAATGGCCACCACCCGCAGCAGCTGTGACAGCATCAGGGCCAGAGCGCCGTATGCGCCAATGCGTGAGTCCTTCATGATGCGCAGCCGGGCAGCCGGGTCCAGCCCGCCACCAAGGCCGTCGGCGCAATCGGCCAGGCCATCTTCGTGCAGGGCCCCAGTGATCATCACTGCCATCACCACTACCAGCGTCGCCACCAGCAGCGACGGGTAACCGAGCCCTTGCAGGAGCGTTCCGCAGCCCCACAGCAAGGAGCCCAACAGGGCTCCCACCAGCGGGTAGTAACGGGCGCTGGCGCTGAACTCGCCATCGCTATATGCCGGATGAGGCGGCAGCGGCAGCCGGGTTAACAGCCCCAGCGCCAGCACCAGCCGCCACAGTTCGCGCTTTATCGGAGACATTCGACAGCTTCGCCCTGAGCCACGCCGGCATCGGCAAAGCTGGCCATATTGGTCATAAAGGCGGCCGCACACTGCAGCAATGGCAGCGCCAAAGCGGCGCCTGTACCCTCCCCCAGGCGCAGCTCCAGCTGTAGCAGCGGCCGGCCGCCGAGATGGTCGAGCAGGCGACGGTGCGCCCCTTCCGCCGAGCAGTGGCCAAACAGCATGTAGCTTCGACTGGCAGGCGCCAGGCGCACTGCGACCAGAGCGGCAACTGTGGCAATGAAACCATCGACCAGAATCGCCATGCGCTGGCGTGCCGCGCCCAGCATGGCGCCGGCCATCATGGCGATCTCGGCACCACCGACCTCAGCCAGCACCCGAATTGGATCGGCGCCAGCGGGTAGCCGTGCCAGTCCACGATTGACCGCATGGCGCTTGCGCGCCAAAGCCAGATCGTCGATGCCGGTGCCACGACCGACGCAATCATCAGCCGACCAGCCCGTCAACGCCGCCAGCAGCGCCGCAGCGGTGGTGGTGTTAGCGATGCCCATTTCGCCGCAAGAGAGCAGGTTGCTGCCGGCGCTGGCCCAGCCTTCTGCCAGCGCGGCCCCGGCCAGCAGCGCGCTGTCACACTGGGTGGGCGTGAGCGCCGCTTCAACCGCCAGATTGGCAGTGCCACAGACCACCGCCCGCTCGATCAGGGCATGGTGATTGGGTAGAGGCGCAGCCACCCCGGCATTGACCACCGCCAGCTGCCAGCCGAGGGTCGAACAGAAGCAGTTGATGGCGGCGCCACCGGCCAGAAAGTTGTGAACCATCTGGGCAGTCACCGCCTGTGGAAAGGCGCTCACCCCCTCCGCCGCCACCCCATGGTCGGCGGCGAATACCGCCATCTGTGGCCGGCGGATCTGTGGCTGCAAGCTCTGCTGGATCAGGCACAGCTGTTCGGCAACGCGCTCCAGCTGACCGAGGGCACCGAGTGGCTTGGTCTTGTGATCGATGGCATGGCGAATAGCGGGCAGCAGCGCGCTGTCCGGCGCACTTATGGCCGCGCACAAGGTGGTAATGGTGTTGGTCGTCATGTCAGGCTCCTGATGGTTGGCAGGAGCGGCCTGACCCGAGTGGGCGTGCACAAAAATGCCCGCGCACCGAGTGTTCCCGCTCGGTTGCTGGAGTCGGTAGGGGCGGGTGTCCTGGCTTGCAGTGTGACGGTGGATCGCCTTCCCGGCTGATGCCAGTGGCTAACCTGATCCACCAAGCTGCTTACAGTTGCGGGAACAGCTGTGGCATCGCACCACATTCCCCTTCAAGCGCCGCCACCAGCGGGCAGCAGGCGCACCACAGACCGAAAAAAGCGCGGCCAGTATAACGGCGGCAAGGGCCGAGCGCTCGCGGGCCCGGTAAAAATGACAACGGCGCCCGCAGGCGCCGTTGGTCGTTGATGAGCGGTCTTACTGCTGCGGTGAACGCAGGGCAGCAATGCGCTTTTCAATCGGCGGATGGCTCATGAACAGTTCCATCATGCTGCTCTTGCCGTTGATGCCGAAGGCGGCCAGCTGGCCTTCCAGCTGCGGCTCGCTGCGACCCTGACGCAGACGCTCAAGGGCAGCGACCATCTTGTCCTTGCCGGACAGGCGAGCCGCACCAGCATCGGCACGGTACTCGCGCTGACGACTAAACCAGGCAACGATGATCGAGGCCAGCACACCAAAGATAATCTCCATGACGAACACCACCGCGAAATAGGCCAGACCGCCAAGGCCGCTACCTTCTTCGCCGTCACGACGGAAGAAGTTGTCGACCACCATGGCGACGACCCGGGCAAAGAAGATCACGAAGGTGTTGAGCACCCCCTGCAGCAGGGTCATGGTCACCATGTCGCCGTTGGCGATGTGGCTCACCTCATGGGCCAGCACCGCTTCCACTTCGTCACGGCTCATGTTGTTGAGCAGGCCGGCACTCACCGCGACCAGCGAGTTGTCACGGCTGGCGCCGGTGGCAAAGGCATTCACTTCAGCGCCGGGGTAGATCGCCACTTCCGGCATACCAATGCCGGCCTGAGCCGCCTGACGCTGCACCGTCGCCACCAGCCAGCGCTCGGTCTCAGAGCGCGGATTGGTGATCACTTCGGCGCCAGTGGAGCGCTTGGCGACCCACTTGGACATGAGCAGCGAGATAAAGGCGCCGCCAAAGCCGAACACGGCGGCCATGATCAGCAGCCCCAGCATCGAACCGTTGCGGCCAAACTGGATACCGAACACGCTGCTGATGATGCTCAGCACTACGCCAAGAACCAGCACGACCGCCAAGTTGGTCGCGACAAATAACAACACCCGTTTCATGGGACACCTCCTTTGGTGGTTGCCAACATGATATGGGTCAAAGTCTGCTTTTCAAGCTAATGAATTTGGGCAAAATGCAACAGATTGAAAACAGCCACCCGGGGAACGGGTGGCTGCGCTTGGGGACATCTCTTAAGCTCTTCATCACGCCTGCGGCAGTGCGCCGCAGACCGGACAAATTTAGTCAACAGCCCCCTGCTGCGCCAAAAAGGAGCGCCGTCGTCATGACAGAACGTGAACTCAATCTCCTCTTGCTGAGCAGCTCGCGCGTGGGTGGCGGTGGCTACCTGGATTCGGCACGGCAATTGATCGGTAATCTCTTCGCCAACTGCCAGCGCATCCTGTTTATCCCCTTCGCGGGGGTCACCATCAGCCACGCCGATTACGCGCAGCGGGTGCGTGCCGGACTGCCAGCACTGGCTGAACGCATTCATCTGCTCAACCTCGACGATGACGGCCCGGAAACACTGGCCAGCTGCGATGGGGTGATGGTGGGCGGCGGCAACACCTTCGCCCTGCTCGACCGCCTCTACCGCCATGCGCTGGTGCGCGAGCTGCGCGATGCGGTTAACGGCGGCATGTCTTATGTCGGCTGGAGCGCCGGTTCCAATATCGCCGGGCCCACGATCCGCACCACCAACGACATGCCAATCATCGAACCGCCGTCGCTGGCCGCGTTGAATCTGGTGCCGTTTCAGCTCAACCCCCACTACACCAGTTTTGTCCCGGCCAACTTCCATGGTGAAACCCGGCGCGAACGACTGGCGGAGTTCATGGTCGCCAACCCCGACAGCCGGGTGCTGGCCCTGCCCGAGGGCTGTGGCCTGCGGGTGCGGGGGACTGAGGTTGAGGTAGTCGGTGAGTTTGCTGCGCTGGAACTAGCCGCAGACGGGCGGGATCTCGAACTGGCCGTTGGCCAACGCTTTAACCTCAATGGCTGAAGCTGCCAGCAAACAGCATCAGCGCCAGCACTAACAAGAGCAGGGCAAAGGCGTTTTTCAGTCGCCTGGCGGGCCAGCGATGAGCCAGCCGGGCGCCGACGCCAGCCAGCAGCCAGCTGCTGGCGCAGATCCCGGCAATAGCCGGCAGATAGAGATAGCCGAGACTCCACGGGGGCATGCCACTAACCCCCCAGCCAGCAATCAGATAGCTGATGCCTGCGCTCAGGGCTAGCACCACCCCACAGGCGGCAGAACCGGCCACGGCACGAGTGATGGAGAGACCTAAGCGCTGCAGCAGTGGGACCAGCAAGGTGCCCCCACCGATGCCCACCAGCCCGGCCAATACCCCGACGCCAGCCCCCGCCGGCATTAACCACCAAGGTAGCGATAACGGTCGGTCTTCGGGCTGGCCACGCCATTGGCGCCAAGCCATAAACAACAAGAACAGCGAGAACAGTCGCTCCAACCACAGGCCATTGACATGATGAGCGATAGGGCCTGCCAACGTCGCCCCCAGTGCCACAGCGGGCGCCAATCGCCACACCGCGCGCCAAGGAACTCCGCCACGGCGATGGTGATTCCAGGCGCTGGACAGCGAGGTGACCAGCACCGTCACCAGCGAACTACCCATCGCCACCTTGGCCACCAGCGTCGGTTCAACCCCAGCCAGTGGCAAGGTAAACAGCAGCACCGGCACCACAATCAAGCCGCCGCCAATGCCAAACAAACCACCGGCCAAACCAGCGATGGCGCCAACCAGCAGATAAAGGGCAAGAGAGAGCACGGCAACGAGCCCAGACAAGGATAAGGAGCCGCAGTTTAGCGGATCGCCCCCCGACTGCCAGTAAGCCGTTAACGGGGGGTGAGGGTATCAGCTGTCGCTGGCAGAGCGATCGGAGTGCCCCAGATCGAGGCCGGGCGCGATGCGATCCCGGATCCGTTGTTTGAGCGCCTTGAGTTCGGGAAAGCCCCCATCCCGGCGGCGGCACCACAGCGGTTGCTCGTCGCCGACCACCGCGACGTTGAACTCGCCACTGGCCGCCGGGCCAATCAAGACACCATCGACATAGGGCTCAAAGGTGGTCAGCAGCTCCTGCGCCAGCCAGCCGGCGCGCAGCAGCCAACGACATTTGGGGCAATAGCGGATCACCAGCTGTGGCTTGGCCATGGACGTGGCCTCAGCCGAGGTGGCGGCGGTCGTTGGCCACCAGCAGCATGTCGCGGCTCTCCTTGAGGAACTGCTGGGCGAAGGGGCCGAACCAGTCGGCCACCGCGCCAAAGGCCTGGATGAAGCCCTCGCGATCCCCTTTTTCAAGCAGCTGCAGGGCGCTTTCAAAGCGCTGCAGGTAGCGGCGGAACATCGGCAGTGCGGTCTGCGACGACAGGATGATATCGGCATAGAGCGCGCCATCCTGGGCAAACAGGCGACCGACCATCGCCAGTTCAAGACGATAGATGGGCGACGAGAACGCCAGCAGCTCACGCACATCGGCGTTTTCTGCCATCAGATGGTTGCCGTAGACAAAACTGGTGAAGTGACGCATCGCCTGCACCAGCGCCATCGCTTCATCGTGGAACTGCGGGGTGCTGGGCTTGAGATGAGCCCCCCACAACGCAAACTGGTCCAACAACCAGCCATAGGCCTCAGGCTGGCGCCCGTCACAGACCACAATCAGCTGCTTGGCGAAGCTGCTGACGTCAGGGCCAAACATCGGATGCAGGCCCACTACCGGACCGCTGTGGGCATCCAGCATGGCGGCCAGCGGCTCACGCTTGATACTGGTCAGGTCGCAGAGGATGGTGCCGTGATCCAGCCGTCCCTTAAGGTCGGCGATAATAGCGCTGGTCGTGGCGATCGGTACCGACACCACCACCACGCTGGCCCCTTTGAGCAAGGCATCGGCATCCGCCCACTGCTGACGGCCAAGCACTTTGACCTCATAGCCAGAGAGGCGGAACATCTGTACGAACAGCTTGCCCAGCTGGCCGTTACCGCCCACCACCACCACCGGCCCGGCGGACGGGTTAACGCATTTGAAACCCGTATCTTTTTCGGAGCGGTAGGACTCGCGCATGGCGCGGCGCAGCACATCCTCAATCAGATCCGGCGGTACCCCCAAGACTTCGGCTTCGGCGCGACGCTGAGCCAGCATCGCCGCTTCCCGCTCGGGCACATAGATCGGCAGACCGAGCACATGCTTGGCCTCCCCCACTTCGGCCACCAGCGCCATGCGCTGGGCCAGCAGCTGCAACAGCTGCTGATCCACCGCATCGATGCGTTCACGCAGCCCTTGCAGGCTCTGTTCCGCCGCCTTGTTCACTGCTATCTCCTGACAACTCAGCCCAGACGCTGTTGCAGCGGCGCCTTAAGGCGGGCCGCCAGCTCGCGCAGCAGGGTCTCAGTGCTCTCCCAGTTGATGCAGGCATCGGTGATCGACTGGCCGTAACACATCTGCTCGCGCGGCTGCTCGGCGCTCTGGTTACCTTCCACCAGGTTACTTTCGAGCATGAGGCCGATGATGCTGCGGTTACCGGCCAAGATCTGGTCGGCCGCGTCATGGGCCACCAGCGGCTGACGGCGGTAATCCTTGTTGGAGTTGCCATGGCTGCAGTCCACCACCAGATTGGCCGGCAACTTGGCCTTGGTCAGCGCCTGCTCGCACTGGGCGACATTCTCAGCGTCGTAATTGGGGGCTTTACCGCCACGCAGGATCACATGGCCATCAGGATTGCCCTGGGTGTAGATCACCGCCACCTGACCATCGGGGTTGATGCCCATAAAGCGATGGGGCTGAGCCGCAGCTTTGAGCGCGTTAATCGCGGTATCGAGGTTGCCATCGGTGCCGTTCTTGAAGCCGACCGGCATCGACAGGCCGCTGGCCATCTCGCGGTGGGTCTGAGACTCAGTAGTGCGGGCGCCGATCGCCGACCAGGCAAACAGCTCAGACAAGTACTGCGGGCTGATCGGGTCCAGCGCTTCGGTCGCTGCCGGCAGACCGAGTTCGGCAATCCAGCCGCACAGCTCACGGGCGATGCGCAGGCCACGCGGCAGATCGAAGGTGCCGTTGATATCCGGATCGTTGATCAACCCCTTCCAACCAACGGTGGTACGCGGCTTCTCGAAGTAGACGCGCATGACGATAAACAGGCTGTCGGCCAGTTCATCATGCAGCTGCTTCAGCTTCTCGGCGTACTCGCGGGCGGCATCGAGATCGTGAATCGAGCAGGGACCCACCACCACCAGCAGACGCGGATCGCGGCGATGAATGATGTCGGCGATGGTACCGCGCCAGCGGCGCACATTCTCGAGCACATCGGCGGCAACCGGCAGCTCTTCCTTGAGTTGTTTGGGGGTGATCAACACCTCTTCACGGGTAACGTGAACGTCGTTTACCAGGGTCTTCTGCATCGGGCTCTCCAGCGACTTCTGCCAACCACAGTAGCAGGGCCGCTACGGTGGCGAGTATGGGACAGGATTATGGGGGGCAGCGCCGGCGAAGTATAGGGCGGTTATGCATATTTATGGGATTTAATGCATGAATATGCACCAAGCCAGAGAAACGCAAACGCCCGCGACAAGCGCGGGCGGTGCGGGGAAACCGGGATGGTCGGGTCGTGGATTAAGCGATTTTTTCGCGGATACGGGCGGACTTGCCGCTGCGCTCGCGCAGATAGTACAGCTTGGCGCGACGAACGTCGCCGCGACGCACGACCTTGATGCTCTCGACGGCCGGGCTGTGGGTCTGGAACACGCGCTCCACACCTTCGCCGTTGGAAATCTTGCGTACGGTGAACGCGCTGTTCAGGCCGCGGTTGCGCTTGGCAATAACCACGCCTTCGAACGCCTGCAGACGCTCACGGTTGCCTTCCTTGACGCGGACCTGCACCACGACGGTGTCACCCGGGCCAAAGGCCGGGACGTCCTGCTTCATCTGTTCCTGTTCAAGCTGCTTGATGATGTTGCTCATAGTTTCCTCACCCTAGAATAAACTGAAGCCTCTACTGTTTGTCCCGCCAGTGGCGGACAAACTCGGCAAGAAGTTCTTCTTGCTCGCCAGTCAGAGCTAGGCCTTCGATAAGATCCGGCCGTCTCTCCCAGGTTCGACCCAGTGCCTGCAGCATCCGCCAGCGACGAATCGCTGCGTGGTTGCCGGACAGCAGCACCTCCGGCACCGTCAGCCCGTCCAGAACTTCCGGACGGGTGTAGTGCGGGCAATCCAGCAGACCATCGGTAAAGGAGTCTTGCTCCGCCGATTCCTGCTTGCCCAGCACCCCCGGTACCAGTCGTGATACTGCGTCGATGAGTGTCATCGCCGGCAGCTCACCGCCACTGAGCACATAGTCGCCCACCGACACTTCCAGATCGATTTCGGTCTGGATCACCCGTTCGTCGATCCCCTCGTAACGGCCGGCCACCAGAATCAGGCGCGGTTCACGCGCCAGCTGCTGCACCAGTTTCTGATCCAGCCGTCGACCTTGCGGCGACAGATAGATCACCTTGCCACCCTCACCCGCTGCTTTGGCCGCGTGAATCGCATCACGCAGCGGCTGCACCATCATCAGCATGCCGGGGCCGCCACCGTAGCAGCGATCGTCGACAGTGCGATGACGGTCGTGGGCAAAGTCGCGCGGGTTGACGCAGTTGACCTCAATGAGGCCATTGCGTACTGCCCGCCCAGTGACACCGTACTCGGTTAGCGCCCGGAACATCTCCGGGAACAGGGTCACCACCCCGATCCGCATTTCGCCGTTTCCTTAGAAATCCGGATCCCAATCGACCGTAATGGTCTTGTGGGCCAGGTCCACCTGTTTGATGACCTGATCCAGTAAAAACGGAATAAGTCGTTCCCGTTTACCGAACGGATCATTCGCCGGAGCCGTAAGGGCCAGAACGTCGTTTGATCCTGTCTCCATCAGCCCGTTGACCACCCCCAGCGCAAAGCCGGATTCGGTGACCACCTGCATGCCGATGAGATCGCGCCAGTAATACTCGCCTTCCGGCAGCGGCGGCAGCAATTCAGCCGCCACCGCCACGTCCAGACCTACATAGGTCTCGGCACTGGTACGATCCTCCACGCCGGCGAAACGCACGATCAACCCTTCGTTGTGGCGACGCCACTGGGCAACCGCGATATCGCGCCAGTTACCATCCTTGCCAATCTGCCAAGGCTGGTAGGAAAAGACCTGTTCGGGGTCTCCGGTAAAGGAGTGAATCTTCAGCCAGCCGCGGATCCCGTACGCCGCGCCTAACTTGCCTACAACCACCAGTTCACTCATGGCTTTCGGCACTCCTTAAATACACACACTGCCTCAGGCAGCGTTGCCAGCTTCTTTCAGCAGCGACGCAACGCGCTCAGAAGTAGTGGCGCCGTTTTCGACCCAATACTTGACGCGTTCCAGGTCGAGGCGCAGGCGTTCAGCCTGACCACGCGCGACCGGGTTAAAGAAGCCAACACGCTCAATGAAGCGACCGCTACGGGAGGAGCGACTGTCAGTCACTACTACCTGATAAAACGGACGCTTTTTTGCGCCCTGGCGTTGCAAACGAATGGTTACCATACCGTCCTCATTCAATGCGACCAACGGTTTCCCGCTCCGCTAGGCCCCCCCAGCGAAGTCGCAAGATTTTACTCGCTAATGATGTCGATGCAAGGAAAAGCGGGGCTTTTTTGGCCGGGCGCGGGCGTTAGCCACCACGACCGGCAGGATGCCGGTCGTGGTGGGCTGGCGGTCTCTAGCGCGGAGGAAACTTCATACCGCCCATACCACCGGGCGGCATCATCCCCTTCATGCCGCGCATCAGCTTGGTCATGCCGCCCTTGCCGGAGACCTTCTTCATCATTTTCTGCATCTCGAAGAACTGCTTGAGCAGGCGGTTGACGTCCTGCACCTGCAGGCCGCAGCCGGCGGCAATGCGCCGTTTGCGCGAGCCGCCGATGATGTCGGGCTTGCGCCGTTCAGCCGGAGTCATGGAGTTGATGATCGCCTCCAGCCGGCGCGGCATCTTGTCATCCATTTTGCTCTTGATCTGGTCAGACAGACCGGCCACACCGGGCAGTTTGTCGAGCATCGCCATCATGCCGCCCATGTTGTGCAGCTGGCGTAACTGATCACGGAAGTCTTCCAGATCAAAACCCTCGCCCTTGACCATCTTCTTGGCCATAGCTTCGGCTTTTTCTTTGTCGACCTTGCGCTCCATCTCCTCGATCAGCGACAGCACGTCGCCCATGCCGAGGATACGGCCGGCCAGACGGTCCGGGTGGAAAGGCTCAAGGGCATCGACCTTCTCGCCCATGCCGAGGAATTTGATCGGCTTGCCGGTGATATGGCGAATGGAGAGCGCGGCACCGCCACGTGCATCACCATCGACCTTGGTCAGAATGACGCCGGACAGCGGCAGCGCCTCATTAAAGGCACGGGCCGTGTTGGCGGCGTCCTGACCGGTCATGGCATCGACCACAAATAGCGTCTCGATCGGCTTGAGCTGGGCATGCAGCTGCTTGATCTCGTCCATCATCGCCGTATCGATGTGCAAACGGCCGGCGGTATCGACGATCAGCACGTCATAAAACTTGAGTTTGGCTTCCTTGAGCGCGGCCTCAGCGATATCGGCCGGCTTCTGCTCCGCGCTCGACGGAAAGAAATCGACCCCCACTTCGGCAGCCAGGGTTTCCAGCTGACGGATAGCGGCCGGACGGTAAACGTCGCAGCTGACCATCATCACCTTTTTCTTTTCCCGCTCACGCAGGAAGCGGCCGAGCTTGGCGGCGCTGGTGGTTTTACCGGCCCCCTGCAGACCGGCCATAAAGATGATGGCGGGTGGCTGACTATTGAGGGCGAGGGCTTCATTCTTCTGGCCCATCGCCTCTTCAAGGGCATCGCGCACGATCTTGAGGAAGGCCTGACCGGGGCTGAGGCTTTTCTGCACCTCTTGGCCGAGAGCGCGCTCCTTGACGGTGGTGACAAATTGTTTGACCACCGGCAACGCTACGTCGGCCTCAAGCAACGCCATGCGCACTTCGCGTAGCGTCTCCTGAATATTCTCCTCAGTCAGGCGTCCACGGCCGGTGACATTGCGCAGCGTGCGCGACAGGCGATCCGACAGATTCTCGAACATGGCGATTGCGCTCCCTGCCCCCTCGGGGCATCAACTTGGCCGCGGATTATACCGCCAAGGTGACGCTGACGGGAGACAATTGGCCGCCGACAGCCCACAGCGTTATAGTGCAGCCAAAGATGCCCGGATGACGTCGCCCATGGCCTTTGTTTCCAGTCTGCTCAACCTGTTGCTGATTGCCGCCCCTTGGCTGTTGGTCGGGCTGGTGCTTGCTGGCGTGCTCAAGGCGGTGTTACCTCAAGCGTGGGTAGCGCGGCAGCTGGGGGGCAGCGGCGTGCTGCCGGTGGTCAAAGCAGCATTGCTGGGGGCACCCATGCCCCTGTGCTCCTGTTCGGTCGTGCCGGTGGCCTTCGGACTGCGCCGCCAAGGCGCAGGCAAAGGACCGACCGTCAGTTTTCTGGTATCCACCCCGGAAACCGGGGTCGACAGTATCGCCCTGAGTTATGCGCTGCTCGGCCCGCTGCTGGCGATCATTCGCCCTGTCGCCGCCGTGTTTTCGGCGCTTATCGCAGGCCTGCTGGCAGGCGGCGATGACGCGACGCCACAACCGCCCATCACAACCAGCAGTTGTGGTGGTGGCTGCTGTGGCCATAAGACCCCGGCACAGACCACGCTTGGTCGCCGGCTAACTGATGGTATCCGCTATACGCTGACCACCCTCTACCGTGACCTGCTGCTATGGCTGGCCATCGGCCTGTTGGCGGCCGCCGCCGTTGCCGCTTACGCACCACCCGATCTGCTGGCCAGCTGGGGCCAAGGCTGGACAGGGATGCTAGTGATGCTAGTGGTCGGCATTCCGATGTATATCTGTGCCACAGCGTCGACGCCCTTGGCAGCCTCGCTACTGCTGGCTGGGGTATCACCCGGCGCGGTACTGGTGTTTCTGCTGGCTGGGCCGGCCACCAACCTCGGCACACTGGCACTGGTGGGGCGGGAGCTGGGGCGACGAGCCCAAGTGGGGTATGTAGCTGGCGTAGCCGGTGGCGCCCTGCTGTTTGGCGCTTTGACAGATCTGCTGATAGGCCAGCTGGACGCCAGCTGGCAGCTGCCAGCGCACCAGCATGACGAGCTGCTGCCACTGTGGTTATCGCTGCCTTGCCTGCTGGTATTGCTGCTGCTGGCATTGCCGCCTGTCAGCCGCTGGCTGGGCCGCAGCGCTCAAGGAGCGACGGCATGAGCACCCTGCTCGGTTTACTGGCTGCCCTCTGCTATACACTAAGCGGAACAGCGGCGGCACGGGTAATGGCTGGCCATGGCCAGACCGCCCGGCTGGTAATGCCACTGGCCGCACTGGCCATGCTGCTCCATTTTGGCTATCTGGCACTGGCGCTGCCAGCCACCACCGGCACCGATTTTGGTGTGCTCAAGACTGGCGCCACCGCCGGTTTGCTGATCACCCTGCTACTGACCACCATCCACAGCCGCAAGCCGCTGTTGCCGCTGCTGCCGCCCACCTATTTCATTGCCACGGTGGTAGTGGTGGTGGCAGTGCTGGTGCCTGAACACCGCTTTTACGATCTCGGCCACAAGCCAGCGGTGGTGCTGCACATTGCGCTCTCGTTATCGGCCTATGCACTGTTCAATGTCTGTGCCCTGCTGGCGCTGCTGGTCGCCTTCATTCAGCATCGTCTGAAGCAACGCAAGATGGGCCTCAACCCGTCCATTCCGTCACTGGTCGGGGTGGAACAGCTGCTGCAGCAGCTGCTGGTAATGGGTATCGTGGTGCTGACCGCCGCCGTTGCCACTGGCTTGCTGTTTCTCGATGGTTTCTGGGGCAGAGGACAGGCGCATAAGGCGATTCTCACCTGTACTGCCCTGCTTTTTTACATTGGCCTGTGGTGGCGGCAACGTCAGGTGGGCATCCGTGGCCGGCTGCTGGTAATCGCCCACGTCGGCGGCGCCCTGCTGCTGACCCTCGCCTATTTCGGTAGCCGCCTGATCCGCGAAGTATTGCTGGAAAGGCTGTAAGCCGCGCGCCCTTGACACTCCCGGCATTAGTTGCGCTAATGAATCCCCTTCAATAGCGCCGGAAGCCACTGTTTGGACGACATATCAACGGGCACCTTGGTCATTGCCCTGTTTGTCCTGATCATCTGCTCTGCATTCTTCTCCGCCTCGGAAACCGGCATGATGTCGCTCAACCGCTACCGGTTGCGCCATCTGGCCAAGCACAACCACCGTGGCGCCAAAAAAGTCAGCAAATTGCTTGAGCGACCGGATCGCCTGATCGGCGTGATCCTGACCGGCAACAACATCGTCAACATTCTCGCCTCCGCCATCGGCACCATCATTGGTATCCGCCTTTACGGTGATTATGGCGTGGCGGCTGCCACCGCAGCCCTGACCATCATCATCCTGCTGTTTGCCGAGGTAACACCTAAAACCCTAGCTGCGCTGTACCCGGAACGGATCGCCTTCCCGGCCAGCTACCTGCTGTCACTGCTCCTGAAGCTGCTCTATCCGCTAGTGTGGCTGATCAACGCCATCAGCAACGGCTTGCTCAAACTCTTGGGCGCCAATACTGGGGCAACCCGCGACGACCATTTGAGTTCTGATGAACTGCGGACCGTGGTTCATGAAGCGGGCAAGCTGATTCCTCGCCGCCACCAAGAGATGCTGCTCTCCATTCTCGATCTGGAAACGGTGACCGTCGAAGACATCATGGTGCCGCGCAACGAGATCGTCGGTATCGACATCAACGACGACTGGAAGAGCATTCTGCGTCAGATTAGCCATGGCCAGCACACCCGGGTGTTGCTCTACCGCGACACCATTGATGATGCCGTCGGCTTTATTCACGCCCGTGATGCCCTGCGCTTACTAACCAAAGAGCAGTTCGACAAGGGCACCCTGCTGCGGGCCGTGCGCGAACTTTACTTTATCCCTGAAGGCACGCCGCTCAACGTCCAGCTGCTCAAGTTCCAGCGCAACCGCGAACGGGTGGGGCTGGTAGTGGACGAGTATGGCGACATTCAGGGGCTAGTGACGCTGGAAGATATTCTGGAAGAGATCGTTGGTGACTTCACCACCACCATGGCGCCGTCTACCAGTGATGAAGTACAACCTCAGGCGGACGGCAGCTATCTGGTCGAGGGCAGCGCCAATATCCGCGACCTTAATCGTGAGATGCACTGGAAACTGCCTACTGACGGCCCCAAAACTCTCAGCGGGCTCATCATCGAATACCTGGAAGAGATCCCCCAAGCCAACATCGGCATCCGGTTGGCAGGCTATCCGATCGATATTCTGGAAGTCGCCGACAATATGGTACGGCTGGCGCGCCTCCATCCTGCCGAATACCAACCTGTCAGCGATGACTAGCGGCCAGCGACCTCAGGGACAGGGACGCGCTTCCTGCTTCCACACCACCGGCTGCCAATAGTCGTTGCGCGCAGAGTAGCGTTTGTCTGGCAGGAACTGAGCACCGAGGTAGTAGATCTGGCCATCAGCCACGTCGATCTTGAGGATCTGGCTTTCCCCTCGGTTACGGGCGTTAACGGCCAGTCGTGAGTCCTTGATCTGCTCGTAAACCTTCAGCTCATGACTACCTGGCGTCAGTGGCCGCATTTCACGCTCGTTGACGTTGTCTCCATCAATGGCGTCCACCGTCAACGGATGGATATCACGGGCAGCCGGCGTCACCCCTACGCTGTAGATCCAGCCGCAGCTCTGCATCGGCTCGCTGCTGGCACAGCCGCCTAACACGACAACGAACATCAGACCAGTGATGAAGTCACGTTGTCCCATGGACCTTACTCCTGTGGTTTATGCCGGTTCGACCGCCCGTCGATAATACTGTTCCAGGAACTCGTCAAAGGGCTGTTGAGGCTGGGCATCCATTGCCGCCTGCTCCGCAAGCGACTGGCGTGCCAGCTGTTCAAAGCCGGACTCATCCAACTGCTCGTAGCCACTCTCAAGAAAATAGTGACGGTGGTTTTCTGCCAAACGCATGGCCAGTGGCTTGTTGTTGCCATCCTGACCGAGGATCGCCTCCAGCACCCGCGCCGATGGGGTCAATGACGGGTCTAGTACCTTGGCATGCTGGGCACTGAGAGCGTTCAGATAACCGCCATCCAGGCTCACCCCATCCATCAGGGCGGCCAACGGCTCCAGACGCTGGCACAGCTCCACCAGCAACTGGCGTAACGGCCTGTCGATACCAGCCACAGTCAACTGCAGTTGCGGGTCCCGGCCGTAAAGCACCACCTGGTTGAAGTTGTGAGAGGCTTCCGCCAGCTCACCAACGGCAAAGGGGCGAGGCTCAGCCAGGGCGCAGTCCAGCAGCAGCAGGTCAATGAAGCGCAGTGCATCGGGGTTGATGCCAGTCGGCTCGAACGGGTCGAGATCCAGCGTGCGCACCTCGACATATTCGATGCCATGCCGGCGCAGCGCCGACAACGGGGTTTCGCCCGTCTTGAGGCTGCGCTTGGGACGAATCGGCGCATAAAGCTCGTTTTCAATCTGCAGGATGTTGGCGTTGAGCTGACGATAACCGCCATCAACACGCACCCCGATCGCCTCAAAGGTCGGCTCGGGCGTGGAGATCGCTGCCTCAATGGCGGCCAGATAAGCCGGCAGCGAGTTGTAATCAACGCTCAGCCGCGCTTGAGCGCGATTGGTATAGCCCAGATCACTCATACGCAGACTGGTGGCATAGGGCAGATAGCAGGTTCCACCGGGCGTGCAGGCAAACGGTAGCTCACTGCCCTTGAGGTTAACGAATGACCGGCACAGGCTGGGAGAGGCACCAAACAGGTAGGGGATCACCCAAGCCTGACGGCGGAAATTGCGGATCAACCCCATATAACAGGCCGAACGCTGAGCAGAGTGGAGTGGCTCATCAGTTCCCAGGATCTGCTGCCACAGCCGATCGCTGAACGAAATGTTGTAGTGAGCCCCGGCAATCAGCTGCATCACACTGCCATAGCGGTGATGCAGTCCGACGCGATAGAGGGTTTTCATCCGCCCCACATTGCTGCTGCCATAGCGGGCGACCGGGATCTCCCCTTCGCTGGGCACATAGCAGGGCATCGACATCGGCCACAGCCGCTGCTCTGGCAGCTGACGATGGACGAAGCGGTGGATATCGCGCAAGGTAACCAGCGTTTCTTCAATGGTCGCGGCCACCGGCGTGATGAACTCCAGCAACGACTCCGAAAAATCGGTGGTGATCAGTGGATGGGTCAGCGCCGCGCCCAACTTGGGACTATGTGGATCAACGGCCAGCTGACCGCGTGCGGTCACCCGCAGCGTTTCGCGCTCGACGCCGCGGCGCAGATCGGTCAACAGCGCCGGCTTGGTTGCCAGCCGTTTCAAACCCTGACTCAAACTCTGGGTCACAGCGCCTCCATTAGTTGTTGTCGACGGCCAGCACAAAGGGGTTGCCAGCACGTTGTTGGCTGCGCAACAGATCGCCGTCGCCAACCAGAATCACCGTCATCTCTCGCGGTGCCAACCAGCGCCTGGCGATGGCATTGAGTTCATCACGGCTCATAGTCCGCAGCCGCTCAGCCTGTTGGCGGGTAAAGCCAGGCTGCAAGCCATAGCGCTGCACTTCCGCCAGAAAACGGGCCTTGGCTTGCGGACTCTCATAACTGAGCGCCTCGCTCTGCAGCATCGCACTGCGCATCAGCTCCACCTCCGCGTCGGTCATCCCCTCTCGCTGATAGCGGTAAAGCTCACGCAGAATTTCGGTCGCAGCGGCAAACGATGCTTGATCAGCAACATCGGTGGATATCTGGAAGAAGCCGCTGTGCTTGCCTCCGACAAATGCCGATTTGGCGCCATAGGTATAGCCCTTGTCTTCACGCAGGTTCAGGTTAAGACGGCTGTTAAACGCGCCGCCCAACGGGTAATTCATCAACCGCGCTGCAAAATAGTCACCGCTGACATCGTAAGGCAATGCCCGACGTACCACCCGGATCGCGGTCTGGGCGCTTCCCGGCAGGTTGACGATGCGCACCCGCCCGGCACTATCGGTGGGGAAGCGAGCCGGATCAGGCCGATAAATAGTGACGGGAGTGCGCTTCCATTGCCCGAACTGGTTGAGCTTGGCGCGCCACTCTCTGTCCGACAACCGCCCGACCACAGTGAAAGATGCGACCCCGGCACTGTAGCTGCTGCGATAGTAGTCAAACACATCCTGCAGGCTAAGGGCTGCTACCGATTGCGGCGTCCCCCCCTGTGGGCGCCCTGCACGCTGGTGGCCATATAGCACGGCCAACATCTCCTGCTCTGCTCGCACCGCCGGCACTTGCTGTTGATGAAGCAGCTCCTGACGGTAACGGGCCTTGAGACGATTGAACTCGTCCGCCTTGAATGCCGGCTTGAACAGCCGCTCGCGCAGCAAGGTGAGTGTCTGGTCGAGGTGACGCTCCAGCGCAAAGACGCTGATCTCGGTATAGCGGCCAGTGACCCGGATATCGATACTGCTGCCCAGGCGGGCGATGGCAATGTCCATCGCTTCGGCGCTACGGTTCTGAGTTGATTCCTGCAGCATCCGTGCGGCAAGCGTGGCAGCGCCATCCTTGTTCACCGCTTCACTCGAAACACCCCCTTCAAGCGTGAGCAGCAGGTTAACAGTCGGCGATTCGTCGGTGGTAATGCCCAGCAGTGGAATACCATTGTCGAGTTTGGCTTGCCAATATAGCGGTTCGTCAACAGTGACCGCTGCGGTCGGCACTGGTCGCTGCCGTCCAGGCGACGCCTTGACCGGCTGCGGTAGCTGCAATCCTGAGGGTTCAGGCCCAAGCAACGACTCCAACCCGTCAACCGGCGCCAACTGCACGGTGTAGAAGTTGTCCGGCCGTACTGCCTGCCACGACAACCCCGGCTTCACCACACTGATCACCACGGCCGGTTTGCCGCGCAGATAGCTGTTAAAGACGCGACTGACATCAGCGGCTGTCACCGCACGATAACGCCCCAGATCAAAGGCAGTTTGATCCGGTTGACCCGCGAAGATCTCCCCTGTCGCCAGCAGCGATGCCTTGCCGGCCACGCTCTCCAGCTGGTGGAGCAGCCCGGCCTCAAAGCCATTTTGTACCTTAAGCAGTTCGTCGGCGCTCACCCCACGCTCAGCCGCCTGTGCCAGGCTCTGTCTGATGATGGCATGCAGTTCGCCCAATGAGGCGCCGGATTCGGGATTGAGCCAAGCAGTGACAGTGAAGTTGCAGGCCAACTCGCGACAGGGGTGTGACACCCTCACCGACACCGCCTTGCCGGTCGCCACCAGATTGCGATAGAGCAGCGAACTCTTGCCGTCGCCCAGCACGGAGGCCAGTAGATCCAGCGGCGCTTCGTCGGCATGACGAGCCACCACCGTCGGCATGCTGACCGCCACCATGGGCAAGTGGATGCGGTCCTCAAGGGTGACATAACGATCTTCATCAAGGCGGTGGAGCTTTTTCACCGCCTTGTCGACCGCCGGACCTGCAGCGATGGGGCCGAAATACTGGGTTACCCAGGCAAGTGCCTGGGCTTCGTCAAAATCGCCAGCGATTGTCAGTACCGCATTGTTGGGGCCATACCAGCGCTTGAAAAATGCCTCCAAGTCCGCCAGCTGATAACGCTGAATATCCTCACGCCAACCAATGGTTGGCCAACCATAGGGGTGGTCGCTGCCAAACAGGGCCGCATCAATGGTCTCGTTGACCCGGCCGTACGGGACGTTGTCCACCCGCTGGCCACGCTCGTTGAGCACGGTTTGCTGCTGTACCCGAAATTTGGCTTCGGTCATCGCCGGCAACAGATAGCCCATACGATCCGATTCCAGCCACAATACTGTCTCAAGGTAGTTGGCCGGCACCGTCTGATAGTAGTTGGTGCGATCACTGCTGGTAGAGCCGTTAAGGGTGCCACCGGCTTCAGTGATCAGGCGGAAGTGCTCTTCGTCGGCGACATTGGCCGAGCCCTGAAACATCATGTGTTCAAAGAAATGGGCGAAGCCCGACTGACCGCTCTGCTCGCGGGCCGAGCCAACATGGTAGGTCACATCCACATGCACCAGCGGGTCGCTGTCATCCGCATGCAGGATCACCGTCAGGCCATTGGCCAAGCGGTATTTGCTGTACGGCAGGGCCACATCGCCTTTGCCGGTCGAGCGTTCAATCAGGGTGATACCGGCAGCGCTATCGCTGACGGCGACCGGGCCGCCACATCCGGCCATGGCCACAACGACCCAGGCACTTGCAGCCAGCCAAACCACAGCACGACCAATGGCACCAGAACTCATCATCGACCTCACCAACACTCACCTGCCAACTGCAACAACACCTTGCCACCACAGCCACCCGCCGCCAGTTGACGCTGAGCCCGCCCGGCTTCAACCAACGGCCAGCAGCCGCCTATGGCCAAGGTCAACGTACCCGCTGCCGCCTGCGCCAACAGCCGCGCCAGCAACGCCGTATCGGGCGCCACTAGCAAACCGCTACCCTTGAGCCCATGGCTCTCAGCGGCAGCAATCAAGGCTGGGGCAGTGACCGTCGGTACCGTGACCAATTCGCCAGCAGCGTTCATCGCCGCCAACCAGGGCAACACGGCATCACCGCCGACCAGATCGATGATCGCGTCTACCGCAGTAATCGCCTCGAGCGGCTGCGGGCAATGGCGGCCCACGGCAACCACCTGCCAGCCAGCGTGGCGGGCCAGCTGCACCACCAGCTGGCCCACAGCGCCCGCCGCCCCGAGTACCGCCAAGCGGCCCGGCTGCCGGCTGATCAATGCAAGGGACTGTGCCGCCGTCAATGCAGCCAATGGCAGCGCCGCCGCCTGCTGCAGCGGCAGCCCGACCGGCACCGCCACCAGTTCCTCGCCAACCACCGCCACCTGCTCGGCATAACAGCCCGCTGGCAATGGAAAGTTAACCAGACCACAAACCCGGTCACCCACCTGCCAGCCGCTTTCTGCACCGACAGCAACCACGGTGCCGGACAGATCATAGCCAGGGCAAAAGGGCCACAAGCCACGCTTGCCGATCGCCGCTGCGGCCCACCCCAACCCCTGACGGGTTTTGAGATCGATCGGATTGAGGGCGGCGTATGCAGTTTTCACCACCACTTCCGTCAGGCCAGGCTGGGGTTGGGCCACGGTTTCGAGGCTGAGGACCTCAGGGCCACCAAACTGGTTGATCACAATACGCTGCATCATCGCGAGGCGGGTCACAGGCAGGGACAGAGGTGGGAGGTTACACTAGCCAGAGTTGCAGGTGCAGGGGGCCAGCGTGATTGACGCTGTTTCCACCAGTTGCACCCTCCTGTTGACGCTGATGGAGAAGGTCGTTGGGACGTTTCTTTTTGCTGCCATTACTGGCGTGCCTGGGTTGGTATCTGTACCTCTACTACCGTGGTTACCCACTACGGCAGGGGCTGCGCGGATTCGTCTGGATCCTGGTGGTTTCCAGCACACTGGCAGCCTTCTTTGCCCTTTTGATGTGGCTGACCCGCTAGCGGCAAGAGCGAACAGATTCACGGTAAGGACGAACGCGCTGTAACACCAAACCACTAAATCCTTCACCCTTTTGTAACCTTTTGCGCCTAGGTTAGCTCCGTCTTTAACCCACCGGACCGGAGCCAACACCATGAGCCTGCTTAACCTTGCTCGTCACCAAAAGCTGCTGCTAGTCGCCGCCATCACGACAGCCCTGATGAGTGGCTGTAATAGTGATGATGACGACACCCAGCCCACACCACCGGCTGCTCAGCGTCCCAAGAACGTGATCTTAATGATTAGCGATGGCGCCAGCTATGGCACTTGGGAGATGGCGGCCCACTGGCAGGGAGCAGAAAATGCCAACGATCTGGCGATCTATAGCGACATGCAGACTCGCTTGGGGGTGACCACCTACCCGCTGAACACCAGCAACACCCCGACCAACGAAGATACCTCCACCTTGGGTTATGATCCGGCAGCTGCCTGGAATACCACGGTTGGCGAAGGGGTCGAGAAAGATGGCTTCATGACTTACATTGAGGGCTACAAGTACCTCAAAAATAACTACACCGATTCAGCCGCTGCGGGCACTGCCTTGGCCTCAGGCCAAAAAACCTACAACAACGCCATCAACTATGATAACCACGGCAAGCCGATGGGTTACATCACCCAGTTGGCCAAGGCCCAAGGCAAAGCAACCGGGGTCGTGAGCTCGGTGCAGATGGCCCATGCCACGCCTGCCACCTTCTCGGCCCAGAACATCTCTCGCCGTAACATGCATGAGATTGCCCGCGATCAGCTGACCAACGGGAACGTTGACCTGTTGATGGGTACTGGCCACCCCGACTACGATGGCAGCGGTACTAACCTGAACGCTCTGAGCGCCGAAGATTGCGCCGCCAATTGGGCTTGCGGCAACAGATTTGACAGCATCGGCGAGACCGAATGGCTGGCGCTTAAAGCAGGTCTCTTGACCCCCACCGGGGCGTCCAAACCTTGGACCCTGATCGAAGACAAAGGCGCCTTTGAGTTGCTCGCATCCGGCAACCTGAGCGTGGATGGCCCGCTGGTCGGTATTCCGCGCGTGCGCTGGACCTTGCAGCAAACTCGCAGTGGGGACGTAGTTGGCGCAGACGCCAACCAGCCGAGCGGCAAAAAAATGATCGCCACCGTGCCGGACCTGGCCACCATGACCCAAGGCGCCCTCAACTATCTGGGTAAAGATGAAGATGGTCTGTTCCTGATGGTCGAAGGCGGCGCCGTAGACTGGGCCGCCCACGGTAACGATACTGGTACATTGATCGAAGAACAGCTCGACTTCGACCGCGCCGTTGCCGTCGTCAAAGACTGGGTAGAAGCCAACAGCAGCTGGGAAGAAACCCTGCTGATCGTCACCACCGATCACGGTAACGCCCTGCCGCTGGCCCCTACCTCAGATGTCACCGCATTTGCGCCGGTTGTTAGCAACGGCAGCGAGCTGTTGCCTGAGGTTCGTTACTGGAGCGGTCAGCACACTAACGAAGTGGTTCGCCTGTGGGCCATCGGTGCCGGTAGCGACAAGTTCGACGACTACATCAGAGGCACTGACAGCGGCTTTGTCACCTTCACCGGCCACAACAGCGATGGTCGCTATATCGACCTCACCGATGTATTTGCGGTGATGCGCGACAACATCCAACCCGAGTAACACCCAAGGGTAAACAGGGCCCGGCGTGCAAGCGCCGGGCCTTTCATTGTCAGTGGAGTCCATACCAATGCTGCACGCATCGTTACTGCTCGCTGTGCTAGTGCTGCCCACCAGCACCATGGCGGCCCAAATCTGCCGCACCGATACAACACAAACCACCCTTTCCTCGGCCTTCACCATCGCCAGCGATGGCACCGTGACTGATCACGCAAATCAGCTGCAATGGCAGCGCTGCCCGCTGGGGCTGGAGGGCGACCGCTGCGAGGGCAAAATCCGGCTGTTTAGCTGGATGGCCGCCCACGACGCAGTCGCCCGCCTCAACCGCGACGGCGTTGCTGGCCATCACGACTGGCGCTTGCCGTCAAAACAGGAGCTGGCCACCCTGGTGACGCCCCACTGCGTCAACCCGGCGATTGACCTCAACACCTTTCCAAACACCCCGTCGGCTTGGTTCTGGACAGCCAGTAGCGAGGATGGCGGCACTCACGCCGCTTGGTATGTCAATTTTGACGTCGGTCAAAGCCACATTGATGACCGGAACCTACCCAATGCGGTGAGGTTGGTACGTACCCTGCCCCCTGTACCGGTTCTAACAAAAACGGCCCCCGCAGGAGCCGTTCAATAGCAGCCGAACCAGATCCGGTTACTTGACCAGTGCCAGCAGCACCCCGGCCGCGACGGCTGAGCCCAATACCCCGGCGACATTGGGGCCCATGGCGTGCATCAGCAGGAAGTTGTGGGGATTGGATTCCAACCCCACCTTGTTCGCCACCCGCGCTGACATCGGCACCGCCGACACCCCGGCTGCACCGATCAGTGGGTTAACCTTGCCGCCGGTGGCCCAGTTCATGATCTTGCCCATGATCACCCCCGCCGCTGTGCCCATCGAAAACGCAATGGCTCCCAACACCAGAATTGCCAACGTCTGGGCAGTCAGGAACTGCTCGGCTGACAACTTGGAACCCACCGCCAACCCCAAAAAGATGGTAACGATGTTGATCAACTCGTTCTGGGCGGTCTTGGATAAGCGCTCCACCACCCCGGCTTCACGCATCAGGTTACCGAGGCAGAACATGCCAACCAGTGGCGTAGCCGAGGGCAGCAGCAACAGACAGACCAGCAGCACCAACAGCGGAAACAAGATACGCTCGGCTTTACTGACCGGACGCAGCTGCTCCATCACCACCTTGCGCTCAGCCTCAGTCGTCAGCGCACGCATAATTGGCGGCTGAATGATCGGTACCAGCGCCATGTAGGAGTAGGCAGACACGGCAATAGCCCCCAGCAACTCGGGCGCCAACTTGGATGCCACATAGATAGACGTCGGGCCATCAGCGCCACCAATGATGGCAATGGCCGCCGCCTGCTTCATGTCGAAATCAAGCCCCGGTACCAGATTGAGAAAGATGGCCCCAAACAGGGTGCCAAAAATCCCGAACTGGGCTGCCGCCCCAAGCAACAGCGTCTTGGGGTTGGCGATCAATGCACCGAAATCGGTCATTGCTCCCACCCCCATGAAGATCAGGAGCGGAAACACACCCGTCTCGATGCCGGCATGAAAAACGTAATAGAGAATACCGCCGGGATCGGTAAAACCGGCCCCGGGGATGTTGGCCAGCACCGCACCAAAACCAATGGGCAACAGCAGCAGCGGTTCAAATTTCTTGACGATCGCCAGAAACAGCAACCCGCCGCCAACGATCATCATGATCGCTTGGCCAAGGGCGAAATTAGCGATGCCGGTGCTCTGCCACAGGGTCAGCAAACCTTCCATAACGACCCCTTACACCAAGGCCAGCAAGGGTTCGCCAACAGCCACGCTGTCACCGTCCTTGACGAACAATTCACTAACGGTCCCGGCGCGGGCGGCACGGATCTCAGTCTCCATCTTCATCGCTTCGAGCACCACCACCACGTCTCCGGCCGCTACGGCGTCTCCGGTCCTCACCATCATCTTGCAGATGAGGCCCGCCAGCGGCGCGTTGACTGTGATCGCCGTTGCCGACGGGGCCACTGCTGGCGCAGCGCTCGCCGGCGCCGCCGCCGCCACCGCCGCCGCCGGTGCAACATTGGTCAGGGTGCCACAGGGCGCCACTTCGACCTCAAATACCCGGCCATCGACGCGTACGCTGTAGCGCTCAGTGGTCATAGGCGCAGTAGCAGGCGCTACCGCTAGCGCGACAGGTGACGTCGTCGCGGCGCCCGGAACAGGTTCGAAAGCAGCCGGGTTATCACGATTCTTGAGAAACTTAAGGCCGACCTGAGGGAACAAGGCGTAAGTCAGCACATCATCGACGACCATATCGGCCAGACGAATGCCTTCGACTTTGGCTTTTGCTGTCAGTTCAGCACCCAGGCTGTCCATCTCCGGCTTGAGCAGATCGGCCGGGCGACAGGTGATCGGGGTTTCACCCGCCAGTAGCACGCGCTGCTGCAGTGCAGTATTGACCGGAGCCGGCGCCGCGCCATATTCGCCGCGTAGCACCCCTGCCGTCTCTTTGGTGATGCTCTTGTAGCGCTCACCATTGAGCACGTTGATCACCGCCTGACTGCCAACAATCTGCGAGGTGGGGGTCACCAGCGGAATGAAGCCCAGGTCTTCACGCACCCGCGGGATCTCGGCCAGTACCTCGTCCATTTTGTCGAGGGCATTCTGCTCTTTTAGCTGTCCTTCCATGTTGGTCAGCATGCCGCCAGGCACCTGGGCCAGCAGGATGCGGGTATCAATACCTTTAAGGCTGCCTTCGAATTTTGCGTATTTCTTGCGCACCTCACGAAAGTAACTGGCGATCTCCTCCAGCAGCACCAGATCAAGGCCGGTGTCACGTTCGGCGCCTTGCAGCATCGCCACCAGCGTCTCCGTCGGACTATGACCGTAGGTCATGCTCATCGACGAAATGGCACTGTCGATCATGTCGATGCCAGCATCGATCGCCTTCATGTGAGTGGCCAGCGACAGGCCGGTTGTGGCATGGCAGTGCAGCGCCAGCGGCACCTTGACGGCCGCTTTCAGGCGCTTGATCAGCTCCTCTGCCTCATAGGGGCGCAGCAGGCCGGCCATATCCTTGATACAGATGGAATGGCAACCCAGATCCTCAAGCCGGCGGGCAAGATCAACCCAGGTTTCGACTGTATGTACCGGGCTGGTGGTGTAGGAGATGGTGCCCTGGGCATGGCCCTCAACCGCAATGCAGGCCTTGACCGCCCGCTCAAAATTGCGTGGATCATTCATGGCATCAAAGATGCGGAACACATCCATGCCATTGGCACGGGCGCGCTCAACAAATTTGTCAACGACGTCATCGGCGTAATGGCGATAGCCCAGCAGGTTCTGGCCACGCAGCAGCATCTGCTGACGGGTGTTGGGCATCGCTTTCTTGAGTGCGCGCAGCCGTTCCCACGGATCTTCACCCAGATAGCGGATGCAGGCGTCAAAGGTGGCACCACCCCAGGTTTCCAGCGACCAGTAGCCAACCCGGTCGAGCTTTTCAGCAATCGGCAGCATGTCATCAAGGCGCAGGCGGGTGGCCAGCAGCGATTGATGGGCGTCGCGCAACACCACATCGGTCAGAGCGAGGGCTTTGGTCATGGCGGGCGTCCTTAATGTCATGATTTCGAATGGCGGTTGCGATGCTGATGGATCGCGGCAGAAATGGCGGCCAGTTCGGCAGTGTTTGCTCCGTTAGTAGCGGCCTGAGCCTGCGGACGGCGCTCAGCTGCTACCGGCGTCGGTAAGTAGCGGTGCACGAAAGCGACCATGGCATTAATCAGCACCACCAGCAGACTCAGTAGGGCAAAGACGATCGCCATCCCGGTCACCATCAGCGTGGCACCCTCAACGATCTGGTCGACAATATTGGTCATCTGCGATTCCTTAATTCAGTGCACTGGCGGCCAGGAAATCGCCCCCGCCAGCGGCGTCCGTGAACAGGCCGTTATCATGCTCCGTTGCCGGCACACGCACATCAACAGAGCTCACAGTCCGGACGGTCTCGACTATGAATCAACGACATCTGGCCAGTATGACGGGGATCAATGGCAAGAGTGGACCAACAAGGTGAAGTTTGAAAAGTGCGGCAAGGCGCACAAGGGGCAAGGGGCAAGGGGCAAGGCAATGATGGTAATGAAAGAGAAATAGAAGAGTTAGGAAAAATGGCGCACCCGGGAGGGCTCGAACCTCCAACCGCTCGGTTCGTAGCCGAGTACTCTATCCAATTGAGCTACGGGTGCCCGTGAAAACCCAGATTATCTAAACGAAGTGGCGCACCCGGGAGGGCTCGAACCTCCAACCGCTCGGTTCGTAGCCGAGTACTCTATCCAATTGAGCTACGGGTGCCCTTCGATTAAAGACTGGCGGTGAGGGAGGGATTCGAACCCTCGATAGAGGTTTAAGCCTCTATACTCCCTTAGCAGGGGAGCGCCTTCAGCCTCTCGGCCACCTCACCCGCGCAGCGGCGTGCATATTACCTTTTGGGGTTTGGATGTCAAACCCTTTTTCGTCCTCAATCACCATCCTCTGCAAAAACAAAAAGGCCAACTCAAAGTCGGCCTTTTTGTTCAACATTAATGGCTTACTCTTCGTCGCCTGGTTCACCCTTCTCGGCCTGGATGCGCATGTAGATCTCTTCACGATGGACAGAGACATCCTTGGGCGCGTTGACGCCGATGCGCACCTGGTTGCCCTTCACGCCGAGCACGGTGACGGTTACGTTGTCGCCAATCATCAGGGTTTCACCCACACGGCGGGTCAAAATCAGCATTGTCGGCTCCTTTCTTATACTCGGTGCCCATTTGTACGACACCTCTCTCCTTAGGGGATGATCTAAGGCTAGTTCAAAACACCAGGCAAAGGGTGGGGGTTACCCACCGTCGGTTCCTGATCCAGTTTAAAGGCGGCGTGCGGTGTTCGCACGGCCCGTTCGACATATTTCTAGCGATTAACCGCAGAAAATTGCTAAAGCATCAGCTCAGGCGCGCAAAAAGCGGGTAACAAGCCCCCAGTAACTCACCAGGGGGACCCTCCTACCGTCTGCAACTCACAGATGCTGTTCAATAAACACAGTGATCCCAGCCAACGCACTAGGCAGCGCAGCCAGATCCTGACCGCCAGCCTGAGCCAAATCCGGGCGCCCACCGCCCTTGCCACCAACCTGCTTAGCCACATGCCCCACCAAATCACCGGCGGAAATACGACTGGTGAGATCTTTGGTTACACCTGCGATCAAACTGATCTTGTCATCTCTCACGGTCGCCAGAAAGACCACCCCAGAACCGATGCGGTTCTTAAGTTGGTCAACCATGTCACGCAGCCCCTTGGGATCGGCACCATCGAGCTGTTTGACCAACACCTGAATCCCCTTGATCGGCGCCGCTTCGTTGATCCAGCCGGCCGACTCAAGCGCGATCAGTTTACTACGCAGCTGCTCGTTTTCGCGCTCCAGTGACTTTTGACGGTCAGCAATAGCACGCACCCGCTCAGCCAGCGAAAAACCATCGCCCTTGAGCAGTTCCGCTGCTGCATCGACCTGCTCGCCAATGGCATGCATCAGGTCGAGGGCACCCTGCCCGGTCACCGCTTCAATACGGCGAATACCGGCGGCGATACCCCCTTCGCTAACAATCTTGAAGAAGCCAATGTCACCAGTACGGCTGGCATGGGTACCACCGCACAGCTCTTTGGAGAACGAGCCCATCGACAGTACCCGCACCTCATCGTCGTAGCGTTCACCAAACAGGGCCATGGCGCCAGCTGCCCGGGCATCATCGACATTCATCAGGTCAGTCAGCACCTCATGGTTGGCACGAATCTGGGCATTGACGATCTGTTCCAGTTGACGCAACACCGGTGCCGGCACCGCTTCAAAATGGGAGAAGTCGAAACGCAGTCGTTCAGGGCCAACCTGCGACCCTTTCTGGGTGACATGGCTGCCCAGCACCTGACGCAGGGCCGCATGTAGCAAATGGGTCGCCGAGTGGTTAAGAGCGATCGCCTGCCGGCGACCGACATCGACTTCAGCGGTCAGACTTTCGCCGACGTGAATCTCACCAAAAGCGACATGGCCCTTATGAACAATGGCACTGCCTGACTTGAGAGTATCGCTGACCTGAAACTGGCCATCAGACATGCTGAGCACGCCGATGTCACCGACTTGGCCACCGCTCTCGGCATAGAATGGCGTGTCATCAAGTACCACCAGCCCTTCGCTGCCAGCGCTGATTCGCTCAACCGGCAGGCCATCGATGGTGAACAGGGCAACCACCTTGGCATTGCGACTTAGTTCCCAATAGCCGGTGAACTGGCTGCTGCACTCGACCTTGAGTTGGGTGTTGTAATCAACGCCGAAATTGCTCGCTTGTTTGGCGCGTTCACGCTGCTTGCCCATCTCGCTGTTAAAACCCGCCTCGTCAACTGACAGGCCACGCTCGCGGGCAATGTCCGCAGTCAAGTCCATCGGAAAACCGTAGGTATCATACAGGCGGAACACCAATTCACCGGGGATGACGGTACCGTCAATGCCCTTGAGCGCGTCATCAAGAATGGCCAGGCCGCGCTCGAGCGTGCGGGCGAACTGGTCCTCTTCCACCTGCAGCACCCGCTGGATCACCGGCAACTGAGTGTTGAGCTGGTCATAGGCACCACCCATTTCGTCGGCCAAGCTGGCGGCCAAACAATGGAAAAAGGGTTCTCTAGCGCCCAGTTTGTGTCCGTGGCGAATGGCACGGCGGATGATGCGACGCAGCACATAGCCACGGCCTTCATTACTGGGCATGGCGCCATCAGCAATCAGAAAACCGCAGGACCGGATATGGTCAGCAATCACCCGCAGCGACTGGTTTTCCAGATCACTCCGGCCCAGCAGACGGGCTGCATCACCAATCAGCCGCTGGAAGGTGTCGGTCTCGTAATTGGAGTGGACATGCTGCATCACCGCTGAAATACGCTCCAGCCCCATACCTGTGTCAACCGATGGCTTGGGCAGCGGTTCCATGGTGCCGTCTGCGTGACGGTTAAACTGCATGAACACTAGGTTCCAGATCTCGATATATCGATCACCATCTTCTTCTGGCGAACCGGGCGGGCCACCCCAGATATGGTCACCATGGTCATAGAAGATCTCGGTACAGGGACCACAAGGGCCGGTATCACCCATCGCCCAGAAGTTGTCAGAGGCGTAAGGCGCGCCCTTGTTATCGCCGATGCGCACCAGACGCTCGGCCGGGATACCGATCTCCTCATTCCAGATCGCATAGGCTTCGTCATCGCTGGCGTAAACAGTCACCCACAGCCTCTCTTTAGGCAGGTTCAGCCACTGCTCCGAGGTGAGAAACTCCCAGGCAAAGCGGATGGCGTCGTGCTTGAAGTAGTCACCAAAACTGAAGTTGCCCAGCATCTCAAAGAAGGTGTGGTGGCGGGCGGTATAGCCGACATTTTCCAGATCGTTATGCTTGCCACCGGCACGCACACAGCACTGCGAGGAGGCGGCACGGCTGTAGGCGCGCTTTTCCTTGCCGAGGAACAGATCCTTAAACTGATTCATGCCGGCATTGGTGAACAGCAAGGTCGGATCGTTGTGAGGGATCAGCGGACTGCTGGCCACCGGCTGGTGGCCCTTGCTACGGAAATACTCGAGAAACGCTTCACGGATCTCGGCTGAACTCTTCGTCATGGGTGAAGTTCCTGACTGCCTGCGCGCTAACCCGGCAAACGGCCACAACCAAGCGGGCCCCTCCGGGGTCAAAAGAGGCGGCCATTATATGCAGGGATGGCCCACAACAACACTGTTTCAACGGCATGACGACCGCGCCACTGGCGGTACTGTTCACAAGACAGGTAAGGGTCAGTCAGAGGTCAAGGAGCTGACGAATCTGATCGTTATCGAAACCGCGCTGCTGCAGGGCACGCGCCTGCTTGTAGCGCTCCTTGCCCGCAGCAGCCCCGCCCTGAAAACGGCGGGCAAACAGCTGGTTCAGGGCTTGCTGCCAGTCCAGCTCGTCATCCTCGAGCAGCGCGTCGATCAACGCCGCTGCCACCCCGCGCTGACGCAGCTCGGCGGCGATACGCAACGGCCCATAGCCCTGCAGGTAACGGCTACGGACAAACTGGCCAGCAAAGCGCGCATCATCCTGCCAGCCGCGTTGCTGGCATTCTGTTAATGCCTGTTCAATAGCGGATTGCTCATGACCACGCTGACGCAGGCGCTGCTGCAACTCAACCAGGCTGTAGTCCCGTCGGGCCAGCAGCCGCACTGCGGCTGCCAGCGCGTCGCTGTCACTCAGAACTCATCTCCAGCCAGGGCTTCAGCCACCAGCTCAGGGGCATCGCCTTTCTTCGGCTGCAACAGTAGGGTGGCGCGCAGCTTCTGCTCCACTTCAGCCGCCACCACAGGGTTTTCGTTCAGATACTTCATGACGTTGGCCTTGCCCTGACCGATTTTGTCACCCTTATAGGCATACCAAGCTCCCGATTTGTCGATAAGACCCTGGCTGACCCCAAGGTCAACCAACTCACCAACTTTAGAGATACCCGCGCCATACATGATCTGAAACTCGGCCTGCTTGAAGGGTGGAGCCACCTTGTTCTTGACCACTTTGACCCGAGTTTCGCTGCCGACCACCTCTTCGCCATCTTTGACTGCGCCGGTACGGCGAATGTCGAGGCGGACAGAAGCATAGAACTTGAGGGCGTTACCACCGGTAGTGGTTTCCGGGTTACCAAACATCACCCCGATCTTCATACGGATCTGGTTGATGAAGATGCACAAGGTATTGGAGCGCTTGAGGTTACCGGTCAGCTTGCGCAGCGCCTGGCTCATCAACCGGGCTTGCAGGCCGACGTGAGAATCCCCCATCTCCCCCTCGATCTCAGCCTTGGGCGTCAACGCCGCCACCGAGTCGATGATGATCACATCCACTGCGGCCGAGCGCACCAGCATGTCGCAGATCTCAAGTGCCTGTTCACCAGTATCGGGCTGCGACACCAGCAGATCGTCCACCTTAACGCCCAGCTTGGCCGCATAGGATGGGTCGAGAGCATGTTCAGCATCGATAAAGGCGCAGGTCTTACCCTTGCGCTGGGCTTCGGCGATCACCGACAGGGTCAGGGTGGTTTTGCCGGAGGACTCTGGTCCGTAGATCTCAACGATACGGCCCATGGGCAGGCCGCCAATTCCCAAGGCGATATCCAGCCCCAGTGAACCGGTCGATACCGCCTCGACATCCAGTGCCTGGGTATCACCCAGACGCATGATGGAACCCTTGCCGAACTGGCGCTCAATCTGGCTAACGGCAGCGCCCAACGCTTTCTTGCGGTTATCTTCCACGTTCATTCTCCCCGACCGGACTGGTCACTGTGTTGGGGAGATTATACTGTACGCTCATACAGTATCAAGCTGGCCAGCCTCACAGATTTCGATCAACCGCAGCAGGGCATGACGAATCGCCTGCTCACGTACTTGCTCACGACTCCCAGCAAATATCCGCTGCTCGGCGTGACACTGATCATCCAGGGCAAAACCGAACCAGACCAGCCCCAAGGGTTTGTCAGCACTGCCGCCCCCCGGCCCGGCAATGCCGCTGGTCGCAACGGCCAAACGGGCACCACTGCTGCGTCTCACCCCATTGGCCATGGCTACCACCACCGGCGCACTGACGGCACCGTGCTCTGTCAGCAGGGCGGTTGGCACCCCCAGCAACTGCTGTTTGACGCTGTTGGCATAGGCCACCACCCCTTGGTCAAACCAGCCGGAACTGCCGGCAACAGCCGTGATGGAATAGGCCAGCCCCCCGCCAGTGCAGGATTCGGCCGTAGCCACCCGCCACTGGCGCGCCAGTAGCCGCTGCCCCAACTCGAGTGCCAGCAGCTCAGGGCTGGCATGTTGCCATAGACCGATCATCATCCCCTCCTCGGGCCTCGCCCGCGAATGATGAGGCCAGCTTAACAACGAGTGCAGGCAGCCACCACCGCCGCTGCGTCTTAGGTCTCCAGCCATGCTAATCTGCGCCGCTATCGATGACAGAAGCGGGCGGCCAGCGGCTGCCCCAGCGCCGGAACTCGCCCTTTGATGGAACAGGACAACCTCAGCCAGCACACGCCGATGATGCAGCAGTACTTGCGGATCAAGGCCCAGCACCCCGATTGCCTGCTGTTTTACCGCATGGGCGACTTCTATGAGCTGTTCTACGACGACGCCGCACGCGCTGCCGAACTGCTCGATATCACCCTGACCCGGCGTGGTCAGTCGGGGGGCAATGCCATCCCCATGGCTGGCGTCCCTTATCATGCGGTCGAGGGGTATCTGGCGCGGCTGGTGCAGTTGGGTGAGCCGGTGGCCATCTGCGAACAGATCGGCGATCCGGCCACCAGCAAGGGGCCGGTGGAGCGGCGGGTGACCCGTATTGTCACCCCCGGCACCCTGACCGACGAAGCGCTGCTCGATGAGCGCCGCGATAACCTGCTGATGGCGATCTGCGGTCGCAACGAGGTGACCGGCATCGCCACCCTGGATCTGGCCAGTGGCCGCTTTCAGCTGCAGGAGCTGACCACCTTTGAGGCGGTGAAGGCCGAACTGCAGCGACTGAACCCGGCCGAAGTGCTCTACTCCGAGGAGTGGGCCAACGGCGCGCTGGTCGCCAACCGCCGTGGTAGCCGACGGCGGCCCGCCTGGGAGTTCGAGCTGGATACTGCCCTGCGCCTGCTTAATCAGCAGTTTGGTACCCGCGATCTGTCTGGTTTTGGCCTCGGTGACTGCCCCCTTGGCCTGGCAGCGGCCGGCTGCGTGCTGGCTTATGTGCGCGACACCCAGCGTACCGCCCTGCCCCATATTCGTGCCATCCGCCGCGAGCAGGCCGATGATGCGGTGCAGCTGGATGCGGCCACCCGCCGCAATCTGGAGCTGACCCAGACCCTGGCGGGCGGCAGCGACCACACCCTGGCCGCCGTGATCGACGACACCGCCACCGCCATGGGCAGCCGCCTGCTCAAGCGCTGGCTGCACCGACCGCTGCGCGACCGCCACGAACTGCTGGCCCGTCAACAGGCGATCGGCTGCCTGCTGGCGGCTGATGGCGCCGAGCCCGCCAAACCGCTACTGGCGGCCATCGGTGATATCGAACGCATCTGCGCCCGCCTGGCCTTGCGCTCGGCACGGCCGCGCGACTTCACCCGTCTGCGTCAGTCGCTGCAGGCACTGCCGGCGCTGGCCGACCATCTGCAACCGCTGACGGCCACCCGCCTGCAACAGCTGGCGCCACTGTGCGCACCCCAGCCCGAGCTGTGCACCCTGCTCGAACAGGCGATCATCGATCAGCCACCGGCAGTGATCCGTGATGGCGGGGTGATCCGCGAGGGTTACAACAGCGAGCTGGATCGGCTGCGTCAGTTAGGCGGCGATGCCGAAGCCTATCTGGCCGAGATCGAGGTACGCGAGAAGGCGCGCACTAATATCCCCACCCTCAAGGTCGGCTTTAACCGGGTGCATGGCTTCTTTATCGAAGTCAGCCGTAGCTATGCCCAAGTGGTGCCACTGGATTACCAGCGCCGCCAGACCCTGAAAAACGCCGAGCGCTACATCATCCCCGAACTCAAAAAGTACGAGGAAGAGGTGCTGACCGCCCAGGCCCGGGCGCTGGCGCTGGAAAAGCGGCTCTACGACGAGCTCTTTGACCTGCTGCTGCCACAGCTGGCCACCCTGCAGGCGCTGGCCGCCGCCATTGCCGAACTGGATCTGTTAGCGGCTTTAGCGCGCATCGCCGACCGCCACCGCTATGTGGCGCCAACGCTCAGCGAGCTGCCCGGCATCCAGATTGAAGGCGGCCGCCATCCAGTGGTGGAACGGGTGATGAGCGAGCCCTTTATCGCCAACCCCATCACCCTCAATGATCAACGCCGCATGCTGGTGATAACCGGCCCCAACATGGGTGGCAAATCGACCTACATGCGCCAGGTGGCGCTGATCGTACTGCTCGCCCATATCGGCAGCTATGTGCCGGCCGACAGCGCCATCATTGGGGCTGTCGATCGCATCTTTACCCGCATCGGCGCCAGCGATGATCTGGCCTCGGGGCGCTCCACCTTTATGGTCGAGATGAGCGAAGCGGCCAACATCCTGCACAACGCCAGCCGTGATTCGCTGGTACTGCTCGATGAGATTGGTCGCGGCACCAGCACCTACGACGGGCTGGCGCTGGCCTGGGCCTGCGCCGAGCATCTGGCCCTAATCAGCGGCGCCTTCACCCTGTTTGCCACCCACTATTTCGAGCTGACCGAACTGCCAGAGCGCTTTGCCGGGGTGGCCAATGTCCACCTCGATGCGCTGGAGCATGGCGATCAGATCACCTTCCTTCACGCGGTGCAGGAAGGACCAGCCAACCGTAGTTTCGCCATCGCCGTAGCGCAACTGGCGGGGGTACCCAAATCCGTACTGGAGCGGGCCCGTCACAAACTGCAGGAGTTGGAGCAGCGCCATCTGGTCGCTGGCGAGCCCCAACGCCGCCCGGTGTCGCCTGCGGCACCAGCCCCAAGGCCCATTATTGATCCACTGCGCCAACAGCTGGCGACCCTGGATGTCGACAGCCTGAGTGCCCGTCAGGCGCTGGATCTGCTCTACCAGTTGGTTGCCAACGCCAAAGGCAGCTAAACGCGCCTACCGATAAAAAGCAGAGCCCGGCAACTAGCCGGGCTCTGTTGTTCGTCAGGACTGCGAATAGCTTTCAGGTGCGGAACAGGGTATCCACCGATAACCCCTGACTGCCGAGCATGTCGCGCAGGCGGCGCAAGGCTTCGACCTGAATCTGCCTTACCCGCTCACGAGTCAGGCCTATTTCGCGGCCCACATCCTCAAGGGTGGAGGGCTCATAACCAAGCAGGCCAAAACGGCGGGCCAGCACTTCACGATGTTTAGGCGTCAGCTCTCCCAGCCACTGAACGATGCTCTCCTGAATGTCGGCATCCTGCAGCCGACGCTCAGGACCACCATCATTTTCATCGGCGATCACATCCAGCAGCGCCTTGTCGGAATCGCCGCCAATCGGGGTATCCACCGAACTGATGCGCTCATTCAAGCGCAGCATGCGAGTGACATCCTCCACTGGCCGATCCAGCGCGCGGGCAATCTCCTCGGCAGTCGGCTCATGATCCAGCTTGTGGGCCAGTTCACGGGCAGTCCGCAGGTAGACATTAAGCTCTTTGACCACATGGATCGGCAGGCGAATGGTACGGGTCTGATTCATAATCGCCCGCTCGATGGTCTGGCGAATCCACCAAGTCGCATAGGTTGAAAAACGAAAACCACGTTCCGGATCAAACTTCTCCACCGCCCGAATCAAACCGAGGTTGCCCTCTTCAATCAGATCAAGCAGGGCCAGCCCACGGTTGTGGTAACGACGGGCAATCTTGACCACCAATCGCAGATTGCTTTCGATCATCCGTTTGCGGCTAGCGGCATCGCCGCGCTGGGCGCGACGGGCAAAATAGACCTCTTCCTCTGCGGTTAGCAGCGGCGAGAAGCCGATTTCGCTCAGGTACATCTGCGTCGCATCGAGGTTACGCTGCAGATCTTCGTGGGTGATGTGGTCTGCAAGGAGTGGTTCGTCGACTCCTTCGACCTCCAGCGCTTCAGCGCTTTCTTCTTCCAGTTCCACCATCTCGTCTTCGACGATATCGGCGACCAGCTCATCTTGTTCGGTATTGACACGGCTCATCGTTGTCCCCCAACCCCATCCCCGGGACTGCGGTCTCTGGCCACCGACAGCACCGAAGGTTCAGCGGCGGGGCAGATACTGCAGCGGATTGACCGATTGGCCGCGCATTCTGATTTCGAAATGCAGCTTCACGGATGTCGTGCCGCTGTCCCCCATTTCGGCAATCTGCTGGCCGGCTTTAACCCAGCTCTGCTCCTGCACCAACAAACGGCGGTTGTGGGCGTATGCGCTCAGAAAGTCGTCGTTGTGCTTGACGATGAGCAGGTTGCCGTAACCCCTAAGAGCATTGCCGGCGTACACCACCTTGCCATCGGCGGCGGCATACACCGGGTCACCGGCTCTGCCACCTATATCAAGCCCTTTGTTCCCATGCTCAGCAGCAGAGAACCCAGCGACAATCGGACCACGTGACGGCCACACCCAACTGACTTTGGCAGGTAGAGACTTGGAGTCGGAACTGCGCGAGCCCTTCGGTGTCTGGCCAGAGTAGTCCCGCCCCTTGGGCCGATCAACAGCTGCAACTGCCTGCTTTGTCGGAGCTTTGCGGTCGCTCGCAGTTTTACTGACGGTCGCTGCCTGGGTCACAGAATTACGACCTGGCAAGCGGACCTGTTGGCCGACATAGATGGTATAGGGGGCTTTGATGCCATTTAAACGAGCCAATTCACGATAATCAGTGCCGTTGGCATAGGCGATTGAATAAAGAGTATCGCCACGCTTTACTACATAGTGACTGCCGCTTCCCGTCTTCTTGCTGGCGCTCGCTCCACCCTTTGCGCCACTGAGATCCCTGACCGGAGCCGCGTTACGGCCACCTGCGCAGCCGCCCAGCACCAGCAGCGTGCATAACAGCAGGCTGATGAGTACTTGGGTGGAGCCGCGACAGACCACGTTTCAGCCTACCGTTAGTGACGGAGGAGCAAATAAGCGACAACGGCAGCGATGACCACCCCCCACCCCAGCCACTCGACATAATGGCGCAGCTTGGCCTCCATGGGCGCACCGCCCCACTTCATCAACCCTGCGACCAGAAAGAAGCGAGCACTTCGGGAAATAATCGAGGCCAGCATGAACGGCAGCAACGCCATGTGCATCATGCCGCCGGTGACCGTAAACAGCTTGTAGGGGATAGGCGAAAAGCCCGCCAGGAACACGATCCAAAAGTCGTACTGCTCAAACCAGAGTTTGATAGTGGCAAACTTCTGCTCATAGCCGAAATGCTCGATCATCGGCACAACGGCAACATCGAACAGCCAGTAACCCAACAGATACCCGGCAAGACCACCAAAGGTAGAAGCAACCGATGTCCACAGCGCGTACTGCCAAGCTTTCTCTGGCTTGGCCAGCGCCATCGGGGCCAGCATCACATCGGGCGGAATGGGAAAGATCACCGATTCGGCAAAGCTCATGGTATAGAGATAGGCAGGCGCATGAGGGTGACGTACCTTGGTCATCACCCAGTCGTACAGCGGTCCAAAGAGTTTCATCAACGATCATCCTTAACAAGAGGTACGAAACGAACGGGTTCAAGACTCTGCTGCTGCCAGCTGTCACCTTCGCGACACCAGCGCTGCAACTGCTGCTGCTGGGCCCCCACCGGAATCACCAGCACCCCACCTTCAGCCAACTGCTCACGCAGGGCCTGCGGCACCTCATCGGGTGCAGCGGTGACAATAATGGCATCAAAGGGGGCTTTGGACGACCATCCCTGCCAGCCATCACCGGTGCGATAGCTAATATTGTGCAGATCCAGCGCCCGTAGCCGGCGTTTGGCGTGGTACTGCAAGCCGGCAATGCGCTCGACGGTAAACACCTCACCGGCCAGCTGAGCCAGCACGGCTGTCTGATAACCAGAGCCAGTGCCGATCTCCAGCACCCGCCTGAGCGGCGGGCCACCGAGCAACAACTCGGTCATACGGGCGACAATGTAGGGCTGAGAGATGGTTTGGCCATCGCCAATGGGTAGCGCCGAGTTTTCATAGGCGCGCAGTGCCAGCGCTTCATCGACAAACAGATGGCGCGGTACCCGGCCCAGCACCTGCAGCACCCGCTCATCGCCAATGCCCTCCTGACGCAGCTGCTGCAACAGCCGCTCCAATCCGGCGGTCTGGTTACGCCTGGCTGAGACCACGGCACCACTCCTCCACCACGGCCAGCCGGCGATGGGCAGTCAGATCTACCTGAATCGGCGTGATCGACACCTGGCACTGTTCAACGGCATAAAAATCGGTACCTTCACCGGCATCCTGACCCGGCCCGGCCGGACCAATCCAGTAGATGGGGCGGCCATGAGGGTCTTGGGCTCGCAACACCGGCTCCGCGCGATGACGATGACCGAGCCGCGTCACCACCATACCCTGCAACTGGTCATAGGGCAGATCCGGCACATTGACGTTGAGGATCACATCGGCCGGCAGCGCACTAATGGTCAGTTGCTCGACCAGCTGACGGGCCACCCGCGCGGCGGTGGCGTAATGCACCGGATTGCGCCCCACCAGCGACAGGGCGATGGCGGTACGCCCCAGAAAGCGCCCCTCAATGGCGGCAGCCACAGTGCCGGAATAGAGAGTGTCATCACCGAGATTGGCGCCGGCATTGATGCCCGAGACCACCATATCCGGGTCTTCACCGAGCACACCATTAAGGGCGAGGTGAACGCAGTCGCTTGGCGTGCCGTTTACCGCGTAAAAGCCATTGGCCAGCCGCTGCACCCGCAAAGGCTGCTCCAGCGTCAGCGAACTGCTGGCACCGCTGCGATTGCGATCCGGCGCGTACACCGTCAACTCGGCCAACGGCAGCAGCGCTTCATGCAGCGCTGCCAGTCCCGGCGCCTGGGCACCATCATCGTTACTCAGCAGTATCTTCATCGCCGTCCGCTTCACCATCGCTGTTGACCAACTCTCGCAGCACGGTGGTGGCAAAACAGCCGCGCGCCAGCGTGAATCGGATTGTAAGGTCGGCCCCCTGCCACTGCCAATCGAGGTCAGCGACACGGATGCTCACAGCCCGCCGTTCCTGCTCCATGCCGGCGCGCTCCACCAGCGCACACCAGTCAGGGTGGGCAGCAGCAATAGCGCGCTCGCTGGTACCGGTCCAGCCGCTGGTGGCGGGCTCCCCCCGCCCCCACAGTGCCGCAGTAGGTGCGATATCACCGCTGCGCAGACGGGCCAGCAGCGCCTCGTCCACCGCCTCAACGGCAAAGAACGAACGGGAGCCGTTAAGAGCAGCACGATCACCGACCAGCAGCGTCGGCCACGGGTGATTGGCGATGCGCTCGGCGACCATCAGGTTGAACAGGGCGCTGCGCGCCGCTGACAGGATCAGGCTCTCACGCCAGCGTGGCAGCCGGGCGCCATTGAGCAGCGTGGCGATATCCGTCAGATTGCTATCGCCATGACCAAAGCGCTGGGGGCCAAAAAAATTGGGCAGATCGGTGGTGGCCAGCTGCTGCAGGCGGGCGTCAACGCTGACCACATCACTGACCTGACGCAGGCAGATGGCAAAGCGGTTGCCTTGGTGGCTGCCCCGGCGCAGCTTGCGATCATGGCGACCGCAGCGCAGCACTGTGAGCCCCGGCGGCAGGCTGGCCTGCCAGCCCTCAGGCTCACCTTTCCCCGGCAGCCACACCGACAGCCACTGGCGGGTGACGGCACGCTTGTCTTTGAGGCCGCTGTGGCTGACATCCCGGCGATCGACGTTGAGCGCGCGAGCAATGACCGCCACCGCCTGTGGCGTGGCCAGATCGCGCTTCTCCAGCCAGATCCACAGATGCTCACCCTTGCCACTCAGTTCAACCTCAAACAGCTCCTCAACCTCAAAATCCTCGGGCTGCTGTTTAAGCACAGCAGTGGCCTGCGGCTTGCCAAACAGCCAAGGCAACTGGGCAACATGGCTCATGGGCGGCGCTCCAGCAGCACCACCGCATGGGCAGCAATACCCTCGCCCCGACCGGTAAAGCCCAAGCCTTCACTGGTGGTGGCCTTGACGTTGACCTGATCGACCGCGCAATGGCAGTCGGCGGCGATCAGCACGCACATGGCGTCGATATGAGGGCGCAGCTTGGGTGCCTGGGCGATCACTGTCAGATCGAGGTTGGCGAGCTGATAGCCCCGCGCCACCATCAGCGCCACACACTGGCGCAGCAGGCCGCGCGAATCGGCGCCTTTGAACGCAGCATCGGTATCAGGGAAATGCTTGCCGATGTCGCCCAACGCCAGCGCGCCGAGCAGCGCATCGCACAAGGCATGAAGCACCACATCGCCGTCGGAATGAGCGACGAGGCCCTGATGCCAGGCAATGGTCACCCCACCCAGCACCAGCGGTTGAGTGCTGCCAAATTTGTGTACGTCGTAACCGTGGCCTATTCGCATTAGCGCGTCTCCAAGTGGGCACCTGACAACCACAACTCAGCCAGCGTCAGGTCTTCAGGTTCAGTAACTTTGATGTTCCAGCGCGAGCCGGCGACCAGCACCACCGGCTGACCACGCCACTCCATGGCTGAGGCTTCGTCGGTAACGGCGACACCAGCAGCAGCTGCAGCGGCGATCGCTTCAGCCAGAGCCCGAGCGGGAAAGAGTTGGGGGGTCAGGGCATGCCAGAGATCGGCACGCGAGACGGTCTCGGCGACCTGGGTGGTGCCACCATGGGCACGCTTCATGGTGTCGCGCACCCGGCTGGCCAGAATGGCGCCGTGGCCCAGCTCACTGGCGCGGGCCACCAGTGTCTCCACCTCGGTCGCAGTAACGCAGGGGCGTGCGGCATCATGCACCAGCGCCCAGTCAAAACCATCGGCCAGCAGCTGGCCCAGTGCGGCGGCCACTGAATCAGCCCGTTCGGCCCCACCGATTACCGTGGTAATACGGGCATTTCGTGCCAGCGGCAGACATTGAAACTGGTCATCATCAGCGGCCAGGGCGACATAAATACGGGGCAGCTGGGGCAGGGCCAGCAGGGCTTCAAGGGTGTGTTCGATGATGGTTTTGCCAACCAGTGGCAGATACTGCTTGGCGATCGCTGTCCCCATACGGCTGCCCCGCCCCGCTGCTGGTACCACGGCGGCCAGCCGTGACCACTCAAGGGGCGTCATTGGCGTCCTTGGGGTTGGCATCCAGTACGCGGTAGAAGGTCTCGCCATCGCGGATGAAGCCCAACTCGTTGCGCGCCCGCTCCTCGATCCCTTCGGCTCCATCCTTGAGCTCACGGATCTCTTCCCGGATCAGCTCATTGCGTTGCCTTAGCTGATCATTCTGACGATGTGCCTCGACCAGCTGATCGCGGGTGCGCCAGAAGTCATGCAGACCATTGTGGCCATACCACAAGCGGTACTGCAGCAACCCAAGCAGCAACAACAGGATCAGGGCTAGCAGACGCATCAATTCTCTCGTCGGCGGAATCCACCGACACAACGCGCCGGGGGCCTGCGGTCAGACCGCGACAGCGCGCCTATTATGCTGATCCCGAGGCGGTGCTCCAAGGGCGGCCGTTGCCGAACACCCTGAATTGGGTGCTATCAGCGGTTATGACAGGTGGCGATGGCACGCTGATAGTTGACCCGTGCCTCCGCCAGCCACGCCCGGTTGTGACGCTGACAGTCGGCATAGCTGCCGATCAGGGTATCGTCACGGCGCTGACGATCGCAGTCGGCCATGCGCTCATTGAAATCACGATCCAGCCGCGACAGCCGGAAACGCAACCCCGCCAGCTCTTCGGCGGCACAACGCTTGGTTTCTTCAACCTGGGGCATATTGCCATCACCAACCACCAGCGCACTGTTATGAACCTGGGTGTTGATCGGCTTGGCATCGATATCGGGAGAGGGTGCGGTTTTGGAAAAGTGACGCACGCCGTTTTCGTCCGTCCAGGTGTAAACCTGATCTGCAACTACTGACAGCGCAACAAATAACAGGATCATCCCTGACATGACACATCGCCATATCCCGGCGACGGATAAAAAAACGCCCTTCATGCGAAGGGCGTTATAGCAGGAAAATGGCAGGACCGTAAATTACTGGCCCTTAACTTCCTTCAGACCACGGAACGGCGCCTTGGCACCCAGAGCTTCTTCAATACGGATCAGCTGGTTGTACTTGGCAACGCGGTCAGAACGGCTCATCGAACCGGTCTTGATCTGGCCTGCAGCGGTACCCACTGCCAGGTCGGCAATGGTGGCATCTTCCGACTCACCCGAACGGTGAGAGATGACTGCGGTGTAACCGGCGTCTTTGGCCATCTTGATGGCAGCCAGGGTTTCGGTCAGCGAACCGATCTGGTTAACCTTGATCAGGATGGAGTTGACGATCCCTTCCTGGATGCCGCGAGCCAGGATCTTGGTGTTGGTAACGAACAGGTCGTCGCCCACCAGCTGGATCTTGTCACCGAGGATCTTGGTCTGGTAAGCGAAACCAGTCCAGTCGGACTCGTCCAGACCATCTTCAATGGAGACGATCGGGAACTTGGTGGTCAGATCAGCGAGGTAGTCGGAGAAGGTCTCAGAGGTGAAGATCTTGCCTTCGCCTTTGAGGTTGTACTCGTTCTTCTCTTTGTCGTAGAACTCAGAAGCGGCACAGTCCATCGCCAGAGTGATGTCTTTGCCCAGCTCGTAACCGGCTTTAGCCACAGCTTCAGCGATCACTTCCAGCGCTTCGGCGTTGGACTTCAGGTTCGGCGCGAAACCACCTTCATCACCCACGGCAGTGCTGTAGCCTTTGGACTTCAGTACCTTGGCCAGGTTATGGAACACTTCAGCGCCCATGCGCACAGCTTCTTTGAGGCTCGGCGCGCCAACCGGCTGGATCATGAACTCCTGGATGTCGACGTTGTTGTCGGCATGTTCACCACCGTTGATGATGTTCATCATCGGCAGCGGCATGGAGTAAACGCCCGAAGTGCCGTTCAGGTCAGCGATGTGAGCGTACAGGGGCACGCCTTTGGCAGCAGCAGCAGCCTTGGCATTGGCCATGGACACGGCGAGGATGGCGTTGGCGCCAAACTGGGATTTGTTTTCGGTGCCGTCCAGGTCGAGCATGATCTGGTCAACTTCAGCCTGGTTCTTGGCATCTTTGCCAACCAGCGCTGCAGCGATCGGGCCGTTGACGGCGCCAACAGCCTTGAGCACGCCTTTGCCCAGGAAGCGGCTCTTGTCACCGTCACGCAGCTCAAGGGCTTCGCGCGAACCGGTGGAGGCACCCGACGGGACGATGGCCATGCCAACGAAACCACCTTCCAGATGCACTTCTGCTTCCACGGTCGGGTTACCGCGCGAGTCGATCACTTCGCGACCGATGATCTTGACGATCTTTGCCATGATGTTTCCTCAGTTTTCGTTTACCAAAAAACCAAACTTCTCGCCGAACCGTCGGGGCCGTTACCGGCCACCGCTCAGCCCAGTGACTTTTTCTGGAATTCGCCAGCTGCAGCGATAAAGCCGCCAAACAACGGGTGGCCGTCACGCGGGGTGCTGGTGAACTCCGGATGGAACTGGCAGGCCACAAACCATGGGTGGGTCGGAATCTCAATGATCTCGACCAGTTTGCGATCCGCCGACAAACCCACTACCCGCAGACCAGCCTTTTCCAGCTGGGCAACATAGTGGTTGTTGACTTCATAACGATGACGATGACGCTCGTAGATGCTGTCCTTGCCGTACAGGGCACGGGCGCGCGAGCCTTCGATCAGATGACACTGCTGGGAACCCAAGCGCATGGTGCCGCCCAGATCCGACTCCTCAGTGCGAGTCTCGACCTTGCCGGCAGCATCCAGCCATTCGGTGATCAGGCCAACTACCGGATGCGAAGTGTTGACGTCAAACTCGGTGCTGTGAGCGCCTTCCAGGCCAGCCACGTGGCGGGCGTACTCGATCATCGCTACCTGCATGCCAAGGCAAATACCCAGATAGGGCACGCCATGCTCGCGGGCATAACGGGCCGCCAGGATCTTGCCTTCGATACCGCGCGAGCCAAAGCCGCCCGGCACCAGGATGGCATCCACCCCCTTCAGCATGGCAAGACCTTTGGTCTCCAGATCCTGAGAGTCGATGTACTTGATATGGACCGTCAGACGGTTCTTGAGTCCGGCATGCTTCAGCGCCTCATTGACCGACTTGTAAGCGTCTGGCAGTTCAACATATTTGCCGACCATGGCCACCGTCACTTCGCCCACCGGGTTAGCTTCGGCGTAGAGCACCTGTTCCCAGTCAGTGAGTTCGACCGGCGGACAGTTGAAACCGAAACGCTGCACCACCAGCTCATCCAGCTGCTGGCTGTTGAGCAGGGCCGGGATGCGGTAGATAGAATCGACATCTTTGAGCGAGATAACCGCGCGTTCTTCAACGTTGGTGAACAGCGCGATCTTGGCCCGCTCATTGGCCGGTACATTGCGGTCTGAACGGCAGATCAGCACATCCGGCTGAATACCGATGGAGCGCAGTTCCTTGACCGAATGCTGGGTCGGTTTGGTCTTAACCTCACCGGCGGCAGCCATATAAGGAACCAGCGTCAGGTGAACAAAGAGCGCGCGCTGACGGCCAATCTCGGTGGCCAGCTGGCGGATCGCTTCGAGGAACGGCTGGGACTCGATATCACCCACGGTGCCGCCCACTTCGACGATGGCCACGTCATAGCCTTCGCCACCCTCAACCACCCGCTCCTTGATCGCGTTGGTGATGTGCGGAATCACCTGGATGGTGGCGCCCAGATAATCTCCCCGGCGCTCTTTGCGCAGCACGTCTGCGTACACGCGGCCGGTGGTGAAGTTGTTCTTGCGGGTCATCTTGGAGCGAATGAAACGCTCGTAATGGCCCAGGTCCAGGTCAGTTTCGGCGCCGTCTTCAGTCACATAGACTTCGCCGTGCTGAAACGGGCTCATGGTGCCGGGGTCGACATTGATGTAAGGGTCAAGCTTCATGATGGTGACCTTAAGGCCACGCGCTTCCAGAAGTGCCCCAAGCGACGCAGCGGCAATCCCCTTACCCAAAGAGGAAACCACCCCGCCTGTAACAAAGATATAGCGTGTTGTCATGCCAAGCCCGGAATAGGTTGTCGTGTGAAGGGAATCAGACGGGACGGCAGTATAGCAAAGGCCCACCCACCCCTCAACGCGCCGCCCAGTTTAGAGATCCATCACAGTTCTGCCTTGCGACAAGTCAAACCCGGGCAACACAGTTTCAGGTCACAACCCGCGCTGCTTGGCCTGCTGCCACAGGGCTTCCATCTCATCCAGTGACAGTGCCTGCAGTGCCTGACCGGCGGCAGCTGCCGACTGCTCGATATGGCCGAAGCGGCGTTCAAACTTGGCATTGGCTTGACGCAGCAACTGCTCGGGATCACGCCCCAGCCAGCGGGCCATATTGGCCAGCACAAACATCAGGTCGCCCAGTTCGGCAGCAGCCTTGTCATCATCGCGCTCGGGCGCTTCCAGTTCGGCCTGCAGTTCGGCCAGCTCTTCATGGATCTTGGCCACCACCCCGCCGATCTCAGGCCACTCAAAGCCTACTTTGGCGGCCCGGCTCTGCAGCTTGGCGGCACGCGCCAGCGCCGGCAGGGCCACCGGCACATCACCCAGGATCGAGGCCGGGGTTTTGCCCCGCTCGGCTTTTTCGCCAGCCTTGATGCGATCCCAGTTGGCATTGACCTCGGCCTCGCCGCTCACCGCCAACTCACCAAACACATGGGGATGACGGCGGATCAGCTTGCTGCAGATGGCAGCCACCACATCGTCGAAATCGAACAGCTGCTGTTCGCGCGCCATCTGGGCATGAAACACCACCTGCAGCAGCAGATCGCCCAGTTCATCCTTAAGCTCGGCGTAGTCCTGCCGCTCGATGGCATCCACCACCTCGCAGGCCTCTTCAAGGGTGTAGGGGGCGATGGTGGCGAAGCTCTGCTTGATGTCCCACGGGCAGCCGCTGTGCGGATCGCGCAGGGCGCTCATGATCTCAAGCAGCCGCTGGATGTCTGGGCGTGGCGAGGCAGTGTGGTCGGTCACAGCCGTTTGGCCTCCATGATGTCGTTCATGTTGTTAAGCAGGGCCAGCACCTTGGTCAGGCGGTCGATGTTGTAGACCTCCATCTCCATATCGATGACCGCAGTCTGGGTCTTCACGTCCGAGTGGCTCTTCACCCCCAGTACGTTGATCTTCTCGTTGGCCAGAATGGTGGTGATGTCGCGCAGCAGGCCGCTACGATCACTGGCCACCATACGGATGGTGACGGTGTAACCACCGGCGTAGTTTTCGCCCCAGGAGACATCGATCGCCCGCTCCGGGTGGGCCTCAAGCAGATCCTGCAGCTGTTCGCAGTCGCTACGGTGGACCGAGATACCACGCCCCTGGGTGATATAGCCGGTGATCACATCGCCCGGCACCGGCTGGCAGCAACGGGCCATATGGGTCAGCAGGTTGCCGACCCCGTCGACCACCACCGAGTCCTTGTCGCGCTTGCTCGGCGCGTGGCCCACCTTTTTGATCATGTGGGCGATGTCGTCGTCATCGACCGGCTTTTTCAGCTTCTGCTGCAGGTGGTTAACCACCTGATTGAGGCGCACGTCGCCCGCGCCGATGGCGGCCAGCAGATCCTCGACATTGGTAACGTTAAAGCGCTCGATGGCATGGCTGGCGTCGGCTAACTTGAGGCCGCAGCGCGACAGTTCGGCTTCCAGCATGTGGCGGCCGGCTTCGAGGTTCTTGTCACGATCCTGCAGCCGGAACCACTGCTGCACCTTGCCGCGCGCCCTGCTGCTGGTGAGATAGCCGAGATCGGGGTTGAGCCAGTCGCGGCTGGGCGACGGCTCACGGCCAGTGAGGATCTCCACCTGATCGCCGGTCTGCAGCTTGTAGGTGAAAGGCACGATGCGGCCACTGATCTTGGCACCGATGCAGCGATGGCCGACCAGACTATGAATGTGGTAGGCAAAATCGAGGGGGGTTGAGCCCGCCGGCAGATCGACCACGTCACCCTTGGGGGTGAACACGTAGACCCGATCCTCGAACACCTGATTACGCAGTTCTTCGACCAGATTACCGCTTTCGGCCATCTCCTCTTGCCAGGCCAGGATCTTGCGCAGCCAGGCGATCTTCTCCTCGTAACCGCCTTTGGCGGCCACCGTCCCTTCCTTGTATTTCCAGTGAGCGGCAATGCCCAGCTCGGAATCCTGATGCATCTGGCGGGTGCGGATCTGGATCTCCACCGCCTTGCCCTCAGGCCCCACTACGACCGTGTGGATAGAGCGATAGCCGTTGGGTTTGGGGTTGGCGACGTAGTCGTCAAATTCCTTGGGCAGATGGTGGAACTGAGTGTGGATCACCCCCAATGCGCCATAACAGTCCTGGATCTTGTCGACCACCACCCGCACCGCGCGCACGTCATACAGCTCGTTGAACGACAGCTGCTTGCGCTGCATCTTTTTCCAGATGCTGTAGATATGTTTGGGTCGGCCATAGACGTCGGCCTTAACCCCCTCGGCCGCCAGCGCCTGGGTCAGGGCGGCAACAAAGTCGCTGATGTACTGCTCGCGGACGAGGCGTTTCTCATCCAGCTGCTTGGCGATCTGCTTGTAGATATCGGGGTGCTGATAACGGAAAGCGAAATCTTCCAGCTCCCACTTAAGCTGGCCAATACCCAGACGGTTGGCCAGCGGCGCATAGATGTCTGCGGTCTCACGCGCGGCCATCACCCGCGTCTCTTCGTCGGCGTTCTTGATGGCGTGCAGATAGCAGATGCGCTCGGCCAGTTTGATCACCACCGCCCGCACATCTTCGACCATGGCCAGCAGCATGTGGCGCAGGTTGTCGACCTGATGCAGGGTGGGATCACGGCCACCACTACTCTGCAGGGCGCGGATCGCCTCCATGCGGCCGACGTTCTCGATCAAGCGGGCGACATTCGGGCTGACATCGGTGGTGATCTCCACCAGATCCATCACCCCTTCGTCATACAGCGGCAGCAGCAGAGCGGCAGCGTAGGCATCCTGATCGAAGGCCATGGTGGCCAGAATCACCACCATCTCGCGGCCACGGGCCAGCAACGCAAGCCCTTCAGGGCCATCGCCAACCCGCTCGCCACAGCGCTGATAGAGGGCCGCCAAGGGCGCGCAGAATCCCTCAGCGATGCCGAGGCCGCGCAGCCACTGGGCCACATCTTCAGGCTGGTGCTGATGTTTGCTATCGCGAACCGAAACCATGGTCCCCTCTTTTCCTTTAACTGCCGCGCCCCCCTGTCAGGCGCCCCTCAGGGGCGCTCAAACAGGGCCAGTGCCTCGACATGGTGCGTCTGTGGAAACATATCGACCAGTGCCAGCCGACTCAAGACAAATCCCTGACCGGCCAGCGTCGCTGCATCACGAGCCAGGGTTGCCGGGTTACAGCTGACATAGGCGACACGCCGGGCACCCAGCGCTGCCAGCCCGGCCACCACCCCCTTGGCCCCCTCGCGTGACGGGTCGAGCACCACTGCGCTGACCGCGCCGCCAGCCGCGACCTCAGACGGCAAACCGGCATTGAGATCGCCCAGCAGGAACTGTGCCGGCAGCCCCAAACGCTCTGCGTTGACTCGCGCCTGATCGACCATCGCTTTGACCCCCTCTACCGCTACAACGTCAGCCCCCGTAGCAGCCAATGGCAAGGCAAAATTGCCAACCCCGCAGAACAGATCCAGCAACCGTTCACCGGCAGCTGGCTGCAGCCAGTCGAGCACCCGTTGTACCAGTGCACGGTTAACCTCAGCGTTGACCTGGATGAAGTGATGAGGTTGAAAAGCGATGGCTAGCTGCCGTTGTGCGACCTCGATCGGATAATGGCAATCCGCCAGTGGCCGACCCGCCACATCGACCACGCTGCCGTCGTTGTCTTCAAAGCCTAAACGCAGTCCATCAAGCGCCGCCGCCAATGCCGCCAATCGCGGCTCCGGCACCGGCCGTAGACGACGCAGCAACAGCAATGGCCCTTCGCTACTGAGCAGCAGTTCGGCATGGCCATAATCATCCGGCCGCGCCTGGGCCGCCAATGCCGCCCGGATCTTCGGCAACAAAGCCGCCAACGCGGGCTCCAGCACCGGACACTGATCAATAGCGCAGATCTCGTTGCTGCCGGCGGCGCGAAAGCCCAACTGCAACTGGCCACGCTCGATGCGCAGGGCCAACCGCGCGCGGCGGCGATAGCCATAAGGCGCAGCGGCGATCACCGCCTCAGGCTCCGGTACGCTCAGGCCACCCACCTGACGCAGCTGGTGGACCAGCTGCTCGGCCTTGCTCTGCTGCTGCAGTTCAGGCGAGGCATGCTGGAGGCGACAGCCGCCGCAGCGGCCAACATGGGGGCAGAGCGGTGTCTGACGCTCACTGCTGACGCGCACCACTTTGACCAGCCGGGCTTCGGCATAACGGGCCGCGTCACGGCTCAAGCGCGCCTCCACCTGTTCACCGGGCAGGGCGCCGCTAACGAACACCACTTTGCCCTGATGGCGAGCCACACCGCGCCCCTGATCGTCCAGCCGCTCAATGTTCAGGCTCAGAATGGCAGAGCTGGGGGCGTTACGCTGGGGCTTGAAAAACTGAACCATGATCATCTCTTGCAGTGGTGGGACCAGAGCCCCGAATTGAGGCTGTCGGCGTAGGCAACGACGGCCCGGCATGTCATCATGAGGCGCTGTTTTTTCACCGACCAAAGGCCTGCGTGCGCGCACTGAGTCTGCGATCCTGGGTGTTGCTGCTGTCGCTAACGCCGACTTTGCTGATTGGCATCCTGCTCGGCAGCTACTTTACCTTGCACCGCTTCAGCGAGCTTGAAGAAAACCTCATTGAGCGCGGTTCAGACATTATTGAGCCTCTGGCCATCGCCAGCGAATACGGCATGGTCCATAACAGCCGTGAGATGCTCAAGCGTTTGATCGGCATTGCCCACCGCAAACATTCCGAGGTGGTGCGCGCCATCGCCATCTTTGACAACCAGCACCGGGTGTTTGTTAACAGCTCGTTCCAGCGCAACTTCAACCAGCTGCGTCTGCCGCCCGGTTCGTCGATCCCCGCCTTTACCGAGATCGAACACGCCAGTAACGGTGATGTGCTATTGCGCACGCCGATCTATCAGGAGAGCAACCTGCTCGGCCTGCGCGCCGATGAACAGGCGCCCATCCTCGGCTATGTGGTGGTTCAGCTCAACAGCGACCATGCCAAAGTGCAGCAGTACCAAGCCGCCAGCTATGCCTTGGCCATCGTCGTGCTGGGGGCCATCATCAACCTGTTCTTCGCCTTCCGCCTGGTCAAACAGGTCACTGAACCCATTGGCGAGATGGTCGATGCCGTCGACCAGATCCGTAAAGGACGTCTCGACACCCGAGTCGGCGGCCCCAAGATGGGCGAGCTGGACGCATTGCGTTTGGGCATCAATGCCATGGCCAAATCGCTGCAGGAGTCACAGCAGGAGCTGCAGAACAGCGTCGAGCAGGCTACTGCCGATCTGCGCGAAACCCTGGAGCAGATCGAGATCCAGAACATCAAGCTGGATATGGCCAACAAACGTGCCCAGGAGGCGGCTCGCACCAAGAGCGACTTCCTGGCCAACATGAGTCACGAGCTGCGCACCCCGCTCAACGCCGTCATTGGCTTTACCAAACAGCTGGCCAAGACCGGGCTGACCTCGCACCAGCGTGATTACCTGTCGACCATCGAGCGCTCGGCCCACAATCTGCTAAACATCATCAACGACGTGCTCGATTTCTCGAAGCTGGAAGCGGGCAAGCTGAAGCTTGAGCAGATGCCATTTCGGCTGCGCGACACCCTGTTTGAAGTGGCGACCCTGCTGGCCCCCGATGCCCACGATAAGCGGCTGGAATTTGCCGTGATGGTGGCCAACGATGTGCCCGATTACCTGATTGGCGATGCCTTCCGTATCAAGCAGGTGCTGACCAACCTGCTGGGCAATGCAGTCAAGTTCACCGAGCGCGGCTATGTTCAGGTACAGGTGCTGTTGGTGGCCGACCACGGCGAGCGGATCGACATCAAGATCAGCGTCAAAGATACCGGCATCGGCATCAGCCGCGAACAGCAGCAATCGCTGTTCTCAGCCTTCAGCCAGGGCGACAGCTCCATCACCCGTCGCTATGGCGGCACCGGCCTTGGCCTGGTCATCTCCCAGCAGCTGGTGCGGCAGATGGGCGGCAACATGACCCTCGACTCCGAACAGGGCCGCGGCAGTACCTTCCACTTCAGCCTGAACTGCGCCAAATCGCCGTTGCCGCTGGGTGAACCATTGCCGCTGGAGCTACTGCGCCAGCGCTCGCTGCTGCTGTATGAACCGCTACCGGTCAGCCGCCGGGCCATTGCCGAGCCGCTCGCTGCCTGGGGGGTTCAGGTCACCAGCTGTTCTGAGCCAATTGAGTGGCGCGGCCATCTGGATCGTGGTCAACGGGTCGATGTGGTGCTGCTCTCCTGCGCCGCAGCCAGCAATGACATGCCCAGGCTTAAGGCGCTGATCGAAGAGGCCCGCCATATCAGTGAACGAGTGGTGGTGATCTGTAACCTCAACGATCCGCTGCTGCATGAGCAGATCCGCGACTGCGGTGCCGATGAGTGCTATGTCAAACCGCTACCGTTCCAGCGGCTGGTGCAAGCGATCTTGCCCAATGCCCTGCCCCAGCTGCCGGTGCCAGCCCTTGAGGCCCCAGCTGATAGCCGTATCCATGCGCGGGTACTGGCGGTCGATGACAACCCTGCCAACCTCAAGCTGCTCGCAGCACTGCTCAAGGATATGGTGGCCGAAGTGGTCACCTGCCGTGACGGCCAAGAGGCAGTACTTGCCGCCCAGAAGAGCCATTACGATCTGATCCTGATGGATATCCAGATGCCCAAACTGGACGGCGTCAGCGCCACAGCCCAGATCCGCCGCACCCTGATGAACCGCGCCACCCCGGTAGTAGCGGTAACGGCCCATGCTCTGCCTGGCGAGCGCGAGAAACTGCTGGGCCAAGGGCTGGACGACTACCTGACCAAACCTGTGGATGAAGCTGCGCTGATCAACCTGCTGCGTCGTTGGCTCAAAACCCAGGCTGAACCAGTGAGCAATGATCTCGCCGAGCAGCAAGAAACGGTGGCAGCGGCCCCGCCCGGCAACGGCAGCATCGATTGGGCGCTAGCCCTCAAACGCAGCGGCGGCAAACAGCCACTGGCTGAAGAGATGATGCAGATGCTGATCGACAGCCTGCCGGAGGCCGCGCGCACGATCGAAGCGGCCTATCACGGCGGGGAACGTGAGGCGCTGCGCCAGCACGTCCACAAGCTCAACGGTTGTTGCTGTTACACCGGTGCACCACGGCTGCAGCAGTTGGCCCACACGATTGAAACCGGAATCAAGCAGGAATTGCCGCTGGCCGATATTGAACCCGAAGTGCTGGAGTTACTTGACGAGATCGGCAATGTGCAAACAGCGTGGCAGGAAATAGCCGAACAGTTCGCCTGATCCAGCCACTTAGGGCTTAGCGTAAGGCAGCCGGGCCAGACGAGAGGTGGCGTGATAGCTGCCCAGTCCGGAGACCGCCACAGCGCCGATCGCCTCGATATCGAGATAGCCATCCGCCTGCGGTGAACATCCCCTCAGCCGCAGTCGCTCGATACGGCCAATCACCAATTGGGTGTCATTGGCGGCAATGGGCAGCAGCTGCTCCAGCCGCAGCCAGATGGCCAAGGCACTCTCGGCTACCGCCGGCGCCGTCGAGCCCGGCCACCACTCCGGTGTCAGCCCAGTTGCTGAGAACTCCGACACCGCGCGCGGATAGCGGGCAGAAGTCTGGTGCGCCTGCTGATAAAACCCCGCCCCCACCTGACTAATGGTAAATACGCCGTAAGCTTCGATATTGTCGACACTGTGCCGTTCAACCGAGCGAGGCCGGGTGATATCGCCCATCAGTGGCGGATCTGCCCCCAAATGAACAACGCTGCTGACCATGGCCAGGTTGGTGATGCCATCACTGCCACTGGTGCCAATCAGGTTGGCACTCTTGAAGCCGGACAGACTGTTGATTAGTTGCGCTCGATAGCGCTGTTCCAGCGCCGCCAGCCCCTCGTCGTCAATCTGCCAACCCGCCATGATCTGTGCCTTCTTATTACGGAGATGGCCTGCTTACGCAGCCGCCTCATTCACGGCTCTGCCAATAACAAAAAACCCCGGCACTAGGCCGGGGTCGCGGGGGCGGAACTGAGGTTGGTTACTTCAGGCCCAGCTTGGTCAGCTCAGCATCAACCACTGCGGCAGGCAGCGGGATGTAACCGTCTTTCTCAACAATCTGCTGACCGGCTTTGGACAGCGCCATCTTCACGAATTCAGCCTGCAGCGGGGCCAGCGGCTGGTTCGGGTGCTTGTTGACATAAACGTAGAAGTAACGCGCCAGCGGATACTCACCCGAGATGGCGTTTTCCATGTTCGGTTCTACGAAGGGGCCGCCGTCAGCAGACAGTTTGACCTTCTTCACACCAGCGGTCATATAACCGATACCCGAGTATCCAATGGCATTGAGCGAGGCAGAAACCGCTTGGACCACAGCGGCCGAGCCGGGCTGTTCGTTGACGGTGTTCTTGAAGTCGCCTTTGCACAGGGCGTTTTCCTTGAAGTAACCGTAAGTGCCAGAAACCGAGTTACGGCCAAACAGCTGCAGGTCACGCTTTGCCCACTCGCCAGTCAGGCCAAGGTCGCCCCAGCTGTTGACATCAGCGATGGCACCACACGCGCGAGTGCTGGAGAAGATCGCATCGATCTCCTGCATGGTGAACTCATCTTTCGGGTTGTCCTGATGGACAAACACTGCCAAGGCGTCAATGGCAACGCGGATTTCAGTCGGCTTGTAACCGTGACGCTTTTCGAATTCCTGGATCTCTTTGTCCTTCATAGCGCGGCTCATCGGCCCAAACTGCGCGGTACCTTCGGTCAGCGCAGGCGGTGCAGTAGAAGAACCGGCAGCCTGGACCTGAACGTTAACGTTCGGGTAGAGGCGCTTGTACTCTTCACTCCAGAAGGTCATCAAGTTGGCGAGAGAGTCGGAACCAACCGACGACAGGTTGCCGGAAATCCCGTCAACCTTTTTGTATTCCGGCAGGCCAGCGTCAACGGCATTGGCGGCAGTCGCGAAGACAGCAGCGGCAAAGCCCATGGCGACACAGATGTTCTTGAGGTGCATGGTTCACTCCGTTTGATTCAGGATGCCCCTAGGGGACGCTGTGCAGTATCAGCCCACTTTATGACGCCTTCGTGACATCCACGTCTTTTTCTTCCACCAATAAAATCTCTGGAATAACAAAGCTAAAACGGCTGCCTTTAGCTATCTGACTGTCGATCTGCAACCGACTTTGATGGTTGGCCAGCGCGTGCTTGACAATCGACAGCCCCAGCCCGCTACCGCCGGTTTTCCGGGTGCGTGCGCTGTCCACTCGATAGAATCGTTCGGTCAGGCGGGCCAAGTGCTCGGCAGCAATACCCTCGCCATCGTCGCTGACGATAAACAGCGCGCCGCGGCTGGTACGCCGCCACAACACGTCAATATGGCCGCCATCCGGAGTGTATTTGATGGCGTTGACCACCAAATTAGAGAAAGCACTGCGCATTTGCCGCTGATCACCCAGCATCTGCAATCTGGCGCTGACCTCGAAATGCAGTGACAACTGGCGATTGTGCAACAGTGTTGCCATCTCCTGCTCAATGGTCCGCAGCAACACGGGTACATCAATGCGTCGACTGAAATCTACCGTGGCATGGGCCTCAATGCTCGACAGTTCGGACAGTTGCGCCACCAGACTGTCCATGCGCGCGCACTGCTCGCTCATCATCTGCAGTGCTTTGCGCTGCAGCGGATCATCATCATCCGGCTCCATCATCTCCAGATAGCCTTTGAGCACAGTCAGCGGGGTACGCAGCTCATGAGAGACATTGGCGACAAAGTCCTCGCGCACCCTCTCCAACTTACGCAGTTTGGTAATGTCGCCAATCACCATCAACCGTTGGCCTTCGCCATAGGGCATCAGCCGCAGTTCAAGAAGATGGCCTTCCATCGCAGGCGATTCAAGGGTCATGGCTTCACTGCTGCTGCGGCGCTGCAGATACCCCTTCATCTCAGGACCACGCATCAGGTTATCCAACCGCTGACCGCGATCATCTGGCCAACGTAAGCCCAGCAGGCGCTGGGCCATGCCATTGCACCAAATAATACTGTGGTGCTCACCCAGCACCAGCACCCCGTCTGGCATCGCCTCGGCTCCTTCGCGAAAGCGGCGGATCAGTTCGCCCAGTTCACGACGGCGTTCGAGATGACGCTGATGAAGTTTGTAGATGCCATCAAACACCATACCCCAGTTGCCACGCCCCTCAGGCGGTACAAAGCGGCGGCTGTGCCACAGATAACGATTGACCCGGTACAGGTTGCTGTAATGCCAGATCAACAACAACAAGGCAGCTATCAGCATGATCAGGGCCACGGCATCTAGCAGCAGCCCCAATAGCAACGCGGCAACCATAAGGGTTGCCGCGCCGGTCGTCATGGTCAAATTGCGGGCCTGCATGCAACCCCTTAACTGGTGCGTGTCGAAAATCGATAGCCTGAACCTCGCACAGTCTGCACCAAACGATCATGTCCCGTCACCTCCATCGCCTTGCGCAAACGACGGATATGCACATCTACGGTGCGATCCTCAACATAAACAGCAGTCCCCCAAACGTTATCCAGTAACTGCTCGCGGCTGTAAACCCGCTCCGGGTGAGTCATGAAAAAATGCAACAGGCGAAACTCAGTTGGCCCCATTTCTACCACCTGTTCGCCCACTGACACCCGGTGACTAACCGGATCCAGGCGCAACCCCTGAACGTCGATCGCTTCGTCCAGGCTGGTCGGTTTGACCCGGCGGATCACTGCCTTAACGCGTGCCATCAGCTCCTTGGGCGAAAACGGCTTGGTGACATAGTCATCGGCACCAGCTTCCAGGCCGCGCACTTTATCCTCCTCCTCGCCTCGGGCAGTGAGCATGATCACAGGGATCTGGCGAGTCGCCTCGTCGCGCTTGAGCTGCTTACACAGGGCCACACCGCTGCCACCGGGCAGCATCCAGTCCAGCAGGATCAGTTCGGGGTAGGGTTCGCGCAGTTGGGCCATAGCGCCATCGATATCGCCAGCTTCAATGGCCTGATAACCATGTTGGTCAAGAATGAAGCTAAGCATCTCGCGAATCGGTTGCTCATCTTCTACCACCAAAATTCGTCTTTGCATCCGTCCGTCCCGTTGTCCGTCGTAGCGGATATCTCATTGATCCACGGCCCATCATCAATCGATAACATGACGCTTTTATGACGCCAGCAGGCGTACTGGGCGCCCCTCCGGGCGCCCAGTGCGATTCAGGGTCAGAACACGTGGACCAGACCAATAGCGGCATAGCTGGCGTCATCCACCTGTTCTCCGGCGATATAACCGTCAGGAGCACGCTCGGCCAGTACATACCAGAGAGTGGCTTGAGTAGTTTTGGTGAAACTGTAATCGACACCCAGCGCTAGCTGGCTTTGGTAATAGAGTTTGGTATCACCGCTTTTACGTTTGCTCCAACCCAACTCATATGTATCAACATCACCGTATTGAGCCTTGAAGCGCAATTTTTCAAGGTTGTAGGCAATGTTAGCCATCCAGCCGGTGGCATCGTCACCCGTGCTGTCTTTCTCGCTCTGCTGGACCATGGCCCGCAGTTCAATGCCGATCAGTTTGACCCCGGCTCCGACCACGGCGTTGGTGTAGCCCACCACCTGATCTTCATAACCTGCAGTCAAAAAGTAATCCGCCTTCTTCAGACTGGCATCACCCCAAAAGCCGGCCAGACCGTAGCCGGTTTCATCGTTCTGACTGCTGTTGCCATCGGCGATCACCGAGGCGCCAAAGCTGAACTGGCCGAAGACCGGGCTCTTGTAATGGAGACTGTCGGTCAGCCGGTTGTCGCCGGGAAAGAGATACTGGGTATCGCCTTGGATATCTTCGAACTGGCCGATGGCGTTGTTGGATTCCTTGAACAGGGTACTGCGCCGGCCAATCATGGCGGTGCCCCAATTGCCGGTGAGGCCGACATATTGATCTCGTGGCGAGATGTTGTCGCCATCACCATCAATGGCGACACCAAATTCCAGCATGTAAACCGCAGCCAGGCCATCCGTTAACGGCGCTTCACCCTTAAGGCCAAAGCGTGAGGCGTAGCTGGACACACCCGTGGTGCTGTCCTTGTCGACTACGCCCAGATCTTCCTGCTCCACCACCAGATTGATCTTGCCGTACACCGTCGGCCCGACCATCTCACCCTCGGCCCAGGCCACCATGCTGGCGGTCATCATTGTCAAAACCAGTGCGCGTTTCATTATCCTTATCCTCGCTGCTAGTGAAGGTGCCGTAGTCGGCTACCGCAGCAAGTGTAATCTGCTTGTCACATTTCAACAGCCACACCGCTTTTCAACATGACCACCAATGACCTCGGCTTGCGCTGGATCAGACAAAAAAGCGAGGAGCCGAAGCCCCCCGCAGGTTGTTGCTGATCAGCGGTGCTGATTAGAAGCGATGGTCGATACCAACGCCGATAAAGCTCTCTTTGTCATCGCTGATGGTGCTGTCCTTCACCGTAGAGGGGATCTGGTTTTCAAAGCTGCGACCAGTGTAGAAGGCGTAGAGCTTAGTCGGCTTGCCCAGCTTGTACTCAGCGCCGACAGAGATAGAATCGCCCAAGTCTTCCATGTCCTGATACTGGACCATCGGCTTGAAATCACCGAGCGAGTAAGCAGCAGACAACAGGTAACCGGTCTTGTCTTCCGAATTGGCTGCAACCTTTTCCTGCATCTGGTACATACCGCCGAGGGTGAAACCGGCCAGTTTGCCCTGAACAGACGCGCGTACCACGTCATAGCCAGAGACTTCAGAGTCAACAGCCAGGCCAGCGTAGACCGGGGTCTTTTTCAAGCTGTCATCGCCATACCAAGCACCCAGCGAGAAGGCATCAACCGCTTCACCGTTCTTGTCTTCGTTGCCGGCAGTTTCGTTGATCCAGGTCGCACCGGCCTGGAAACCACTGAAGCTAGGAGTTTTGTAGGTAACGGTTTCGCCACTGCGCACTTCGCCCCGGAACAGGGTCTGCACATCACCGCGCAGATCGTTGAACAGGTCCACTTTACCTTGGCTCTGCTTGAGGATGGTGTCATTACGACCCACCAGCAGTTCGCCGAAGTTGCCCTCAAGGCCAACGTACTGGTTACGGGCAGTGATGTTGTTAGAGCCGCGGCTGCTGGAGTCCTGATCGGAGACGTTGACCGCCCACTCAACAACGTAAACCGCGTTGAGGGTGTCGGTCAGGGCCACGCCACCTTTAGCACCAAAGCGCGAAGCGTTGGAGCTGATATCGATCTTGCTGTCAAAATCGCTGCCACGATGATCGGTGCTTTCAACGCTGACGTTAACCTTGCCATAAACAGTGATCGGAGCCACGGCGAAGGAGGGGGCAGCAAAGGCCAGCGTCAGGGCGGTGGCGAGTGCAGTTTTGGCAATGTGCTTCATCTCTCTGTCCTTTCGTTCAGGATTGTTGGTTTCCGATGCACGCCCCAATCAGACATTGGCAGCCATATGGCAGTGCCGGGCTGGTGGCGTTGGCAGGATGATGACAGCGGGCAGTGACAGTTTTATGTCAGGTTGAGATAGGTCACAGCTTGGCCCCAAGTAACCCACGCTGTGATCGCAAGCAGGCCTGGTGACTGGCAGATACACAATAATTCATCACACTTGGAGATCTTAAGCCCGCCACCGAGGCTTCGCTCGCGCTAAGCTGACGGCGAGTTCCAAAGGAGTATCGACGGCATCATGGCTGATCAAGGGTTTACCAGTCTCTCGCGCAAGCTCCTCAATCAGGTGCTGTCGATCTACTTCATCCTGACGCTGGTAGTCACCGCCGGCCAGATTCTGGCTGAATACGCCAACACCAAAAACCATGTCAAACAGGAGCTGATCACCGTCCAGCGCACCTTTAGTGCCGGACTGACCCGTGCCATCTGGGAGCTCAACCTGCAGCAAGCTCAAGCCATTGCCGAAGGGGTGATGGCCTTGCCAATGGTGGAAGGGGTTACGGTACGCGATGAAACAGGCAAGGTGATGATCCAAATGGGTACCCACCAAAACGAAGAAGCAGATACCGCTACTGCCCGCATCGAACCAGAGCTACGTGAACTGTCGGGCGGTTACTTTGGCTACAGCTTCCCGTTGGCATTTGAGTTTTCTGGCCGGGCTATGAACCTCGGCGACGTGACTATCCTCTCCAGCCGGAGTGTGGTTCTTGAGCGCATCAAGATTGGTATCTATTTCCTGATTGGCAACGCCATCATCAAAACCACGGTACTGATCCTGCTGTTTGTCTGGGCATTCAACCGCCTGTTGACGCGGCCACTGACCGAGCTGACCCAACAGATGGTGGTACTGGATGTGGATGAGTTTGCCGACACCCGCATCAAACTCTCCAGCAATAACAACAACGAGTTGACCATCGTTGAGACCGCCTTTAACCAGATGCTCGACAAACTCGGCCACTACAAACAGGGGCTGGAAAGTGCGCAACGCGATCTGCTCGGTGCCAACCGCCAGCTGGATGAGCAAAATCTGCAACTGGAGCAGGAGGTCGCGCGCAAGACCTCCTCCCTCAGCCGTTCGCTGATGGAACTGGACCGGCAGAAAATGGAGCTGGAACGCCATCAGCGCGAACTAAGGGCCGAGAATGAGATGCGCCGCCGCACCGAAGAAGAACTAACCCTCAAGCGCAATGAACTGGAGCGGTCGCTACGCGACCTGCGTGATACCCAGGCCCAGCTGGTGGAATCAGAGAAGATGGCCTCGCTCGGCACCCTGGTGGCAGGTGTCGCCCATGAGATCAATACGCCAGTGGGGGTGGGGGTAACAGCGGTCACCTACCTGCAAGAGCGGATCAACGAACTACGCAAGCAGTTTGATGACAAAAAGCTCACCCAGAGCGGCCTTAACAGCTTCCTCGAAGATGCCGAGCAGAGCGCCCAGCTACTGTCCACCAACCTTCATCGCGCCGGCGAGCTGATCGCCAGCTTCAAGCAGGTGGCGGTTGACCAGACCAGTGAAGCCGTGCGCGATCTTGATCTGCGGGTCTACGTCGATGAGATCATCTCCTCGCTGCAGCCCAAGGTGAAAAAAACACCCCACAAGGTGCTCAACAACGTCATCCCGGGGCTGGTGATGCATTGCCGCGCTGGCGCCTTGGCTCAGGTGCTGACCAACCTGATCATGAACTCGTTGATCCACGCCTTTGCCGAAGGACAGAGTGGCGAGATGGTGATCAGTGCCCATCTGGACGGCAACACCGTGTTCATGGCCTACAGCGACAACGGCCGGGGGGTCAGCCCTGAACATCTGCGCCGCTTATTTGAACCCTTCTTCACCACCCGTCGCGGCCAAGGTGGCAGTGGTCTGGGCACCCATATCGTCTATAACCTGGTAACCCAGTCACTGGGCGGCACCATCAGCGCCGAAAGTACCGAGGGCAAAGGGCTGGCCTACCACATTACCCTGCCCCGCTCCTGTGATTGATTAGCAAACCGCAGGGCAGAATTCATCGGCCCTGCCACAACGGGGCCTTGACCAGCTCGCTGCCTTCGCGCACCACCACCGGTAGCTGATCGAGGCTGGCTCCCAGCGTGAGCCACTGACCGCCCTCAAGCCAAGCGCCCGTCTCCGGTTGCCACCAGCGGCTGCCGGATGGCAACCAGACGCGGCGCTCCACGGAACCGGCTTCAATGACCGGCCACACCAGCAGATCAGGCCCACACAGGAACTGATCCGCCACTATCCACGACGGGGCATCGCTAGGAAACATCAGCAGCAGTGGGCGCATCGGCGGCATGCCGTTCGCTGCATACTCGGCGAACAACGCGCGCAGGTAAGGGCGTAGTGCATCGCGCAGCCGGACAAAGCGGCTTAATCTGCGTTCCATCACCTCACCAAAGGACCAGATTTCGTTGGCGGCCCCCATCTGATCATTGCCCGGTTCACGCTTGCCATGCAGCCGCATCAATGGACAGAACAAGCCGTACTGAAACCAGCGGCTAAGCAGTTCATGAAAACCTGGATCAGCGCCATGGCCACCGTAAAAACCGCCAATGTCGGTGGTCCACCAGCCAATGCCGGCCATCGCCATATTAAGTCCTGCTGCGATCTGGGCTTTAAGGCTGACGAAAGTACTGGGAATGTCGCCCGACCATACCGCCACGCCATAGCGCTGGCTGCCCGCCCAGGCCGACCGGCATAACAGTAACGGCGGGCGCGGTTGATGTTCGGCAAAGGCCTGCTGATGCCAGAGCGGATAGGCCAAGCCAACGGCATCACCGCGACCGGCCGCTAACCGCCAGCTGGCCGGGTTCTCAAGGCTGATCTCTGGTTCGCAGGCATCCAGCCACAAACCATCAACCCCCAGTTCGAGGTAACCGCGACCACACTGCTCCGCCATCCAGCGACGGGCCCCAGGCAATGACGGGTCGTAAAGCGCTAATCCCAGACGTTGGTCGCTACCACTGTCCATAAAATCGGTCACCAGCCTTTGACCGCCCTTCCCTTCCACCAGCCCCCCCATGTCAGACAATGTGGTGTAGGCAGCGCTGTTGCGGTTGATGGTGGGCCAGGTCGATACAACCACCGCGATCCCCCACTCATGCAGGGTGCGGCACATGGCTGCCGGGTCTGGCCAATCCCGTTCATCGAAGCAATAAGCCCCCATCTCCGGCCAATGAAAGTAGTCAATGACAATAACCGCCAACGGCAAGCTACGCCGCCGGTACTCTGCAGCCACCCACAACAGCTCTGCCTGGGAGGCATAGCGCAGCTTGCTTTGCCAGAACCCTAACGCCCAGTCAGGGATCATCGGGGCAAAACCAGTCGCCTGATGGTAGAGCGCCAAGATCTCAGCCGGCGTCGGCGCTGCCGTCAGCCACAGATCGAAATGGGGGGCTGCATCAGCCACCCAGCGACTGTGATTAGTGGCCAGCTCCACACGGCCACAGGCTGGCAGATTCCACAACAGGCCATAACCACGGCTGGAGACCAAAAACGGCACAGCCACCTGACCATTGTGCTGGCGCAATTCCACCACCTGGCCCTTGAGATCCAGACTACCGGTTGGCTGCTGGCCGAGGCCATAAAAACACTCGCCATGATGAGCGGCCAGGGTCAGGGCCAGCTCCGGCAGTTCGTCACCGCGATAACGGCGAGGCGCGGCCTCAGACCAGAGACGGAATTGTCGTTGCTGGTCGTACAACGCCAAACGACCAGCGGCACTGACCTGCAGCCGCAACCGTCCGCACGTCAACCACAGGCCTCCATCACCCTGGCCCCATTGCCAGGTGCTAGTGGGCCGAGGCAGCAGCGCAGATGGCCATTCAACGTGCTGAAGGGACTGACCACGGCCGATCCTGACCCGTAGCCCGTGCTCGCCCCAAGGTTGCAGCAGCAGCCATTCATGACCGCACCGCAATTCAAGCGCGTCATCTCTTGCAACACATCTCATGGGTGGTTTCCCCAGCCATTAATCACACCACCTCTACCATAGCCGCGCTGCTGGCATAAAATGAGATCCAGCTCACCGGCGGCATTGCCGGTTTTAAGCCGATAAGGACCAACATCATGCGTACCCTGTTGATGGCCACACTCGCCGCCACCCTGCTAACAGCATGCGTGCCGTCATCACAGACCGGCACCAGCTATTCACGTGATGAAGCGCGCAAAGTACAAGAGATCATGATTGGCCAGGTGCTGGATGTGCAGGAAGTACAGATTGAAGGCACCAAATCCGGATTAGGCGGTCTTGTCGGTGGTGCCGCGGGTGGCGTAGCTGCCTCTACCATCGGAGGAGGCACCGGCAAGGATCTCGCTACTATTGCAGGCGCCGTTGTTGGTGCCGCCGTCGGTGCCATAGCCGAAGAGGGGTTGACCAAGTCTACCGGCCGCGAATACACGGTGCGTCTAACCACCGAGGAGATCATTTCAGTGGTGCAAGCAATTGATGCCGAGCAACCCGAACCGATCGTGGCAGGCGACACCGTCAAGGTGCTGCGTCAGCAGGGCACTTACCGCATCAACAAGATCGACAACCCGGACGCCTTCAAGCCAACAACCCCCACCGCAGCCAAGTAACAGCATTCCTGTGGCCAGTGCGGCTGCCCCTGGGCAGCCGCTTTGCTATCATGGCCGCCCATTTGCTCAGGGGGTGATCATGGCGCTTCACTACGCGATCTTTCCGGTAACCCAGTTCGCTCAGAACTGCTCGCTCCTATGGTGCGACCAGAGCCGCGACGCGGCTTTGATCGATCCAGGTGGCGAAACCCAACGACTGCTCGACGAGGTTGCCCGGCGCGATCTCACACTAACCCAGATCCTGCTTACCCATGGCCATCTTGACCATGTGGGCGCAACCAGCGCGATCGCCGCTCAGACCGGGGTAAACGTGATTGGTCCGCACCAGGAGGATCAGTTCTGGCTGGACCGATTGCCAATGCAGAGCCAGATGTTCGGCTTTGCCCCAGCCCAACCATTCACTCCCGATCGCTACCTGAGCGAAGGTGAGAGGGTGATGGTGGGTCAGAGTGAACTGGAGGTGCGTTTCTGCCCCGGCCATACCCCGGGCCATGTGGTGTTTTATGACGCTGTCAGCGGCATCGCCTGGGTCGGCGATGTACTCTTCGCCGGATCCATCGGCCGTACCGATTTTCCCCGTGGCGATCACGCCACTCTGTTGGCCAGCATCCGAGAGCGACTGTGGTCGCTGCCAGATGCCACCGTTGTCGTGCCTGGCCATGGTCCCAACACCACGATTGGCCGCGAGCGGGCCACCAACCCCTACCTGCGCGACGCCCCCTATTGATACCGGAGTTTTTTGATGTTCAGTTTCCGTAATCTGCGCCTTTATCGTTTGACCCAGACCATCGACCTGAGCCCGGACACCGTGGCCGCAGCGTTGGCCAACGACACCTTCAAACCCGCCGCCGGCCTTGAAATGAAACGCCTGGGCTGGGTCTCACCATTCGGCCGCAATAGCGATGAACTGCTACTCTCCAGCAGCGGCAACTTGCTGATCAGTCTACAAGTCGAAGAGAAACTGTTGCCGTCAGCAGTGATCAAGCAGGAACTTGAAGAAGCGGTCGAAGCGCGCGAGGCCGAGAGCGGTCAGCCGGTCAGCCGCCGTGACAAGACCGCCTTGCGCGAAGCGATCACCCAAAAGCTGCTGCCACTGGCATTCAGCCGTCTGCGTCGCCGCTTTGCGGCCATCCTGCCCGCCGAGGGGCTGGTGGTGGTGGATGCCAGCAGCGCTGGCGCTGCCGAAGAACTGTTGGGTCATCTGCGCCGCAGCCTGGGCTCATTGCCGGTGACCCCAGCATCCACCAACAGCGCTCCCAGCGCCCTGATGACCGGCTGGCTCGCCGATGCCCCCTGGCCAGCGGGAGTAGTGGTGGGTGATGAGGCTGAACTCAAGGCCGCCAGTGACGATGGTGGTGTGGTGCGCTGCAAGCAGCAGGACCTGCGCGGCGACGAGATCGCGGCGCACCTCGCGGCAGGCAAGCGCGCCGTGGCCCTGGCCGTTACCTGGCAGGATCGCCTCAGCTTTGTGCTGCGTGACGATTTGAGTATCCGCCGCCTGCGCTATCTGGATACCGTCAAAGAGCAAGCTGAAAGCGGGGCCGAAGATGCCCGCGCCCGCCTCGATGCCGACTTCACCCTGCTGGTGGGTGAACTGCGCAATCTGCTGCCCGACCTGGCGGCCGCCTTTGATGGCTGGGCCGAAGCCCCCAGCACCTGATACCCGCGCCTTGCTGTGCTGCAATGCCCCCGGCCATAACCCGGGGGTTTTTGTATGCGCAGTTGCAGAGTCTGGTGTGTAAGCGTCCAACGCCACCACCTGTCTTCAGGCAGTGGTGACTGGCATCGTGTAAGTATGCGGAAGGGATGCACTCGCACTGACAGTCAGGTGTTGAGGGGGATGGGTAGCAGCTCGTCGATGCGGCTGTTGGGCCAAGT
>JAFOOX010000064.1 GCA_017425245.1 Gammaproteobacteria bacterium
CGGTGTCTAGTCGTACCACCAGATGGTAATGGTTGGCCATCACCGGATCTGGTGCCGCCTGCTGATCCGCTCGCCCTGAGCCTGTCGAAGGGCTGTGGTTGCGACAACTGAAATGCCACTGCGCGGGCCAATGCGGCTGCGGCGCTGCAGCGCGAGGTTACCCGCCTCGCGCAGGGGCAGACTGAGCTGCCGCCGCTTGGTCGCAGGCGTTAAGACAAATCGCGTGGCGATTTGAGTAAGAGCGCCGACCGGCCGGCGCAGGCCGGGCAAGGGCCGGACCCGCCCGGCCCTTACCAATCCCGGCGGCCCGGTAGAGCGCCAATATCAAGGTCGGGTGGTTATTCCGCACCGGCTGGCGGTCGCCACAAAGTCACCTCCCTGTGCCTTAGTAGCTCTCGCGGCCATCCAGGCCGCTCGCTCGCCATCCAGCGCGTAGCCGTGCTTGCAGCAAGGTGATTGCGCTGGCGCTCAAACGGGGTTGCATGTACAGCGCTGCCGCTAGTTGCGGGTCGGCACTTGCCCTTTAAGTTGGCCTTGAGCGAACCGCCAGGCAACAGGTGACCCCGCTCAGTCGGTGCAGCGGCATCGAGCGGAGTTAGGGTGAGCGTGCAGGCTGCTACCGCGTTACGCGGCAGTTGCTGGCTCAGATTGGCGAGAGCGGTATTTGCTTTGATGCCCTCATCATGGCGAGGGGGCGGCGAGGTCAGGAGTAAAGTGGTTTACGGTTTTGGGCGGAAATGTGCGTCCAGCGCAAACTTTAAACTTGACGCCATAACCTTAGCGAGCTCGATGCCGGAGTTATCTTTGACATAGCCTTCTAGCCGCGTTCGGCAACAACTTGGCAGGTTCTGGCCTAAGTAGATCGTACTAACGCTTAGCCAAGCAGGTAGATCGCGTAATTCACCTTTCGCTCCAGCCGTGACATTCATTGGCGATGTTGTAATTAATCGGCACTCCCTCTCGTAGGCCCACTCTGCTCCTTTGGTGAGCATCGTCTTTCGAATAGCAGCGGAATTGCAAAAAAGCGCCTCATTTAAGGTCAGTCGCTGGCGCGCCGTCGTATAGATCACATCTTCAAGCAGGTACTTGGTTTGCTGTTCATAGGTATCGAGATTGGCCTCGTATTCCACACAAAACCCTGAATAGTTCTTTCCATAATGCGCCCACATCAAGGTGCTGAGAGGGTCGTTTGTGAAGCACTTCAAGCCGATTCGATTCAGATTCGAAGTTAACAAGCTTGCCAATCTTCTTTGTAAGTAAGCGACCGAAAAAGGCTGGCTTGAATCGCTATTAAGTATTGGGGTTAGATCAGTAAAGAGTTCATTCGGTAGCAGCAAAGGTCTCACGGCCCCTTCGCGTAGGCATGAGCGCAGATATATTTTGTAGATATCCGGCCTGTCCTCTTGATGCCCGAGCACTTCTGGGAATTCCACCGCGCCAATCAGCTCAAACGGGTCGTTTAATCCCCGAGGGCAAGATAACCAGATCTTCCCGGCGATGAGCGAGTCTATGTACTTACACAGCTCCTCCTGATTTCCTCCGGTATACGAATACAGCTTCCGGGTATTACTTGTCATATCTTCATCCACAAGTGTATTGAGGTGCCGTGTGCACATGGCGGCAGCAGAGTCAAAACGGGTCCATCAACTCCGGGTCGAAGCGCAGCCCTTGCAGTTGGTGGGCTTCGACCAGTTCCTTAAAAGCTGCTGACACATAGAGTCGGGCGCCGGCTTCCAGCTGCGATTTGAACACCAGCTTGTCGGCGATGTCCGCTTCATCAAATGCCAGGGTAGCAATGCCATCTTCGTAGCCATCCAGATAGGCCTTTTCGGTGAGGCTCATGTCCTCTTTGCCCCAGGTCATACAGTTGAATACCTGCATGGGTTCGCCGTCGACGGTGATCGGCAAGAACTCACCATCGGCGGCCAACGCTTGGTGGAGGGCGCTGTAGGCTTTTTGGTTAAGCAGCAAACAGCCTGCATCCCAAAACGAAATATCGGGCCGCTCACAACTGGTCGGAGACTGCGGCGCCCACTGATCGGTCACTGCCCCCCAATAGCCAGCGAGTGAGCCATTGACATAGGGACGCTGCATGAGTGTGTGCAGCAGCCCCACATCACCAAGTTGCTCGGCCAAAGCCAAAACATCCAAGGTAGTGGTATAGAAGCGTGCGGGGATCGCTTTGAGCTGGTAGGCGGCCATCATGCACCACTCCACTGGTCGTCTTTAGGGCTGACAATCTGGGCTGGATAGCCGCCGTTCTTCAACTGGCCTTTGATGGCGCGGAGGCGGTTGCTAAAGCGCTCGGCGCTCATCCCCGCCGCTTGAAACTGGGTGATCAACCAGGTTTCGTAATTGAACCTGTGGATCTCGGTATGCGCTGGCGAAAAAGGTGTTGCCCAATGGCCGCGATCAGCTTTGGTTCTCGGCAGCCAAACCCCATTAACGGGGTCATTGATGCCAATGCCGTGCATGTGCGCCGATAGCCTGATGCGGGTTATCAATCGCGCCCGCCACCGCCCTCGACCGACAATAATGTGGTGGGCCGAGTGATCGAGACTCGGCTTAGGCTCACCGACGGCAGCCAGATTGCGCGCCAGCAATGCAGTGGGATGGTGGGGTTCGGCCAGCAGCTGTTGCTCCGTCTTCTGTTTGGCATCAGCGCGATACTGCTCAAGGCCCTTTTGCAGCTCCGCCTGGGTCGAAATGCGGATGCGCTCGCGCAGCAGATGTTGCCAGTCGCGGTCCAGCTTGGCCCGCGCTTTGGCGATCTCACTGGGCTGACCCGTGGCTTTCGCCAATTTGGTTTTCTCGTAGTGGTAGACCTTGGCCTGTTCTTCAAAACGGTGGATCGCCAGCTCCAACGCGGTGGGGTTGGACGGGCGGGGGGACGGAATGACGGGCGGTGGTGATACAAATTGGCTCATGACGCGCTCCTTGCGTAGGGTGCCGAAAATCTAACAGTTTCGGCCTTGCGGTCAACGGCCCGATATCAAGCCCTGGTCAAAAGCCACTCTTCTATCGTTACCCCCTACCCGTTGACGACAAGGCTCATCCATTCGGAGAACAGCGGCAGCGCAGTCCCTCAATCTCACCCCTTGATCACCACCCGCACAGCCAGCCGGGCGAAGGGCCGAGCTGGCATCAGCCGAAAGCGCTGCATTTCCTGCCCCCCGTTTGAGCAGCGCCACGATCACCTATCAGCGATCACCAACCTCGGTGCGGCTGGCAGGTCGAGGCAACAGGACGTTGCCGAGAGCGAGCCCGGCACAGGGAGGTGCCGTCGAGCGGCCTGACAGCGGTACCGGAACAGACCTCGAGTATCAATAGCGCTGCTCTACCGGGCCGCCGGGATTGGTAAGGGCCGGGCGGGTCCGGTCCTTACCCGGCCAGCGCCGGCCGGTCGGCGCTCTTGGCAAATCGCCACGCGATTTGTCTAAAGGCCTACCGGGCAGCGGTAGTTAAGGCTTGCCCGTCGTGGAGGGGGTGGCACCCCTCCATCTGCTGCCACGCACTGGCATCCTCGCCGCGCAACGGCATTCACCCCCCCCAGCGCGAGGTGGGTAACCTCGTCTTGCTGCGGTGCAGCCGCATTCGCCGCGCAGCGGCATCCAAAGCGCAACTTTTCACGGCCGATAAGGCGCAGGCCAGACAGCAGCGCTATGGTGATTGCCAGTGCACGCGGCTAAGGACAAGACAATGACAGAAATACCCACCAAACCGCTGGATCTGGTGATCAGCGCGGGGCTGCTGTTGATACTGGTGGTGATCTGCTATTGGGTGCTCTCCCCTTTTCTCGGGCTGCTGGTGTGGTCGCTGATCCTGGCGGTGGTCCTCTATCCGCTGCATCAGTGGTTGGCACGCCGGTTGGGCGGTCGTCAGGGCGCTGCCGCCACCTTGATGGTGGTGCTGACCCTGCTACTGGTAGGGGTGCCGGTGGCCCTGCTCTCCAGTTCGCTGGCTGATTCGATGATCTGGCTGATCGATGGCATCAAGAGCCACAGCCTGCAGGTGCCGCAGCCCCCGGCACGCATTGCTGCGTTGCCACTGGTGGGCGACGAATTGCACGCGGCCTGGACCCTGGCCGCTACCGATCTGCCGGCACTGATGCACCAGCTACAGCCCAAGCTCGGCGAACTGGCACGGGCCGGGCTTGGTTTTGTGGGCGGACTCGGCGGTGCCATTTTGCTGTTCCTGCTGTCATTCGTGGTCGCCGCCATCCTCACATGGCCTATGGCACAGGTAGCGCTGGCACCGGCCAGGCGCTGGCGGTGCGCATTGCCGGCCCTGAGCGCGGTGCCCCCTTTGCCCGCTTGACCACTGCCACCATCCGCGCCGTAGCACTAGGGGTGGTTGGGGTGGCGGCGATTCAGGCGCTGTTGGTGGGCATGACCCTGTTGCTGTTTGGGGTGCCCGGCGCCGGCCTGCTCACCCTGATCACCCTGGTGTTGGCGATCCTCCAGCTGCCGGTGGTGGTGGTGACCCTGCCGGTGATCGCCTGGGTGTGGTTGGCGGCGGACTATGGGGCCCTGCAGGCAGCCCTGCTGACCCTGATGCTGCTGGTGGCCGGGCTGGTTGACAACGTTCTCAAACCGTTGTTTCTGGGACGCGGTGTCGATGCGCCGATGCCGGTGATCCTGATCGGCGCCCTGGGCGGCATGGTTTATAACGGCATTCAGGGGATGTTTGTCGGTGCCGTGGTGCTGGCCATTGGCTACCAGTTGCTGATGGGCTGGATCAGCGAAGGCGCCGCCCCGGAGTAACGACAGACGGATGTCAGCCGGGGGCGACAGGGGTAGACTGTCGCCCCGCTCTATTTTGGATCTGCCCATGCGCCTCGATAAGTTTCTCGCCACCTGCACTGAACTCAGCCGCGCCGACGCCAAGAAGGCGCTGCATGGCGGCCGGGTCAAGATCGACGGGGCGGTGGTCAAGGATGGCGGGGTCAAGGTCAGCGCCAGCATGGTGGTGAGCTACGACGATCAGCCGCTAACCCTCAGCGGGCCACGCTACATCATGCTCCACAAGCCGGCCGACACCCTCTGCTCGACCATCGATGAGCACTATGTATCGGTGCTGTCACTGCTCGATATCGAGCGCCGTGGTGAGTTGCATATCGCCGGCCGGCTCGATGCCGACACCACCGGGCTGGTGCTCATTACCGATGACGGCCAGTGGTCGCACGCCATCACCTCACCGAAAAAACGCTGCGCCAAGGTCTATCGAGTGACCCTGGCAGAACCGCTGAGCGCCGAAGCCAAAGCGGCACTGGAAGCCGGGGTGATGCTCAATGGCGAAGACAAACCGACCCTGCCGGCCGAGGTCGAGATGCTGGCGCCGACCCAGCTGCTGCTGACCATCTCCGAAGGCAAATACCATCAGGTCAAACGGATGGTGGCAGCGGTGGGCAACAAGGTGGTGGCCCTGCATCGCCAGCAGATCGGCAGCGTCATCCTCGATCCCACACTGGCCGAAGGTGAGTGGCGCCACCTGACCGCGGCAGAAGTGTCTGCGCTGCGCCCTTGAGATTGTGAGCCGGCGCGCAGCGCGGTGGGGGGCGCTACGGCAGACTGACGGCGCTAACGTTTAACCCCCGCATTTGCCTCAAGGAGTGAGTCATGGCCCTACGCCTGTCTGTGTTGTCTCTGGCCCTGATCTCAGCCGTTGCCCCAGCTGGCCCCGTGCCCAAGGTGGTCAATGGCACGGCGGCGCCTATTAGCGACTATCCGTGGATGTTTCATCTGGTGTCTGGCGATCCAACTCGGCCCATGGTCAACGATCACGGCTGCGGTGGTGCCTACTTGGGTGATGGCATTGCCGTTACCGCCCGCCACTGCGTCCTGCCGTCCACCGCTGCAGGTGGCTGGTACGGCTGTATCGGCAACAGTCTCAGCGCCAACCGTAACAACTGCTTCCCGGTCGTTGCCGCTGTACGCCATGAGGGCCCCTTTGCCGAGGGCGGTATCGCCTTTGGTAACGGCAGCTACGGTACCGGCGACATGGCCCTGGTTCACTTGTCCGGCGTCCCCGCCGGCTTGCCCTTTATGACCCTGCCCACCGCAACCGAGGATGCCAGCGTCGCCAGCGATGAGCCGCTGACCGTGATCGGCTATGGCAGTACCCGTTATGAGTCTTATGAGCCATCCCCGCAGCTACGCCAGTATACCTTGGCGCGCGACAGCAACGTCGCCTGTGCCAACCGCTTGGGGATCACTGAGACCGAAATGGGCGCCGATCTACTCTGCTTGGTCCGGACCCCATCCGGCGCCGCTCCCGGCGATAGTGGCTCGCCGTTGCTGATGAGCCGTAACGGTGCGCTGGTGCCAGTGGCGTTGGTTACCAGCGGGAATGACTTCACCAGCTACTTCGTCCGTTATGCCCCTTATCGCGACTGGTTTGCCGAGCAGCTGAACATGGACGGCTGGCAGGATGAGACCAAGCGCCCGGTTGATCTGGTGATGGTTCCTAGTGAAAGCCAGACCGAGGCACGGATCACCGTTCACAACTGGAGTAACCAGCCACAGCCACTGATCGCCAGCTTGCTTGCCGCTGACAGCCGCTTTGCCGTCGATACCTCAGGCTGCGACGAGATCGCAGCACTGGCCAGCTGTCAGCTGCGAGTGACGGTTGATGGGCCGGTCGACGCCATGCTCGTCGACAGCCTTCAGGTTCAGGTTGGCGACCACACTAGCTTTTACCCGCTGAACCTGGTGTCGGCGGCAACTGCATTGAGTTCACCGCTAGCCGAACTAAGCCTGACCGCAACCGGCGGCTGGAAAGAGGGCGTCGAAGGCAGTTTGGTTCTGTTCAGTGACGACGCCTGGGCGACAAGTCAGATGTTGACCGATCTCGGCGATAGCGCTGTGGCGATGGTGGACGGGCCGTTGCACCTGGCCATGCATGTTCGCTCGATTACCGACACTGACATGGCCCTGACACTGATGGTGGATGGCCAGCCCCACTCACGCTTCTCCGGCGATTGCAGCAATACCCAGATAGGAGTCAGCCTGGACAGCGGCCGCCACCAGATCGAGTGGCGGGGACCACGAGGCTATGCCGAGGTCTACATCAGTGAACTGGCGGTGGTCGATGCGCCTGTGGCTTCCAGCCAGCCCCAGTGTGTGAAAGGTGTCGTCATTGACCTGCCGGATGGCACCGTCGATGCCAGTGGCAGTAGCGGCGGTGGCAGCTGGGGCATCACCGGGCTGATAACCCTGGCCCTGCTCGCCTGGCGTCGGCGGCGTTAATCAGCTTCGAGTGTTGCGGTGGGGCGCCAGCAGGCGCCCCATTTATTTGCGTATCCGGTTGAAAGTTGATGCCGGTGATCCGGGTCTAGCTAGGGGCATCCCTATTGCTGGAGAACGATGATGAAGAAACTGATGGCTGGCGTTGCCGCCCTGATCGCGCTGGCGGCGGTCTTGCTGCTGCAGGCCCCGAGCGTGGCCGATGATCGTGAATTGTTTAGCGAGGCCCGCTTTAACGAACTAACCAGTGCTGGCCAGCCAGTGCTGATCGATGTCTATGCCCCCTGGTGCCCTACCTGCCGCAAGCAGAGCAAAGTACTCGGCGAACTGCTCAAAGATCCGCAGTTGACCGCTATCACCGTGCTCAAGGTCGATTATGACGATCAGAAAGAGGTGGTTGCCCGCTTTCAGGCACCGCGTCAAAGCACCCTGGTGATGTTCAAGGGCACCACCGAAACGGGCCGGTTGGTGGCCGAAACCAGCGATACGGCGATCCGTGCGCTGCTGCTGAGCGGCCTGACGGTAGCCCCCTGATGGATATCACCACCCTCGCCCTCAGCCTGCTGGCCGGGTTGCTGACCACCCTGTCGCCCTGCGTGTTGCCGTTGCTGCCAGTGCTGGTGGCCGCCGCCCTTGGCCAACATCGGTTGGGACCGCTGGCGCTGGCGGCCGGATTGGCGCTCGCGTTTGCCGGTGCCGGGGTGGTGCTGGCCTCGGCCGGTTTCGCCCTGGGGTTGAGTGGCGGTCTGCTGCGCCAGCTGTCGGCGGCGCTGATGCTGCTCGTCGCCCTGTGGCTGCTGAGTAGCCGCCTGCAGCGGTGGCTGAGCGCCATGCTCAGCCGCTGGAGTGCCAGTGGTCAGCAGCGGCTGGCCCAGGTTGAAGGCAAGGGGTTGGCTGGTCAGTTTGGCCTTGGCCTGCTGCTCGGGCTGGTGTGGACGCCGTGCGTCGGCCCCACGCTGGGCGCGGCTATTGCCCTGGCCAGCCAGGGCCAGGCACTGGCGCAAGTGACGCTGGTGATGGTGATCTTCAGCCTGGGGGCGGTGATCCCCTTCATCGCCCTGGGCAGTATGGGTCAGGCGCTGTTCAACGCCCGCCGTGGGCGCTGGCTGACGCTGGCCGCCAAGGGCAAGCAGATCATGGGCTGGACGTTGCTGCTGCTGGCGCTGCTGGTCCTCAGCGGCCTCGACAAGACACTGGAGACGGCGCTGCTCGATCTGGTGCCGGACTGGTGGAGCGAGCTGAGCATCCGCTATTGAAGGCGAACTGACAGCCGTTGTCCGTTTGGCGCCAAGCTGACAGTGGCGGCCACTGCCGAGCCCGCCACCGACGCGGCTTGGCGACTGGCCTGTGGTTTGCAGCCAGCATTGGCTAATCACCACTGCCGCCGGACAGCGAGGTTGCCATGACCACCGACGACGAACGTAAAGTGCTGCTTAAGAAACTCAACGCCAAGGCGATCCAGACCAAGATGGATCTGCATGATCTGTCGGAAGAACTGCCACGCGACTGGCAAAAGATCATGGCAGTCGCTCAGGCCGCGCACGAGGCCCATGCGGCACTGGCGGCGGCCAAAGGCGAGTAATAGCCCGCCCGTTATCGGGCGGCGCTGGTGTTACCGACCATCAGCTGCAGCGGCAGTTGCGGCAGCGGCAGCCCTTCGGCGAGCGTCTGCACCGCATGAAAGCCGCGGGCGATGATCTGCTGGCTGACGGTGGTCAGCTGGAATGGCAGATATTCAAGCAGGCGCAGGTTGTCCATACCCACCAGCGACAGCTGTTCGGGAATGCGCAGCCCCGCCTCGGTTGCCGCCTGATAGCAGCCGATGGCCAGCACGTCAGCCATGGCGATGACCGCTGTGACCCCCTCATTGAGGGCCTCTGCGACCTGTGGAAACGCCCGGCGTCCGCCCTCGGCCGAGACATCGGCCTCCACCAGCCGGCAGTCGCCACCATGCTCGCGGCAGACGCTGACGGCGCCGTCGTAGCGGGTCTGATGGACCGGCGACAGGGCCAGCCCACCAAACAGCAGCAGCAACTGGCGGTGACCGAGGTCGAGCAGGTGGCGGGCGGCCAGCTCACCCATCTGGCGATCATCAATGGTGTAGTTGAGATGATTGTCGCTGGTGGCGGCGTAGAAAAAGTCCGGGTTGTCGATGATCACCGTGGGAAAGTCCCAGGCGCGAATGGCAGCACTGATCCCCTCGTCGTAGCTGCCCATCACGATCACCCCGGTCGGTTGTGGACCGTACTGGATTGGGGAGAGATCATCGATGCAGCTAACCCGGCAGAAGTTGATCAATTGGTGGGCGGCCGAGGCACCGCGCTCAATGCCCGACAGAAAATCGTTGAAAAACGGGCTGTCGAGGGCGCCGTCGTGCAGTGGATCGGCCCCCGGCGTGCGCGGCATCAACACCCACACGGTGTTGCTCTTGCCAGTTTTGAGGGCGGCGGCATTCACATCTTTGCGGTAGCCTAGGGCAGCGACCGCCTCCTGGATGCGGCTGACCGTCTCAGGCGTGGCGCGTTGGGCCTTGCCGTTAAGCACGTTGGAGACGGTGGCGATGGAAACGCCAGCTTGGGCCGCCACTTCGCGGATGGTAACGCGGGTCCGCTTGGAAAAATTCATGGTGCTGCTATTGAAACTCTGACCAGTTTGCGACACCACCATACGGAGCCAACCGCTGCTTGTCGATACGACCATGCGGGAGTTGGAGCCGGATCCCACTGTGACGCTGTCGGCCCGCCGTGGCCGGGCCGGGCCCATGCTATGCTCGGCACCATCCTGGCTTGCGGTGAACCCGTTGTTGCGTCTGCCCCTGCTGCTGGTGCTGGCCCTGATGGCGCCGCTCAGCCTTGCCCTCAGCTTTGATATTCGCGGCGTTAGCAGCGTGGCTCGCGATAACGTGCAGGTGTTTCTCGACACCCGCCTGCGCCGCCTGCCCGACAGCGAGGTGGCGGCCCGGCGGCGCATCGATTCCACCGCGCGCGAGGCGTTGCGGGCCGTTGGCTACTATCAACCGCAGATCAGCATCAACCGCCTGGCGGCCGACAGTTGGCAACTGGAGATCAAGCCCGGCCAGCCGGTGCGGGTGCGTGAACTCAAGGTGCGGGTCAGCGGCGAGGGCGAGCAGGACCCGCGCTATCGCCGCTACCTCAAGCGGCTGCCCATGCAGCAGGGTGATCTGCTCCACCATGGCCATTACGACGACATCAAACAGCAGCTGCAGTCGATCGCTGCCCAGAACGGTTACTTCGAGGCGCGCTTTACCGAGCGCACGCTGGAGGTGGATGTCGACAACCACAGTGCGCGGGTGGTGATTCTGTTCGACAGTGGGGTTCGCTACCGCTTCGGCGCCGTGTCGGTGACGGGCAGCCAGATCGACGAGGCGCGGGTAGGCGAACTGATCAGCGTGCGCGAGGGCCAGCCGTACGAGGTGACCAAGCTGGCCGAAACCAACCAGCGGCTGGCCCGCAGCCAGTGGTTTGAGAGCAGCCGGGTACTGCCCCGCCGGGGCGAGGCCGACGAGGCGCGTACGGTGCCGGTAGCCATCGAACTGGTGCCGACCGTGGCCAACGCTATCGAAACCAAATTCGGCTGGGCCACCGACACAGGCCCGCGGGTTGGTCTGGCCTGGAACAAACCTTGGGTCAACAGCGCCGGCCACAGCCTGTCGACCTCGGTGGAGTGGTCCGAGCCGATTCAGAATGCAGAAGTCACCTACCGGGTGCCCGGTGATGATCCGCTAGATGACTATTACGAGGCGGCCATCGGGGTCGAGATGGTCGATAACAACGACACCGACAGCAGCAGTTATTCGCTGCAGATCGGCCGTCATAGCGAGTGGCGCAACAGCCTGCGTTCTTACACCCTGCGCTGGCTGCATGAGGATTTCGTCCAGGCCAATGACAGCGGCAAGGTCGATCTTTATCTGCCAGGCTGGAGCTTCCAACGGTTGCGCACCGTTGGCAAACCCACCGATCCGTCACGGATCGACAAGATGCTGGCCACGGTCGAGGCCACCGACGAGGCGATCGGCTCCGATATCCGCCTGCTCAGCCTGCGTGGCCGGGCGGGTGCCCAGTGGCGACTGTTTACCAACCACCGGCTGCTGCTGAGGGTCGATGGCGGCGCCCTGATCACCGATAACTTCGATGACGTGCCCTACTCCATGCGCTTCTTTGCCGGAGGCGATCAGAGTGTGCGCGGCTACGACTATGAGTCAATCGCCCCCACCAACAGCGATGGCGAGCTGGTGGGCGGGCGCAACCTGCTGACTGGCAGCGTCGGCTACCAGTACCGGGTGCTGGATAACTGGTGGGCAGCCACCTTCATCGACGCCGGCGCCGCTTTCGATACCCTGGAGACCACCACCTTGTCGCGCGCGGTGGGGATCGGCGTGCGCTGGCAATCACCCATTGCCCCCGTGAGGATCGATCTGGCCTTCCCACTGGATAGCGATGACGGCGGTTTTCGCATCCATTTCGCGCTGGGGCCAGAGCTATGACCCCCCGTCGCTTTGCCCTCGGCCTGTTCAGGCTGTTGCTGTCGCCCTTGATGTTGCTGTGGTTGCCGCCGCTGCTGTTGGCGTTGCTGCTGCTGTCACCCGGCCTGCCGCCGGGGCTGGTGCCGCTGTTGCAGCAGTTGTTGCCTGAGATGCGCATCGACGGGCTGCGCCGCGATGGCCTGTCACAGTTCCATCTCGACCGCTTTTATCTGGATCTGCCGCTGGTGACGGTTGAGGTGGTAGATGCCGAGGTTGATCTGGACCTGCGCTGCAGCTGGCAGTTGCGGCTTTGCGTGGAGCGGCTGGCAGCCGCACGGGTGACCGTGGATTGGCGAGTCAGCGACGAAACGGACAGCGCCGAGGATGAGTCGCCCGCGCCGCCGGGCCTGCCGATGCCCTTTGCCATTGAGGTGCACGAGCTGCAGGTGGCCGAACTGGCGCTGTCTGGCAGCGGCCTGCAGATGAGCGGCCGCGCCATCAACGGTGCGGCCATTATCGACGAGCGCGGGGTCAAGGTGCCGTGGCTGGTGGCCGATCATTATCAGCTCAGCCTGCCCGCTGCGGTGCCAAGCGCGCCGCGTCCGGCCGCTGCCGAGGCGACCGCTCTGGTGCAGACCATCAGCGCCATTAGCCTGCCGCTTGGACTGGCCGTGGCTGATGTGCGGCTGGGCCAGCTGCAGATCCACAGTGGCAAACAACAGTATCAGTTCGACCAGCTGCTGCTCGATGGTGACTGGCGTGAGCAACAGCTCAGCATCGATGACCTGCGCTTTGGCTGGCAGGAGTATCAGCTGCAGTTGCGAGGCCAGGCTGACCTGTCAGGTGGCCAGCCGCTAGCGATCGAGGTTGAGGGGCGTGGCGGCGGCTGGCCGGCGTGGCGGCTGCAGCTTGATGGCCCGCTGGCCCGGCCACAGCTGCTGCTGCGCAGCCGTGATCAGCAGCCGCTAACTGTGATGGCCAGCGCGCGGCTGGATGAGCCGCTGCTGCCCTTTGTGGTGGTGGCCACCGGCCAGCTGCCGCCCCTGCCACAGGCGCCGGGGCTGACGGTCAAGGCGCTTAACGCCGGTCTGTTTGGCAACAGCCGCAGCCACTGGCTGGCGCTGGGTGGCCAGCTGCAGTGGGGCGAACTGGTCAGCAAGGTGCGGGCACGCAGTTATGGCCACTGGCTGACCCGCAGCAACTGGCTGGCTGAGGCCAGCCTTGACGGCGGCCGGCTGGCCTGGCGCGGCCGCGTTGCCATCGACCAGCGCGGCTGGAATTTGGGTGGCCGCTGGTCAGGTCATGGCCTGCCGCTGGCGCTGATCCGGCCCGGTTTACCGCGCATCGAACGGATTGGCGGTGGCATCGCCGCCCACTGGCATGGCGAGCAGGACTGGCGGGTGCAACTGGCCGCAGTGCGAGCGCGCGCCGACTGGCAGCAGCAGCGCTGGAATCTCTACGCCGGGCTCAGCGCTGATCCGCAGGCGGTGCATATCAGCCGGTTGTTTGTCCACAGCGACCACAACCGCATCAACGCCTATGGCGATGCCGGCAGCAGCTGGCAGCTGCGCGGTGATGCCAATCTGGATTTGGCGCTGCTTACCGGCTTGCCGGGGCGACTGAATGGCCAATGGAGCCTGGGCGGGCCGCGGGCAACGCCGCTGCTGACGGCGGTGGTTCGGGCCAGGGTCGGTGATAGTGACAGCCCGGTGCAGGCTGACGAGATCAGCCTTGACGGCGAGTTGCAGCTGACGGGCGATTATCGCCACGTCTGGTCGCTGACCGCTCCTCGGTTGCGGCTGCTCGACAATGACAGCCAGCAGGTAACGGCCGGTGGCCAGGGCACCCTGGCCCACAGCCAGTGGCAGAGCAGTGCTGAGTCGGGCGATTTTCACTGGCTGATGGCCGGCGACGGCGGCTACAGCAAGGGGCTGCTGGCGCTGACCATCGACGATGCGGTGATCACTGGCCGCCGTCAGCAGGTGGTGCTGGCCGGGCCACTGCGCTGGCAGCAGCAGACCAATGGCTGGACCCTGAGCCCCCACTGCTGGCGCGGACGACCACTCGAATTCTGCCTGGATCGCGGCTTTCGTCAGGGGCGCAGCGGTGCCATTGAGGCCCGTCTCAACCGCCTTGACCTCACTTGGCTCAACCCTTGGCTGCCGGAGCTGGTGCGTCTGGAGGGGGTGGTCAGCGGCCAGCTCAATCTGGCCCGCAGCGGCAAACAGCCATGGCAGGTGGTGGCCGATCTGGGCGCCACCACTGGCGCCATCAGCCTAGATGACGAGGGGATACGCGAGCGTTATCCGTGGCAACAGCTGAGCCTGAGCGCGCGCGGGGACGATCAGCAGCTGGTCATCAACGGCCAGCTTGATCTGGGTGAGCAGGGGGCGTTGCTGGTCGATCTGACCACCGCCAACAGCAGCAACAGCGGCCTGCCGGTCAGCGGCCAGCTGCAGCTGCGCCAGCTGGCGCTGGCTCTGATCGACCCTTGGTTAGGCAATGAACTGGAGCTTGAGGGGCGGCTGGATGGGGTGCTGCGCCTTAGTGGTGCCCGTTCCCAGCCGGAAATCAATGGCCAGCTGCGAGCCAGCAAGCTGCTGGCGCGGGCGCCTCGGGCCGGGGTGCAGATTGACGATGGTGACCTGAACATTGATCTGGTGGGTGAACGGGCCCTGGTGCAGGGCCAGCTGGTGGCCGCTGGCGGCAGCGCGCTGGTCAGCGGCCAGCTGAGCTGGACCCCGCAGCTGCAGGGTGAGCTGCGCCTCGCCGGGCTCAACTGGCCGATCGAACATGAACTGGCCCAGCTGCGCCTCGACAGCGATCTGCAGCTGAGCGTGGCCGAGCCGCAACTGACCCTGGCCGGCACTGTGACCGTGCGTGAAGGGCTGGTGCGGGTGATCGAACTGCCGCCGACGGCAGTGGCGGTGAGCAGTGATGAGCGGCTGATCAACCGTGGCCAGCTGGCCGATGAAGGGTACTGGCAGACACGCATGCAGCTGCTGCTGAAGCTGGGCGACAGGCTGCGGCTGGAGGCCTTCGGCCTGACCGGCCGGCTGACCGGCCAGCTGCGCGCCGAAGAGCGTGGCGAAGGGTTGCAGTTGCTGGGCGAGGTGGCGGTGCGCGATGGCCGCTTCAAGGCCTACGGCCAGAATCTGATCATGCGTCGCGCCATCCTCGGCTTTACCGGCCCCCCTGCGCTGCCGGTGCTCAACGTCGAGGCGATCCGCGATCCGGATGAAACTGAAGACGGGGTGGTGGCCGGGCTGCGCATCAGCGGCGTGCCGGGTGGTGCCGATGTCAGCGTCTTCTCCGAGCCCGGGCTGGCCGAGCCGCGCGCCCTCAGTTATCTGGTGCAGGGGCGTGACCTGGAAGCGGGCGAAGGGGGCAACGACATGGCAGTGGCGGCACTGGGTATGGGGATCGCCTCGGGCGGCGCATTGGTGAACACGGTGGGCGATGCCTTCGGTGTTGAGGATCTGGCGCTGGGCACCAGTGGCAGTGGTGATGAGGCCAAGGTGGTGGTCAGTGGCAGCCTGCTGCCCGGTGTCAGCGTGCGCTATGGCCGAGGCATTTTCAGTGCGGTGTCAGAGTTAACGGTGCGGGTCCGTTTGTTGCGTAACCTCTATCTCGAAGGGGTCAGCAGCACCGATAATGCCATCGACTTCATCTACCGTTTTGAGTTCTAGGAGAGCCCATGAGTTGCCACCGTATCGATGAACTGCTGGAACTGCTGACCCCGGTGTGGCAGGCCAGCCCCGAACTCAATCTGGCCGAACTGCTGCAGCAACTGGCCAGCAAGGCTGGCTTTCAGGGCGAACTGGCAACACTCACTGACGATGTGCTGATCTACCACCTCAAGCTCGCCCGCGAAGGAGAGAATGCGCCCATCCCGGGGCTGATGAAGGACCACGAAGAGGACTTCAAAACCGCGCTGCTGCGCGCTCGAGGCATTCTCAAGGAGTGAACGCCGACGCTGCAATCAGCATCTCAGATCAGCCAGACATCAGCGGCCGGCGTGACTGAGCAGTAGGCTCTGATTGTTGACCAGCGCCAGCGCGGCAGCGTAGTCATACTCAGCCGTCAGCCGTGATGGCTGATCAATCACGGTCAGCAGCAGTTGCTGATTCAGTGGGTATTCATTACCGAAGCCACGGGCATGAGCGCAGCCGGGTAGCGACCACATCACCTTGTTGCCCCGCGCGGCCTGGAATAGTTGCTCGCTAAAGCTGTGGGGGATCAGGCTGTCGCTATCGCAGTGGCTGATCAGCAGCGGTGCCGCCGGCAGCTGGGCCATGCGCGGCCCAGCGGCATAATCGTCACTAATCACCAGTGGTGCGGCCCAGCTGATGGTCCAGCCCAGCAGATGGTCGGCCGCTACCGACCGGGCCAGGGCGACATAGCTGTGAAAGCTGGAGTCGACCACCACCAGATCAAGATCCAGCGGTGCCAGCGGCGCCGCCAGGCCACTGACCAGAATGGCGCCGCCAAGGGACTCACCAATCACCACCTTACGATAATCGGCGTCTTGGCGGGGCAAACGGTTGAACCAGTCAAGCAGAGTGCGGGCATCCTCAAAAGTGGTGGCAGGGGTGGGGGTGCCGCTGCTGTTGCCGTAGCCGGAATAATCAAATACGACCAAGTCATAACCTTCATCAAGCAACCACTCAACCTTGACGATGGTGTCGCTCAGGTTGCCGCGATTGCCATGAAAGTGCAGCACCACCCCCTGGCTGTGGCCGGCATTGGTGAAGTGGCGCTGCACATGCATTAGATTGCCGGAGCCCGAGGCTAACCACAGATCTTGGTAGGGATGGCGATAATCAGCGGTGGTACGAAATGTCTCGCTGGCGGGGGCATAGAACGGGCGGTTGCTGCTGCAGCCGGTCAGTAGCAGCGCGCAGGCCATGGTTAGCCACAGCGATACGCGGGTGATGTGGTGATGCAGCATGGTTAATCTCCCGGTAGTCGGTGACAATCGCTGCTGTGCTTACGCAGCCAGCGCCCCGGCGGTTTGCCGCAGCGGCCCAAAATCAGGCGGCTCCCTTTTGGCCGGTAGCCGGCAGCGGTTAGACTGCTGCGGCCACTGATGGAGGAGATGACGCCGATGCTGCCCTCTGGACGCCTTGATTGCTGGGGCTGGCGATGACCGCCTTGGGACGCTGGCTGTGTTCGGCAGGCGCCGTGTTGTGTGTTGCCTTGGGGGCGCTCGGACTGCTGTTGCCGTTGCTGCCCACCACCCCTTTCCTGTTGTTGGCATTGATGCTGGCAGGGCGAGGCTCACCCCGCTTTCACCACTGGTTGTGGCACCACCCTCAGCTGGGGCCGCCGCTACATGCCTGGCATCAACAGCGTGCGATCGGTCGTCGGGCCAAAGTTGCCGCGCTCACGACCATGGCCATCAGTGCGGCACTGGCCATGGCTCTGCCGTTGGCGGTACGGCTGCCACTGTGGGTGTTGCTGGCGGCCATTGCCCTGTTCATCCTTAGCCGGCCAAACCCGCGACCACAGCCAGAAAGTCACTAACCAGCGAGCCACCACTTCGCTTTGAGCGTAGCAGTGACAGCAAGACCCGGCGCAGCACTGGGGTTAGCCGAGGCTGATCCGGGTCAAAACCCCAGCCTTTGCCGGTGTTTGCCACCACCATTCCAGACTAGGCTGGATCCACAGCTGTATGAGGTAACCCATGTCCATTCCCGGCCGTATTGAAACCCCCTGTATCAGCGTCTGCCGCATGGTCGACGATGTCTGTATTGGCTGTCGCCGCACGCTGGTGGAGATTACCGCCTGGAGTCGTATGAGTGATGGCGAGCGGGCGCGGATCATGGCCGAACTGGACGACCGGCCGACACCTCAACTGCCGTTCGCCGCTGGCGGTCGCTTCGCCCGCTGACCAGTACCTGCAACTTCAGCCAAAGTTGTGACGCATCAAAGCCATGACAGCGACCGCCGTGTGGCGCTGGCCGAGCGAGCCGCTGGCGGTTAGCCTTGCCACTGACAATGAGCAAACAGTGGAGCAGGCGTGGCCACACCCCGGATGAACGACGGGCGCTGGCGCCAGTTATGGGCCAGCGACAAGGTCAATAGCGGGCTGCGGGTGGCCATCGCCCTGCTGGCGGTGGTGGTGCCCTGCGAGCTGGCCGGCCGTCAGGAGTGGCTGATCAGCTTGCTGCTGGGGGTGATCGCCAGCGCCATGGCTGACAGCGACGACCATCCGCTGGGTCGGATCAAGGCGTTGCTGGTGACCTTGCTCTGCTTTGCCGTGGCCGCCTTCTCGGTGCGCTTGCTGTTTGCCTGGCCACCGCTGTTCATCATCGGCCTGACCCTCTCTACCTTCGGCTTTGTCATGCTCGGTGCCATCGGCGAGCGCTATGCCACCATCGCCCAGGCCTCGCTGCTGCTGGCCATCTACACCATGCTCAGCCTCGACCATCATGCCGGCGCGGGGGATAGCTGGTATCTGCAGCCGCTGCTGTTGCTGGTCGGGGCCGGCGGCTACGGCCTGTGGTCGCTGCTGTGGTCGCTGCTGTTTTCGCTCAGGCCGGCACAGCAGGTGGTGGCTCGCGTCTATCTGGCACTGGCCAGCTTTTTAGAGCGCAAGGCCGAGCTGTTTGAACCCGACGACGGGCTGGATCGCAGCGAGCGCCGGCTGGCGCTGGTGGAGGAGAACCGGCGACTGGTCGCCGCTCTCGACCGCGCCCGCAACGTGCTGCGCGCCCGTTTGCGCGGCGACAGTCCGGGGCCGCGCTATCGCCGCTATCTCACTTGGTATTTTCTCGCTCAGGATGTGCACGAAAGGGCCAGCTCGGCCCACTACCCCTACGAGGCGCTGGCCACCGCCTTTGCCCGCAGCGATCTGCTGTTTCGCGCCCAGCGCCTGTTGCGACGCGAAGCCAACAGCTGCCGGGCGATTGCCGCCGCCATCGCCCAAGGACAGTTGCCCAGCCCGGGCCACAGCAATCAGGCGGCGCTGGATCAGTTGGCCGCCGCCATGAGTTTTGTCGAACAGCAGCCGCAGCCGATTTGGCAGCCACTGGCGGAATCGGTGGCTGACCTGTGCCGCAATCTGGTCACCATCGACCGTCAGCTAACCAACGCCGCCAACCCCGACGCGCTGGAGGCGGCCGATGCTGCCCTGCGCGATACCGATGCCCACAGCCTCAAGGCAATGTGGCAGCGGCTGAGCAGTCAGCTCAACCGTCAGTCGGGGCGTTTTCGCCACGGGGTGCGACTGGCGCTGGCGCTAGCCAGCGGTTACGCCCTGATCCAGGCGGTGGATCTGCCTCATGGCTACTGGGTGTTGCTGACCACGGTGTTTGTCTGTCAGCCCGGCTACAGCGACACCTGGCGGCGCTTCGGCCAGCGCATGGGCGGCACCGTGATTGGGGTGGTGGTGACCTGGTTGCTGTTATCACTGATCCCACTGCCGCTGGTGCAGATGGCGCTGGCGGTGGTCGCTGGTATCAGCTTTTTTCTCCATCGCAGCGAGCGCTATCTGCTGGCCACCGCCAGCATGACGGTGATGATGCTGATCTGCTTCCACCAGATCGGTGACGGTTACGCGCTGCTGTGGCCACGGCTGATGGATACCCTGATTGGCGGTGGCCTGGGCGCTTTGGCGGTGGCCCTGATCCTGCCCGACTGGCAGCAGCGCCGGTTGCCGCAGGTGATGGCCCGCACCCTCACCGCCAGCAGCGCTTACCTGCAGCAGATCCTGGCCCAGTACCGCAGCGGCAAGCGTGACGATCTGCCCTACCGCATCGCCCGCCGTGACGCCCATAACGCCGATGGTGAGTTGTCGGCCGTGCTGACGGCGATGCTGGGCGAGCCAGATCGCCACCGCCAGCTGGCCGATGCCGCCTTCCGCTTTCTCTGCCTCAGCCACACCCTGCTCGGCTATGTGTCGGCCTTGGGCGCCCACCGCGAACAGATTGGCGAGTGGCTGTTACAGCCGCTGATTGCGGAGGCGGAGCAGGCGATCGACCGCCAACTGGCGCAGCTCGCCACTCAGCTGGCCAGTAACAGCCTGCAGCCGCTGGCCCCCTGCGATGTTGAATTGAGCCGGGCGCTGGAGGCGATCCCGGCCGGGGTCACCGGCGCCGAACGGCGCCTGCTGCGTCAGCTGGCACTGATCCACGGCCTGCTACCGGAGTTGCTGTTGCTGGCCGACACCGTGGCCACCGGTGGTCGCCCGCTGCCGGGCACTGGCGCCGGCGACGCTTAGTCGGTGGCCGGTGCGCAGGCCGCCAGCCGTAGCAGCAGGCTGGAGGTATCGAGGCGCTGACCGCCGCTGGCCTGCACCTCGGCATAGAACTGATCGACCAGCGCGGTCACCGGCAGGGCGGCGCCGTTAGCCTTGGCTTCAGTCAGGGCGATGCCCAGATCCTTGCGCATCCAGTCGACGGCAAAGCCGAAGTCAAAGCGGCGCTGATGCATGCTCAGATGGCGGTTGTCCATCTGCCAGCTCTGAGCGGCACCGGCCCCTAGGGTGTCGAACAGCAGCGGGATATCCAGCCCCGCCTGCTCGGCAAAATGGACCCCCTCGGCCAGCGCCTGTACCAGCCCGGCGATGCAGATCTGGTTGACCATCTTGGCCTTCTGGCCGTTGCCGCTGACCCCGAGATGGCGGATGCGCTTGGCATAACTGGCGATCACCGGCTCGGCGCGGGCAAAGGCCTCGGCGTCACCGCCCACCATCACCGTCAGCACGCCGTTTTGAGCGCCGCTCTGGCCGCCGGACACCGGCGCATCCATAAACTGGCCGCCCACTGCCGCACAGGCGCGGGCCATCTCCTCAGCCAGGGTGGCCGAGGTGGTGGTGTGATCGATGATGATGGTGCCGGGCTTAAGGCGTGACAGCACCCCGTCGCTGCCGGTCAGCAGTTGGCGCACATCCTCGTCGTTGCCGACACACAGGCAGACAAAGTCGGCCTCGGCCGCCGCCTCCGCCGGGCTGGCGGCGATATGGCCGCCGTGTTGTTGCTGCCAGCGCTCGGCCTTGGCCGGGCTGCGGTTGTAGACCACCAGCTGGTGGCCGTGGGCGGCGAGATGACCGGCCATGGGGTAACCCATCACCCCCAGACCGATAAAGGCGACACGCGCCATGAGTTACTCCTTGCTGCCGGCCTGACGCAGGCCGTTGAGATAGCTGTCGATAAAGAAGGGGGCGTCGCCACCCAGATCGAAGTAATCGGGGTCGAGCAGCCAGTTGAATACCAGCCCGTCGATATAGCTGAACAGGCCGATGGTGGCCTTGCGCGGGCAGAGACTGGCCGGTAGCTCACCGGCGGCAATGGCGGCGGCAAAGGCGGCGGTCACCTCAAGGGCGCAGTCGCTGCGGCACTCAAGATGACGGCGCTGCACCGGCAACACACCATCCACGTACTCGCACTTGTGATAGAGGATGGAGAACACGGCGCGGGCGTGAGGATCAGCCACCGCCAACTGCAGCACCGTCAGCGAGCGCTCGCGGATGGTGGCCAGACAGGGGCCGCTCTGCTGTTCATCGTCGCGCCGACGCATCTCCTCCAGCGGCATCATGATCCGCTCCATCAGCGCGTCGAGCAGATCCAGCTTGTTGCTGAAATGGTGGTAGAGGGCACCACGGGTGACCCCGGCGGCGGCGGCCACTTCATTAAGCGAGGTGCTGGTCACTCCTTTGTCGCTGAACACCCGCTCGGCCGCATCGAGCAAGGCGACACGGGTTTCTTCAGCTTCGGCTTTGGTACGACGGACCACGGCTACTCCAAGGTGACATCAGGCGATAACGCAGGCGGATTATAAGTCGCAATTTACAAACAGTCATGAATGTATCTATGATTGCGTCGTCCAATCTGCAGAATTTGATCTGGCCCACTTTTGACCGCCTTAGCCACGGAGCTGCCTATGTCCCGTTCTCACTCGCTGCACGCTGCAGCCACGCTGTTACTGTCACTGACGCTGGCCGGCTGCTTTGGCATGGCCGAGGAGGCCCCCGCTGCCTTGCCGCCGCCAGCCGTAGCCACCCTCACCATCACCCCGGCTGACCTGCCGGTGGTGCGCGAATTCACCGGCTTTACCGCCGGCTCGCGCGAAGTAGAGGTGCGGGCCCGCGTCTCCGGCATCCTCAAGCTGCGCAGCTACACCGAAGGGGCCGAGGTCAAAGCCGGTGAGCTGCTGTTCGAGATCGACGATGCCCCCTACCGCGCCCAGCTGGCAGCGGCCGAAGCCCAGCTGGCCCAGGCCAATGCTGAGCTGATGCGCAGCGAGCGCGAGGTCAAACGGCTGCAGCCGCTGGTGGCCAGCAGTGCCACCAGCCGCAAAAATCTGGATGATGCCGAGGCAGAGCGAGCGCTGGCCAAGGCCGGCGTTCAGGCGGCCCAAGCGGCCGTCAGCAGCGCCCGCCTCAATCTCGATTACACCCGGGTGACAGCGCCGATCAACGGCATCACCGGCATTGCCACAGCGGTGGAAGGCACATTGGTCGCCGCCGGTGATACCCTGCTCACCACCCTGACCCAGATCGAACCGCTGCACGTGCAGTTTGCCGTGGCCGAAAACCAGTGGCTGGCGCAGCAGCGCGATGTGGCCAACGGCAGCCTGCATGTGCCCGCCGATAACGCCCTTGAAGTGCGGGTCAAACTGGCTGACGGCCAGTTGCTGCAGCGGATCGGACGCATCGACTTCCAGTCAGCCCGTCTTGACCCACAGACTGGCAGCGTGGCCCTGCGCGCCATCCTGCCCAACCCCGGTGGTGAGCTGAAAGCGGGCCAGTTTGTCCGCGCCCAGGTCAGCGGCGCCCATCGCCCGAATGCCATCACCATCCCGCAGTCGGCGGTGCTGGAGGGGCCACAGGGCAAGTTTGTCTATGTGGTCGGCCAGGGCGAGCAGGGTCAGCCGGTAGCCGAGATGCGGCCGATCCGCGTCGGTGAATGGGTAACCGTGAGCGAGGGCGGCGCTGGCCGCCAGTGGCTGGTGCAGGGCGGCCTCAATGCCGGTGATCAGCTGATCCTCGATAACCTGATCAAGCTCGGCCCCGGTGCGCCGGTCAGCCCGCTATCAGCGGCAGCCACCAATGCCATGGTCACGGTGGAGGCGCACTGATGTTTTCACGTTTCTTTATCGACAGGCCGATCTTCGCCACCGTTATCTCGCTATTTATTGTCATTGCTGGCCTCGCCGCCATGCGCGGCCTGCCGATTGCCCAGTACCCGGAGATCGCCCCACCGGTGGTCACTGTTACCGCCAGTTACCCCGGTGCCTCGGCCGAAGTGTTGGAGCAGACGGTAGCAGCGCCGCTGGAGAACGCCATCAACGGCGTCGAAGATATGATCTACATGAGCAGCACCTCATCCTCCAACGGTGTGGTCCAGATCCTGGTCACCTTTGAGATTGGCGCCGATATCGACAAAGCGGCGCAGAACGTCAACAACCGGGTCAAGCAAGCGGAAGCCAAGCTACCGGAAGAGGTACGGCGCCAGGGGGTAACCGCCGAGAAGGGGTCTTCCAGCTTCCTGCAGGTAATCGCCTTCACCTCGCCCGATGGCCGCTTCGACGACATCTACACCAGCAACTACGTGACCATGAACGTACTGGACCGCGTAAAACGGGTGCCCGGTACCACCAGCGTACAGATCTTCGGCGCCAAGGATTACGCCATGCGTGTCTGGCTCAAGCCTGACCGTCTGACTCGGCTGGGGCTGACCACCGCCGATGTGGCCGCCGCCATCCGCGAGCAGAACGCCCAGTTCGCCCCCGGCAAGGTGGGACAGCCACCGGTGGGTGACGGCCAGCAGCTGGTGTACACCATCACCGCCCAAGGGCGGTTGAGCGAGCCGAGCCAGTTTGAGGAAATCATTATCCGCGCCAACAGCGACGGCTCGCTGGTGCGCCTCAAGGATGTGGCCGAGGTGCAGCTCGGTTCCAAAGACTATGGCTTTATCGGCCGGGTCAATGGCGATAATGCCACCCTGGTCGGCATCTTCCTGCAGCCGGGGGCCAATGCATTGGCGGTAGCCGATGAGGTCAACGCCACCATGGCGGAGTTGCGCAGCCGTTTCCCTGACGGGCTGGCAGCCACGGTCGTCTATGACACCACCCGCTTTGTTGAGGTGTCGATCCGCGAGGTGGTGAAAACCCTGGTCGAGGCGATGGTGCTGGTGTTCCTGGTGGTGTTCATGTTCCTGCAGAACTGGCGTGCCACCCTCATCCCCTGTCTGGCGGTGCCGGTATCGCTGATCGGCACCTTTGCCGGCCTCCATCTGCTTGGTTACTCGATCAACACCCTGACCCTGTTCGGCATGGTGCTGGCGATCGGCATCGTGGTCGATGACGCCATTGTGGTGCTGGAGAACGTCGAGCGGATCATGCATGAAGAGGGCAAACCGGCTTACGAGGCGGCGCTGCAGGCGATGCAGGAGGTGACCGGGCCGGTGATCGCCATCGTGCTGGTGTTGACCTCGGTGTTTGTCCCCATCGCCTTTCTCGGTGGGCTGGCCGGCGAGCTGTACCGCCAGTTCGCCATCACCCTGTCGATCGCCGTGGGTATCTCCGGCGTCGTGGCCCTGACCCTGACCCCGGCCCTGTGTGTGCTGATCCTCAAGGCCGAACACAAACATCCGTGGCGCTGGGCCCAGGCTTTCAATCGTGGCTTTGAGCATCTCACCCACGGCTACACCAGCGGCGTGCGCTTTCTGCTCAAGCGGGCGCTGCTCGGCGTGGTGCTCTTTGTCGGCATGGTGCTGCTCACCGCCCAGCTGTGGCGCACCACCCCGGGCTCGCTGGTGCCGGATGAAGATCAGGGCTACTACATCGCGGCGGTGATGTTGCCCGATGGTGCCACCCTGGAGCGCACCGATGCGGTGGTCAGCGAGGTGGTCGAACAGATCAAGGCCAACCCGGCCAATAAGTACGCCATCGCCTTCACCGGCTTTGACTTCCTTGGCGGCGGTTACAAGAACAGCGCGGCGACCATCTTTGTCGGCCAGACCGACTGGGATGAGCGCGAGGTGACCACCCAAGAGCTGGTGGGCGAACTATTCGGCCGCACCGCCCATATCCGCGAAGCGCTGGTGTTGGCTTTTAACCCGCCGCCAATCTTTGGTCTGGGTACCGCCGGCGGCTTTGAGCTCTATATCCAGAACCGTGGTGAAGGGGGCGCGGCCCGCCTCAACGAAGTGACCCAGGCGTTTCTGGCCAAGGCCAACAGCGATCCGCAGCTGATGAACGTCGCCACCCTGTGGCGGGCCGGTGCGCCGCAGCTGCATGTGGATCTCGACCGCGAGCGGGCCAAGACCCTCGGCATCAACATCGATGCCGCCTTTGACACCCTGTCGGCTACCCTCGGAACCTACTATGTTAACGACTTCAACAAGTTCGGGCGCAGCTGGCAGGTATTGATGTCGGCTCACCCCAGCTACCGCACCAGCCCCGAGGATCTGGGCAACATCTACGTGCGCTCAGCCTCAGGTGCCATGGTGCCGATGACCGCCTTCGCCCGCTTCAGCTACAGCGCCGGGCCTGACTCGCAGGATCGCTTCAACAACCTGCCAGCGGCCAAGATCTTTGGCTCCGGCGCCCCCGGCATCAGCTCCGGTCAGGCGCTTGAGCGGGTCGAGCAGATCCTGGCCGAGGTGCTGCCACCGGAGTTCAGCTATGACTGGGCCGGCGCCAGCTTTCAGGAGAAGAAATCCTCCGGTGCGGCTGGGCTGGCGCTGGGGCTGGCGGTGATCATGGTGTTTCTGATCCTGGCCGCTCAGTACGAGCGCTGGAGCTTGCCGCTGTCGGTGCTGCTGGCTTTGCCCTTTGGCACTTTTGGCGCCTTGGCGGCAGTTTATCTGGGTGGCATGAGCAACGATGTTTACTTCCAGATCGGCCTCGTGACGCTACTCGGGCTGGCGGCCAAAAACGCCATCCTCATCGTCGAGTTCGCCATCTACAAGATGGATGAAGGGCTGAAGCCAATGACAGCGGCGGTGGAGGCGGCACGGCTGCGTTTCCGACCGATCCTGATGACCTCGCTGGCCTTTATCCTCGGCGTGTTGCCGCTGGTGCTATCCAGCGGCGCCGGGGCGGCTGCTCGCCAGAGCGTCGGCACCGGGGTGATGGGAGGGATGCTGGCCGCCACCTTCCTCGCCATCTTCTTTGTGCCGCTGTTCTTTGTGCTGATCGTCGGCGGAGTGCGCGGGTTGCGGGAGACTAGTCCCGATTGATGTAAGTCAATTCCCAGATCACGGCCGCTACGGCATAGTAGCGGCCATCGCAGGGAAGCGTCGATTGTCCTCTCCTCCTCAGCTAGGATGGCTGACATCTCCTTTCCTGTGCGCAGAGGATTACCCGTCGGTAATCCAGTCGTCCTCACACGGAGAGAAGAGATGGAATTCAGCAAGACGATACTGGCCGGCACCCTGGCCATGGCGCTGATTGGCTGTGGCGGTGGCGATGGCGCCAGTAACGACAGCCCCGAACCGGAAACCAGTTACCGCATCAGCGGCACCATCAGCGGCCTGGATGGCAGCGTGACGGTGAGCGTCAATGGTGACAGCGACCAGCCTCTCAGCGCCAACGGCGCCTTCAGCCTCAGCGGCGACTATGCCGACGGCACTACCCTCAGCCTCAGCCTCAGTGACCAGCCCTTTACCCAGCGCTGCACCTTTGACCGCAGCAGCCTGACCATCAATGGTGCGGATATCAGCGATCTGGTGCTCAGCTGCGCCGATGTTGGCACCCTCAGCGGTGAGGTTCGCCACTACTACACTGGCACTGCAGTAGCCAACGCCACTCTTAACCTTTACGCCGAGGTAGACGGCGACCGCCAAATCGTTGCCACCACCACCAGCAACAGCGAAGGCGGCTTCACTATTAACGGCACCGGCATCAGCGGCAATTTCCAGCTGGTCGCCAGCGCTAACGGTTACATCCTCGACCATCTGAGTCTGGCCAACAGCGACGCATCGCCCGCCATGATCGCCAGCGCCGAACTGCAGCCGACCGATATACAAGGCAACGGCGAAGCCAGCAGCCCGCTGGCCGTCAGTGTTGACGGCATCGAGGTGGTCAGTCTGGCGGCCAACAGTCTGGTCGATGCCAGTGGCAATGCCTACAGCGGCCCGGTGGTTGTCGACGTTGGCGTCATCGACCCTTCCGCCGATCCGGGGCTGATGCCCGGTGACTACCGCGCCATTGCCAACGATGGTGATGAGCCGCGCTTCATCGAATCGTTCGGCGCGCTGTCGGTGGTGTTAAGCGGAAGTAATGGCCAGCCGCTGCAACTGTCCCCCGGCAGCGCCGCAACCATCCGCATTCCGCTAGCTGGCCGTATCGTTCCGGCTGACGCCAAGCCGAGCGTGCCCCTCTACTGGTTCGACGAAGCACGCGGCCTGTGGATCGAAGAGGGCGAAGCCACTTTGGTCAACGGCACTGAGGGCTACTACTACGAAGGGCAAGTCAGCCACTTCACAGTGTGGAACGCCGATGACTATATCAACACCGTCACCATCACCGGTTGCGTGCATAACGAGGGACAGCCGGTGGCCGGGGCCCAAGTGATGGGCGAAGGTCAAGACTATATTGGCCGCAGCACCACCAGCAGCGATAGCCTGGGCAACTTCAGCCTGCCGGTGCGAGTGAGCTCGTCAGTATTGGTCAATGCCATTCAAGGCAGCCAGTCCAACACCCGGGTGGTGGACTCGCCGGAAAGTGGCACTCTGGCTATCCCCCAGTGTCTGGGACTGCAGCCAGCCGCCGCCACTGTGCGCCTGAGCTGGGGTGAGAGCCCGAGCGACCTCGACAGCCACCTGCTGGGCAATGTTGGCGGCGCCGGCTTCGAGCTCTACTACGGCAACGAAAGTGTCCTCGTCGGCGATCAGCTGTTCAATCTGGACGTGGACGACACCACCAGTTACGGCCCTGAAGTGGTGACCATGCCTGGTCTGCCCAACGGCGGCAGCTTCCATTATGTGGTCCATCGCTACTTCGGTTCGGGCACCATCGCCTCATCGCCCGCCCGCGTCGAACTGAACCTGCAGGGCCGCACCCGAGTGTTTACCCCGCCGGCTGGCGACGCCGATGAGTACTGGCATGTGTTCTCCATTGCGGTCGATGATAACGGCCAGGCCATCCTGACCGAGCAGCAGCAGTGGCTCAGCGATGACGGCTATGCGCAGCTAAAAGTGGACATGGGCGCCCCTCTCCGGCGCACACTGGCCCGCCAGCCAGCCTACAAGCAGCGCTAAGCTGCGGTTTATCACAGCAGGGGCGATGACAGCGGGCTAAGCTGCTGTCATCGCCTTTTTTGTCTGGGGCGGCCGATGCAGGCCAACACCGAACTCTCCCTCGCTGCGGTCATCGGCATCACCGAATGCGTCAAGGCGGTGGTGTGGAGTGCTCACCGCATCAATCTGCTGGCCCTCAACGCCCTGCTGCTATCGCGCAAGTCGGGCAGCGAAGCGGTCGGCTTTGCCGTGGTCTCCACCGAGCTGCGCGCCTTCAGCCAGCAGCTGTCACAGCAGATGGCCCGGCTGCACCAGCTGTCGGCGGCCAGCCTTGATCAGATCTCGGCCGCACTCAAACGCCGTCATTTGCAACAGTTACTGGCCCGTGCCAATGGCGACGGCCGACTGTCGCTGCAGCAGCCATTGGCGCGCATGGCCACTGCCGAGCAGGCGTTCAGCGAAGAAGCCGCCGGGCGCGGCAAACAGTTAGGCGTGGTGCTGGAAGACGCCAACCAGCACTGCCTGTATGGCGATGTGATCGCCCGCTTTGCCAAAATTGAAGCGGCCTACGGCGGTGCCCTGCGCGGCCATCTGGGCGAGATCGCCAGTGAATTTACCGCGCTGGTGGCCGACGTGCTGCCAGAGATCGAACGGTTACGACGAATGAGCGCAAGGAGCAGCCGGTGAAGAAGGCGCAGTGCATCTTTCAACAGGGTGACCACCGCTGGCTGGTGATCGCCCGCGACCCGGAAAAACCCAATCTGCTGATCGACACCAATGAGTATCTGGTCAGCAGCGGCAACCAGTCGCTGCTCACTGACCCCGGCGGCATGGAGATCTTTCCGGCGGTGTTTGCGGCGCTGGCCGCCCACACCGATCCGCGCACCATTCAGGCGCTGTTCGCCAGCCATCAGGATCCCGACATCATCTCGTCGCTGGCGCTGTGGCTCGAACTCGACCCGGAGATGAAGTGCTATCTGTCGTGGTTGTGGGGCGGCTTTATCCCCCACTTCGGCGGCCAGGAGAGCACCTTTATCAACCTGCCTGACGAAGGGGCCATGATCCACGTCGGCGAGCTGGCGCTGCTGGCTATTCCGGCCCATTACCTCCACTCCTCGGGCAACTTCCACCTCTATGATCCCGCCGCCCGCCTGCTCTTTTCCGGCGATGTTGGCGCTGCCCTGCTGCCGCTTGACGCCGAGCTTTATGTGAAGAACTTTGACCAGCACATCAAACACGCCGAAGGCTTCCACCGCCGCTGGATGGGCAGCAACGAGGCCAAGCGCGACTGGTGCGAACGGGTCAGCAAGCTGGATATCGAGCAGCTGTGCCCGCAGCACGGGGCGATCTATCGCGGCGCCGATGTGATGCGCTTTATCAACTGGTTCGACGACCTTAAAGTGGGGTCAGC
>JAFOOX010000065.1 GCA_017425245.1 Gammaproteobacteria bacterium
TGATCACGGCGCGGATCTGCTCGCGGTGCCAGGCCTCATAGCCGGCCAGCAAGGTGCGGATGCTTTTGCCGGAGGGGTCAATACGCCCGTCTGGGCGGCTGTAATTGAGGCTGTGGCGCTGGAAGGCGGTGATGGTGGCGATGGTCTTGTTGCCGCAGCGGCCGTCCACGGCCATCGGTTGGCAACCCTTGGGCAACTGGCAGTTCAGCAGCAGCTGCACCAGTTTGACGTCGCGTATGTCGTTGGCGCCGCCGCGGCCAACACTGTGAAAGAGATTCAGTTCCATGGTCACTGTTCCTTGTGTTTGGGGCGCATCCATCGCGCGCAGCCAAGGCTATTGGCTGATGGCTGAACCGGCAAGCCGCTGTTGGCGTTTTATTGATCTGCTTCAACCTCGGCTTGCGCCCATTGCCACTGCCACTGGCGCCTGGCATCGCGCTGAGCCGCTTTAGTGAGGCGGTACGGCGAAACAGCGGGCTGCTCATCAGCAGCATTGCCATCAAGGGGGCGCCGAGGGTGATGCTGTAGAGCTGCCATGAGGAATCCATCCACCAGTGGCTGACCAGGATGGCAACGCCTCACTTCACCCATTCCACCCGATAGCGGCCGCCCAGCACCATGAACTCCCCTTCGCCGTCGAGGGGCCCCGGCAGCAGGCTGTCGAAGCAGACGATCTTGGTCAGCGGCACTGCCACCGCCAGTACTTGGGAGCCGAAGCGGCAGGCGGCGTCGGCGTCGCGGGTGAAGGAGCTGAGGTTGTTGTAGGCGATCACCAGCGAGCCGTCGGGCTGCGGCTGCGGGAGTTCGCTGCCGCCGCGAAACAGTGGCAGGTGGCGCTGCTGCGGGTGGCGGCGGGCCAGTTCGTACTGGCAGTAGCTGTAGAGCAGATCGAGCTGGTCGAACAGGCTGTTGGTGGCGTAGCAGGCGCGGCTGGCGGCCTGCAGATAGCGCTGGTGGGATGGGCTATCAGGCGGGCCCAGCGGTTCGCGATGGTAGAGGGTACGCAGGCCGAAGCGTGATTCAGCCCATAGCCGCCAGCCGGCGCCGGCGTCGCTGTCGGAGTCGAACAGCCAGCCGAGCAGCAACCGGCGGTAGTTGGCCTGGGGGCGAGGCACCGGCTCGGCTTCGGGCCACTGCTGCAGCTCGTGGCCGGGCAGACGAAAGTGCACCGCCATGTAGTCGCTAAAGCAGCGGGCGCGGCTGGCAGCATCGGCGAGCGGATCGAGGCGCCGGAACAGATCGCGGTAATGCAGCTGCACCCCGTCGAGTTCAATCGCCAGCGGCTGTTGCTGATAGTCGAGGGCCGCCAGCAGTGCCGGGGGCAGGTTGCAGCGGTTGAGCGGGCCGGTGATCAGCGAGTCAATCATGGTGCTAACTGGCCGCGCAACTGGTGTAACTGATCGGCCAGCTGCTGGATGTCGTCATGGCCATAAAGGGCGGCCCGCCAGTCGGCGCGGATGCCACTGGCGCCATAGCAGGCGCCAGCCAGCTGCCCGGCGACGGCGGCAGTGGTGTCGGCATCGTCGCCGAGGTTGGCGGCGGCCAGCACACAGTCGGCGTAGTTGTCGGTCTGGTCAAAACACCACAGGGCCGCTTCAAGCGATTCCAGCACATAGCCGCTGCCTTTGAGCTCAGCGTAGCTTTTGTCGCGCCAGTCGCCATTGGCCAGCGCCTGCAGCTCGGGGCTCTCGCAGGCCGCTTGCAGCTGCCACAGCTGCGGCTTGCTTGCCCCCAGCAGCAGGGCCGCCAGCAGCTGGGCCAGCCAGGCGCAACTGTCGATACAGAGCAGGGCGCCGTGGGTGGTGCGCGAGCTGTTGCGGGCGTGTTCAAGCAGCTGCGGGTAGCCGGCATAGACAATGGCAATCGGGGCGAGGCGCATGATCGAGCCGTTGCCGGCGCTCCAGCGCGCCTTGCTGCCCGCATAGGCTTCGCCACTTTTCTGAAAGCGGCGCAGGGCACCAGAGACGGTGGTGCCGACATCAAAGCAGCTGCCGATGCTGCTCAGGTAGCCGTGATCCAGCCAGTTGCAGTAGCGGCGCATCTGGTCCTGGGGGTCAAAGCCCTGGCAGGCCACCAGGCTGTGGCCGAGGCACAGGGCCATCGAGGTGTCGTCGGTCCAGTGGCCTTTCTTGAGGCAGAAGTGGCCGCCACCAACCATGTCAGTGAGTGGCTTGAAGCTGCCGCGCGGCCGGAACTCCAGGGTGGTGCCGAGGGCATCGCCCACCGCCAGCCCGAGCAGCGCGCCACGGCTGCGATCCAGTGCCCCGTTCATCTGCTGCTCCCATTGCTGCTGATGGTCATCACCATCGCCGCGATTACGCGGGCAGGCGCTGCGGTGGGTCAAAAAAACGGTTGGTGCCGATTGCTCAGAGCCTGCTGGCTCGTCGCGGCTGTTCACGACGCTCAGCGCCCCTTGTCTTCCATCCGGCGCAAAAAATCCTGCATGATCAGCATGTAAAGCTCATCGCCGAGGAATGCATCTTCCACTTCATGGTCGATGCTGGGGTTGTCGTTCACCTCGATCACATAGGCCTTGTTGCCGCCTTGCTTGATGTCGATGCCATAGAGGCTGTTGCCCACCGGCCGAGCCGCCTTGACGGCCGCATCCAGCACCACCCGTGGTACCTCGTAGGTGGGCAGGGTGTCCCAGCCGCCGGTGCGCACCCGCGGCTCACCTTTACCTTTGTCGGCCTCATGTTTGTAGATCTGCCAGTGGTCTTTGACCATGTAGTAGCGGCAGGCATAAATTGGCTTGCCGTTGAGAATGCCGATGCGCCAGTCGTACTCGGTGGGCACAAACTCTTGGGCCAAGATCAGCGCCGAGCGGGTAAAGAGGGCCTTGAGGCTCTTTTGCAGCTCTTTGCGGTTGCTGACCTTGGAGACCCCGCGCGAGAAGGATCCATCCGGGATCTTGAGCACCAACGGGTAGCCGAGGCTGGCCTCGATACGTCCGGCCGGGTCGTCTTCATAACTGCCGACAATCAGGGTGGTGGGGGACGGCACGCCGTTATGGCGGAACATGTCGTGCAGGTAGACCTTGTTGCAGCAGCGCAGGATCGAGTTGGAGTCGTCGATCACCACCATCTCTTCGGCCTCGGCCTTTTTGGCGAAGCGGTAGGTATGGTGGTCGATGGCGGTGGTCTCGCGGATAAAGAGCGCGTCATACTCGCCGAGGCGGCCATATTCGCGCTTGTCGATCAGCTCGGCATCGATGCCCAGCTTGTTGGCCGCCTTGATGAAGCGCTGCAGCGCCGGCTTGTCGGAGGGTGGTAGCTCCTCGTTGGGGTTGACCAGAATGGCCATGGCGTGGCGGTACTGCTTGCGCTTGCGTGGCCCTAGCCACAGCTGCTTGCTGTGGTAGTCGAGGGCGGCGGCGAATTCGCTCTGCTGGCCGTCATCGGCCAGCGCGGTCAGCGGCAGCGGCTCAAGCTTGGTCAGCTGCCAGCCTTTGCGATAGTTGAGTTCAATGCGCAGGATCGGACAGGGGAAGCGGTCGAACAAGCGGCGTGCCAGACCCTGCAGCGGTTCAAAGGTGGTGGTGCCGAAGTAGCTCATCACCGTGATCGCCTTGTCACGCGGGCTGTCGTTGAGCTTTTTCTCCAGCACCCCCTCGATCCCCTCCAGCTGCAGCAGGTAAAGGCCGCGTGAGCGCAGATCGTTGAGGGTGGGTACGGTGGGCATCACCTTGTGGCCACGGGCTTCGGCCAGCAACGAGCAGTAATAGCCCTCGCTCAGGTATTCCGACGAGTTGCACAGGTTGATCACCCGCACCGCCTCGGCCTTGGCCGGCACCGCCTTGCCCGACAGGTAATCGGGCAGGGAAACGACGGCCGATGAGGGGTAAAACGGCTGCCAGTGTTCCAGTCGGTCAACGACAATCAGCAGTTGTGCGGGCATGGCCTGATCCTGGGCGCGGCGGTGATGGAAAAAGCGTCCGCATCATACGCCCAAAGAAAATCGCCCTCCATGGGCTGCCAAGAATGGTTAAAGTTAAGTCCGATAGCAGCGATGGGAGTAACACGGTGGCCGTAACGATTCGCAGGGGCGTGCTGGATGATCTGGACGCACTCGAGGATCTGGAGCAGCGCTGTTTTGACAGCGATCGCATCAGCCGCCGTAGCTTTCGCCGCTTTCTCAAAGACGACAGCGACCTGGTTGTGGTGGCAGAAGAGCAGGGGGCGGTGCTGGGCTATGCCCTGGTGCTGCTGCATGCGGTGCATGCGCTGGCCCGCCTCTATTCACTGGCCGTTGACCCGGCCGCCCGTGGCAAAGGGGTGGCACGGGCGCTGATGCTGGCGGCCGAGCAGGCCGCCGCCGAGCAGCAGCGGGTGGCGATGCGTCTTGAGGTACGCAGCGACAACAGCGCGGCCATCGCCCTTTACCAGCGGCTCGGCTACAAGGTGTTTGGCCACCACGCCCACTATTACGAAGATAACGCCGACGCCTTGCGCATGCATAAGCGCATTCTGTTTCCTGGTAGCCGCAAGCAGCTACACCCGCTGCCCTATTATCGCCAGACCACCCCCTTTACCTGCGGCGCCGCCTGCGTGCTGATGGCCACAGCGCAGGTGGCTGATGACGAGCGTATTAATCGTGCCCGCGAGTTGGCGATCTGGCGCGAGGCTACCACTATTTTTATGACCACCGGTCATGGCGGTTGCAGCCCCCACGGGTTGGCGCTGGCCGCCTGGCGGCGCGGTTTTGACTCGCAGGTGTGGGTCAGCTCGAAGGAGACGCCGTTCATCGATACCGTGCGGGTAGCCGAAAAGCGCACGGTGATGGAGCTGGTGCACGATGAATTTATGCTGGAGCTGGCCGAGGCGGCCATTCCGGTGGTCGAGCAGGCGCCCACTGTTGAGCGGCTGAAGCAGGCGCTGGCCGATGGTTGGGTGCCGATTGTGCTGATCAGCACCTGGCGCTTTGATCAGCGCAAGGTGCCGCATTGGGTGGCAGTGCTGGGGGTGGCCAATGGCATGGTCTATATCCACGATCCGGACGTGGATGAAAGCCGGGGTGAGACCCTGAGTGACTGTCAGCAGCTGCCGATTCCGGCACCGATGTTCGACCGGGTGGCCCGTTATGGCCGCAAACGGCTGCGCTCGGCGGTGCTGGTGCGGCCACGGCTGTTGACCACGTGATCCGTCTGCGGCGATTGCCGTTAGACTGGCGGTGATGATTAACCTGCTAACAAGGGAACTGCATGAACAGAATCATTCTCGCCAGCCTGCTGGCCTGCCTTATTCCGGTCGCCAAGGCCGCCGATTTTCGCCTCAGCAGTAGCGCTGTTGCTGCCAACAGCACCATCGCACCGAGCTTTGAGTTCAACGGCTTTGGCTGCAGCGGCGCCAACCAGTCACCTGATTTGAGCTGGCAGGGGGCTCCGGCCGGCACTCTCAGCTACGCGGTCACTGTCTATGACCCAGACGCGCCCACCGGCTCGGGCTGGTGGCACTGGTCGGTGGTCAATATCCCGGCTTCGGTCACTGCCCTCGCTGCTGATGCCGGAGCGGTTGGTGGGGCCAAGCTGCCGGCCGGCGCCAGCCATGTGCGCATCGATTACGGCTATGCCGGTTGGGGTGGGGTATGCCCGCCGCCGGGCGACAAGCCGCACCGGTACATCTTCACCGTCCATGCGCTCAAGGTTGAGACGCTGGATCTGCCCGCCGATGCTACCGCAGCGCTGGCCGGCTACATGATCAACGCCAACGCCTTGGCTACCGCCAGCTTTACCGCTTATTACGGTCGGCCGGCGACACCATGAGCCGGCTGACGCTGTGGCTGCTGCTCCTGGGGTTATGGCTGTCTGGTAGCGCCATGGGCGGCCAGCTGGCGATCATCGAACTTAAGCACCGGCTGCCAGAGCAGGTGTTGCCGACGTTGCGGCCATTGCTGGCCCCGGGCGGTTCCTTGACCGGGGCCCAGAACCAGCTGTTTGTGCGCACCACGCCGGACAATCTGGCTGAGCTGAAAGCGGTGCTGGCGACTCTCGATCAGCCGCAGCGGCGGCTGCTGATCTCGGTGGGTCAGGGCAACAGTGTGCAGCGCAGCGGCAGTGCGGCAGGGCTCAATGGCGCCCGTGTCAGCGTCGGCGAACAGTCCCAGATCCGTGTCAGCGGTGGGGTTGCTGCCAGCAGTGGCAGCAGCAGCCACAACGTTCGCCAGCAGGTACAGACCCTCGAAGGCAGCCCGGCGCGCATCCATATCGGTGAGTCTTTCCCGCTGCCGATGAGGCAGTGGGTGGTGGGGCCGGATGGCGCCGTTATCACCGACAGCATTCAATATGTGGATGTGGGCAGCGGCTTTTATGCCAGTGCGCGGGTGGTGGGTGAACAGGTCACTCTGACCATCACTCCGCAGCAACAGCAGCTACGCGGCGATGGCCGTATCGACAGCGCCGGCTTGGAGACCACGGTCAGTGGTCGCTTGGGTGAGTGGATCGAGCTGGGTGGTTCAACCCTCAGCCGCAGTGACCAGCAGCAGGGGCTGCTGGGCGGCGGTGAGCGCCAGCAGCAGGCTCGGCAGCAGGTGCAGCTAAAGGTTGAACTGCTGAAATAACCGCGCCCCAGGCGCACGACTGGAGGTGACCGCGCCCTAGGCGCACGACTGGACGTGACCGCGCCCTAGGCGCGGTAGCCACCTGCCACCCCTTTGCAGGTGATGGCCACTGCGTCGTGGGGGTGGAGGCTCTCCAGATGGTTGACCCGCACCAGAAAGTCGCTGAATTCAGGGCGTGGGCGGAGGGCATGTTGCAGCCGGCGAGCGGCGTCTTCACAGAACATCAGGTTCTGGCCATTGAGGCGGGCAAACTCCTGCTCGTCGGCACGCTTAACAGCGGCCTGAACCGGCGTTTGCACCGCGCCTTCAAGCAGGTCGATGAGCGGCCGAATCGGAAATGCCCACACGTCCTTGGCCAGGGTGACTGTCACTTCGCCAATACTGCGCTGGCTGTGAGGGGTGGCAACCACCCCTTGAGTGGTGCCCAGCCAAGCATGGACTGCATCGGCATCGATCGCCTCACTACGGCCGAAGCGTGCTTCGAAAGCCTCCTGAATCAGCTGGCGGGCGAGCGCCGCCGAGCAGGGGCAGGTGGAGGAATAGGGGATATCTACCTTCAGCTCAAGGGTCACTTCGCCATTACGCAGGGTGCCGTCAATACGCACTGGATAAGACTTCCAGCCCAGCTTGCCACTGACCAGCGAAGCGCGGCGCAGGTGGTAGTCAAAACGAATGCTGATCCGTGCGGCGTCTGACAGTTCATCGTGGCTGGCGACAAACTCTTCGAGCAGCCGCTTGAGGCTGACTACACTCAGCTGACCTTCGACCGTCAGGGTGTCGAGTAGCAGGTAGAGGCGCGACATGTGAATGCCTTTGGCGCGGGGATCAATCAGGTTCACCCAGGCGCCAAAGCGGGCGCTGACCTGCTGCACCGCTTCGCCATCTGCTTCAATCAGCAGGGGCATCTCGATATTGTCCATGCCGACCCAGCTCAGTGAGCCCTCGGTCTGGGGAATGGCGTGGTGGGCAATATCGGGCATGATGTTCGGCATGCAACAGTCCTCGTCAGCGGCAGTTAAAACGGCGTGGCCTTGTACGCGAAGGTGCACAAAAAGGATGCACCTTATATCACAACCTGTCGTAAGCGTCAGGATGTGATCTGGATCAGCCGGCGAGTGTAAGTCAGGGCTTTTTTCCGAAACACCAACTAATCGCAGGGGCAAGGATGATAGCAACACTGAACTGGCATGGCCGCGAACCCAACGCTAACGAACGGCAGCGCCTGGCTCACCTACCGGGGCCGCTGGTGTTATGGCTGGCGCCGACGCTCAGTCAATGGGCTGAGGCGGTGGTGGCTTATCAGGGGCAAACACTGGTGGCGGCCGAATGCCGCTGGCCTTTGCCGCCCCACCTGCCACTGCAGGATCTGTTTGCAACCGTGGCGCCTGAGGCGCCGACAAGCCTCGATGCCCTGTTGGATCACGGACTGCTGATGGAGTATCGGGAGATGCTTGGCGACCAGGCACTGCTGCGCATGTTGGCGTTGCTGCGCCAACACCTGCCTGATTATCTGGCGCTGTTGGGCCAGGCTTGGGCCGAAGCGGACGACAGCGCTTTGCGCAGTGCTGCTCACACCCTCAAGGGTGCTCTTGCGACAGTCGGCCTCAAGCGCCTGCGCAATTGTGCCGAACTGTTGCAAACAGCGCCTTGTGGAGCAGAGCACAGCGCCGCATTGACGGCGCTACTGCAATGGTGTGGCCGCGACTTGGGAATGCTCAGCCAGCAGTTGGAGCTGGCTGCAATGCTCCGCTAAAGCGGTAGCCTTCGCCATGGACGGTGTCGACCAAGTCGGGGGTACCTGGCACCGATTCAAAGTGCTTGCGCAGCCGACGGATGGTGACATCTACGGTGCGATCATGAGGTTGCTGCACTCTTCCTGCCATCTCCATCAGCAGTGCATCGCGGCTGAATACCTTGCCCGGTGCTGACAACAGCAGGCGCAGCGCACGGAATTCACTGCGTGGTAAGCGAATCGGAGCCCCTTGAGGCGGGATCAGACGGCGGCTGTCGCTATCCAGCTGCCAGCCATTGAACTGAAAGAGCGGCGTCTCATCTTTTTGCAGGGGTGGCGTGCGTACCCGGCCCAGCAGGTTGCGGGCGCGGATTGCCAGCTCACGCGGGTTGAAAGGTTTGGTCAGGTAGTGGTCGGCGCCGATCTCAAGCCCAAGGATTCGATCGACATCGTTGTCGCGCCCGGTTAAAAAGATCAACCCCATTTCGGCGCTGGCTTTGGTGCGTACCTCGCGGGCTAGCAACAGTCCATTTTTGCCTGGCAAATTAATATCCATGATCAGCAGATCGATCGGTAGATCAGTCAGCTGCTGGTACATCTCATCGCCATTGGCCGCCTCGGCGACCTGATAGCCTTCCCCTTCGAACAGGGCGCGCAAAGTTGCGCGGGTCACTGCTTCATCTTCGACAATCAAAATGGTAGCGCTGACTTGACTCATGGTTTGGCTCGGCTCCGTTGACCCTGACTACCGGCGCGTAGCTCCAACAGGTACTTTGCGTTGGCGTTGTGGCGGTCGGTGATGCTGTAGCTAGGATAAGACAGTTTGGACGCTCACTGCGCGTTAACACTGTTGCTACATATCGGGATGGTGATCCGGATCGCGCTGTCTTCAAAATCCAGCTCGCCACCCAATAACAGTCTGACCCGGCGTGCCAGTTGGGCCGCCCAGGCTTGATCGAACTCATTAACGCTGGTGCCGCCGGCCAGCAGTCGTCGCTGGTCGCTGGTCAAGGTCATTGGCAGCTGCAACTGCAGCCGCAGCGCTTGTTCGGTGACCGCCAAGCGCAGCTGGAATGGGCCAGAACTCGCATGGACAAGGCCAAATAGGCCTAAAAGAACCAACCCAAGCTGGGCGCTGTCCTGCGGCAGCTCGGCATCATCGATACGGCAATCAAGTTTGAGCTGTGGATGGCGTAGGCGGATGGCATCGACGGCGGTGGCGACCAAGTCACGGCTGTTGCTGGGCACTGGGTTACTAGCGGGAGTACGCTGTTCGCGGGCACTGGCCGCAGCTTGGCGGCTCCAATTGAGCAGATGGGGCAACAGTGTGGGCTGGTGGCGATTGGCCAGCTCCAGCAATAGCAGCAGCTCTTCCAGTTCGGTCAGGGCAAACAGCAGTGCTGGCGGCGCATTGGTTTGCTGCTGTTGATCGAGCAGCTGGGCCTGATAGAGGTGCTGCTGCTCCAGTGCTGCAAGCAAATCAGCATTGGCTTCGCGCAGCGCCGCAGTGCGCTGGCTGACCTGCTGTTCGAGGTTGTCGTTGAGCTGGCGGATCTGATTTTCGGCGTCCTGCTGGCGGGCCAGTTGTCGCTCTACTCGCTCAAGCACCGTGTTGAAGGTGGTTGCCAGTACCTGCAGCTCCTGCAAGGGCAATTCGGGTGCCCGCAGCGAAAAGTCGCGTGATTGTGCGACCCGTTGGGCAACTGCAGCCAGCGCCTCCAGTGGCTGGCTCACCTGTCGCTGTTGGCGCAGGGCCAGCAGCAGTGCACAACTCAGAGCCAGGATCAGGCTGAGTGCGCCGACGGTGATGCTGCTGGCCAGCTGGCGGCGCAAGCTGGCGGTGGTCAGACGCAGATAAAGCTGACCGATCACCTCACCGTCGAATACCACGGGCTGGCTGACCTCAATCAGGTCGGCTTCCAATCGGCCCCGTTTGAGTGTGGCCAATGCACCGATTTCGGACCATACAGGTACAGTTCCCGGACGGTGATAGGCCGCGAACGGATGAAGGCTGTCGCTGCTGCGATCGCGTTTGAAGATTTGGGCGCTGTCGACATCGGCGACACTGGCCAGTGCAATCAGCCGCCGCTCTTCTGCTGCGGCGTCGTCAAACAACAGCGCTGTGCCGGCATTGGCGGCGGTCATCTCGGCCAAAACGCGGGCTTGGGTAAGCAACGCCTGCTGTTGCTGGTAACGGTCGGCGATATACTGCACGCTAAGGCCAATGAGCAATGCGACCGTCGCCACCAACATCATCGACAGGATGCTGCTGCTGCGGATGGAGGTGGTGGCTATCTTGGTTGTCATGCGGCCTGACATGTTTAGCGATCAGTAATTCAGTCTAGTGGGCGCAGCTTGCTCGTTGCAAAAGGATGGAGGTGCTCAGAATGCGGAATGTGAGCCAAGGCCAGGCGCAGTCGCTATGGCAGCTTTATGCATCAACTTGTTTTGTGGCCAGCCAGGGCAGCGGCTGGGGCGGCGATTTCACCATCATCACCGCCTGTAATCCGCGCGGTCAGTTGCTCAGTGCTGGCGCCAACCGCATCCGTGACCGCCAGCTGCAGCACCGCTTGCAGCAGTGGCGCGTTGCCCATTTGCGGCTAGTGGGGGCCGCCCCGGATCTCAGCCATCAGGAGGCAAGCTGGGCGGTGTGGATCGATGAGCGTCAGGCGCTAGCGTTGGCTGTCGAGTTGGAACAGAACGCCATCTACTGCGTTAGCGATGGTCAGTTGTGGCTGCAGCCGTGCCTGATGGCTGGTGAGCGGCTCGCATTGGGTCACTTTCGTGACCGTTTGCGACTTGATGAACACTAGAAAATGAACAAGGCCCGCATAAAGCGGGCCTTGTTGAATTTGGTGCAGAAGGAGAGACTCGAACTCTCACGCCCTTTCGGGCACTAATACCTGAAACTAGCGCGTCTACCAATTCCGCCACTTCTGCGTGGTGCCGCGCATTCTAGGGAATTTTCGCGGGCCGTCAACCCCCTTTTGTGTACCGCCCTGAACGGCCTAAAGGAACTGGTAGTCGAGGATGGCGCGATAGAGTTTTAGATAGGCCATGGCTGCATCGGACCAGTGAAATCGGGAGGCCATCGCCTGTTGCTGGATCACCCGGTAGCGGGTGGCATCATGGCTGAACAGTCGCTGAGCGAGGTGCAGGGCTTCAAGCAGGGCGGCCGGGGTGGGCTGGTCGAACGACAGGCCGTTGGCGGCGATGGTCGGACTGTCAGTGCGGTGAGGCACAATGGTATCGCGCAGGCCGCCGACGGCGCGTACCAGCGGCAAGCTGCCGTAGGCCAGCGCGTACATTTGGGTCAGCCCGCAGGGCTCAAACAACGACGGCATCAAAAAGAAATCACTGCCAGCCACCACCCAGTGGGCAATGCGGCTGGTGTGTCCCTCCATGAATTTGAGCTGATCCGGGAAGCGGCTGGCCAGTTCGGTCAGTTCGGCCGCCAATGCTGGATCGCCAGCGCCGATAATCACCACCTGTACCCGTTGGCGCAGGAACTGTTCCAGCGCCGGCAGCAACAGGTGAAAACCCTTCTGCTCGGTCAGCCGGCTGACCATGCCAAACAGTGGAATATCCGGTGCCTCTTGCAGGCCGAAGTAATGCTGCAGGTGACTTTTGCAGATGCTTTTGCCGGTCAGATCGCTGGCGCTGTAACGCACTGGCAGCAGCGGATCAGTGCTGGGATTCCAGTCCTGGTAGTTGCAGCCGTTGAGGATACCAACCAGATCGGTACGGCGCTTCTCGAACAGCGCCAGTAATCTGTGGGAGCCGAGCGGCGTCAGCAGTTCGCGCGCATAGGTTGGGCTGACCGCCACCACCTTGTCGGCGCAGGCGATGCCGCAACGCAGGAAGTTGAGGCGAGAGCCATCCTCCACCCACTCGCTTTTGAGGTAAGGGATCATCTGCTGGTGCAAGGGCAGGCTGGCCAGCTCGAACACCCCCTGATAGGCGGCGTTATGCAGGGTCAGCACGGTGCGGGTATGGCGGAAAAACGGGTTATCGGCCAGCAGTTGGCGCAGCAAAAAGGGCAGCAATGCCGTGTGCCAGTCGTTGCAGTGGATGATGTCGGGCTGAAAACCCAGGGCCTGAATCAGATGCAGTGCCGCCAGCGAGAAGAAAGAGAAACGCTCACCGTTGTCGCCATAGGGGGTGTAGCCGTTGTCATACAGCCCCTGGCGGGCGAAGTAAGGGGGGTAATCGACGCTGTAAACGGTCATCTGCTGCAGTGTCAGTGGCTGCACCCCGTAGATCAGGTTTTGCTGGCCCATCTGTAGCGACAGCTCGGTGCGGCCGCGCTGTTCACCACTGAGTCGCTCGCGCACCTGTGGGTAAAGCGGGCACACCACACGCACGTCATGACCGAGTTCGGTCAACGCCAATGGCAGGGCCTTGGCCACATCAGCCAGTCCCCCGGTTTTGGCCAGATCCTCAACTTCGGTGGCGACGAAGAGGATCTTCAGGCGTTCAGAAGCCAATCCGCGCCCCTTTGGGGATCACCACAATGCCCGCCGGTGACACCTTAAACCGCTGGCGGTCATCATCGGGGTTTTCGCCAATCACGGTGCCAGCGGCAATCTCCACCTCCTTGTCGATGATGGCGCGGCTAATCCGGCAGTTTTCGCCGATGGATGAATCGCCCATCAACACGCTTTCGCGGATCTCGCAGCCGGGGCGCAGGTCGACGTTGTAGCCCAGCACTGAGCGCTCAATGGTGGCGTTACGCACGATGCAGCCAGCCGCCATCGACGAGTTGGAAAAATGGGTGCGCTGACGGCCAGGCACATCCAGCACCTTGGCCGGTGGCACCGCCGGATGGTGGGAACGCAACGGCCACTTGGCGTTGAACAGGTCGAATTCCGGGTCTTCACCGAGCAGATCCATGTGCGCCTGCCAGTACATGTCGAGGGTCCCGACATCGCGCCAGTAGGTGCTGCGCCGCTTCTCGCCGGGGATCACATTGCTGGCGAAGTCGTAGACGTAGACCTGCCCCTCGGGGAACAGGCGGGGAATAATGTCCTTGCCGAAATCATGGCTGGAGGTGGCGTCGCGGGCATCTTCGAGCAGGGTGTCAAACAGGGTATCGGTGTTGAACACATAGTTGCCCATCGACGCCAGTACATAGCCCGGCTCGCCGGGAATGGTCGGTGGGTTGTTCTGCGGTTTTTCGATAAAGCCGATCATCCGCCCCTCCTCATCCACCTGGATGCAGCCGAACTGGTTGGCGTTCTCCACCGGTACGCGGATGGCTGCTACGGTCAGCTGGGCCGCTTTGCGGCGGTGGAAATCAACCATCTGGCGGATGTCCATTTTGTAGATATGGTCAGAGCCAAAGATGCAGACAAAATCAGGATCGTGGATCTCGATCAGCCGCATGTTCTGGTAGATGGCGTCGGCCGTCCCTTCATACCAGCGCTTGCCCATGCGCATCTGCGCCGGCACCGTGTCGATGAAGTGGTCGGTGAGGCTCGACAGATACCAAGCCTGACGCAGGTGAATGTTGAGCGACTGCGACTTGAACTGGGTCAACACATAGATCTTGAGCAGATCCGAGTTGACGAAGTTGTTGAGCACGAAATCGATCAGCCGGTAACCACCAGCAAAAGGCACTGCTGGCTTGGACCGGGTTTCAGTCAACGGGTAAAGTCGGGTGCCGGCACCGCCGGCGAGAATGACTGACAAAATCCCTGCCATGGTGTGCGCAATCCTCCCCTATGGCGCAGCCGTTAGCGGCCGCGCACCATGCGATACACTTTAAACCTGTTGTTTTGCGCCAGCACATCAAAATGGCCGAACTGTGCGGCGAGTAGCTCGGCGTAGGGCAGATGACGGTTGGCGACCAGTCGCAACTCACCCCCGGGGCTCAAGCGGAGCCAGCTGCTGGCCACCAGCCGTTCGGTGATGGCCAGGGTCTGGTTTAGCCCTTCGTGAAAGGGCGGATTGCTGATGATTGCCGCCAGCGGCGTGGCCGGCAGGTCATCAAGCAGATCCGAGGCCAGGATCTGCACCTGCAGCGCGTTGGCGCTGGCGTTGTACTGACTGGCGGCCAGGGCCATGGCGTTGACATCACACAGGGTTACCTGGCTATGGCCACGCTGAGCCAGAGTCAGCCCCAGCACCCCACAGCCACAGCCGACATCGACCAGCGGCCCCTCTGGCAGGTCATTGAGGCAGCCGAGCAGCAGGGCGCTGCCCTCATCCAGCCCACCCTCACCGAACACCCCGGCAAAGGTGGCCAGCCGCAGCGGGCCGTTGCCGCTGTCGACGGTGAATGGCGCCAACGGCGTGAGAGAGGCGGCCGGCCCCTGTTGCAGCAGTTCGCTGGTGAACTGCAGGCAGTGGCGGGCAGCATCGGCCTTGTGTGGGACGCGCCATGGCCCGGGGTTGCTGGCCAGCTGTTTGGCGGCGGTGGCCACCCCGCCACGTTTTTCACCCACCAGCCACAGGGCAGTGCCGGGCGGCACCCGCGCCGCCAGTATCGCCAGCTGGTAGTGGCCAAGACGATGGCTCTTGGGCCAGTTGACCACGATCAGATCCACGTCCTGCACGGCTGGCGGCTCAGCGCCGAAATGGCAGGCATCGCCCCATTGGCGCGCGCTGAGCCAGTCGGTGCTCCACAGTAATGGGAGATGGCGGGAGGCCGGTAGCTGGTCGGGTGGATTGACGAACAACACCCGTTCAGGCAGGGCATCGGCATGGCGGTTAAGTAGCTGGCTGACCAGTTCCACGTCGGGCTCCGAAAAACGCAAGTTGGCCATTGTGATGGCGCCCTCGTTTGTCAGCAAGGCGTTGTCGGTCAGCGCCTTGCCAGCTGGGGTATCGGCTCTAAACTTCAGGGGCACACCCGCTTGTGCGCTCTGGCCTGAGGATTGGCTCGCGATGGAAATGCGACGGCGGCACCCGTTACCAATGTTGTTGCTGTTCCTGCTGATCTGGCAGGGCGGCAGCGCTGTGGCTGATGAGCTGGTGGTGGTGGTCAATGGCGGGGTGAATGCCGAGCGCCTCAGTGGGCGCGATCTGCTCGAACTCTTTTCGCTGCGTAAGGGTCAATGGCCTGATGGTCAACCAGTGCGGGTCTTGGCCCTCGACAAGGACCACAACCTGCATCAGCGCTTTTGCCGCGATCTGCTCAAATTGGCCAGTTACCGCCTGGAGTGGTTCTGGTCGCGTCATCTTTATGCCGGCTTTGGTGGTGCCCCGCAGCGTTTCGACTCGGTCGAGGCGTTGCGTACGGCGCTGGCAGTTACCCCAGGGGCCATCGGTTATCTGCAACAGGAGGACCTCAATGACCAGGTCAAGGCTTTGGTGGTGGAGTAGCCTCTGGCTAATCCTCGCCCCGGCCGCGGCAGAGGTCGGGGTGCATGGTTTTATCGCTCAAGGGGCGATCTATACCGATGACAACGCCTTTGTCACGGATGACAACGGTTGGTCCGCCGCCATTACCGAGGTTGGCACCAATCTGGTGTGGCAGGCTGACTCACGCTGGTTTGTGGCCGGTCAGCTGATCTATCTCAACGGTGGCAACCGCTACCCGGACGGCATCCGGGTCGATTATCTGCTGGTTGATTACCTGTTGTTTAACAACAGTGTTGGTGACGTTCACGTGCAACTGGGGCGGTTCAAAAATGAGCATGGTTTGTATCGTGCCAGCCGTGATGTGCCGGCCACTCAACCTTCGATCGTGCTGCCGCAGTCGGTCTATTGGGACATGTACCGTGACCAGACCCTGAACACTGACGGCATCAGCGGCAATGGTTACCGCCGCCTCGACTGGGGCTATCTCGACTGGCAGTTGTCGGCTGGACGCACTGACGCCTTCAGCGATTCGATGCCGCAAACCGTATGGGTGTTGGGTGACGGGGCCAAGGGCGACTATCACGAAAAATGGGTGGTGCAGGGTAGTCTGTTCTTGACATCACCCGCTCATGATTTGACCGGCGGCATTTCTCTGCTGCGCTCTCATCTGGAATTTGATGCTGTTCCGGGCTCGTTGGTCAACAGTGGCTCGGCCATGGTTTCAGAAGGTATTGCTTCACTGCGTTACAGTAACGGGTCCGTCGAGGTGACGGCGGAGTACATTTACGACGATTTCAAGTTGTCGGGCCTCTATTTCCCGAGCTTTGGCACCGTGGTCAAAAGCGATGGTTACTACCTGCAAGGGCGCTACTGGCTCAATGAGCGAGCGGCACTTCTGGTCCGCTATGATCACCGTAATCTCGATCGCAATGATCGCGATGGCGAGACATTTGCGGCGGCCACCGGGCTGCCGGCGTGGCTACGCTACAGCCACGACTGGATGGTCGGCGTCAGCTACGAGTTAAGCCCAGACTGGTTGCTGCGCGCCGAATGGCATGCGGTGGAAGGGGCCGCATGGTTACCGTCCCATCTCTATCCCGAGCCGCAGCTGCACGATCAGAAGTACTGGAATCTGTTCGCCCTGCAGCTCTCCTGGCAGTTCTGAGAGGCGACCATGGCAGCCCCCCGTTTGTCGTTGCGCTGGCAGGTGGTGATCGGCTTGATGCTGGTTCTTAGCTTGTTGTTGGCAGTCAGCCAATATCTTGCCTGGCACAACCTGAGTGGTCAGTTGGAGCAGCGTAATCTGGCCCTGCTAAGTCGTCAGCAGAGTCACTTCCACCTGCTTTTGGAGGGGCTGGCCGAACGCCTGAGCCTTGAAGTCGAAGCGTTGCTGATTCCTGAAACGGTGGACAATGATGGCCTTGGCCAGGTGGTTACCCACATCAACCATCATTGGTCGCGCCAGGCCTTGTTGCTGGGGTTGGAAGGGGCTGTGGTGTTTGATGGCAGTGGCCGCCAGCTGCAGCAGTGGGGGGAGATCCGGCTGCCGCTGCCGGCTGGTTGGGCGGCGCTGCTGCAGCCGGCGCCCCAGCCCTTTACCCGTATCCGCTGCGATCCCCTGTGTTACCACTATGTAGGGGTGCCGTTAGCCGTTGCCGGTGGTGGCGCGCTGGTAGTGTCGGAGTCGCTTACCGATCTGCTGGTCACCCTGCGCCAACTGCATGATGCCGACGTGGCGCTGTTGGTGCGGGTGGCTGGTCGCCCTGGTTTGCAGCTGATCAGCCTGTCGCGGCCTGAGCTCAACCAGGCCGTTGTCGAGCGACTACTGGACCGCTTTGACGATGCCAGCCGCAGCCAGCAGCCGCTGGTGGTCAACGATGGTCAGCGCCAGTTAAGGCTGCTGCTGCGGCCACTGGATGGCATTGATGGCGATGGTTTTGTGCTGCTGCTGCAGGATGAAACCGAGGTCCACCGGGCTCTGCAGCAACTGGCTCGTCATCAGTTGCTCGCCATCGTTGCTGTGGTTGGGCTGGCGCTGCTGCTGGCCTGGATCTTTGCCCTGTGGTTGGCCGGGCGCTTGCGATCGCTGGCTTTGGCGTTGCCGCTGCTGGTCAGCCAGCAGTTTGATGAGGCGCGGCGGCTGCTGCGGCCGCGCAAGCGTTGGTGGCAAGATGAGCTGGGCGATCTGGAGCGGGCGGCGCGCGAGGTGACCGACCAGTTGGCCGGGCTGGCAGATACCGTGGCCCAGCGCACTGCAGCACTGGAACGGCTGGCGCTGAACGATGAGTTGACCGAACTACCCAACCGCATCGGGTTGCAACGCCAGCTGAGCGAACTGCTGGCCGAGCCGACGGCCCAGCGGGTGGTGGTGATCCTGATCGATCTCGACCATTTCAAGCGAATCAATGACACCCTGGGCTATGGCGCCGGTGATGAGCTGCTGTTGATCATCGCCCGCCGCCTGCAGGTGGTGGCCGGAGGGGAGCATCTGCTGGCCCGCTTTGGCGGCGATGAACTGGTGATGGTGGCCTGCGGGCTGAGCGATGAGGTAATTGAAGCACTGCTGCGCATCATCCATCTGCAGATCCACCAGCCGGCCAGCATCGGTCGTCAGCCGCTGGTGATTGAGGCGAGCATGGGGGTAGCGGTAGCTGTCAGCGGTATTGACGCGCCGCAACCAGAGGTGCTGCTGCGTCAGGCCGAAGCGGCGATGTTCACCGCCAAGGAACGCGGCCGCGGTCATTGGTGCCGTTTTGATCCGGCCATGCTCAATGCCCTGTCGGCTGATCTGTCGATTGAGCAGGCGCTGCGTCAAGCTCTGCGCAAGCAGGAGTTTGTGCTCCATGTGCAGCCGCAGATCGCCTTGGCCAGCCGCCGCCTGACCGGTTTTGAGGTGCTGATCCGCTGGCACCACCCCGAGCGCGGCTTGATCTACCCCGATGATTTCATCCCAGCCTTGGAACAAAGCGAACAAATCGTGCCCGTGGGTTACTGGACCATCGATCAATCGCTGCTGATGCTGGCAAGGCTTGAAGCTACCGGTTATCCGGGGTTGAAGATGGCGGTTAACCTCTGCTCACGCCAGTTCAACGATCCGCAACTACCCGACTTTATTGCCGAACGATTGCGCTACCACGGTATTAACGGTGCCCAACTTGAGCTGGAGTTGACTGAGAACACCCTGATCGGCGCTTTTGACGAGACCTTGGCGCGCATTGAAGCCTTGCGCTCGCAAGGGTTGACCCTGGCCATTGATGATTTCGGCAGTGGCTATTCGTCGCTCAACTATCTGCGGCTGCTGCCAGTAGACCTGCTCAAGATCGACCGCTCGTTCGTGATGGAGTGCCATGAGCGCGAGCGGGATCGCAAATTGGTGGCCACCATCCTCGATCTGGCACGCAACCTGGAGGTTGCAGTGGTGGCGGAGGGGATAGAGCTGTTACCCCATGTCGAGTTTCTGGCGGCCAATGGCTGCCAGTTTGGCCAGGGCTATCTGATCAGCCGCCCCTTCGCTAGCAGTGATCTGCTGGGCGTGCTGGGGCGGCAGGTACATCACGGGGTGTGGCAGCTGTAGCCGCTCAGGCGGCGGCACGGCGCCGGCGCAGGCGCAGCTCTTTGAGCACGAACTCGGGGCGGGTCGCCTTGAGATACTGCAGTTGGTCATCGTTCATCTCGCCTACCGGCAGGTTGAGGGTGCGCGAGGTCAACCATGGCCGTGCCCAAGGATGGATCTGGTAACCGTGGTAGCCGTGCGGGCCATCATGGTCAGCCGCGACCCGGCGCAGAATGCCCACTTCCATCAGCCCCAGTACTGCGGGCTCATCACTGGGCAGACCGATGGTGCTGCGCCGCTGCAGGAAAAACTCGCGCAGAATGGCGCGCTCCTGATGATCAAGCACACTCAGCCGCTCCCGGATGTGGCCAGCGGCCAGCCGTTTGTGCAGTCGATCCAGCAGGTTACGGCCGAGGTCAACCACCGTCTCACTGCAAAACACCGCTGACAACACCACAAAGGCGACGGCCAGAATCGGCTGCACTGGCGTCAGTAACTGGTCGAGCTGGAAGCGGGCAATCCAGCCGTCGGGCAGAAACAGCAGCAGGGCGAGGGCGCCCCAGGCCCAGATGCCCAGGCGCCACCACTGCTCCTGGCTGAGAGATTGTTTGTGGTCATGCATGTTGTGATCTCCGCTGTCGGCGACCAAGTCGCCACCGGCGCTGTGCCGGGGGTGGAATAAGTGACAGCTGAACCAAAGCAAATGCTGTGCCGTAGGTGGAATGTCAAAGGGGCGACAGTCGCGCTTGGTGGTGGCCGGCCAGCGCTCATGGCGCTTATGATGGCCGCAGCAAGGAGGGATCATGTTCTATCTCGGATCGATCGGCAGCAACCTGCAACCGGGCCATCATGTGCCTTGGGTGGTGCGTGAACTGGTGGAACTGGCTGGGGTGTTGCGCCTCAGCCCGGTGATCGTCACCGAGCCGGCCGCTATGCAATCCAGCCACCGCTTTGCCAACGCCCTATTTTTGCTTGAATCACCGCTGTTGCCGGCCGAACTCAAAGCCTGCTTCAACGCGTTGGAGGCAGAGCATGGCCGTGATCGCAGTGATCCGGCGCGTAGCGTCAAGGATCGGACGCTGGATCTGGATCTGCTGGCTCACGGTGAGAATCGGATGGCGTTGGCCGCCATTGAGCTGCCGTGCTATCTGCAGCCGCTGTGGCCAACCCTCGACGGTTTGCCGCTGATGGCGGGCGAGTGCCTGCCGTTCATTATTGGCGACTTACAGCTCGGCGACCGCGCGGCCACCATCTACCGGGATGCGGGCACCGGTGAGATAGCGGTTATTGACGATTAGCCACAGCGCTTGGGCGATCGGCTCCAGCCCCCCTTCCCGTTGCAGCGGGGTGCGCGCCAGGATCTGGGCACGATAGTCGTCGCTGTGGTCCTCAAGAAACAGGATCGGCCCCGGCTGGATGCTGTTGACCCGAATCTCCGGTGCCAGCCGTCGCACCCATGACTGAGCCAGGCTGTCGAGACCGGCCTTGGTGCTGCAATAGGCCGCCAGACGCGGGTTGGGGTGATTGACGTAGATATCGGTGATGGCCACCACGCAACCATTGTCGCTGGCGCGCAGGGCTGGGGTCAGGGCCTCGGTCAGCAGCCAGGGGGCGAGCATGTGGACCCGGAAAAAGGCTTCAAACTCGGCCGCCGCTGCGGCCAGCCCATTGCTGGTGGGGCCGAAGGCCGAGGCGTTGTGGATCAGCAGATCCAGCCTCGGCAGCCGCTCACCCAGCTGGCTAGCCAGCGCGGTGGTGGCTGCCACATCGGCGAAATCACAGGGGTATAGCTCAACCCCGGCGCGGCGCAGCTGCGTCAGCTCTGGCCGCTCGCTGCGGAAGGTGCCAATTACCCGGTAACCGGCATCGATCAGCTGCAGCGCCAGATAGTGGCCGAGGCGGCGGCCGCAACCGGTGACAAGGGCAACAGGCAGACTCATGGCATCACTACTCCTTGGAAAACCTTGCCGTTAACGCTCGGCGACCGGTCACCGATCACCGATCACCGGCGGGTCGGTTCCTCGCTGGCCACCACCATCAGACAGAGGCTGTCGATGCTGACCTCGGCCGCCCCCAGTGCTTCGCGCAGCACCGCCCGTTGCTGACGCAGGGCAGCGATCTCGGCCGGACGCACTGACGGGTTGATGGCCGATAGCGCTTCCAGCCGGTCGATCTCGCCACACAGCGCTTTTTCCATCGCCTCGCGGGCAGCGCTGACAATGGCCTCAACGCTGGCCGCGGCCACGCTTGGGGCGGCGCCGGTCAGGCGGGCCACTGCTTCGCCATGGGCTCTGAGCAGGGCTCGAGCGGCGCGCTTGTCGAGTGGCCGCCACTGATTGGCCAGCTTGTCGAGGCTGACATTGGCGGCCAGATTGCGCCCTTGGGCATCAAGCAGCAGACGGATCGGCGTAGGTGGCAGGAAACGGCTAATCTGGCTGCTGGCCGGCGCCCGAGTGTGAACCAGCAGGTGCAGATCGAGTAACCAGGTGCCGGTGGGCAACCTCGGATTGACCAGCAGGGCGACTGCCGCGTTGCCCTGAGGGCTGGCGGTGAACAGCTCCAGCAGGTCACGCACCAGCGGGTGGTCAGGGGTAACTAGCTGTACCTCTTCGCGGGCCAACGCCAAGCGGCGATCAAAGGTGATGGTGATGCCGTCATCATCGATGCCGGGTAACACCAGCGCCTGATCGCCACCCTGACGCAGATGATAGGTACCCGGGTCGAGCACTTCGCAATGGATGCCCAGGCCATCGACCATGTCATGAAACAGCTCAGCGTGAAGCTCATCATCATCGACTGCCGCGATCGCCGCGGCCAGCCGCTCGCCATTGCCGCCCCCACCTGAATGCAGCTCCAGCAGCCGGTCGCGACCTTGTTCCAGCTCGGTGGCGAGCTGCTGGTGGCGCTTGTGGCAGTGGTGCAGCAGTCGATCACCCAGCAGTTCATCAGTTGGGTTGCGTAGCGCCTGCTCAAGTAGCTCGGCACATTGCTCGCGCAGGGCCGCACCACAGCCACTGGTGGCCTCAAAGGCGTTGAACCCTTCGTGATACCAACGCAGCAGTTGCTGCTGGGCAGAGTCCTTGAGTACGGGCACATGGATCTGCACGCGGTGGCGCTGGCCGATGCGGTCCAGACGGCCAATGCGCTGCTCGAGCAGATCGGGGTGAAGCGGCAGATCGAACAGCACCAGCAACCGGGCAAACTGGAAGTTGCGCCCCTCGCTACCGATCTCGGAGCAGATCAGCAGGCTGCAGCCTTCGGGGTCGGCAAACCAGGCGGCGGCCCGGTCACGCTCAACGATTGTCATCCCTTCATGGAACAGGGCGGCGACATTACCCAGCCGCTCACGCACCGCCTGATGCAGTGCCTGGGCGGTGTCGGCAGCGGCACAGATCAGCAGCACCTTGTCGTTCAGCCAGGGACCGGCCAACTGCGCCAGCAGCCAGGTCAGGCGCGGATCGGTGGTGATGGGGGGAGCGTCTGGCCAGCGCTCGGGGGTCAGCAGCAGGGACAGTGGTAGCCCGGCAGGTGCTGGCGGATAGGGGTTATCGAGCAGTTGGGGGTGCAGTTTGCGCCCCGGAAACCCGCTGATGGCCGCGCGCCTGTTGCGGAACATCAGACGACTGGTGCCATGGCGGTCGATAAGGGCGGTGAGGAGTTCCTGACGGGCGCCAACAGCCACCTCACCATCCTGCTCCAGCAGCTTGAGCGTCGGCAGGATGTCACGCTCACCACACATCTCGATCAGCCGGGCGGCTACCGCCGCCGGCAGCGGGCCATCGCTCAGCAAGGCCTCGGCCAGTGTGGCTACTTCGCGGAACTGGCGCTCCTCATGGCGGAACTGGGCATAGTCGGCAAAGCGGTCGCCATCGAGCAGCTTGAGGCGGGCAAAATGACCGGCATGGCCGAGCTGATCGGGGGTGGCGGTGAGTAGCAATACGCCGGGAATGGCGGCCGTCAGCCGGGCGACCGCCTCATAGTCGGCGCTGGCGCCATCCGGGCTCCAGCTCAGGTGGTGGGCTTCATCCACCACCAGCAGATCGAAACCGGCGGCCAGCAGCCCGTCCACCACCTTGGGGTGGCGCAGCAGCGGCTGGGGCAGCAGTACCAGCTGCTCGTCATCGAACAGGTTGCCATCGCTGGTGGCCAGCCGCGCTTCGTCAATCAGGGCAAAACGCAGGTTGAAACGGCGCTTGAGTTCGACCAGCCACTGGTGCAGGAGCGGCTCGGGCACTGCCACCACCACCCGGCTGGCGCGTTCACGCACCAGCTGGCAGTGGATGATGAGGCCGGCTTCGATGGTTTTGCCCAGCCCCACTTCGTCGGCCAGCAGCAGCCGGGGCTGCAGCCGTTCGCCGCCACTGGCGGCAATGTGCAGCTGGTGGGGCACCAACGCCACCCGGGCACCGACCAGGCCGCGTAGCGGACTCTGCCACCATTGGGCCTGGGCGTTGATGGCGCGGGCGCGCAGGGCGTAGTGGTGGGGCAGGGCCAGCTGACCGAGCAGCAGCCGATCAAGGGGGTGGCCGAGGTTAAGGTGGCCGTCTAGTTCGATTTCGCGCACCTCGCGCTCGCTGCCGTCGGCCTGTTGGCACAGATAGCGGACATGGGCGCCATCGCTGCGCATGCTGCGCACTGTCAACTTGCTGCCGCCGACACTGACCTGATCGCCACTCTTGAACAGGATGCGGGTCAGCGGTGGATCGGGCAGGCGGTAGGTGCGTTGTTCGTCAACGGCGGGAAACAGCAGGCTCAGGCTGCGCACGTCGGCGCCGATGACAATGCCGAGTCCAAGTTCAAGTTCGCCGTCGCTGGCATATCGCTGGCCGATCACATAGTGCATGCAGTTTTTGTCTCGCTCGCTGGCGCGTGCCGCAAAGGGTGGGCTATGGTAGCGAAAGGTGCCACCCGGCGCACCCCGCCAGGCACCTGCTGTACCGTCTTGTCAGTCGTAGCCACTCAGGAGGAGCCGATGGCGCCGGACCAGGAACCGCTCAAGCTATATATCCTCGACACCAACGTCCTGTTGCATGAACCCCTCTCCATCTTCTCCTTCAAAGAGCACGATGTTGTCATTCCGATGACTGTGCTCGAAGAACTTGACCAGATCAAAGATCGCTCCAAGGACGTCAGCCGCGATGCGCGGGTGGCGATCCGGGCGATCGATGATGTGCTTCACGATGCCACCACTGAGCAGATCGCCGAGGGGGTGCCGCTGCAGGCGGCCAGCCGCGGCAACAGCGCCAGTGGCCGGTTGTCGATCTTCGCCGACAGCCAGTTACCACCCGAACAGGAGGCCCTGCCCGGCAACGAGAACGACAACCGCATAATCAACACCGCCCTGCATTTGCAGCGGGTGTTGGCTCCGCGGCGCGTGGTGCTGGTGACCAAAGACATCAACATGCGGCTCAAGGCCAAAGGGGCCGGGATGGCCCATGTCGAGGACTACCGCACCGACCAGCTCATTACCGACATCCGTTTTCTGGCTAAGGGCTACCAGACGGTGGCCGGCAGCTTCTGGGAACAGGTGACTGAATATCGCAGTGAGACTACGGGCCGCGAGGTCAGCCACAGCATCGCTACCAGTCAGTTGCCTGCGGCGCTCTATCCCAACCAGTACCTGATCGATGAAGCGCGCGAGTTTGCCGGACGGGTGGTGGACACCGGCGAGCAGACCACCAAGGTGCTGGATCTGGGCTATGAGCGGCTGATGGGACGCACCGCCTGGGGTATTCACCCCAAGAACATCTATCAGGGGATGGCGCTCAATGCGCTGCTCGATCCCACCCTTGATCTGGTGATCCTGACCGGTCCGGCCGGTTGCGGTAAAACCCTGCTGGCGCTGGCTGCAGCGCTGGAGATGGTGGTCGAGCGCAAGATCTACGACAAGGTGATTGTCACCCGCAACACCCCGGAAATCGCCGAGTCGATCGGCTTTTTGCCCGGCACCGAAGAGGAAAAGATGATGCCGTGGCTGGCTGCGGTCACTGACACCCTGGAGGTGCTGCACAAAAACGATGCCTCGCCCGATGGTAGCCTCCACTACATTACCGAGAAGGCCAACCTGCAGTTCAAATCGATCAACTTCATGCGTGGCCGCTCTATCCAGAACGCCTTTGTGCTGCTGGATGAATGCCAGAACCTCACGGCTAGTCAGATCAAGACCATCATCACCCGCTGCGGTGAAGGCACCAAACTGGTCTGCTCCGGCAACCTGGCACAGATCGACAGCAACTACCTGACCCCGGTGACCTCCGGGCTGACCTACATCGTCGAACGCTTCAAGAGTTTCGAGGGCAGCGCCAACCTCTACCTCAATGGGGTGGTGCGCAGCCGTCTGGCCTCCTTCGCCGAAGAAAATCTCTAGCCACCACACCACTGCGCCTGCCGAAGGGCAGGCGCAGTGCGCCGCCGATCACAGCTTGCAACCGCAGTACCGGCGGCCGCAGCAAAGCGGTGCCACCATAGAGCCACCAGCGCTGGTCTTCGGCGTGAGTTCGCATCCGGGAGAGAGTTGTCATGGGCCAATCGCTGCTGAGCTGGGAGCTAGACGACAGTCTGGCGCCTGCCCGCTATCGTCAGTTGCTGCAGGAGGCGCTGGCGGCGCTACCTGTTGCCGGGTCGGCATTGTTGGCGGTGCGTGAGTTGCCGGCGGCAGCCTTGCTGAAACTGCAGCCGTCGGCCCTGCCGCTGGTGGTGGTTAGCCGCAATGTTGATTGTCATCAGGAAGATGCAGCGTTTGAAGCCGGCGCCTGTGAGGTGGTGGATCTGGCCCGTGGTGACCGTTTGGCGGTGCGGCGGATTCTGGCGCGGCTGACTGCGGCGGGCAGCGGCAATGTCGCTGATCTCCACTTTACCGTCGATGTTGATAGTGATGGCCGGTTGCACCCCTTGCCGCCGGCCAGCTTTGGTAATGGTGCGCGGCTGGCGGATTTGGCCTCGATCGAGAGCGTGCTGACCCCAGCAGCGCGCGCCGAATGGCAGCAGCAGTGGCAGCGCGCCCGTGCCCAAGGCGAAGCATCAGCCGAGTTGATGGTCGCCAGTGAGCCACCACGCTGGTTTGAACACCGCATTGAGCGCTATAACGGCAGCGGTTGGCGTTGTCACTGGCGCGATATCAGTAATCACAAAAACCAGCAGCAGCGCTGGGCCCAGCTCGCCGATTTTGACCCTTTGACCGGTTTGCCCAACCGGCGCTTGCTTCACCGTGAACTGGAACACCGTATCGAAGAGACACTGGCAATCGGTGAAAAATTCGCCCTGCTATTTGTCGACCTGCACCACTTTAAGGATATCAACGACACCCTCGGCCACAGCTTTGGGGATCGCCTGCTGATGCAGATCACCACCCTGATGAGGGAGGCATTGGGTGGCGACTACACCCTGTGTCGGTTCGGCGGCGATGAGTTTGTGATCATCACTCCCCCCCTGACGGAGCCTGAGCTGCAGGCCCGCCAGCTGGCGATCCGGGTGGTGACGGCGCTGGAACAGCCGCTGCAACACCAGGGCAAGACCCTGTATGTCGGCGCCAGCGTTGGCATCGCGTTGTGCCCTGAGCATGGTGATAACGCCGACGAGCTGATCAAACATGCTGATATCGCCATGTATCAGGCCAAGAGCCGTGGGCGCGGCGATGTGATGATCTTCTCCGGGGCGATGGCGGCTTCACGCCGCTACAAGGTGGAGTTGGAGTCACGTTTCCGCATGGCGCTGCAGAGCCGTCAGTTTGTCCTCCACTATCAGCCGATTGTTGAACTGGCCAGCGGCCGGGTGCGCGGTGTCGAGGCGCTGCTGCGCTGGGAAGAACCGGAGCTGGGGATGATTCCGCCGTCCGATTTCATTCCGCTGGCGGAGAGCAATGGTCTGATCCGCGAATTGGGCAAACAGGTGATCGAGCTGGCGCTGGCCCAGAGCCGTAGCTGGTTGAGTGAGGGGCTGGATCTGCCGATTGCCGTCAATCTGTCGGTGCTGCAACTCTCCGACCCCGATTTTCTGCGCCATATTCTGGCCAGCGCCGAGCGTTACCGGATCGGCCTCAACCGACTCCATTTCGAGATCACCGAGTCGATGCTGTTTGAACACACCGAGGAAAAGCTGCTGCTGCTGCGTGAACTGCAAAAACGCGGTGCCCAGATCGCCCTTGATGATTTCGGTATTGGCTTTTCGTCGCTCTCCAATTTGGCGCGGCTGCCAGTCAATGTGATGAAGATCGATCGTAGTTTTATTGCTGCCATGCTTGAGTCCGACAACGACCGACAGGTGGTCAATGGTGTGGTTCAGCTCGCTCGCACCTTGGGCAAAGTGGTGGTGGCCGAAGGGATCGAGACCGAGGAACACCGCGCACTGTTGCTGATGCTGGGTTGTGAGTTGGGCCAGGGCTTTTTGTTTGCTCACCCGATGCCTGCCGAACTGGTGACTGAGTGGCAGCGGGGCTTGCTGGCTGATGGTGGACTGGCCGCCAGCTGGTTGGAGAACACCGTTGGCAGCGAGGTGAGCTGATGCACAGCTTGGCCGACATGAGGCCAGCAACGGTGCTGGTGGTGGATGATGAGCCGCTCAACATTCGCCTTCTGGCCCGGGCGCTTAGCCCCCAATACCGGGTCAAGACCGCGACGAGTGGCGACCAGGCCTTGGCTGTCGCGCGATCGGATGATCCGCCTGATCTGATTCTGCTCGACATTGTAATGCCGGAGATGGACGGCTACGAGGTGTTGCGCCAGCTGCGCGCCGATCCGCGTTCGGTGGCCATCCCGGTGATCTTCACCACCGCTTGTGGCGGCGTCGAAGATGAAGCCGCAGGCCTTGAGCTGGGAGCCGTTGATTACATTACCAAGCCGTTTAGTTTGCCGATTCTGACGGCAAGGGTGCGTAACCATGTGGCCCTCAAGCGCCAGAGCGATCTGCTCGGGCAGCTGGTGTTTATCGATGCGCTGACCGAGATCCCCAACCGTCGCAGCTTTGATGAGGTGCTGGCCACCGAGTGGGGCCGTTGCCGCCGTCACCAGCAGCCGCTGGGGCTGATCCTGATGGATATCGACCATTTCAAGCGTTACAACGACGCCTTTGGCCACGCTCAAGGTGATCATTGCTTGCGCCATGTCGCTCAAGCGGTGCGCAGCGTGTTACGTCGCCCTGGGGATTTTGCCGCCCGCTATGGTGGCGAGGAATTTGTGGCGGTGGTGCCGGAGGCCAATCTGCAGGCCACCGCTCAACTGGCTGAGCAGATGCGAAGTGCGGTGGAAGCCTTGGCGTTGCCCCATCCCGATGGCGGGGTGATGACGCTGTCGGCGGGTGCTGCCGCCCAGCTGGTGGGCGGCAGTGACGAGCCCGATGCGCTGGTATGTACCGCCGATGCCGCCCTCTATCGGGCCAAGGATGCCGGCCGCAACTGCGTGCGGCTGATGACCGGCTAGCTCCTAGTGACCTTTGCCCATGGGGACTTCGCGTAAGGCATAACTGCCGGCGCTGAGCAGGGTGCCGCTGCGCTCGCCGACGCTGCCGATGGGCAGCATCGCTGGCCCCACCACATCTACCAAGAGCATCCGCCGCCCCTGCAGGTTGACGTAGCGCTCGCCTGAGGCGTGGGGCAGCTGGATCGCCAGCATCGCATGCTCCGGCAGATAGACCATGGCCAGCGGCAGATCCGGGTGAACGGCGCGCAGGATGGTGGCCATTAAGGTTGCCTTGCTGTCACAGTCCCCGCCGTGCTGCTGAAGCACCGCCAACGGCGGCCGGAATTCCAGGGTCGGGTTGGCGAAACGGTTGGCCATGGCGACATAGGGGAGCGACTGCACCCAGGGCAGCAGGTACTCGATCAGCGGTCGCGGATCCGGACCCTTGAAGCGTTGCCGTAACTCGCCGGCCATGGTGGCAAAGGCGGGCAGGCTGGCGTTGATGTAGTAGAGATGATCCGGGATCACCCCATGTTCACCGTTGGGCAGGCGGATCTCGGCCTGCTGGTGGCCACTCAGGAACTGCTTGCGAACGCCGGTACTGACTTTTTCAAGTTCGGCTTGGGCCGCACGCCGTTCTTCATCGCTACCACCGCGTAGCTGAAACCGCCCTTCGCTGGGAGCGCCAATGGTGACCAGTTCAATGCCTTTGAAATTGGCGGCGGTCTTGAGCATAGCCTGACGCACCTCGGCGCTGGCCATCTCCGGCCGGTAGCTGCGGTAGCGCACCCCTTGTTCGCCATCGGCGGGCACGGCAAAGCTGAACTGCTGCTCCTTGCGCTTGGGGTCTTGCCAGCTGTAGTGGTAGCGCAACAGCTCGCCGTCGCGCTCTTGCTGCATCTCCAGCTTGGCCGCAGCCGTGGTGCCGGCAAGCCACAGCAGTGCGGCCAGCCATCCCCATCTGTGTCTCACCATCGCCTCTCCTCAGCCGGGCTGCTGGTGCAGCCGGTGCTCATGTTATTCTCGTCTCCTTTGCCGTTGTTTGCCTGCGCGCCATGTCCCAACTTGCTTTCCCCATTGCCAACACCTTTGGCCTTGCTGCCCGCTGTCGCCAACATCTGCGGGTCGCCGCACCCTGCCGCTTTGGCGTGGACGAACCAGCGCTGGTGGTGGGTGAGGGCAGCAACCTGATCCCGCTGTGTGATTTTGCCGGCAGCGTGGTGCAGCTGGCCGACCAGCAGCTGAGCTGGCAGCCGCAGGGCGATGACTGGCTGGTGACGGCCGGTGGTGGCTGCAACTGGCACCAGCTGGTCAGTGAGCTGGTGACAGCCGGTATCGGCGGGCTGGAGAATCTGGCGCTGATCCCCGGCAGCGTGGGGGCGGCGCCGGTGCAGAACATCGGCGCCTATGGCCTCGAAGTGGGTGAGCGGATCGACTGGGTCGAGGGCTTTGACCGCCGCGATGGCCAGCCGTTTCGCCTCAGCGCCAGCGACTGTCGCTTTGGCTACCGCGACTCGCTGTTCAAGCAGGCCGATGGCCAGGCGCTGGTGATCAGCCGGGTGCAGCTGCGCTTGCCGCAGGCGTGGCAAGGGCGCACCAGCTATGCGCCGTTGGCCCGCCTGCTGGACGGAAAAGCGGTCACGCCGCAGCAGATCTTTGATGCGGTCTGTGTCATCCGCCGCCAGAAATTGCCGGATTGGCAGCAGCTGGGTAATGCCGGCTCCTTTTTCAAAAATCCGCTGGTCAGCGCCGAGCAGGCGGCCCAGTTGGCGGCCGCCGAGCCGGGGCTGGTCAGTTTCGCTCAGGGCGATGGTTCGGTGAAATTGGCCGCTGGCTGGTTGATCGACCGCTGTGGCCTCAAGGGGCTGGCGGTGGGCGGTGCGGCGGTGCACAGCGAACAGGCGTTGGTGCTGGTCAACCGCAGTGGCACGGCAACTGCCCGTGATCTGTTGCAGCTGGCTTTGACCGTGCGTGAGCGGGTGCAGGCGCGCTTTGGCGTCACGCTGGAGCCGGAAGTGCGGTTTATTGCAGAGCAGGGGGAGATCGGTTTTGACCAGGCACTGGTGCGATTCCTCGGCTGAGCGGCGCCAGGCGCTGCTGCAGCTGCTGGCCGACGGCCAGTTTCACTCCGGGGCCGATCTGGGGGCCCGGCTCGGCGTCTCACGGGCGGCAGTGCACAAGCAGATTGCGGCGCTGGCCGAGCTGGGCATCGACTGCCACGCGGTGCAGGGGCGCGGTTACCGTCTCGCCCAAGCGCTGCAGCCGTTGCAGCCGCAGCAGTGGCAACCGCCGCTGGATAAGGGCGCGGTGGCGCTCACCATCGATTCCACCAATGGCGCGCTGATGCGCGAGCGGCGCCAGCTGCCGACCGGTTATGTGCTGTTGGCCGAGCATCAGAGCGCCGGGCGCGGGCGCCGTGGCCGTGGCTGGGTGTCGCCGCCAGCCACCAACCTCTATCTGTCGCTGCTGTGGCGTTTTGACCAGGGGCTGGAAGCGGTGCTGGGGCTGTCGCAGGCGGTGGCGTTGGCCTGTTTAGATGCGCTGCAGACGGAGGGCGCCGATGGGCTGCGGCTCAAATGGCCCAATGATCTGCTGTGGCAGGGGCGCAAGCTGGGGGGGATCCTGATTGAGCTGGCCGGCCAGCCGGGCGAACCCACGGATGTGGTAATTGGCGTTGGTCTCAACCTGCAGATGAGTGACCTTGATGCGGCAGCCATCGATCAGCCATGGGTAGATCTGACCACCGTGCTCGGGCGGCGACCAGAGCGCAACCGCGTGGCCGCGACTTTGGTCAGTGTACTGCGGGCCGAGCTGGGGCGTTTTGAGTGCGAGGGGCTGGGCCCGCGTCTGCCGCAATGGCGGCAGCACGATGCCTTTGGCCAGCAGCCGGTGAGATTGCTGCTGGGGCCGCAACGGGTGGTCAGTGGCATTGTCGCTGGCATCGACCATCAGGGCGCACTGCTGCTGCAGACCGACAGCGGCATCGAACGTTTTCTGGGGGGCGAGGTATCGTTGCGTGGGGTCAGCCCATGACTGAGCTGCTGATCGATATTGGCAACAGCCGCAGCAAATGGGCGAGTTGGCACGCCGGCCGGCTTGGCGCCATCAGCAGCGGCGATCTTGATGCCCTGCTGCAGTGCCCGCCGCCGGCACGAGCCTGGGTGAGTTGTGTCGGCCATCCTGAACAATTGGCGCGACTGGTGGCTGCTTGGCCCGCGTGCCAGTTGCAGTTGGCGCGCAGCGAACTGGCCGCTGCCGGGGTAATCAACGGCTACCGCGATCCGTCCCGGCTTGGCGTCGATCGCTGGCTGGCGCTGCTGGCCGCTCGCTGTCTGAGTCGGGCGCCACAGCTGGTGGTCGATGCTGGTACCGCCATCACCCTCGATCTGCTCGATGAGTTTGGTCAGCACAAAGGGGGCTGGATCGCCCCCGGCTTTGGATTGTTGCGCCACAGCCTGACCCAGGGCACGGCGGCGGTGCGCCCCGCGGGCGAGGGCGACGACGGCGGCTTTGGCCGCGATACCGCAGCCGCGGTCAATGGTGGGTGCGCGGCCATGCTGGTGGGCGTCGTGGACGAGGCGCTGCAGCGTGCCAGCCGATTACTGGGCTCGCGCCTGCCGCTGCGGGTGGTGGTCAGTGGTGGTGACGGGCCGCTGTTGGCGGCGGCTCGGTCTGACTGGCGGCGGGTCGACAATCTGGTGCTGCGTGGCCTTGCCGTGGTTGCCGCGGGCCACTCATAACCCGGTGTTTTGCTGTTCATTATTTCGCCCCGAAATAAGATGGAATTATTTTAAAAAGCGGGGTTGCGTCCCCCCGGCCATTTCCATAGAATGCGCGTCACTTGAACGGGGGGCCGCCAACGAGGCGGTAGCTAGGCCGGTAAAGCCAGCGTCTTTCGTAAGGTTTTGGAGGGGTTCCCGAGCGGTCAAAGGGAGCAGACTGTAAATCTGCCGGCTCTGCCTTCGCAGGTTCGAATCCTGCCCCCTCCACCAGTTTTACGCGGTTTGAGGTAGCCCTGCGCCAAGAGGCGGGCATCGTATAATGGCTATTACCTCAGCCTTCCAAGCTGATGATGCGGGTTCGATTCCCGCTGCCCGCTCCACAGAATTGCGGTGCTGATATAGCTCAGTTGGTAGAGCGCACCCTTGGTAAGGGTGAGGTCCCCGGTTCGAATCCGGGTATCAGCACCACTCTCTTTCCCGCAGCTTTCAAATCGTGTATAAGATCGCGCCTCACAGCGGCTGGGATACGCGCAGCCGCACAGGTGCGCCGACCATGCCAGTGATAGGGGATCTAAAGAGCCATGGCTAAAGAAAAATTTGAACGTAACAAACCGCATGTGAACGTCGGCACCATCGGCCACGTTGACCACGGTAAGACCACCCTGACTGCCGCCATCACCACCGTGCTGTCCAAAGCCTACGGCGGTGAAGCGAAAGACTTCGCGCAGATCGACAACGCGCCGGAAGAAAAGGCTCGTGGTATCACCATCAACACCTCGCATGTTGAA
>JAFOOX010000008.1 GCA_017425245.1 Gammaproteobacteria bacterium
GCGGGGTCAAGGCCGTTGAGTCGGGCGGTGGCGAGCAGGCTCTGAATGGCGGCGGCGCGGCGGCCAGCCCGTTCAGAGCCGGTGAACAGCCAGTTTTTCTTGCCGATGGCGATGGGGCGAATACTGTTCTCGACCGGATTGTTGTCGATGGGCAGATTGCCGCTGCTGGCGTAGCGCGAAAGCGCGGTCCAACGCTTGAGGCTGTAGTCGATGGCCTTGGCCAGGGCGCTGCCGTTGGCGGTCTGACTGCGGGTTTGCATGAGCCAGGCGTGCAGCGCCTGCAGGGCCGGGATGGCGTGTTGAGCGCGCAGGGCCTGACGGTCGAGGGCATCGAATGTGCGGCCACGGGCTTCGATGGCATAGAGCTCGGCGATGCGGCGCAGGGCTTCGGCGGCTTCCGGGCTCTGGTTGGCGGCGTGGAGGTCGAAGAACTTGCGCCGGGCATGGGCCATGCAGCCCACCTCGCGCACGCCGGTGGTGAACAGGGCCTTATAGCCAGCGTAGTCATCGACCACCAGGTCACCTTGCCAGCCACTCAGAAAGGTGCGCGCATGCTCGCCGCTGCGGCCAGCTTGATAGTCAAACAGCACCAGTGGCGGACCGCTATCCAAGTCATTGCTGCGATAGACCCACAGGTAAGCCCGCTTGGTGGTGCCCCGGCCGGGTTCGAGTTGCGGCACGGGTGTTTCATCGGCGTGCAGGACGGTGCGCTGTCGCAGATGGTGGGCGAGGCGGTCGGCCAGCGGCTGCAGGGCCACCCCGCAGCGACCGACCCATTCGGCCAGGGTGGAGCGGGCCAGTGGCACACCGTGACGGGCCGCGCTCTGCTCCAGGCGGTAGAGCGGCAGATGGTCGAGGTATTTGCCCATCAGCACCCAGGCGAGCAGCCCCGGCGTGGCCATGCCACCGTCGATGATGGCCGGCGGGACCGGTGCGGCGTGAATGCGCTCGCACGGGCGGCAGGCGTACTGTGGGCGGATGTGGCGGTGGACGGTAAAGCGGGCCGGCTCGACATGCAGTTGCTCGGTGATATCGTTACCGATGTGAACCAGGGCACCACCACACGCGCCGCAGGTGCAGCACTCAGGCTCATGACGGAACTCAAGACGTGGCAGATGGGCCGGCAGCGGCTGGCGTCCCGCGCGGGAGCGAGGGGCACGCGGTGCCGCCGGAGCCTGTTCCAGCTCAGCCTCAATGGCGGCGCAATCGGTATCCACCATCTCCTCAAACAGCTCGCGCTGCACGGCCGTCAGGGCTTCCTGTTTGGCCCCAAAGCGCCAGCGCTTGAGGCGCGCCAGCTCCTGGCTCAAGGCCTGGATGTGCAGGGCATCGCGCTGGGTCTGTTTTTCAAGGCCGGACAGCAGCGCCGAAACCCCGTCCAACTGGGCAGGGTTGAGGTTTAATGCGGCAAGGGCGGCGCTCATGTTCATGGCCGTAATTTTACCAAAAATGGCGTATAACACCATGTATTAACATGTTTTTTAGGGGCTTTCATAGCCGCCAGTGGCCCGGCGGATGGGCTTCCAGACGCTGCCATGCCACCCCGCTGACCAGCCAGTGCCACTGGGCGGATGTCAGGGTAAACAACGCCGCATCGGCCTCCGGCCAGTGAAAGTGGCCCTGATGAAGCCGCCGCTGACTCAGCCACACCCCGTTGCCATCCCACTGCAACAGCTTGAGGCGCGAGCCGCGCCGATTGCGGAACGCATAGGCGGTACCGTCACAGGGCGGTCGTCCCAAAGCGTTCTGAATGTGAGCCGACAGGCCATCGATGCCCAGACGCATATCAACCGGCTCCACCACCAACCAGACCTGCGATGGGCTCAGCATTCGCCTAACCCCCGCAATACCCCCGCCAGCCACTCTGGCGCCAGCGTCGCCGGCACCACCAGCTGCCAGCCGCTGCTGTGCTGCAACCGTAACTCGGCGCAGGCGAGCGCTGGCTGCACGGCCACCGGCACCAAGGTCAGCGGCGGGTTACCCTGCTGCAGCCGGCTCCAGTAGGAAAACGCCTTGGGTTTAAGTCCGTGCTGCTGACAGTAGGCGATCTGCGTTAACCCACTGCCCCGCCACGCCTGAACATGCCCCAGCCAGAATTGCCGCCGCTCGTCACTCATGCTCATCACATGTCCCTCTGTATCAAAAACACAGAGGATGTCAATCACACGGCGAGTACCGAAGGTGGGAGGGCTGAACGCTTACTTACGACTGGCCGGCGCTGGCCAGGTAAGGGCCGGACCCGCCCGGCCCTTACCAATCCCGGCGGTCCCCAAGATCACCACCATCTAATACTGACGAAAGTTCTGCCGGGCTACGGGGTCGCAAATATGGGCTGTCCTGCCCAGATTTGCTTTCGCTTGCATCCCTGCCAGCTCAACCCCTCCGCCCAGCTGGCCGTGGATTGGCTGACGTGGTGCGGGTGGCGATCAAGGGGTGGTCTAGCGTTGGACGTATCGGGCGCAGGAGCGCAGCGGAGAGAGCCCAACTGCGCAGCATCTGGGCGGCCCATTGAGGGCCTTGCTGGGCGTCTCAGCGTTCATTGAACCACTCCATGAACTCTTCGACCATTTGGGGAGAAAGCTCCAAGACAGCTTCAGCAACCGCGGGGTGTCCCTTTGCCGCGGCAACCGCCGACAGAGCACAACGAAGAAGGCCGTCGTCCCATTCTCTAGCTGAGGCAGAGGCTACGAGCGCAGGCAATCGGGAGAGGGACGCGAAGTACGCAGGCGCAAGATCCTCCGGGACCGAGATTTTGCGCTTTGTGCGACACACTTCGACCCAAGCAGGAAACTGGAAGTACGAGTCATCGGCCCTTAACGGATCTGAGGCGAGCGCCGCAATTACGTGTGGGACGGCAGCAAAAGACGACGAGTAGACATCGCCTTGATGGGCCAAGGCGCTCCAAAGAGAGAACCAAGGCTCGTTTTCGCCCACAGAGGAAGGAAGCACCCTAAGCTGTCTTAACAGCGCCGGGATATCGGCAGCATTGCCATATGCATGCTGTAGTTCAAGCCAACGAGGATCATCGAGGCCGAGCAAAGTAGGACTCCTTCAAGACGCCCAAAATGGTTATTCACCGCTCTGTTCGTTCTCACACAACGGTGTTCAAAGGCGGTTGGGTTCCATGTGGCTGATTTTTATACCGCATCAGCGTCGAAGTCCAGCGAGCCATGAATTAGAAGCGAACGCACGCATGGCTTTGCCCTATCCCTCGATCACCACCTGCACGGCGAGATCGAGGACATCCATCCCTTAACCAGCGGCAGCGCTGTATTCCCCACCCCTTGATCACCACCGCCACCACGTCAGCTAACCCACGGCCAGCCGGGTGGAGGGGTGGAGCTGGCAGGGAGGCCAGCGAAAGCAAATCTGGGCAGGACAGCCCATATTTGCGACCCCGTAGCCCGGCACAACGGACAACGGTTGTCGATGGTGGTGATCGTTGGGGGCCGCCGGTGGGTGCAGGGAGGCCGGGCGGAAACGGCCTTCCTGCCCGTCGCGCGGGGGCGGCACCCCGCATCCGGGCGCCGCAGGCACAATCTGCTGCCACGCAGTGGCATTCCAACGCCCGGCCAGCGCCGGCCGTTCGGCGCTGTTATCAAATCGCAACGCGATTTGTCTAAATGCCTGCTGCGCAGCCGCAATCTCAGATGCGAGATGCGACTAGCATCCAGCGGCGCAGCCGCATCACCACCCCAATGGCCGCCAGGCCATCAATTCTCCGGCGCAGTTAACGAAACAGGTCCACCGCACCTGCGACGAACGAATAAAGCGAGTGCTTTAATGAACATCCGTATGAACGCTGGGAGCGGCGTTCAAGGCACCACTCAGCCGCGCACGGACTTGGGCGACCGGATCAACCTCTGCTTGGGCATGGCGGGCCAAGTCGTTAAGCAGTGTACGGGCATGAGCTGTGCGATGGTTTTTGTCATGGGCTTCACTGGCCGCCGGGCGATCCAGTTCAAGTGCACTGTTGAGCAGGGTTCTGGCCATTTCTGCCTTTTTGGCGATTTCTGCTGCTTCGGCTGCCGGGTCTTTGATACCGAACTGGTTCATCGCCAAGCCCTCCTGCTTCATTCGAGCCAGCAGGGCTGCAGAGGGCACCTTGAGACGCCGACGTGCGGTTTCAAGAGTCTGCTTGACCGCCAGTGACTCGGACATCGACAGTGTGGAAAACGCTGCTTTCAGCTTCTCCACATCCAGAAACATCGCTTGCAGGTGAACACGTAGAACCGAAGGGGCGCATTCGGCCAGGGTACTGCGACCACGCGTCGGGGTACCGTTTAGCATGTCAAAGTCAGCGGCGCTTAACCCTTCGGCAGCCATCTGCTGTAACAATGCCGGCGACGGTGCTTTGAGGTGTAGCATCGCCTGATCCAGATTGATGCTGACCTGCATCGCTTCGACAGCAGAGAATTTGTCGAAAACAGCCTCGATGCTATCGCTATCGGCAAGTATGGAATGCATGGTGGCCTCCCGCTAACAACGTGAAACCACCCTAGCCGCCCTTTGTTACAATAGGATTAAAGGATGAATAAGATCACCCTCTATCTGATTATTTACAGTACCCACACCTCAACCCGACGGTTACGAGCACGACCACTTTCGCTGGTGTTATTTGCAACCGGCAGCTCCTGCCCGAAACTTTCAACCGCTGTGACAGCAATGCCCCGAGCATGGAGTTCAACTTCAACAGCCTTGGCCCGTTCCAGCGCAAGTTCAGCATTACGCTGCGGGCTGCCGCTGGCGTCAGCAAAGCCCATCAGCACCAGCTGTCGGCCACTATTTTGCTCAACAAACTCAATCAGGCGCTCAAGGTCACGCTTGCCTTTGTTGTCCAATTCTCCTGTGCCTTTAGCAAAACGGAAGTTGAGGGACAGCCGTTCGCCATTTTGGGCGTACTGACGATACTGCGCCGGCGCATGCTGTGGCGATTGGATCTTTTCTGCTCGCAGGTTTTGAGAGATGAGGCCTGTGTCCTGAACAATCTGCTGTCCCTGGTGGTCAATGGCAAAACGAGCGAAGTCCTTAACAAAATCACTGGCGGCAGTTGGCGTGTAAAGATAAAGACGACGAGACAAAGCGTAATCTTCAGTACCAACGGTAAAACGGGTCGGAAAGATAGCAGCGGTCTCTTGACTCTCTGAGATGGCCAGAGCTTTGGCGTGCCCCACATAGTTAAGGCCGATAAAGCCGATCGCTGTTTCATCAGCAGCTACCTGCCGCGACAGCTCAGAGCTAGACTCGATGCGAATGGCACCAGCTACCAGAGACTTGTCGAACTTCTTCAGCACCAGATCTTTAAACGTATCCCAAGTGCCTGAGTGCTCGTCACGGGTGATTACCTTAATAGGCGTGTCATTGCCCCCGACCTCAGACCAGTTACTGATCTCACCGGCAAAGATGCGAGCCAGGGTCTCCACTGGCAATCGAGATACGCTATTGTTTTGGTTAACGATCACGGCCAGACCGTCAAGGCCAACGATGTGCTCGTTGCCGACTTTACTCAGATCGCCGGCGATCGGTTTGAGCGAAGCAATCTCATCACCTTTAATGGCACGGGAAGCCATGCCGATGTCTGCTTTGCCAGTAAGCATGTCTTCAAAGGCTGTGGAAGAGCCGTGTGCATGCAGCTCAATGGCTTTGAGCACTCCGTCCTCGACAAACTGTAATTGGCGCTCAACCGCTACTGGGCCCTTGACCCAGCTCATTTCGGTAATGCCTGTGCTCTTCAGGTAGGCCTCGAGCAACGCCGGAGCCAGCTTCTCGCCGATAGTGTTAGACCCGTGCAGGCGGAACACAATTTCCGCTTTACCAACGGGTAGCGCCGCAACTGGCGCAGATAGCGCAGTGTCAGAACCCCGTGCCATGCCCGCCGTGACAATGGGTTCATCAGCCATTTGCAGCTGCTGCGACGCAATCGGTGCAGAGGTCAACTGCGGCACCATCAACCACAGCAAGGCAGCCACCATGACGACAGCCGCCATCGCAGTCAACGCCAGCCAACGTTTATTGTTATTGGCTACCGCCGCGACCGCAGGTGCAGGTGCCGGGGTGTTATCGTTACTGCTCAACAACAGGTTTATTTCGGCAACAACGGTGGTCAACCCTGGATGTTGGAGTGCGGACAGCTCAGTGATCACCAAGTCGAAATAGTGAGCATCCTGCATCATTTTCTGGTGGAGAATGCGGATCTCGAATTCAGACTTGGCCAGCCGTTCAAGCACGATCAGCTTTTCGAGCAGCAACAAACGGTTCTTCTGGGACAATTTGAGATGTTCGGTAGCAAGTGTTTTATCGGGGCCTGACTGCGCCATGAAACGAACCTCATGAGAAAAAGAGCAAACATTCTGATACGTGAAAATGACGCTGGTGTGAATTTTCGGGAACAACTCGACCCGTTAGCAGTTTCCAACCACTGTGCCTGAGTACCCATGAGAGCCAGGATTGTCCCAGATCAAGGACAGAAGGCCAAAAACACCTTCTAGCCGGCCCAGCGCTATACCCGGCCCGCTGCGAACCAAGTGGATATTCAAACAACGTCAATGACACTTGGGAGTACAGCAATATCGACGACGAGAGTAACTTCGATCTGCAGTGCAACCATCACCGCCAACAATGACATGCGGTAGTAATAAATGATGGCCTGGCATGATCGCCAACATGAAGTTAACGCCAACGTCTTCACCGCCTCAGCCTCATCTCAAGAGGCCAGCGTAGACTTTTGCAAATCAATGAGCACATGGGGCTGAATTAGAGAAATGTGATCTTCTGAAGTCAGCACTGAGTGTTATTGATGCTGCTGACGCTTCCATCTCTATCTGCTTCTACAACCATCTGCTGGCCCACTGAGGCAGAATGGAATTATGCCGCCCGCGCCGGCACCACCAGCGCCTTTGCAGATGGCCAATGCCAAGCCCGAACGCAGTTACCGGACATCTCACTCGTACCTCACCGCCGCTCAAGATAGATGCGCTGTGGCATATCAGCGGTGGGGGCAAGGGCGCAGCGCAGGTGACCGCGTACAAAGTCCGATTGGGCAGCGGCCCGCTCAATGCCTTGGCGGTAGTCCTCAAAGGTGCCGAGCACCAGCAAGCAATCGTGAGGGTTGATGCGCGTTGTCGCAGATGTGGGGCAAAGGCTGAGGGTTTGGCCATCGAAACGGGCCTCGGCCGTGGTGCTGTAACGCCGCCAGCTGCTGGCCAGCAACTGCCGCAAACAGTGGTTGATAGCCTTGCGGATCGGCATTGATCGCTGCCGCAGGCAATGGCCCGGCAAGCAGTGCCGCCAGCTGCGCAGGGATAACGCTGACCGGCTGCGGCCAGCGGCACACCAGCACAGGCAGCTCATGCTTTACCTGCAGGCGCACCGGCCACAGATGTACCTGGCACGGGTTTGCCGCTGCAGCATCGGGCATGGGCAGGGTTAACACCCCCCAACAGGGCGATGCGCTGGCCTCGCCCTGCTCTGCTGGCTGGCAGCCGCTTAACGCCATCACGGCGACCAGAGCAGATCCACACAATCGCAACGCTGATGCCAACCGCAACGCTGATGCCAGCATAGTCTTACCCCAAAAAGCCGATCCGGCGTTTACTGCTAGTGGCCTGCAGATAGGCCGCCAGCTCATCGTAGGTGCCGCTGTCGTTGGCAAAGGTCACCACATTGCGGGCGCTCTCCAGCCACTCGCGGGTGGTCGCCTTGGTGGCAGCGGCCACCGCCTGCAGTAGCGGCTGGCTGATCACCGCAGCGGCATCGCCACCGTCAAGAATCGACGTCATTACCTGCTCGCTGGCCTGATCCACCAAACCCACCACAACACCCGCCAGCAACCACAGGTTCACCGTTGTCGCTGCTGCCCGCATAACATCTCCGTACGACTGAACCGATGAATCAGCGAGTCTTCGATCGACGAATCGACGATCTTCGAATCACCGTTCGAAGACTCGATGACTCGATGACCTAATGCCAAACCCGCCATCCCCTGCGGTTAATCAAGTAAATGACGGTTAGCTTTCCAGGTCGCGCTGAGCCTCTTTTCAATCAAAGCGCGCGTACCGGGCTTAACACCGACATTGGCCGCGACTGCATCAAAACAGGACAAGCTATCGACAACCTCGCGGATCACCGCGCGAGCATCCGACCAGCTGGCGAAATTGGCCACGGAGGCCAGCCGTTGCACCACCTTCAAAGGTGGAGATTGACCATACCCAGCAAACGCCGTCGCGTGCTCACCGTGATGGTTTGGGCTGAAGGTCACATCAAAAAAAGGTGCCAGCGACCAATGGCCCGCGTCATCCAGCAAAAATGCCCAGTTCTTGCTGTGGTCGTCCTGATTAACCGCCAGCAGATTAAACATGGCGCGGCGAAACTGAACCTGACCCGCTGCCGGGCTCCTGCACAGCAGACTGCTGGCCTTGATCAGGTCTTCATAATCAAGGCTCGGGATGCGGTGGTCAGCATCCAATAAGCCACAGGCGCTATGCATATGCCGGCGCCCATGGCTTGGCCCATCACTGGCCACCCAATCAAAACGTTGTAGCGCCAGCCAGTGGCTCGCCCCCGAGGCCGCAGGCGCAGGCAAAAGGCGCCAGTTGGGAACCACCAGCCCCGCCCGTTCCGCCAACTGCAGGTAGGCGGCCTCGCACAGCCCCTCTTCATGGCCAAGGGCAAGGCTGGACGAGGTGAACTTGACCAGCCATGCCTCATCACCTGCCGCTGGCACCGCCCGACAATGGCGAAATTCACCACCCGCAAAATAAAGCTGCGCCTTGGGTCTGGCCCCGCCCGAGCTGCCCACCGCCAGCAGTGCCGCCATCACCTCTTCGGTCAGACCATCAAACACCGCCTGCGCTTGCAGCCCCAAGGTATGCAGGTCCAACGCATCTTCAGTTTCGGCGTCATTGGCATAAGCAGAACAAGGGCGATAGGCCAAAGCGCCCATACCCCGACCACCGACGAAAGCGAGCCTGTCCATCGCCGAGATCTGGGCCGGCAAGATCCCATGCTGACGGAATGCTCTGTCCATCAACAGCGTCCCCCACCCATCCGGCAACGAGTCAGCAAAGGCTCCATGCAATCCACGGTGCGGCGTAGACGGCGCTAACTGCAGCCCGGCATCCCAGTTTAAGTGGAACGGCGACAGGTTAGCGCCGTGGGAGAGGTAGTCAGAATCGTACTGGAAGTAGACGCCTTGCCTGTTTTGGGCCAAATGGCCCAGCAACCGCTGCTGGCCATTGGTAAAGGTTCGCCACACCTCAAGCTTGCGGACGGGTGAAAAGCTCATTCCGCAATCACCTCATCAATGGTGGTCGGGCGGCTGGTGCTGCTGCGCTGCGGTTTGGTCAGCGCCTGTAGCCGCTCAAGATCATCCAGGCACTGCCACAGCAGCAGGAACTGACGCATCGAGATCTGGCCGGTCAATTCAAACTTCTTGATCGTCGGCGCCGGCACCGTGCTGCGCGCAGCCAATGCCTCACGCGAGAGCTTCGCCGCCTTTCTGCAGCCCCGCAGATGCGTAGCCAACGCCTGTTGAACCTCACTGCCGGACAGCAACGAAAGTTGAGCCATCACCACCCCATAACAGATATCCTAATGTCCATAATAGGACAAAAAAACGCATTCTGGATAACAGGGTGTCCTTTTTGCACTTAACAGCAGTGCCAGCAGCAACAGTCCAAGCGCAGCCCCTTGGGCCGGGGCCTTGGCCTTCTCGCCGGGCAGCAGCAAAGGGTGGGCCAAAGGCGCGGCCAACCGGGGTTGTGGCCAATACCACACCACCAGCGTCAGCAACGCCAACAGCATCGCCCAACCCCAAGACCCGCTGCGGTGAACAACAGGCTGATCCTCAGCCACAACATCCGCTTCCCCTTATGGCGATCAACGATCATCGTTCGACGACTCGAAGACTCGTTCATTAGATGCCCACTCACTCGCTGACAATATCATCTGCTCCCTGCTCGGGATCAGTGCCGCCACTTGGAACGCCAATTACCAATCACTGTCCGCCGCGCACCAAACGAACCTGCCAGTGTTCGTTGTTGCGGGCGCTGCTGTGGACGTCACCGTAGTTAACATCCAGGCTCCACGCGTAGTTCGCGTAGTCGGCATCCGGCGACGAAGACCACAGCAAAGAAGATGGAGTGTTGGAAAACAGGGTTAAGTTGACAGCGGGATCATAGCAACTGCGCTCAACAATACTGGTCAGTTCTTTGATATTGGCGAGGCGCCAGTCACTATGGCCTTTGTAGTTGGCACTGTTGGCGGCTTCGGCTTGAGCCAAGGCGCCTTGCCAGTTGTGCGTGGTGGCTGCGCCACCACTGCAGTCAGCCCCCGTTTGCCCCCAGGTACAACGATCCCACACCAGGCCGGTGCGGTTGTCGGTAACCGTGCCATCAGCATTGATGGTAAAGGCACTGGTGGGTGTAGTCGGCGTCATTTGGCTGTTGCACTCTTGGGCCTGCAGGCTAAATGAGGCCACCATCACGCAAAAAATGAACGATATTCTTGTCATCACTGCTTAACTCCCGCTTGAATGGGTCATTGAAATGTTTGGGTTATAAATGGCTGTCAACGTGCGTCGCTTAAACCCCGTTCGCAAATAACCAGCCTCGCATACTTCAATCCATAACTTCCGGTATTGGATGAGTCGACTTTGCAACCTCTGACGTTGAGTAGCGGTAAGCTCTAGGCACTCGCCCAAGCCAAGGCGAACCCGATAAGTTAAGCATGGCCCCGCCAGCGACCTGGCAAGCTGAAGGTGAGGCTCGGTGATGAGCCAACGCTTGCCAACCTGCAACATCACAAGCGCCTCAGGCCAGCGACATTGAAAATAGCGCCACTGGCTGACTAAAGAGGTAACGCATTTGGGTCGCCAACGCGGCTGTAACCCCCGATCCTGCAGGTCAAACAGTTGCGCCAAGAATGGAAATTTCTGCCAGATTTTGGCCAGCACGCGGTGCGACTGAGCATGAGAAAAATGGCCCAAGTAGCTGGCTAGCACTGCCCGCAGTTGATTTAAGCTGGTTTCATTAAAACGCAATACGCCATCGCCGGCCAAGTGCTGAAGCCACCTCCGTCTGAGACTTTGGCTTAAACTGGCCACGACTCTGCGCCTCACCAATCGATAATGGGGCCGAACGATATAACCCAAGAAATCCGCACCATCTTGAATTGGTCGAGGTTCTGCAATCATCTTTAACGTCAGGTGTAGCTGGCGCTGCAAGAAATCTACAATCTGTTCACGCCAAACGAGTAGCTGCTGAGGATTGTCGGCAAGCAGAATTAAATCATCAACATACCTTAAGTAGTGACGACACTTCAGGTCGTATTTAACATGCTGATCAAGTTGATTTAGGTAAACATTGGCAAAGAATTGACTGGTCAAGTTGCCAATTGGCAAGCCACACTCAGGTGCCGCATTAATCAACCGCTTGTGCGCTGGGAGCCGTTGAAAGTTGGCAACAGGCTCTTGATGGTGAGCAGACAATGCGGGGTTACCCGTTAAAAACAAACGCGTTAGCCACCTCAGTTGTTTCTTTGGATTGCCATCCGGCAGTTTTACCAAGCGCTTATCCAGTAGCTGGTAGAGAATCCGTCTGTTAATGGAGTTGAAGAAATTAGCGATATCCAGTTTCAAAAACCAACCACCGCCCATGTCTGCATAACGCCGCATAAACTGCTGTAATCGCGAGACCGCACGGTGAGTGCCTTTATCTTTACGGTTTGAATACAAATCATGGATAAATAGCGGCTCGAATAGTGCTTCTAATTTAGGCACCAACAAGTGGTGAACCACCCGGTCAGCAAAAGCTGCCGCGTGGATTTCACGCGCCTTAGGCGCTGCAGCAATAAAGCAGATTGAAGGAGATGGGTGAAAGCGGCCCTGCCGCAACGCCAGCAACATCTGATCCAATTCATCCAGCAGATTCAGCTCATACCGCTGCGCTGCTGATGTATGCGCCTTACGCCTGCGACAAGCTTCATAGGCTTGCCACAGATTGGCGAATAGGAACAGGTCATCATCACTCTCCGTCGCGCACCAAACGAACCTGTTTGTTGTTGTTGTTGTTGTTGT
>JAFOOX010000066.1 GCA_017425245.1 Gammaproteobacteria bacterium
GCAATGGATCCTCAACATCCTCAAGCAGAACACATCGCGCAAGCTGTCGATGGCCAACAAGCGAAAGCTGTGCTGCTTGAATGAGGACTACCTGTTTGAATGCATGGGCATGTTCAATTTATGAACATGCGTTAGCCCTGGATGGGTATATTCAAGCACCGCAATATCCTTTCACTGCTCAGATACACCCGACATTCCGCACCCGATTCATGAATAAATCTGCCGTTATCGAGGGCCGAGAACGTCGATGATGGTCTCCTGAACGGTGTTGGTGTCGGTCACTTGGGATGGCCCGTCTCCCAGGTTGTATTCATGGATCCCGCCAAAGCACACGAAGATCCAGCGGGCGGTAGGAAACAGACATTTTTTGGCAGTTGATCACAGTGACGCCGAGAACACCCACGCGACAACTAGCGGCAGCGCTGTAGTAACCGTTCGCCCTGAGCCTGTCGAAGGGCGGCCTGTCGACATTGATGCACAGCGGTGGCGCTAGCTGAATGAGATCGCCGCTACGCGGCTGAAGATGCGGCTGCGCCGCTGCAGAGTGGGGTTTCGCCCCCGCCCGACGAGCCAAGGGAGGGTCGCCGAACCCTCCCTTGGCGATCCCTGTCGGCCCCCGCAGATCGTCACCATGAATATCTGACTAATGTTCTGCCGGGCTACGGGGTCGCCCCCCTTCGCCCGACTGGCCGTGATGTAGCCGGCCCTGTGCGGGTGGTGATCAAGGGGTTCGAGAATGAGCATGTCCGCGCCGTGGGTCACCGGCGCCGTGCCGGTGGTGATCAAGGGGGGTACAGCGCTGCCGCTACGCCTAAATAGATACCTTCGGTTCTGGCCCTTGTTACTTGCTACTTTCCCCTTGGCACGTCCTGCTCGCCACTTCCCACTTGCTACTTGCTACTTGCTACTTGCTTCTTGCTTCTTGCTTCTTCCCACTCGCTACTCGTATCTCGTATCTCGTATCTCGTATCTCGTATCTCGTATCTGGCATCTCGTCACTCATTCTTGCGTTGTTCCCGCTCTTCGTTGTGATGCCACAAGCGAAGGATGACGAGGGTTTCTCGGTGGGTGGAGTAGCGGATGATGTATTTTCCGAACACGGCGTCGCGAATAACGCCGGGGGTTGGCGCCAGCTCAACGGCGCGGCCCATTTCAGGAAACAGGCAGAGATTGTTAATGCGGGTCAGAAGCTCGGCGGCAACGCGAGCAGCAGCAAGGGGCTCTGTTGCGGCGATAAATTCGCGCAGACGGAACAGATCTGCGACCGCGTTTTCTGAGTAGACCAGTCTCACTGACCAGCCTTGGGTGGCGCTAGTTCATGGTCGCTACCCCAGCTTTGCAGCCAGCCATTGACCGCCTCGCCAGAAACAACCCGCCCTTGGGCCACTGATTCCATCGCTTGCAACGTTTCCTGCCAACGGCTCTGCTCTAACTCCTGACGCGCAACGTACTCCTTAAGCGCTTGATTAATAATCCAGCTCTTACTCCTGTTGAGCTTCAGGGCCATAGCACCAAGATTCTCTTCAAGCTCTGGCTGCAGGCGGACGGTTGTTACGCTCATAAGGATGCCCTCCATCGGTTAACTGCAATGTATTACAGGGTATTCGAGGGGGCAAGCTGCGCAGGGCGATGCGGCTGCGTCGCTGGCTTACAAGATGCCGCGGCATACCTCTAGCTCGCATCTCGCAACTGGAATGGCGGCTGCGCCGCTGGCATTGAGACAAATCGCGTAGCGATTTGGGTAAGAGCGCCGACTGGCCGGCGCTGGCCAGGTAAGGGCCGGACCCGCCCGGCCCTTACCAATCCCGGCGGCCCCCGCAGATCACCACCATCAATATCTGACTGATGTTCTGCCGGGCTACGGGGTCGCAAATATGGGCTCTCCTGCCCAGATTTGCTTGAGCTGGCTTCCCTGCCAGCTCAACCCCTACGCCCAACTGGCTGTGCGCTGTTTGACCCCGTGCGAGTGGTGATCACGGGGTGAGTACAGCGGTCACGCGAATGCCGTGCTTGCAGCTGAGTGATCGGGCTGGCGCTCAAACGGAGGTGGAATGACGGCGCTGCTGTTGGCGGTGAAGTGTCCTCAATCACCTCGGCGGGCAAGTCGGCTCTGATTCATAGCCGAGGTAGTAGTACCCCTGCCAGAGCTCCGCACCATCCTTGATAACCGAGAACTTCATTCCCTCTGTTGTCATGCAGGAAGAAAACCGCGCAGCACTGAGCTGGCTTTCTTTTCCAACCTCACCAATGGCAAAAGTCACCACTGTCTGAGCGTTAATGGTGTAGAAGAAGTAGCCACCATCAATATTGACCTGCTTGCGATCTTCCTTCAGCGCAAAGCAATCGTCAGCCGACGAAGCGCGGCCAGTGATAGTTCCAGGCAACACCTTCTGATCACTGCCCAACGGGTGAATGGTGATTGCTGTGCCACTGATCAGCGCATCGTCACGGATAGCCAAACAGTTGCCATGCATCCAGCCCAGCGGGCTCACTTTTTCCTTGTCGAGTGCAACATCGCCCGGCTCGACATCGTCACTACAGCCCCCTAGGCAGGCTAGCGCCATACCCACAACCGTTAACAGACCATTCGCAAAGTTACGCATATTAGCGGCCATCCGTTGACCAGTGAGGAGCGTCAGTTTTCAGCTTTTTAACACCGTATGAATCGCCAACAAGGTGCAGCGCAGCGTTGGCGTTGACATTCGACGAGTAAGTTATGGAGGCTTCGCTACCATCTTTCTTTTTAACTTTGATGGTACCGGTCCAGCTGATGGTCATATCAACAGCCTTGCCATCAATATGATTACTGGTCAGTGCGGGCGCATTGGTACTATGTGGAGGAATGGCCAGGCCGAAACCGTTAACCATTTCTAGAGCCCCGGCCTTGGACTTTTCTTCATCGCCGTGATCCCACTCAATATCCACACCAGCCAGCGCTTTGGCGTCAGCTGCTTTGCACTTGCCTTGTGAAATTTTCCAAGACCAATGAAACAGATATGCCCGTTTCGCGCTTCTTTTAGTCGCCGAAACGGTTACCTTGGCCCCTGCATCAGTTAACGCCTTGGTGAAAGCTTTGACATTAGTTTTGAACGTTGCTTCGAGATCGTCTACTTTGCTGCTGTTCTGAGCGTTAGTGTCGGCCCATGTGACCCAGTATTTTCCACTCTTCGTTGCCATATGCATTCCCTGCTAATCAGTTTGACTATCTGGCTCTCAACGAGCCTCCTTGTTACGTCGCACCCAGTAGACACCGACGATAAATCCTGATCGTGGCATCCCTGCAGCAACCACGCGTTATTAGAGCACTTCGGCCATGGCTTGAGAATCACCACTAGCCGACAGAGATCACGAATGGCTACTCATCATAGCCAACACCCGCCGATACTAAGGCGGCCGCGCCGCCGACGCTGGCCGGGCAAGAGCCGGGCTCTTGATGTCCGCTACGCGGGCAATGCGGCTGCGCCGCAGCCATTCGCGGGGTGTCGCCCCCGCCCGACGAGCCAAGGCAGGGTTGTAGTGGTCAGGTCGCCGAACCCTCCCTTGGCGATCCCTGTCGGCCCCCGATGATCACCACCATCGACTACTGATTGATTTTCTGCCGGGCTACGGGGTCGCAAATATGGGCAGTCCTGCCCAGATTTGCTTGAGCTGGCATCCCTGCCAGCTCAACCCCTACGACCGGCTAGCCGTGGGTTGGCTGGCGTGGGTGCGGGTGGTGATCAAGGGGGTGGGGAGACGGGGCTGGCGCTAAGCTCCACGTGGATGCCCTCGCTCTCCTCCTCAAACTGTACGCCGTGGCTACCGCGCTTCGCCAAACATCTTCCGACGTAAGTTCCGAATGTCTTCTGCCTCAGAAAGTTGCAAACGCTCCGCTGCGTCCAGCGCTTGGGCCAGCAAATGCTCAATCTCTGGCCGGTCCTCTTCTTTACCCCGCTTATAAAGGGTCACAGCAAGATTTGCCCGCCCCACCAGCAGCTCACGTACATCGCCGAGCTTTTCATAAACCGGCAACTGCTCCTCTCGGCGGATGCGCAGCGCCTCATCGAGTTCGCCCCGCGCCATCAGCACATCGGCGATTTTGCCCAGGGTCACCGCCCGCGAACGTACGTCGCCGAGCTTTTCATAGACCGGCAACTCTTCTTCGCGGCGGATACGCAGCGCCTCATCAAGCTCGCCGCGCGCCTTCAGCACATTGGCGATTTGGCCCAGAGTCACTGCCCGCGAACGTACATCGCCAAGCTTTTCATAGACCGGCAATTCTTCTTCGCGGCGGATGCGCAGCGCCTCATCAAGCTCGCCGCGCGCCATCAGCACATCAGCGATTTTGCCCAGAGCCACCGCCCGCTCACGCACATCGCCGAGCTTTTCATAGACCGGCAATTCTTCTTCGCGGCGGATGCGCAGCGCCTCATCAAGCTCGCCGCGCGCCATCAGCACATCGGCGATTCGGC
>JAFOOX010000067.1 GCA_017425245.1 Gammaproteobacteria bacterium
CAGTGCCTTCGGTGTTGTGGGTGACCTGGGCGCTGCTCCAACAGGTTTGGAAGATGGCGCTGCCGCCCCATTGTTATGCCCCTTGCGTCATTCCCGCGCATGCGGGAATCCAGGCATCACAATGTCAATCACCGGCGTGGCTGTCCGGTCATTCCCGCTGCGAAGGCAGATTGCGCCTGCGGCGCCCGGATGCGGGGTACCGCCCCCGCGCGACAGGCAGGAGGAGGGTGGCCTGACCCTCCTCCTGCACCACCAGCAGGCCCCCACGATCGTCAACTTAGCCGCTGACTTGGTGTTCTGCCGGTTTCCGGGGTCGCCGTCCAGGCGACTCAACGCTTTCACCCGGCTGGCCGTGGGTTTGCTGGCGTAATGCGGGTGGTGATCAAGGGGTGTGGACTACGACGCTGCCGCTGAGGGTTGGGGAGGACCGAGGCCAACTCAATGCGTGCCCCATCAACCCGATACACATTTCGACTGACGCCCCATCCAGCGGCAGCACTACTTAGATAATTTATTTTTGCTGTATCGAATTCAGTGGTCACAGTGCAGTAGCTAGGATATGGCGGTACGGTGCGTTTTGAAGAAACTGTTGGATGTCATTGGGAGCCAGCAGTAGAACGGACAATGCGTTCTTGAGCCACCGTTTGCGCTCGTCAACAAGATTGGGGTCACGATTGAGGCCCAGCATACCCAGTGTCTGGTTCACTGAGTGCGTCTGAGCGCGAGTCAGCTCAGAAATAGGTTCAATGGTGCCACCGGTCGAAAGCGCCCATTGATTGTTGCAGGCGAGGCCAGGTTCAATGGGTAGCAAACCATTTCCCTTCTTCTGACCGCAGGTTTTGGGATTGATGCAGCTATGTGCGTAGTTGGTGTAGGTGAAACATAATTGCGGATGCCCGTTGGGGCCAGCCTTAGGTTTGATATGCTCGACCTGACCTTCGTTGGCTGCAAGCGCTTTTTCGCAATACACACATAGACCACCTTGATCGGCATTCAGATCAGCTTTCACGGCATCCTTGATTGGGCGGAAAGCTAGACTGTCAAAGTCGGCAACCGTCAAAGCTTGGTTGTCATTCAGAAACTGCACCAAAGCAGGCGTGGGTGGGTTCCGATGTTGAAACTCGACCATACTCAGCTCCCTTTATCTGCATTACGAGCAGCAAGAAAGCGCCAAGTAGTTAAATCGCTTTCGTGGAGCTGGTAACCGGCCTCATCGAGCTCGCCTCGCAGTCTCTGAGCTTCACTGGAAGCTTCTCTCCCAGCACGAACCAATTGCTCAAACTGCCTAATGCTTTCTTGCAATGGCAAGGGTGGCTCGCGATGAGTCCCCATTACTTTGGCTAGTGCATCGCCAGACTCGTGTGCCAAGGGACTGAAATCAGGCATGCAAGCACGACAGCCCGACTCGTCACACTCGATAAGGCGGATGTTTTCCCGAGGAACCGTGGTAAGCACTTGCGGGCTGTGGGTGGTAACGATGAACTGAAGTGCAGGAAATGCCTGTGTAAGGCTTTGCAGAACAATCTGCTGCCATTCAGGGTGCAGATGCATATCCACTTCGTCGATCAGCACAATGCCCGGCGTCTGCGTGGCGGCCTGCGCCCCCAACTGGCCATTGAGCTTGGTGGCTCTAAACGCGATGTCAGCAACCATGCCGATCATGTTGCGGATACCATCACTGAGAAGTTCTACGGGCAATTCGCCATGCTGGTCATGGTGTGCGACCAGGGTGTCGCGTTTGAAGCTGTATTCGAGGCCTTTCCAGCCAGCGGGCCTCAAGCAGGTGTCCACTGCTGATTTAACCGAAGTAATGTAGCCCGAAAATTCTACGTACGCTGCCGAGTTGGCTTGCTCTTTTAGTTGCAACTCTTTTGCGTTGAGATTCCAGTATCGGAACCATGCGACAAAGGTTTTGTAACTGGATGCCGGGTCAAGGCAATCTGCATAGCCGATGGTTCGCGAAGTACGCTCAAGTTTCTTATTGGCCATGAGCTTCTTTTGCTGCCAAAGCCGACCCGTGCCGTAGTAAGCAATCAACGGCAACAAGACATCACTGCCCGGCGTGCGCACTGCCTCCTGCATGCGCTTGCCGTAATCAATGAGCTCTTTTGCGCCCTTGATGGTGGTTTTGGCCTTGGTGGGGCTGGTGAGCGTACGTCGCCAAATTGACGGTGCATGGTTGTCGCTAGGGCTGTCGCTCAAACTTCCAGGAATGATTCCAACGGCTTCCAGGCTGACGCCCTTCGGGGCGTATTCCATTTCGTTGGTTGCTGTTTGGCGAATTTTAGTCAGACGAATGTCGCTGGGCTCAAAATGCTTACCGACTGCTTCGCCAAATGCACCAATGTAAGGGCCTAAGGCTACTGCAATGGCATCAAGGATCGACGTTTTGCCTGCGCCGTTAGCCGCGACCAACACTGTCAGCTGACTGTGCAATTCAATTTCAATTGATTCAAAACAGCGGTAATCGCGCAGTCTCAATTTCTGAAGAGTCAGATAGGGCATGGCGCCTCCGCACGTTTCAGCACATCGCTTAATCAAGGTTGATGAACCGCCCCGAGTTATGCAGAGGCTGGTTGGTTTGAGGCAAGCCCCAATGGCCTGACGCTCAAGGTTGCGGTAGTAGTTTGCCTCAGCTTCTGCCAGTGGGACATACCTAAACAGCCCCAGCAACCGCTGTTGAATGAACCACGAAACCTAGTCAAGGGCAGAACCGCCCCACAAAACCGTGCTCGCAGTCTACCCCACCCCGGCCGCTCAAAAACGCGCATGACCTTCAAAAACTTCGATACAGGTGCAGCAGGATCAACCTGTTCCGCTCACCAATCAGCGGCAGCGCCTACTCCCAGCCCCGTTTGAGCGCCAATCCAACCACCTTGCCGCGTGCATAGCCTGCGCGCTGGGAACTCCGCTCTACGGATCAGTATCCCACCCCGCTTGAGCAGTGCTGAGAGCACGCAGAAATCTGCCACGGCATCGGGGCTGGTGGTGGGTCGAGGTGACAGGACGTCACCGAGAGCGAGCCCGGCACATGGATGTGCCGTCGAGCGGCCCATCGGCGGCACCGGAACAGGCCATAGGTATCAATAGCGCTGCTCTACCGGGCCGCCGGGATTGGTAAGGGCCGGGCGGGGCCGGCCCTTGCCCGGCCTGCGCCGGCCGGTCGGCGCTCTTATCAAATTGCGACGCAATTTGTCTAAACGCCTACCGCGCAGCGGTAGTTAAGGCCTGCCCGTCGTGGAGGGGGCGGAACCCCTCCATCTGCTACCACGCAGTGGCATTCTCGCCGCGTAGCGGCATCCAAGCTCCGGCCCGCGCCGGCCGGTCGGCGCTCTTATCAAATTGCGACGCAATTTGTCTAACCGCCTACCGCGCAGCGGTAGTTAAGGCCTGCCCGTCGTGGAGGAGGCGGAACCGTCCATCTGCCGCCACGCAGTGGCATCCGGGTGGCGCAGCCACAACTAAAGCGCTGTTTGCACACCAAGATAGAGCTGGCGTGGTGCCCCCGGCATGTAGCGGTCGCCGCTGGCACTGGTGTAGTCGGCACGTTCGGCATAGCGGGTGTCGGCGAGGTTGAGCAGCTGGGCGCGCAGTTGCCAGTGATTGGTCAGTGCCTGCTGCCAGCGCAGGTCGGCGACGACGTGGCCATCATAACGGTGCAGGTTCTCGGCGTCGGTGTAGTAGTCACTGACCGCCTGGGCCGACAGTTCCAGCGTGGTGGCCGGGTTTGGCTGCCAGCGCAGTGCCGCGAAACCGATCTGATCAGGCGCCGTATCCACGCGGTTGCCGATGATATCGGCCGCGCTGATGCCCGGATTGTTTGCATAGGTGTGGCGCTGCCAGCTGGCCGCAAGCGCCAGCGACCACTGTGCTGAAAGCGCCAGATCCACCGACAGTTCGACCGCACGGTGATCGGTTTCGGCGCCGGCGACGGTGTAGGCGTCGGTATTACGGACGATGCCGTTGCGCTTGTCGTAGTGATAGGCGGCGAGCGCCAGCGTGGCGAGGTCACGCCATTGCGTGTCCCACGCCAGCTCAATGCCGCTCAGTTGTTCCGGTTCAAGCTCGGCGACCGTCTGCTCCCGTTGCAGCCGATAGAGCTCGCTGGTCTGCGGCGGCCGGAAGCCATGCATAAAGTGCAGCCGCAACTGGCTGTCATCGCCGACCTGCCACAAGGCACCGAGCTTCGGCGACGGCAGGCTGAAGGTATCGGTGCGATCGGCCGGCCGGTTAAAGCGGCAGCCATCAAAACCGCAGGCCGTGCCATCCTCTTTGCTACGGCCATCGACCATCTGGTTGTCATAGGCGTAGCGCCAGTGTTCCCAGCGCAGGCCTGCAAACAGCTGCACCTTCGGCAGCGGTTGCCAGCGGGCGTGGGCGAAGGGGGCAAACCCGGTCAGCTGTACGCGGTAGTCGTAGTGAAAGCCGAGCGGAATAGTCTCGCGCAGGTAGGCCGACCCCTCGGTGGGCTGACGCTGCCATTGCTGCACAAAGGTGTCGGCATATTCGGCATCCACCCCCACCAGCAGCTCGTGCTGTTCGCCCATGATCAGCGACCACTGGCTTTGCAGGCCGGCGCTCCAGTGACCGTTGCGCTCGTCAGGTTGACCCGGCAGAAAATGCTGCAGGAAGTGCATATCGCTGTAGCGCAGATAGGGGGTGAGCTGCAGGCCGTGGTCATGCTGCCAGCGCTGGACCAGGCGCAGGCTCTCGCTGTTGCGGAAGGCGTCTGGATTGTCGTTGTGGCGGGAACGCGCCAGATCCTGATAGCCATCGGTGCCGTTGATGAAGCCAGCGGTCTGCTGGTCGAGGTGGCTGCCGGTAACCGTGGTTTCAATCTGCCAGTGGTCGCTGCTATCGGAGCGCCGCCAACCGAACTTTTGTTGGTCGGTACCGGCGCTGTCGCGCCAGCTGTCATCGTGCAGCAGCGCCAGCGCAACCTGCTGATCCGCTGTGCCATACACCAGATCGAACTGCCTGTAGGCGTAGTCGGACAACAGCAGCGTCGCCCGGCTATCAGCCGATGGGGTGAGCACATTGACCGCACCATGCATTGCATTGGCGCCATAGAACGCCAGCGCCGGCCCACGGATCACCTCAATATGGCCCGCTGTCTCAAACAGACTTTCCGACAGCTCATTAACATTGCAGAAGGGCGCCGGCCGAATCGGCACCCCGTTTTCGAGCGACAGGAAAGCCCCGCAGGAACCAGCGCCGGTCAGCACCGGCGAGCGAATCGCCGCCAGATATTCTTGGCCACCATTGCGCTGAAAGTGAACACCGGCAATGCGGTTGAGCACCTGCTGCGGGTGCTGTGGTGACACCCGCGCCAGCGTGTCGCCATCAACCACTCCGGGCGCAAGCAGCGCCTGCGAAAACGCCTGCGGCTGGCGCTCAGCGGTAACGACGATG
>JAFOOX010000068.1 GCA_017425245.1 Gammaproteobacteria bacterium
CGCATGATCAGAACTGCGCCTTCAGTCCAATGATGCGACGCACGCCTGATGGCCCAAGACTGGAGGATGGCCCACCATGCCTACTTTCGGGCCGTCTTCCCGCACCATCCGGCGCTGGCTGAAGATCATGGGTAATCAGGAAACCATTTGTTATAGGGTAGCTAGAGTATGATTCATTATCATAGCGTTCTACACAGCAAGAAATGGCATCTTGTAAATGCAGCTCTAACATCCATCTCTTTTCTGTTAACACTACCTTGAGCGCCAGGCCTTCAACGTTGCGATCTCCATCAAAGAGTTTAAGAAGATAGTGAATGCGCCAAGTTATCTGGGATTCTATGGCAGTCAAGTTAAGATGGTTTGCGCCAAGCTTTAATCTAAGACCCCCATTGGAAAACGCAATTCTAACTGCATAACGCGGTGCCTTAACAAGGGCACCTTGCCTGTACCAATAGGTCGAGGCTGCGATAGCAGCGTAAACAGCCTTATATTCCGGTGAGTTCAGGGTTTGCGAAGCCATGGACTTTCCCTAGTGCCATTACCATCATTTGCTACCTGGCTCATCGAGCCGGCCCGGCAAGACTGAGCATCCTCCCCACTGTCCGCCACACGGACAGCCAAACGCCCCGAAAGTCCCCCCTTGCGAGCCCCGCTGAACGGTAGAATGCGGCTTGGCGGGGCGCCAATGCAGGGAAAACGGCAGTTCGTGGTGTAGAGCTCACGTCACTGCCTCACCCACCTCAGCCTCTCACTTCGTAGCGAAGAAAGTCGATCAACCGCTTCGCTTCCGTCACTTCATCATGAGGCACTAACAGGTAACGCCAGGGCTTTCCGCCATGTTGAGCACTATGATCCGAAGCATGCTGACACCACTTGGCGGCCGCTGCGGCCTTGGCTTGGACTTCTTGAGAATCCATGTCGGTGCGCGCTTTGGTCTCGACCATGGCAATAAAGCCCTCTGCCTCCACCACAAAGTCCGGGACGTACTCAGGCTGTTCAGTGCCCAGCTTGTAATAGATCTGAAACTGCCCCTTGGCGGGCTTTAACCACTTCAATGCATCGCGTTCCAGAATAACCGCAAAGCGCCGCTCGGTATCCGAATCAAATTTTTGCAACGGATACAGGCAGCGCGCGAAGCCACCAAACAACATCTGCTTGATCTTGCCTGGTTCAGTCACTGTTTCGCGAAAATGGTGAGTCGTTTGCCCGGCAACAGCCGTGTAGTTACAGGCTTTCAGTTCAGTGAAGCCACGGCTAACCTGCACTTCATATTCAGTAGCGTCTTCCCAGAAATGAGCCAGCATTTCGGCCCGGATCAACCGGGCAAGCTCTGCTCCATAGGTGTCGAATACTTCATGAAGCTCGCTGTCGGAGTAATTCTGAGCTTGGTAACGGGCAACCGCTTGCCCTGCCAAGTCATACAACAGTTCCGCCTGGGTGAAATAGTCGATATCGTCGAAATCGATCAGCTTCTTGACGATGTAGTCCTCGAACCGTTGCTCCTTCAACCCCGCTTCACGGCTCATAGTGAATTGACTGTTGGTGCGCAGCTCTTGCCCAAGGAGTTCACGTTGGCCTGGCTGAAAATTCGGCAATGGACCTAATGTGAACGGATGGAAACCGGTGGTCACTTCCCCTTTGGGCACCACGGTAATACGTGGGATATCGATGGTCTGCTGGACCAGAATCTCGGTGGTTTTGGTCACCACCGCTGACAGGTCAAACGCCGGTTCACCCGTCGTCGCGCTGGCCAGAAAATCACCCTGGAGGGGCTTTAGCCGCTCGCTGACTTCCATCAGGATCGCCGACTGAACCTCGGGAGTAAGCAGGGCATTGCTGGTCGGAACAAGCTCCCGCTTCACTTCATAACTGCCGATAACGTCCATCACCACACGCGCAACCTGCCGTTCACGCTCAGTCGTGAAAACCGGCGCGGGGGCAGGACTGGCGGATGCCGAAGCAGGGCTGAGGCCAGAGTGGGCCATAGCCGGGGAATCGATAAGCCCCAGCCGGGTCATCGCCGCAGACCCAACCTGAACACTTACTTTTTTGTCGTCCGCGCTCGGCGCCTCAAGGATCACCTGTTGCAGCCTGATCGGAGAATCACCCCGGTTGGCTTCGTCAATGATCTCCTGAAAGCGGTCGTGGGCGACGATGTTCAGGCGATCCACCGCCGCCACACCTGTGCGTTTGCCATAAGGCAAGCGCAGCCCGCGACCAATAGACTGCTCAATCAGGGTGCGCGCATTAGCGGCGCGCAGAGGCACAATGGTGTAGAGGTTGGTCACGTCCCAACCCTCTTTAAGCATGTTGACGTGAATAACGATCTCAGTGGGTTCATCCACGCTTTCCACGGCCAGGAGCTTGGTGATCATCTCCTCTTCTTCAGCCCCGGTGCGGCTGGAATCCACCTGAATCACCTTGCCCGCGTAGCGCCCCTCGTAGAAGGCAGAGGACTCAAGCAGCTCCTTAAGCTGCGCGGCATGGGTGGTATCGCGCGCAATCACCAGCATAAAAGGCTTCACCGCCTTCACGCCGTTTTCGCGGGCATAGGTCAGCAGTTCGACCTTGGTGGTCTCGTGCAGGCGAACGCCATCCTCAAGTTTGATCTTTTCAACCTCTTCGGCCGAGTGGGCTCGGGCGTTGAAATTAAGCTGGGTAACTGCAGCCGGCTCCTTGACGAAACCGTCCTCCATGGCCCGCGCCAGGGGGTAATCCATCACCACGTTTTTGAATGGTACCGGCCCTCGCGTCGATTCCACGAAGGGGGTGGCAGTAACTTCCAGGCCAAACAACGGCCGGAGCTCGTTGATGGCCCGCATACCCGCCTGGGCCCGGTAGCGGTGTGATTCGTCCATCAACAGCACCAGATCAGACAGGTTGGCCAGATGGTTGAAGTAGCTGTCTCCCAGTACCTCTCTCATCCGCTTGATGCGCGGCTCCTTACCGCCCCGCACTTCAGAGTTGATTTTGGAGATGTTGAAGATATTGATGCGAACATCCGGCGTCAGCCCCGGCAGGAAGTCGGTTACGGCGGCACCGCTCTGATCGTAGTTGTCGCCGGTGATGATCAGCGGCGGTTGCTGAGCGAATTCGGCAATCCCCTTAAACACGTACTTGGGGGTGTTGCGGGTGAAGTCGGTGATCAGCTTGTTGTAGATGGTCAGGTTGGGAGCCAGCACGAAAAAGTTGTTGATGCCGTGGGCCAGGTGCAGATAAGCGATGAATGCCCCCATCAGGCGCGTTTTGCCAACCCCGGTGGCCAGCGAAAAACACAGTGATGGAAACTCACGCTCGAACTCCTCCAGCGTGGGAAACTCCGCCCTCAATGTAGCCAGAATGGCGGAAACATCCCGCTCCTGGCTCAGCAACTCGGGCGCAGCCGCAATGGCGCACACCAGCCGGGAAAGGGATTCTGCTTGTGGCGGGCGCAGCGACAAGCGGCCAGTGACGTGATTTTGTACGCGGGCGCTCATTCACCTTCTCCTGCTCTCTTTTTCGGCATTGCTTTCCTGCTTTTTTGAATCCGCTTGACCGGCTGCGTGATGGCCGCTTCAAAGTCACGCTCTACCGGCGAAGGCCAATCGCGGATCCTTGACTGATGCTCGGCATATGCTGCTTGCGCCTTCGCCAGCGCAGCATCGGCAGATACCCTGCCGGCGTGGGTCAGGATGTCTTTGCGAGTCAGGCGCAAGAAGTTGTCCAGTTCCGTGGCCCAGTCCTGCATCGTCATTGGCTGCCGCGCCTGCGCCTGCAATTCCGCTACCTCGATATAGGCAGTGACAATGCGGTTGAGCGTATCCAGCTCAGCTTCATTGAGGTAGTTCTTGGCAACCCCCACGTCTGCCTTGCGCACAGGCCCGCCCTTGGCGGCAGCGGCCCAACTGGTCAAGCCTATGTTCGGTGCTTGTGCATCCACACGCTGCATAATCAATTCAGCTGCCGTGTGGCCGTGTGCCGCCCAGTGCATCTTGTTCTGCACGGTGGCAAAGAACTGCTGCGAGGTTTCCGTGTGTGGGTCGTAGTCCAAGCTGGTGGCGTAGATGTCCAGCACCTTGCGCCAGAACACCTTCTCCGACGAGCGGATGTCGCGGATGCGCGCCAGCAGCTCCTCGAAATAATCGGCATCGTCACCACGCTTGAAGCGCTCATCGTCCAGCAGTACGCCTTTACGCAAATAGGTCTTTAGGTGCTCCGTGGCCCAGCGGCGAAACTGCGTGCCACGATGCGACTTTGCCCGGTAGCCGATGGCCAGCGCCACTTCCAGGTTGTAGTGCTTGAGGCTGCGGCTGACCTGCCGCCCGCGTTCCTGCCGAACTTGTAAGTACGGCTTACAGGTTGCCTCTTCTGTCAGCTCCCCAGACTCGTAGATGGCGCGGATGTGCTGGGTGATGTTCTGTGGCGAGCTTTGGTAGAGATCCGCCAACTGTTGCTGGGTCAGCCACACATCACCCGCTTCAAGGCGCACTTGCACGCGGGTCTGCGCGTCCTCGGTCTGGTACAACAGAAACTCGCCTTGCCCTGTTGTGAGCGGTGCGGCCATTTGGGCAGCAGGCTGCTGCCCGGTTTCGTCGACCTTGGCAGGTGTAAAGGGAGTGGGTTTCTTCGCCATCACGCCTCCCCGTCCCCAAACATATCCCGGGTGCCGCTGGTTGGCTTTTTCCCCCTGCGAGCAGGCTGGGGTGAGGGCGCTTTTTCCTCCATCTGCGCCAGCGGCAGGTTGGCCACATTCAGGCTGTAGTCGTCATGCCCCCATTCACAGCGGGCCAGCACCATCTTCGGGATTTTCTTCAGCGTCAGGTTTCGCCAACGATCTGCCGCCTGAGCAGCGGTAATGCCGTGAAAGGCGGCGCAGCACACAAGCAGGCTCTGCTCACCACCCACTTCATCAGAGAGCGCCTGCAACTGCTCAGCCGACAGGTTTTGGGTGGTGACGTAGACAAAATCGCGTTCGCTGGAGTGGCCATGCTGCCACCAGCGCGTTTCCGAGGGGGCGTAAGTAAAGCCTTCCAGCTTGGCAATCGCCTCCGCCAGCATCGCAGCGTTAAAGTCTGGGTTCATCACCGGATTGCCCCAACGATCATTGACGATCAGCGATGGTGCCAGCTTGTAATAGCGGAAGCCGCCACCACCTTGCCAGTTGACGCTTTCCGTGACGCCCCCCCTGTCCTCGCCATCAATGACTTTTTTCAGGCGCGGAATGATATGGGTATGACAATGCTCACCCAGCTCAACCATGATCCATCGACGGCGCATTTTGTGGGCAACTGCACCGGTAGTGCCGGACCCTGCAAAAGAGTCGAGAACGAGATCGCGGGGGTTAGTGGCAATATGAATAATTCTGTTCAATAGCCTTTCTGGCTTTGGCGTATCAAATGCCAAGTCTCTCCCGAACAACGAGTGCATTTCCTTTTTGGCTTCATCCGTGTGGCCGGTTTCGTCATGTGACCACCAAGTATTTGGGACAATCGGCGCAGCATCAATTAGGTACTGCTTAAAAGACGGTGCACCATCGCCAGATTTTCCAAAATAGGCCAATCCAGACGCAACAATTTCAAGCCATTGATCTTCGGTCCTGGACCAACACCGCCCCTCAGGAGGAAACCTAACCCTTCCTGTCGGTGTGGTAATTGGATAAGAGAGGTTCGGCCTAAGATTAGGCGCATCCCAAGGAATGGCCCTCCATGGCCCTTTTGGATCTTTATCTGAATTTTTATATTGACTCGCTTGTTCTTCAGTTCTTGGGAGCCTATTTCTTATCCTCTTCCAAGCTTCAGGGTTCGTTGCATATACCAAAATGTGATTGTGAGACAGAGAAAGACTTGCATCATTCGATCTTGAGTACCTGTTCTGCCAAACAACATTTGCAACAAAATTGCTGCGCCCGAACACCTCATCACACAATACCTTGAGGTAGTGCGCTTCGTTATCGTCAATCGTTATCCAGAGCGAACCGTCATCGGCCAGAAGGCGACGAATAATCTCCAGCCGATCCCGCATCAGTCCCAGCCAGATCGAATGCTCCAAGCCATCGTCGTAATGCGTAAACGCGCTGCCGGTGTTGTATGGCGGGTCGATGAAAACGCACTTCACCTTGCCCGAAAACTCCTGTTCCAGCGCCTTCAACGCCAACAGGTTGTCACCGAAAATCAATCGGTTGTCGAAGATGTCACTCTCGGTCACGCGATGCTTGGCGTGATATGACTTCTCCGCGTCTTCGAGCAGGATGCGCGGCTCCAGCTTTGGGCGCTTTTCCTTTCCGATCCAGGTAAGTTCGAGTTTTTGTTTGTTGCTCATTCTTTTGAATCCTGCTGTTGCGCCAAGCGCCGCATGGCCTGTTCGCGTTCGTTTTCCAGTTCGCGCTTGAGTTCTTCTTCCGTTGGCAGCCAGGGCATGTATTTGGCGGCAAATAACTGTTGTTGATCCGCCAGTACCGAATAGCGCGCCACGGCTTCGCTTTTTTCGCTGCACAGCAGCAGGCCGATGGTGGGGCCGTCGTCCGCGCCTTTGATTTGCTCGTCGTACAGGCGCACATAGGTGTCCATCTGCCCAACATCCTGGTGCTTGAGCTTGCCCAGCTTCAAATCCACCAGCAGAAAGCATTTGATCTTGAAGTTGTAAAACACGAGGTCGATGTAAAAATCCTCGTCATCGAAGCGGATGCGCTGCTGGCGTTCGACGAAGGCAAAACCTTTGCCCAGTTCCAGCAGGAACTGTTGCAGGTTGTCGATGATGCCCTGCTCCAGCGTGCATTCCTGATAGGTTTTGTCTTGCAGGTTGAGGAAATCGAGGATGTAGGGGTCGCGCAGGAAATCCTTGGCGGTTTCGGCCAGTGGCGCGGTTTTCTCGCTGGCCTCAAGCTCGACAATGGCTTTTTCTTTACTGCTCAACAGGCGTTCGTAATACAACACGCTGATTTGGCGATCCAGCGCACGCACGCTCCAGTTCTGGCTGATGGCCTCACGCATATACCATTCGCGCGCAGAGGGAGCCTCCACCCGAGCCAGGGCGTTGTAATGGCTCCAACTCAATTCGAGAGACACTGTCTCCCGAATTGGAAAGGCCAGATGGAAACGGCGCATGTTACGCAGGTTGGTCGCGTCGAATCCTTTGCCAAATAGGGCAGTAAGCCGTGTGGACAGCACGGCCAGTTGCCGCTGGCCGTAGGCGGCGCGGGCGCTGCCCTGTTGTTCGTGCTCAACAATCAGACGGCCAATCTCCCAATAGCTGGCGACCATGGCGCTGTTCACGCTCTGGCGCACATGGCTGCGGGCTTGATGGATGACGCTGGCGATCTGCCCGGCCAGCGCTTCCAGCGTTTCGGTTGGCGTTATGGGCGTTTGCTTCATGTCAATTCCCATTCAATAGTGAACAGCGTTTGCTCTTCCACCTGCTGCTGCAACTGCACTTCCAGTTGCGTGATCAGGTCATTGCGCTGCGCTTCGACTTCATCCTGCCGATTAAACAGTTCACGGCGCAGCTTGCCGCGCTTACCTTCAAGTTCGCGCTGCTTCTTCTGCCACGATAATTTCTCTTCTAGGGTCGGGGCAGTAGCCGCGGTGCGGCGCACTTCCTTGATCTGGCGGTCGATCTCTTTGATCTCCTGCTCGATACCAAGCTTCAGGTCATCTGCCCAGGCATCGAGTTTCTGCACTTCCTGCTCGAAGTAGCCCAAGTTGCGTTGGTTGATATCGCGCAGCAGCAGGCTTTTGCGGCTTTGCAGATCCTGGTTCAATAATGGGCTTTCCTGATCCCCTGAGAGGGCAAGGGTGGCTTTAACCGGCAAGCTGAGAAGCTTGTGGGGGTCATCCTCGTGCAGTGCGACACCATCGGCGGTGACTGCAGAAACCAGCAAATGATCTTCCACACTGCCCAAGGCTTCAACAGTCAGTCGTGAAACCGAGAGAAAACCACGTTGGCCACGATATGGCTCGAGTGTCGTTACTTTCTTGCCATAGGCTTCATAGTCGAACACCAGGTGTGCGGCAGGTAGTTGCCGCGCCTTTGCGCACTCTGTAACCCACTCGGCCAGCGGATGCCCCAGGCGGTACAGGTGAGCCTCGCCGCTGCGGCGTGGCAGTTCATAACGCCCCAGAGGGATCTGCTGCAATCTCGGATCGGGCAGTTGCCTCAGGCAGAAGCCATCTGCATCAAACGCGGCCCAATCGTTGAGCTCCGCTTGAGTCAAGGTCAGTAACATCCGCTCGTAGCGGCTCAGTGCATCGGCGCTATCCGTCGCCCGAATGCGCAGTTTCTCCTGGACCTCTTCGTCGAAGTTTTCCAGCAGGATTTGACGGGTTTTGACCATCGCCTCGCTGATTTCGGCAGACAGCTCCTGCTGCAATTGCTCAAAACTGGCTTTGATGGTTTCTGGCTCTCGGCAGTTCTGGTAGATCTCTGCGATGCGGCGCTCGAAGTCTACACCTGAGCCAATGGCCCCCAAGACCTCGTCGCTGGCGCCAAAAACACCATCAAACAACTGGAACTTATGCGCCAGTAGCTCGTAGACCCGCGCATCCGCCTCGTTACTACGGTCAACAAAATTGACCACCACAACGTCGTGTTGCTGCCCATAACGGTGGCAGCGACCAATCCGCTGTTCGATGCGCTGAGGATTCCAGGGCAGGTCATAGTTGATGACCAGCGAGCAGAACTGCAGGTTGATCCCCTCGGCGCCTGCTTCTGTGGCGATCATCACTGTGCCGCGCTCTTTGAAATGCTCGACCAACGCCGCCCGGGTGTCGGCTGTTTTGGAACCTGAAATGCGATCCGTACCTTCGTGGCGCTTCAGCCACTCTTTGTAGGTTGCCTGAGCACGAGCGTCGCTGTTGGTGCCGTTGAACAACACAATGCCGTCACCGTAAGCTGTGTCAGCCAGCAGGTTCAGCAGATAGTCCTGAGTACGTTTTGACTCGGTGAAGATAATCGCCTTTTGCGCAGCCCCTAGCCGCTTTAGCTCGGCAAATGCACGTTCAAGTGCAGTTAGCAGCGCCCGTCCTTTAGCATTTTCGCGAATGTTGGTTGCCAGGGCCTTGAAGTGGCGGAGCTCGGCAATCTCCTTGGCGATGGCTTCGCGTTCTTCGGCCGACGGCGGTGTGGCGGCTTGCGGCTCTTCACTCCATTCATCGGCGGTTTCATCCAAAGACTCGTAGTCCTCGTCCAACTGTTCGGCGAGGTCCGGCGAGTCCACTGATTCGGCAAGGTTCGCCTCCAGACGCTTGGCCATGGTATCCAGGGCACCCGCGATGGCATGCGTTGATGATGCCAGCAACTTCCACAGCACTAGCGAGATCAGCTGGCGTTGCCCTTGTGGCAAAGCCTTTAGATTTGGCCGGCGCAGATAGTCTGCCACCAGGCTCGACAGCTCGCGCTCCTCTGCAGATGGGGTGAACTCCTCCACCATCGCCCGACGCGCCGTGTAAGGCACGTACTGCTGAACTTGCCGCCGCAAGGTACGTTTGCAAACCGTGGCCAGGCGCGTACGCAACTCAGAAAACCCCTGCCCTTTGGCGTTGGCGGCAAACTGGGCCCTAAAGCTATCCAGGTCCCCGAATACCCGGTCGTCGATCATGCTGACCAGGCCATAGAGCTCTAGCAGGGAGTTTTGCAGAGGGGTCGCTGTGAGTAGCACCTTGGATTGAACATGGGCCAGCGCTTCCTTCAGCGCTTTGGCGATGACGTTGCTCGTTTTATACACGTTGCGCAGCCGGTGCGCTTCATCCAGCACCACCAGATCCCAGTGAATGGCTTTGATGTCATTAGCCTTTGACTTGGCAAACTGGTACGAGCAAATAACCGGCCCATCGTACAGAAAGGGGCTCTGACGGGAGGTTTTGCGCGTGGCGTTATAGCTCTTTGCCTCCAGCACCAATCCATGCAGGTTGAACTTGTCCTGCAGTTCCTGGTGCCATTGCTTCCGCAAGTTGGCAGGCACGATGATCAGGATCCTGCGGCGACGTTCAGCCCAACGCTGTGAGATCACCAAACCTGCTTCAATCGTCTTACCCAGCCCCACTTCATCAGCCAGGATCACCCCGCGTGAAAGCGGGTTTTTACATGCAAATAGCGCAGCCTCGACCTGGTGCGGATTGAGATCAACCTGAGAGTCCATCAGGGTGCCGGCGAGCGCATCGGCGCTGTCACCCGTTATTCGGCGCGTAAGGCACCATGCGTAGTACTGCGATTGGTACGGGGTAAGCACGAATCATCTCCGCTGCATGGCGCGCACGAGGCGTGGCCTTAACATCCAACTAACAAGCGGCGATGGTCGCGCAAACCACCGGGACCATCAAGGCTGGATGCCTGCTCATGTCCCATTTTCAGACAGTTGCCTCAACAGCATTGACTGCAATCGCCACGTTGCCACTTTTTCCAGCGGTGAGAGGGTGAAAGTCTGTTGACCCCTTGCGCTGCATGGCGTTCACGTTCCCCCTAAATGGATTAACCGGCAGGGGCGTGGCCTCTATGGACTAGGCCAAGGCCATGACTCATCCAGCACAGCGATGACGAAACACCAAAAATCGAGCGCCCGACCCGCAATCCGCTCTTTGTGCACCGGCACCAGCCTGGCATTGACAAGCGCGTCTGGTGCGATATTTTTGCGCCGTGGCCGTTTCCGTAGCGCAGTCCACTGGGCGGCCGCGCAACCGCCAGCGGAGGGCTCGGGCTCCAGTTCCCACTTCACCGATGGAAATGCGCGCTTCCACAGGCCGATCTCCTTTTTCAGCTCTGCGGGCGTGCCGTAACGTATTCCCGGGCGATCTGGTCCGCACATGGCCGCTCTCACTCGCTCGGCGAGGCGCCGGACGTTCGAAATTGGCAGTGCAGTGAGGGAGTGCAGCCCAGTGATCGCCACCTCCCGTTGCCATTGATGGGTGATGAGGGGCAAACGGGTCGACTCGTCCAATACCCAGAATGGGCCGCCCTTGTGGCGCCGTCGCGTAGTGACCCGAGCAGCCGCAGCAAGCCAGTTTTGCGGCCAGGATCCCAGTTCTGCCGGCTCTCCCTGGTGAGCGGCGAGGATCATGGCTGGCATCAGTGCCACGTCGGGTGTACTGCCAGCACCAGCAGGCAGGAGCATGTCTGGCAGCTCAGGAAACGCGCCAGCAGCAGGCAGAGAAACCTCACCACGGCTCAGCGCCAGAGTGAGCTCGCCATCCTGGCGATACACTTCGCCGGCATCCCCCATGATCGCGTGGCCGTTTATGGCGCGGATCAGCGCCTCTGCATCAATGCTGCCGCCATCGGTCAGCGCCGCTCGCCGGGCTCGCACATCAGCCTCAGACAGACTGCACCAAGCCGCGGCTACCGGCAGGGGCGCCTGCAACAGCACGCTAAGGCGGGTGATCGCGATGTGACGTAGCGCGTGAGCGCCACCAACAGCGACCCCGGCGAGCAGGTTTATCATACCGCTCACCCAACGCGACACCCTCACACCTGACACCGGCACAAAACCGTCGGCCGACAACAGAAGGGGGCTAGATACGTTCTTGAGCTCGGCAACACCACTGAGCAGCGATCGCTGAAACACCAAAAACTGCTGCCATAGACATAGCTCATCCGGCAACAGCAACTGCTTCAGCGGTATACGCCTCGGCGCGTTACGGGTTTTTCCGCGATATCGCGACGTCGCACGAAAGATCACCGCATCATCGCTGGCGTCAGCGAGCCGGATCGAGAGTGATTCCTCCAGCCGCAGTCCGACTCTCCCCCAGAGCAGCAGCAAGATCAGGCCTGCGGCACCATACCAACCATGCTCGATCGTTCGCCACTCCCGGAGCAGCAACCGCCATTGCCACTCGGCCAGCGCGATTGCACGGACACGCAAACGGCGCCTTGCTTTGGTATCGGGATGGAAACTGTCATCCTCCATCCGCCCAGCAGCGACCGCGCTCGCGATTGCGCTATGCATCACGGCGCGTCGTGAGTCCGTCGATCGCTGTGGCGTGGCGGTGAGCAATTCCTCGCAGAGCGCGACTAGCTCGGCGCGAGTCCCGCTGAGACAGGCCTCGAACTCTTCTCTGGTCAACGGCAGCAGCGTCTCTACCAGGTTCTGGTAGGTCTTTAGCGCCAAGCCATCGTTTGCCCGATGGGTTAAGTGTGTCGCTATCACCACCACACCGTCGTGGGGGTGCTCACAAAAGGCCGCCATGCCAGTCGGGCCATGTTTTTCCAGGGCCGCACGCAGCGCCCGTGCCAGCACCAGATCGTTACGCATACGACCGCAAAACACGCCACGGCTGCTGGTCGCGACGCCCTTTTGTGGACAGCACTCCAGCCCCACCAAGCGCGGTATGACTGCGTGGGTTACGGGTATGGCGTAGCGATCCTCCTGCTGCCTGGCGATCCATCCCGGCGAAAATTTGCCCGAGCGGACCAGAAATCCGGCCATGTGCGCGAACACGCCTTTGGGGACAACGCCAAGGTCGATTGCCAGCTCTGCGATGATCTGGTCCACCGACGGCAGAGGTGGTACGTTCGCGGTCGACAGCGTACGCCAGTGATCACATGCCGCGGTCGATGGCCACCAGCGCCACTCCAACGTCAGCGAACCATCCCGATACGCGTTCCCCGCGACAGGCTGCATGGTGGTCAGGCATAGCGGACTGGTCACAGGGGTCGGCTGCTCTGCTACATGAGCGAGCAGATCACCTAGCCGGGTCGGGGTCAACACCCCGTCAGCCATCGCTAGCAGCGCCAGTCTCGCCCACCAACTCAGTCGGCTCTGATCGTGCAAAAACACGCCTACCATTGCCACCCCGCATCAGCCAGATCGCGGAGCACGGCCGCCTGAGTGGCCTCATCGAGATGGCCGTGATCGCGCACGATCATGGCCCGCTGCGACGCCCTGCTGCGTCCCATCCAAGCCTGATGACGTTGAAACGGCAGCGCTCCAGCGACAGCAGTTTCGAAAGAATGGCGCCCTACATTTGGCGCCAATTGAGCCAGTGCCGGGGCCACCCGGTGGCGCCAGCACTCGGTCGGCTCACAGGGGCGATGCCAACCCGGCGGGGCGTTTTCCGTTTCCACAGCCACCAGCAGAGGACCACGGCCTTTGAGTGCCTCGTGGATCGCGTGCGTGATCTGATATGCACGCGATCCAATCAGCTGGTTCATGAGATCCAGATGCGCCCGGTAGGCCATGAGCCGCGCGCTCACGGGCGGCATCAGCGGCAGAAAACGGCGAGACTCTGGACCTTTATCAACCACATCCAAGAGCCGATCATGCGGCTGAAAGGCCATGTTGGTCGCCGCCGCAGGCCTGAGCCCCAGCCACACCTCTAGAGCCAACATCGTCGCCAGCGTCTTGCAATTGTGGTAGCTGATCAGGCCTTTCAAGCTCGCTTGCGGCAGCAATCTGAAAACGTCCAGTTCAGAGAGAACAGCCCGCAGCTGCAGGGTCTCGTCTGGTGGTCCGACCCCTGCGCTGGCGCATACAGTGCTGGGCAGCCGGGGCCATTCAATCGGGTCCTTCGCCAGAGCCAGCAAATCTGCTTGCCACTGGATCAGCGTCTGCCACACCTGTCCTACTGAGAGACTGACATCATGCAGCCCAGCGTAAGCTCGAGCATTACCACCGCACAACCAGCCGTGAATCGCCGGGTGCTTGTCGCGCCACTGGCGCGACACCTGAGCCCTGCACGCTGAGAGCGTTGAGCCGGATGGCGAACCATGCGCCAGCTCTAGCACGCTCGGCACGGCATCTGCGAGATCACGTGGCAACGGCACACAGACGGGAGCACTCGGACGTTTCGTCAGCGACGTGTCCTGCTGCCAGCACCAGACACCCGCGATTTCGACGAAGCCGTTGGTGCCATCCCACTCATGCAGCGGGCCATCGGTACACAGCAAGGCGCAGATCAGTCCATGCGCGGCTTCCGACTGGTAGCACTGCGCCCACATTTCAGCCACGCGGGACTGGATTTCGCACCATGGAAGCCAGCCTAGGCGAGTGACGCCCGGGCGCTCGGCTCGGGGGGCACGATCACGGTTTAAGGGCTCAGTTGCCATAACTGCCCCCCATCCGTGCTCGCTGTTTCGCTTCATGAATCGCGGATTTCGAGATCTTCATGTGGGCGGCCCAGCCCCTCACGGAGCGGTCGAGCAGATCAAAACGCTGTAACCACGGGGGATCCAGCAACAACTTGCCGATTACCATCATCCCCAAATCCAAGTCGATTCGCTGGAGGTCGCGCAGCAGCGACAAACTCGCCGTTTGGCGCAGCCTCTCTGGCGACACCGACGTCAAAGTGACTGAACGTACCTCTGGCGCTGGCGTGATCGGAAATTCCAGCAGCCAAGTGCATAGCCCCGTCACTACCCCCTGTCCTCGCTTGCCGTCCGGAGCCAAACCCAGGAGCTGGCCTGCCCCTAGTGGCCGAGGCACAGGCAAGACCACAGTAGAGATGGGGATCTCAGCCAACAGCTCTCCCAGATCCTTCACCACACTGTGACACCGCAGTTCAGCCACCTGAGGGCGCTGGTCCCGTTGCCCCTGCTTGTTCGTAGTCATAACCGCCACCCGCTTGCCAAGTTGTCCTAGGACCAACTGGCTAACCGAGCAGCGGTGTGCTCGCGACGCGCTATACCAGGCACACCAAAACCCGACTCTGAGGCGGCACAGACAGGGGATGAGGCTTAGGAAGTTGGGGGCAGCCTGATGATGATCAGGCCCTAAACCGAACCAGACATCTGGGGTAACGCGATGGCGCATGTAGATAGGGACGACATTTGGGGGACCGTACCCCCAATAGACAAACCTTTTCCTTGCACCGCTTCGACAACAGATCCCATATCCAAACATTGCTCGAAAAAAAGTGGGCGGCACCGGCGAAACCGCGATCCAAACGCGCAACTCGGGCAGGATGGGGGGTACATGTGGCCGATGGACACCCCGCTTGACCCACCTCACAGATCCGACCAACGGTCTCCAATTTAGGGTATTTGAAAGTCGTCTGTGTCGTCTGTGTCGTCTGTGTCGTCTGTGTCGTCTGTGTCGTCTGTGTCGTCTGTGTCGTCTGTGTCGTCTGTGTCAGATGTTAAAAGGGCTGATCGCAAATAGCCCCTGCACCACCACCTCGCCCTGAGCCCACATCAGGCGATCGCTTCGGCCTTCATCTCTGCCCTACGCTCACCAATAAAACGAGCGCGGGGCCGATGAGCGCCCCCCCTCTTGCCGCACTTGTACGCAAAGACCTGAACAAGCTCAAAATTCACGGGTTATGAATGGGTTAGGATGCACATCGTACTCGCAGTTCCATCACGGAGAGACACATGTTCAATCGCCTGTCCCTCATCATCGCCGCCTTACTGGTCGCCTCAACGGCTACTGCCGCCGACCGCCAGGATTCCAGCTACATCGGCCTGCAGGCCAACCAGCTGGATCTCGATTTCGGCCAGGAAGCAACCGTCAGCATGCTCACCGCGTCCATGGGCTACCGCTTCAATCCCTATATCGCGCTGGAGGTTCGGGGTGGCTTGGGCAGCATGGATAGCGACGACATCAACGTCGAGATCACAGATTCGGATTTGGGCCACTTCGAGCTAGAAGGCGAGGTGTCGCTGAACTGGCTGGTTGGTGGCTATGCCGTTGCAACCCTGCCCCTTGGCCCCGTTGACCTCTACAGCTATGCCGGCTGGAGCAAGGCCGAAGCCAAGCTTGAAGTGGAAGACTTGGGCAGCGTCACCGACTCTGACGCCGGCCCCGGCTATGGCCTGGGCGTCGGTTTCCGCGCCACCGACAACCTGCGTCTGGGTGCAGAATACGGCCGGCTGCTCGCTGGCAGCGATTTAGACCTCGACGCCGCCACACTGCGCCTCGACTGGTTCTTCTAACTCCTAAAAACCCGCAGGGGCTAGCGCCAACGCAGCCCCTGCCACTTCGCTTGCCAAGCGCGCTATCATCCAGCCACCGTTTTCCCGTTGCGACCACGCGATGAGCAAATACCCCTTCCCGCCGAAGACCGCCGCCGCACTTTCCTCCTTGCGCAGCTTTCTACCTACCCTGATCCGGGCTGAGCTGGTGCGGGCCAGCGGCACGCGCCGTCGTTTGTCGCTGATCTGCGATCTACCGGAGAGGGCACTGCACATCGGCGGTCCCACCCGCAAAACCATCAGCCCGCTGACGCCGGCAGACCTGCTGCCAGCGGTACTGAGCATGGTGCAGTGGCTGCAGCAGCAGATGCCAGAGCGCGATACGACGCTGAGTGTTGAGATGCACCAGTCCATTGCAGATTTCGCCGCATCGCCCGCAGCCAAGCACCTGCCGTTTCGCGCCAAGAACCCCCAGCACCGCGCCACCAGCCCGGCCAGCGAGCTGTCAAAAGCCCTACCACAGGGCTTTCGCGCCAGCCTGCAGAAACGCCAAAACCGCAAGAACCGGCTGATGATCGAAGCGAGCGTGCCCCTATACCACCCAGCGCACAGCGACCACCGCCGCTTTACCGCCATCGTCAAGCGCCCGACCGAACTCCATGAGGTCATCACCCGCCTGCAAACGCGCCTCGCCGCACTCAACCCTCCGGTAACCCGCCCGTGGAGCGAAGAAGCCCGCCGCGAGTTCGCAGCCATCACCACCGGCCTCAAAGTGCTCAAGCTGCCGTGGGTGAAGGCGTAGCCACACATTTTGACCACCCTCACAAAAAGTCAGACTTCTAAAACTGCTCAAAACGACTGGGTGGCATGGCAGCAGTGAATTGGACCGATACACGTCTCCTTCCGCTGCTGACCAGTTCAAGTCAAAGCAGGAGACCGCCAAATGCCCCAGATCGTGCGTTGCATCGACGACTACTTCACCGAGAAGAAGCGTGACCTTTATTTCATCAAATTCAAAGCACCTCGCTCGCGGCGCCACGCCAGTCTTGAGAACCCACCCGGCCGCAGAGAATTGATGGCATGGCTGGCAGAGGCTCTGCCGCAAGTCGAGGTTGCCCCGTTGTTTACCCATTCATGGAATTCGGGAATCATCAGCGTTGAATATGACGGCACCATCAGCGTCGATTTCGATGATGACAGCTTGGCGATCTTCACTGCTCGCTGGGAAGACGAAGAAGGCAAATCAATAGACCCACGGTTTCAGTGCCACTTCATGCCATTGGCCTGCTTTCTGGAGGCACATGGCGGCCAGTACCCAAGCCCCCCGAACATGGATGACATCTGGCCCGACTAAGGCGCAACAACCTGTGATCCGGGGCGCCACCACGGAACACCAGTTTCGTGGACCCCGGCTGGGACTTCTTCCTTCACCCGCATCACCGCCCTGAACTCTATCAAACCGCCGATGACGGTGCCGCTGTCACACCGTTTTGACCATAATCACAAAAATCCAGACTTCTAAAACCGCTAAAAGCGACTTGGAGGACCACGAACAGAACAAGGAACTCAGCCATGATCAACACTGCTCATCCCGCCCTACCCTCTCCCAACCCACATCGCATCTGGCTGGTGGGTGCCGGCGGTGCCGGTTGCAACATCATTGAACGTGTAAAAACCCAAGCATTGCGCGTGGCCGCCAATTATGAATGGCCAAGGGCAGACACACCTGGGATAACGCGCCTTACCATGCCAGCGCCAATGCAGGAGTCCCCCTTCCGCACCAGCGCCAGCGTCCTTGCCCTCGCCAATCAGTGGCGACCTGCGTTTACAGAAGCCTGCCAGGGAATCACCAGCTGGCCGGAACAGCTTCATCTGATCAGTGGCTGGGGCGGCACAGGCTTGGCGTTAGTGCGCCTGTTTTTTGAGAGCGCGCCCGTCACCACCGCTGTGGTGTTGTGGCAGCTCGCCCCCTTTTGCTTTGAGGATCACCAGCGGGCTATGTCTATTCTGGAAAAAATCATCGACATTCGCCCAGATGTTCAGCTCAAAACTTTGCCAAACGATCCGCGTAAAGGGAGAGAAAAAATATCATTACTGGATCTGCTCACGCAGCTGAACAAGCACCATGCTGCGACTATCGGCAGTGCACTTAAGATACTTTGAGATCGTTACCACACAACGAGAAAAAAGAACGCATAGAAAGCCCATGATGGATTTATTGTTGATACTGCCATAACGCCTATCCTATTCATCTATTATGGGGGCTGCCATGACCTGGTCGAAAGACGCAAACGTTGATCTTAAGTCGCGCTACAGAACGGCATTGACCAACAGTGCCAAGACACCGGATACCAGCGACGAACTTTTCGCTGGCCCCGATCTGATCTCATTAACAAACGCCTACATCAACAGTGGTTTTAAAGTTGCATTCATCGGCAAGGAGCAAAGCGACTGGGCCTATAGCTATCAGGATTTCATTACCAAACCAGCATTTAACGACTTGGATCATGCCATCATTGAGTATGAAAAGTTTGATTTTGCCAAGGCGTACTACAAAAGCCCTTATTGGCAGTTCTTCGATGCAATTAATGCGCTTGCACACGGCAAGGAAGCACCACGCCAAACGCTGCTGTGGACCAACTTGATTAAGTTTGTGTATCGCCAGTACGTCAAAGATAACAGCGCCGAAAAGCGCACCAAATCCATTGTCCATGTTGCGGGCAGCGAGCCTTTTCTTGAGCTGTCGAAAGCGCTGTTTCACGCGGAAATGACAGCGAGTAAGCCCGAGGCATGTATATTTACAACTGGGCCACACCTTGATGTGGTGCTGCAGAGATACTACCCAGGGGTCGTTTTCGTACCATTGGATCTACCCGTGCGGGCCATGGCCAGACTGGAACATCCCGATCTGCCCAAGCACAGCTACCGCGTTTATCACCCTAACTACCTTAGCCGCGATCGCAAAGGCAGATGGGATAGAGTTCTGGCCATCCTGGCACGAGAGATGGCCCATAAATAAATGACAAAGGGGCAATATGCCCCTTTTTGATTTTTGCCAACACCGTTCATCAGGCCTAGCTATCAGCAGCCGTTTCTGCTGAACAGCAGTCATGGCTACGTCATTGTTCCTTTGCCATAAACTAACTGCAACACAAGTAACGACTGACCTAAAACAGCCGTGGTTGCTCTGCATATCTGATTTCAGGATATCTCGTTTGCTTACAGCTGAAACACAACCATTAGGAAGCACTATGATAAAAATGACCGATCTGAATCTGGCGGGCAAGCGTGTATTGATTCGTTCTAAACTCCCACTCATGCAGTGGAGATATGTAGGATCTGCTTTTCAAGATAGTGCACATATCTATCACAGCCATCTCAAAAGATCATTAGCAACAATAGACATGGCAATTAAAGCCGGCGCCAAGGTAATGGTCATCGCCGACTTCGTAAATATATCTGAGCGCGAACGCAACGCAGACCCTGATTCAAAAAAACTTATCGACCGCCTTCAAAACAACCTTGGCGTACCAGTACGTTTCGCCAGGGACTATTTGGATGGTATTGAGGTGGAAGCAGGCAAACTGGTCCTGCTCGAAAGTTGCAAAATCAACACAGGGGAGCAAAATGATTCGGACGAATTAGCTCAGCGCTATGCCGCTCTCTGTGACATTTTTGTCATGGATGACATCTCTTGCGTTTACCCCAGTTATGATTCACCCCATGGTATTGCCAAGTACGCACCTATTGCTTGTGCCGGGCCGTTACTGGTCGCAGACCTAGAACTTGCTAGCAGGCTCAGGCACAACCCAGAGCGGCCGTTAATTATCATTGATGGAAATTCGCGGGGAATCAGTTTCGTATTTTTTGGAGGTAGCGCTGCGCTAGCCGATCACATGCTTGTTGGAAACCGCTCCGCCCTGGCACTTGTCGTCGCTGCAGGTCACAGTGTAGGCACAGTAATTAAAGATGAAAGGGAGATTAGCGATGCCGAATGTCTCGCTGCATCATGCAATATTCCGCTCATCACTGATGTGATGGAGTCGCGCTTTCCGCATAAGGACCGCGTCACCGTTAAACCGGTTAGCGAACTTGAAAATGACTCCAGAGTTGTTGACATCGGGCCAGAAACCGCTTCGCGGTTCGCAGCTTTGGTAGCAACGGCCAAAACGATCATCTGGATTGGACGATTGGGCTGGGAACCTCAAGAGGGCTCAAGAACGGTTGCGCATGCGGTGGCCGCCTCATCCGCTTATGTTGTTTGCACCAATGGTTGGCTTTGTTCACTTCTGGAACAGAGTGGTGAATCGGAGCGCGTCAATTACTTAGCGTACAACACCTTTGAGTTCTGGTCAGCACTAACAGGTGAAACACCGCGCGCTGTCGCCATTCTTGAAGATCGCGCCAAGGAGATGGAACGACTGATTCAGCCTGATCAAACGGAAGGACAAACCAGCAACTCACCTTAGCGAGATAAGTATTATGCCCCTTACTGATCCCCTCATTTTTCCGCTCAAATAATACCCAGAGTTCGGGTGAATAGTCGGTGCTGTTTGAGGTAATAGGCGAATTTTTCCATGAGTGGTCGGGCTTCGCTTTCACGCATGGTCGGCAGTAATGAGTAATA
>JAFOOX010000069.1 GCA_017425245.1 Gammaproteobacteria bacterium
GCTGGCGACGCATTACGGCAGCCAATTAGAGGCTGATTTTGGTTGGGCAGTGGCATTTATCGCTGCCAACTGCCGCCGGGACAAGCAAAGTAAATCACGCCAAGACAACAGCTTATGCGCCATTCTTGCGGCCTTTGCGGCTTAAGGTACAGGGTATGAGCACTACTCTCCTGAGACATCGGATTTTAACTCAGCCTCACCAGGAACGGCTCCTCCTTCATCACTTGCGCTGTATTTTCTGACAATCCGCTGATAAACACCTTCGTGCTTTAACGTAGCCAGCACCTCTGAAAATCTGATGGCTAGCTCTTCATTTTCCGGATTCGCCTTTGAAAATCCGATGTACAGGGGTTTGCGTTCAAATAAATATGGCCTGAGAAACTCGATATCATCAATAACACCCATTTGTTGAGCGTGATAGCTGATCACAGATTTATTGCCGACAGCTAGCTGATAGCGTCCATGCAACAACTTCCTTAACAGCGCCTCATCATCCAACGATTCATCTTTATCGATAAATGTCGCGCTATCAAACAGCTCGCCATAGCTAAAGCCGCGGACCACCCCAATCCGATATCCTTGTAGTGATTCAAGCGCTCCAGAATAGCTAATTCGAGCCGGGCGCCTGGTGAAAAAGGCGTTCTCCTCATAATGCAATGCATACTTTGGATAATAAAGGAACGTTTCTCGTTCCGAGGTTTTGAAAACCAACATTACCGCATCAACACGCCCACTTCGACCAGATTCAAGCATTCGCGCAAACGGATACTGCGTATAACTAACGGAGATTCCAAGTCGTGCAAAGGCCGCTTCAGCAAACTCCGCACAAATGCCAACGGTTTTGCCATTCTCTTCAAAAATATAGGGCGGGTACTCCTGCTGCTTACCAATATGAATATGCGTTGGCACTGCGTAAATTCCCGGCGCCAAAGTCCACCACAACGTATTTACTAACAACAGATAAAGTACTTTTTTCATACCTGTGTTCCGTTGTCAGGGTCGCGCGGCGCGACACCTTTACACTTGTGAACAATGTGGACGACAGCGGCTTCAACAACCCGTGCCTTACGACAATCACCGCTCCCGGCCAGAGCTGCTTGCCACCTGCCACACTCAACGCTGACCTATCCTAGCATAGGTCAAATCTGCTCCCCCGAGCCCCCGCCTCATTGAGCAATAACCTGGGGCTGCGGCCAAGCGGTTGCTGGTGGGGCTTGGATCAACATCGCTTGAGTAGCCTCATGAGCGTTGCGCGCCTGCGGGAACATTCTGCCGCCGCGCAACGTCATGGCCAACGTAGTTGGCATTCCGAGATACGAGGTTGTACTCGTTACTCGTATCTCGCAACTCGCCACTGCGATCAGGGCTTAGCCTGCATCACCTGCACCTCGGTCATACCGATGGCCGCCAGCTGCGGCAGGATCTGTGCCTTGTCGCCCACCACCACCCAGGTCAGAGCCTGGGGTTTGAGGGTGGCCTGAGCGGCGCGGTTGATCTCGGCCACGGTCAGGGCGCGGTAGCTGGCAGTCAGTTTGGCCACGTAGTCGTCGGCACGGCCAAAGCGGCTGTTGTCGAGCAGCGCCCCCAATACCGCATTGGCGGTTTCAAAGGCGCCCGGCAGGCTGCGGCTCTGGTAGTTGACCACCTGAGTCACCTCGGCCTCGGTAGCTGGCCGCTCGGCCAGATAGCTGGCGATCTCGCCCTTGAGGACAACAATGGAATCGGCCGTTTTGTCGGCCTGCACCGGGGCGTAGACCATCCACGGCCGCTGCCCTTTGGCATCGACCAGGAAGGTGTAGGCGCCATAGGTCCAGCCCTTGTCTTCACGCAGGTTCATGTTGATGCGGGCGGTAAACAGGCCGCCGAGCAGATCATTCATGGTCTGGATTGCCAGATTGTCGGCCACGCCGGTGGGCGGGGCTAGATGACCGGCCAGGATCAGCGACTGGGGCGAACCGGGCATGTCGACCACCACCACCTGACCCTGAGTCGGCAGGGCCACAGAGGCCAGCTGCTTTTGCCCTTTGGCCGCAGCAGGCGGCTGCCACTGGCCGAGGCCGGCCTCCAGCAGCGGCTTGAGGGTGGCCAGATCGCTGTCGCCCACCACCAGCAGGGTGGCGTTGTCCGGGCGCAGCCACTGCTGCTGGAAGGTAAGCAGATCCTCGCGCTTGAGGGCCGCAACTGAACTCAGGGTGCCGCTGCCGGTCAGCCCTTTGCCATAAGGATGGTCGCTGCCATAAAGCAACGGCGGCAGGGTGTGCATGGCAATGGCCACTGGCTGGTTCCATTCACGTTCGATGCTGGCCAGCTGCAGTGCCCGTTCGCGGTCCAGGTCAGTCGTGGCAAAAGCCGGATGCTGCACCACCTCGGTCAACAACTGCAGCGCCGGCTGCAAGCGGGTGTTAAGCGCCGACAGGCTGACCGTTGAGGTATCGAGACTGGAGCCAGTGCTGAGGCTGGCCCCGAGATCGGCCAGCGCTTCGGCCAGCGCCTTGCTGCTGTAGTTGGCCGTGCCCTCATCGAGCATGTTGAGGGTGAGCTTGGCCAGACCGGCCTGAGCGGCGCTGTCGGCGGCAAAACCGGCATCAAACTGCAGGGCAACATTGACCATCGGCACCGCATCGCGACGGGCGAAGATCACCGCCAAGCCATTGGCCAGGGTGGTGCGTTCCAGCTGCGGAAAGCTCAGATCCGGGGTGGTGGTGACCTGCGGTAGCTGGCTGCGATCCAGGGTGGTGGCGGTGGTCTGCGGCTCGCCATAGGGGCTGACGGTCAGCTGGTAAAAACCAGGGCCAAGCCAGCGCTGGGCGCTGGTTTGCACCTGAGCCGCAGTGGCCTGCTGCATCCAGTCGAGGGCGGTCTGCCAGAAGTCGGCACGGCCGCCATAGAGCAGCCCTTCGGCCAGCAGGGTGGCCTTGCCGCCAAAGCCGCCCACCTGATCCATACCGCGCACCACCGAGGCGGTGATCAGGGTCTGGGCGCGGCTCAGCTCGGCCGCACTTGGCCCGTCACTGAGCAGCCGACTGACCTCGGCGTCGACAATGGCTGCGGCTTTGGCCGCGTCTTCGCCGGGCTTGAGATCGACGACGATCTGAAACTGGCTGGCCAGTTCGTGGGGCTCAATCTGCACCCTGACGCTGGAGGCCAGCGGTTGGTTGTAGACCAGCGCCTGCGGCAGGCGGGCGCTCTTGTCACCCCCAAGGATCTGGGCCACCAGCTCCAGCTGGTAACGGCTCTGCTCGGCGCGGCCCGGCACCGCCCAGATACGGTAGAGGCGGCTATGGGCCACTCGGTCCTGCATCTGATCGAAGGTCGGGCTGCTGCGTTCCGGCACGGCCGATTTGAGGCGGGCCACCGGCGGGCCGGCCGGAATATCGCCGAAGTATTTCTCCATCAGCGCCTTGGCGCCGTCCACATCAATGTCACCGGCCAGTACCACTACGGCATTGTTGGGGCCATAGAAGCGGGTAAACCAGTCCTTCACATCATCCAGCGAAGCGGCATCGAGATCGGCCATGGAGCCGATGGTCGACCAGCGATAAGGGTGCCCCTCGGGGAAGAGGCCGGCCAGAATGCGGTATTCAGTGGTGCCGAACGGCTGGCTGTCGCCCTGGCGTTTCTCGTTCTGGACCACGCCGCGCTGGTTATCCAGCTTCTCTTGGGTGACGGCGCCGAGCAGGTGGCCCATGCGGTCCGACTCCAGAAACAGCGCCAGCTCCAGCGCCGTGGTCGGCACATTCTGAAAGTAGTTGGTGCGGTCGAACCAGGTGGTGCCATTGAGCTCAGTGGCGCCCACCGCCTCCAGCGGCGTGAAGTACTCGCCGTCATGGTGCTCGGAGCCGTTGAACATCAGGTGTTCAAACAGATGGGCAAAGCCGGTTCTGCCGCGATCTTCATCGCGCGAGCCGACCTGATACCAGACGCTGACCGCGACAATCGGGGCCTTGCGGTCCTCATGCACCACCACCTTGAGGCCGTTGGCCAGGGTGAACTGTTCAAAGGGCAACACCGGGCGCGGCAGCGGCGCCATGGCCGGCGCCTCGGTCTCATGCACCTCGGTCTCAGGTGCAGCAGTGGATGAGGCCTCCGGCTGGCAGGCCGCCAGTAAGATCAGGGGCAGTAATAACAGGGGCAGGAACGGGCGCATCAGGCCTCCTTGCAGCAGATCAGAGAAATTCGATGGGCCAAGGTAAAGCCGACTAGGGCGACGCTCAAGACCAAACAACGGCGCTTTGTTGTAAAGGGTGGTAACCACAGGAGCCAGCGTGGCGACGGCGGCAGCTAACGCCGCAGCCTATGATTTCCATCAGCTAATCCCATTGGATGACCAAGGGTTTCAAAACTACAGTCAGTGAGCCCTAAACCGCCGTGGTAGCATCGCCGCTGGTCGGCATCGCCTGATGAAATGACGCGGCGCACTGCACTCCCGGTTGGAACTAACGCGGCACCGAATACTCGATCAACTGACGACTAACCCAAGGAGCGAGAGATGGACAACAACAGTGGATCTGGCAAATGCCCGGTGATGCACGGCGGGGCCACCTCAGCCGAGATGGCGCAGATGGCCTGGTGGCCCAAGGCGCTGAATCTGGAGATCCTCCACCAGCACGACAGCAAGACCAACCCCTTCGGCCCAGCCTTCAACTACCGCGAAGAGGTCAAAAAGCTGGATGTCGCTGCCCTGAAAGCCGATCTCAAGGCGCTGATGACCGACAGCCAGCCCTGGTGGCCAGCCGACTGGGGCCACTATGGCGGCCTGATGATCCGCATGGCCTGGCACTCGGCTGGTACCTATCGCATCGCCGATGGCCGCGGCGGTGGTGGCACCGGCAACCAGCGTTTCGCCCCGCTCAACAGCTGGCCGGATAACGCCAACCTCGACAAGGCCCGCCGCCTGCTGTGGCCGATCAAAAAGAAATATGGCAACAAGCTCAGCTGGGCCGATCTGATGATCCTCGCCGGCAACATGGCCTATGAGTCGATGGGGCTGAAAACCTTCGGCTTTGCCTTTGGCCGCGAAGATATCTGGCACCCCGAGAAAGATACGTACTGGGGTTCGGAGAAAGAGTGGCTGGCCCCGAGCACCAAGCCGGGTGGCCGCTATTCAGGCGAGCGCGACCTGGAGAACCCGCTGGCGGCGGTGATGATGGGGCTGATTTACGTCAACCCGGAAGGGGTGGACGGCAACCCGGACCCGCTGAAAACCGCCCAGGATATGCGCGTTACTTTTGCCCGTATGGCCATGAACGATGAGGAAACCGTGGCCCTGACCGCTGGCGGCCACACCGTCGGCAAGGCCCATGGTAACGGCAGCGCCGCCAACCTCGGCCCGGCGCCGGAAGGGGCCGAACTGGAAGAACAGGGGCTGGGCTGGAACAACCATGTCTGCCGTGGCATCGGCCGCGATACCGTCACCAGCGGCATTGAGGGGGCCTGGACCACCCACCCCACCCAGTGGGATAACGGCTACTTCGAGCTGCTGTTCAACTACGACTGGTGGCTGCAGAAATCACCGGCCGGTGCCCACCAATGGCAGCCGATCAACATTAAAGAGGAAGACATGCCGGTGGATGTGGAGGATCCGTCGATCCGCTGCCTGCCGATGATGACCGACGCCGACATGGCGCTGAAAATGGACCCTGAGTACCGCAAGATCGCCGAGCGCTTCCGCGACGATCCGGCTTACTTCACCGACACCTTCGCCCGCGCCTGGTTCAAGCTGACCCACCGCGACATGGGGCCCAAAGCCCGTTATATCGGCCCCGATGTACCAGCCGAAGATCTGATCTGGCAGGACCCGGTACCCGCCGGCCGCCGCGATTACGATGTGGCCGCGATCAAAGCCCAGATCGCCGCCAGTGATCTCTCCATCAGCGAGCTGGTGGCGACCGCCTGGGATAGCGCCCGCACCTTCCGTGGCTCGGACAAACGCGGTGGCGCCAACGGTGCGCGCATCCGCCTCGCTCCGCAGAAGGACTGGCACGGCAACGAGCCAGTGCGGCTGGCCAAGGTGCTGGCGGTGTATGAGTCGATCGCCGCAGCCAGCGGTGTCAGCATCGCCGATCTGATCGTCCTGGGCGGTAACCTCGGCATTGAGCAAGCCGCCAAGGCAGCGGGGATCACGGTGAACGTGCCCTTCGCCCCCGGCCGTGGCGATGCCAGCGCCGAGCAGACCGATGTCGAATCGTTCGCGGTGCTGGAGCCGCTGGCCGATGGCTTCCGCAACTATCAGCAGCAGCACTATGTCGTAACGCCAGAGGAGCTGCTGCTCGATCGCGCCCAGCTGCTGCGCCTGACCGCTGCCGAGATGACGGTGCTGGTGGGTGGCCTGCGGGTGCTGGGCGCCAACTATGGCGGCAGCGCAGATGGAGTGTTCACCGACCGGGTCGGCGCCCTGACCACTGACTTCTTCGTCAATCTGGTGGATATGGCCTACAGCTGGAAACCGACCGGCCGTAACAGCTACCAGATCATCGAACGCAGCAGTGGCGCGGTGAAATGGACCGCCAGCCGCGTCGATCTGGTGTTTGGCTCCAACTCGGTGCTGCGCGCTTACGCCGAGGTTTATGCCCAGGACGACAACCAGCAGAAGTTTGTCGCTGACTTCATCGCCGCCTGGGTCAAGGTGATGAACGCGGATCGCTTTGATCTGAGCTGAGGGCTAACCGGCCGCTTGTCGGCCATCAATCAAACAGGCGGTCACTGACCGCCTGTTTGTTTTTAGAGACTGGCACGCTAAGCGTTCCTTGCCTTCACGGCCCGTTAGGCGGGCACGGCGACAATGATATGGCTGGCCTTGAATAGCGCCACCACCTTGCTGCCGCTGACCAGCCCCATATCGCTAACCGAACTGTTAGTAACGCTGGCCACCACCACGGTACCAGCGGCCGTCTTCACGCTGACCATGCTGTTCACCGCACCGCGCTCAATGGTGGTGACGGTACCCGCCAGCTGGTTGCGCGCCGAGTAGCGGCTACCGTCATCACTGGCCAGCATCACCCAGGGCGCCTTGATTAGTGCAGTCACAGCCACGCCGGGGGCCAGCCCCAGCTGCTGCACGCTATCGCGGGTCACCACTGCCACCACCTGGTCACCCTGGCTGGTCGTCAATACCAGCTGGCTATTCACGGCGCCGGGCTCAACGGCGCTAACAATCGCAGAAATTTGATTACGGGCACTGGTCAACATGGGCGGATACCTCCAAGTGTTTACTGCAGAGCCAACTTAGCCCGAGCGATATGTTGGTTGCCACCATAGCGGTAACTGCCGTGCATCAGGGTGCAATGCCCAACAATGTCCCATTACGCTATGTATGAAACGATACAACGTGGCATTGCCAATCCCCGCCATCAAGCTCAACCAACTGATTAAAAAGACAAATGCAGCTCAACCGGCAGGTCGCTGCCACGGAACAGCTTTTGCTCAGCCAAAGTCGTTGTTTACTTGATGATATAGCGATGAACCATGAGCACCAGCAATCGTCCGGAGATCAGGGAATGGAGTGGCCATCTGCTGCTGGAAAACCGCTTTGGCCAGCGGGTCAGCGATACCCGCATCCGCCTGCTAGAGGCCATTGCCGAGACGGGATCCATCTCGCAGGCGGCCAAAGCGGTGCCAATGGCCTACAAAAGTGCCTGGGAAGCGGTGGACATTCTCAACAATCTGGCGCCGCAGCCGGTGATCGCCACCACCACCGGCGGCAAGCGCGGTGGTGGCGCCAACCTCACCCCCTATGGCCATAGCCTAATCGCCCTCTATCGCGCCATTGATGCTGAGTACCAGCGTAGCGTGCATCATCTGGCCGAACTGCTGCCGGGCATCGACCCGCCAAACGAAGAACGGATGCGTCTGCTGCTGCGCTCAATGAATGGCCAGTATTCGGCCAGAAACCAGTTGCTGGGGCGAGTCATTGGCCTGCGCGCCGACGAGGTGGATTACGAGGTGTGCATCCGCCTCGACAGTGGTGAAGAGGTCACCGCCATCATCACCGGTGAGTCAGCCGAGCGGCTGCGGGTGGCCATTGGCCGACCGCTGCTGGCCCTGATCAAATCCTCGTCGGTGGTGCTGACCAACAGCCGCCAGCTGCGCAGCTCGGCCCGCAACCAGTTCTGGGGCGAGGTCACCCAGTTGCACCAAGGCGCCATCCATGTGGAGGTGATGGTGACCTTGGCCAGCGGCAAAACCCTGACTGCGGTGATCACCAAAGAGAGCGCCCGTTTTCTCGATCTGGAACCGGGGGCCTGTGTCGGCGCCCTGTTTCAGGCCAGCAATGTTGTCCTTGTCAGTTTCGATTAACACCAACCGGAGATTAGACCATGGCCAAATCCAGCCTGTTACTCGCCCTGCTTGTCACCCTGCCCCTCACTGCTTTGGGCGGCGAGGCCAGGATCGCAGTGGCCGCCAACTTCGCCGCGCCTGCCGAAGCCTTGACCAAAACGTTCAGCGCCAGCAGTGGCCACACCTATGCACTGTCAGCCAGCTCTACTGGCAAGCTCTATGCGCAGATCAGTCATGGCGCCCCCTTCGATCTGCTGCTGTCCGCCGACCAGAAGACGCCGCAAATGTTGATTGATGACGGACTGGCCAGCGCCGCCAGCCGCTTTACCTATGCCAAAGGCACCTTGGTGTTGTGGTCAGCCGACGACGCAATGTTGGGCGATGGCGCAACAGTTCTGCGCGCCGGTAACTTTCGCCATCTGGCCATCGCCGCCCCCGACCTTGCCCCTTACGGCAAAGCGGCTGAACAGACGCTCGCCGCGCTGGGGCTGAGTAACGCGGTCAAGGCCAAGCTGGTCACGGGTGAAAACATCGCCCAGGCCCACCAGTTTGCTGTCAGCGGCAACGCCGAGTTGGGCTTTATCGCTTGGTCGCAGGTGATGAAAGGCGGCCAGCTGACCGGCGGTTCGGTGTGGGTGGTGCCAACCGATCTCTATCAGCCGATCAAACAGGATGCGGTGTTACTCAAAACCGGCGCCGACAACGAGGCAGCCAAAGCCTTTCTCACCTTCCTGAAAAGCGAAACGGCACAAGCGATTATGGACAGCTACGGCTATCGCCGGCCTTAAGCCGATATCAGGCCGGGGCTGCGCCGCGACGGAGCGAGGCTGCCCGCCTCGCGCTGCGGTTTTAAAATGCCGCTGCGCGGCGGCAGATGCGGCTGCGCCGCAGCAATTCGCGGGGTGTCGCCCCCGCCCGACGAGCCAAGGGAGGGTCGCCGAACCCTCCCTTGGCGAACCCTGTCGGCCCCCGAAGATCACCACCATCGACAATAGCTGTCGTTCTGCCGGGCTACGGGGTCGCAAATATGGGCTGTCCTGCCCAGATTTGCTTTCGCTGGCATCCCTGCCAGCTCAACCCCTTCGCCCGGCTGGCCGTGGGTTAGCCAGTGCCGTGTAGGTGGTGATCAAGGGGAAAAGCGAGAGTCACCAGCCGGGTATGGCGTGCCTTTAGCGTTCCCCCTTGATCGTCAACAGCACGACCGTGAACAGCGAGCGGCCGGCCGGTTGCAGGGGTCGAGGCAACAGGACGTTGCCGAGAGCCACCATGGGCCATGGATGGCACATTGTGGCGACCCCGGAAGCCGGCAGAGCAGTCAACGGCGGTTATGTTGACGATCTAGGGGGCGCCCGGGTGTGCAGAGGGGCGTGGCGCTACGCCCCTCTGCCCCAGCGCGAGGTGGGTAACCTCGCTCTGCAGCGGCGCAGCCGTTTCTGTCGCGTAGCGGCACTTCACGTCGTGGAGGGGGCGAAACCCCTCCATCTGCAGCGTCGCAGGCGCATCTGCCGCCACGCAATGGCAATCCGGGCGGCGCAGCCACAATCCAATGCCGTAGCCACATGTAGCCGCACAGCGGCAAAAAAGCACATCACCCACCTTGGGTTCGCTAGCGCACGGTGGCCGGGCGATTACTCAACCATGATGAAGGTCACCACTCATTCATCTGCGCCCGAGCTGCACCTGGCCGTAGCCCATCCACGACAACTTGATGCGAGGCTCCGGGATGACGGACGGTCACCTTGACGTAAAGAACACTGAGACCATGCCGGGCACCGTCGTTGCCGTTCGCGGCAGCGTCGTTGACATGCGCTTTGACGGTGAGCTGCCGGCCATTTTCACCCTGCTGCACGCCGGCGAAAGGGGTGAGATCGCCATCGAAGTGCAGGCCCAGCGCGACACGCATCATGTGCGTGGCATCGCCCTGACCCCCACCCAGGGGCTGGCGCGCGGCATGCCGGTGCACGACAGCGGCGGGCCGCTGCAGGCTCCGGTCGGTAAGCCGATCCTGTCGCGGATGTTCAACGTGTTCGGCACCACCATCGATCGCGAACCGCCACTGGCGGGGGTGCAATGGCGCTCGGTCCACCGTCAGCCGCCGCCGCTGGTGCGCCGATCCACCCGTTCTGAAGTCTTCGAGACCGGCATTAAGGCCATCGACGTGCTGACCCCGCTGGAACGCGGGGGCAAAGCCGGTCTGTTCGGCGGGGCCGGTGTCGGCAAGACGGTGCTACTGACCGAAATGATCCACAACATGCTCGGCCACCAGCAGGGGGTGAGCATCTTCTGCGGCATCGGCGAGCGCTCGCGCGAAGGTGAGGAGCTGTACCGCGAGATGAAGGCCGCCGGAGTGCTGGCCAACATGGTGATGATCTTCGCCCAGATGAACGAGCCGCCCGGGGCGCGCTTCCGGGTGGGCCACGCGGCGCTGACCATGGCCGAGTACTTTCGCGACGACGAGCACCGCGATGTGCTGCTGCTGATCGACAACATCTTTCGTTTTATCCAGGCCGGCTCGGAAGTCTCGGGGCTGATGGGGCAGATGCCGTCGCGCCTGGGTTATCAGCCGACCATGGGCACTGAGCTGGCCGCGCTGCAGGAGCGTATCGCCAACACCGACAGCGGCGCCATTACCTCGATCCAGGCGGTCTATGTGCCGGCTGACGACTTCACCGATCCGGCGGCGGTGCATACCTTTGCCCATCTGTCGGCCTCCATCGTGCTGTCGCGCAAGCGCGCCAGCGAAGGGCTGTTTCCGGCCATCGACCCGCTGCAGTCGAGCTCGAAGATGGTGACGCCGGGGATCGTCGGCGCCCGCCATTACGCCCTGGCCCAGGCCATCCGCCGCACCCTGGCCCAGTACGCCGAACTCAAGGACATCATCGCCATGCTCGGGCTGGAGCAGCTGTCGCCCGATGACCGCAAGGTGGTGGCCCGGGCGCGCCGGCTGGAGCGCTTCCTCACCCAGCCCTTCTTTACCACCGAGCAGTTCACCAGCCTGAGCGGCACGCTGGTGAGCCTGAAAGACGCGCTGGACGGCTGCGAGCGCATCCTGGCTGACGAGTTCAAGGATCTGCCGGAGAGCGCGCTGTACATGATCGGGGCAGTCGATGACGCCACCACCAAGGCAACAGCGAGCGCCCAATCCGCGCCCAAACCACCACCGGCCAAGGAGCATGGCGATGCCGTCAATGACGCTTAAGGTGTTGCTGCCGTTTGAGGTGTTCGCCGCCGAAACGGCTGTGTCGCGCATCGTCGTCGACACCGTGCAAGGCGCGTTCGGCCTGCTGCCGCAGCGTCTGGACTGCATCGCTGCGGTGGTGCCGGGCATCCTCAGCTTCACGGCCAACGGCCAGGGCGAGGTGTTTATGGCGCTGGACGAGGGGGTGCTGGTCAAAACCGGCCGCGATGTGGTGATCGCTGTCCGCCGGGCGCTGCGCGGCGCTGATCTGGCGGGTCTGCGCGCCGCAGTCGAGCAGCAGTTTCTGATCCTGAACGCCGAGCAACAACAGATGCGGGTAGCCACGGCCAAGCTGGAGAGCGGCTTTATGCGCCGCTTTGCGTCGATGGTGGAGCACCCGTCATGAACCGCGAGCAGCCACGCCCGCCGCCCACCGCTGGGCCGGCCAAGCCGAATCTGGCTGACCAGATCGGCAGCAAGGCGACACGCAAACTCAGGGCCCGCAGCAGTGGCACGCCGGGGATCTGGTTTGGTCTGGGCATGATGGGGTTGATCGGCTGGTCGGTGGCGGTGCCCACGCTGTTGGGTGCGGCCCTCGGCCTGTGGCTTGACCAGCACTATCCCGGTGGCCGCTCGTGGACCTTGGCCCTGCTGGTGGCGGGGCTGGCCATCGGCTGCCTGAACGCCTGGCACTGGTTATCCCGCGAAGATCAGGCGATCCACGACCCACAGGAGCATCGCGATGACTGACAGTAGCAGTTGGCCACTGTTGTGGGCGGGTGCACTGCTGGCCGGTGGCGCGCTCGGCGTGCTGTTCTTTGCTGGCCTGTGGTGGACGGTGCGTCGCGGCGCCGCGTCGTCAACACCGGCTCGCTGGTTCATCGGCAGTGCCATCTTGCGCACCGCCATCGTGGTCGCCGGCTTTTACGCCGTGGGTGCTGGCGATGCCGTACGACTGGGGCTGTGCGCCCTCGGCTTTGTGCTGGCGCGGGCGCTGGTGTTGCGGGCCACGCGCCCCACTCCGGCTGTGCCCGCCGCGCCGCAGCTGTCCGGAGGCCCACCATGCGCCTGACCCCCGATAGCTGGATCCTGTGGGAGTACGGCCTGTTCAAACTGAACGCCACCATCCTCTTCACCTGGGCGCTGATGCTGGTGCTGGTGGTGGGCGCCGCGCTCATCACCCGCCGGTTGGCCACCGGCCATCAACGCTCGCGCTGGCAGAACCTGCTGGAGATCGTGGTGACCGCGATCATGGGCCAGATTGAGGATCTCGGGCTGGAGAACCCTCGCCGCTATCTCGCCTTCCTCGGCACCCTGTTTCTGTTCATTGCCAGCGCGGCACTGGCCTCGGTGATCCCAGGCTACGAACCGCCTACCGCCTCGCTGTCGACCACTGCGGCGCTGGCCCTGTGTGTGCTGATAGCGGTGCCGCTGTTCGGCATTGCCGGCCAGGGGCTGGCGGGCTACCTGAAGTCTTATCTGCAGCCAACGCCGATCATGCTGCCGTTCAACCTGATCGGTGAGGTGTCGCGCACGCTGGCGCTGGCCGTTCGCCTGTTTGGCAACATGATGAGCGGGGCGATGATCATTGGCATCCTGCTGTCGATCACCCCCTTTGTCTTCCCGGTGGTGATGACCCTGCTCGGCCTGCTCACCGGCATGGTGCAGGCCTACATCTTCACCATTCTGGCGGCGGTATACATCGCCGCGGCCACGCGCAGCAGCACAGCAGCCACCACCCCGCCGGGCCCTGCGCCGCCGGCGGCCTGAGCCGCTGCCCAACCTTCAACCGCCAACGAGGTACCTTATGGACGCTCTCACCTTGATTGCCATCGCCTCCATCGTCATGGCCGGCCTGACCACCGGCTTCGGAACCATGGGGCCCGCGCTGGCCGAGGGCAAGGCGGTCGCCGTTGCCCTCTCCTCGCTGGCCCAGCAGCCCGATGCTGCGGCCACCATCACCCGCACCCTGTTCGTCGGCCTGGCGATGATTGAATCCACCGCCATCTACTGTTTTGTGCTGTCGATGATCCTGATGTTTGCCAACCCGTTCTGGAATGCCGCGATCACGGCGGCGGCCCAGGCCACAGGGAACTAAGCCATGCCCATCGACTGGTTCACCGTCGGCGCCCAGCTGCTGAATTTCATCATTCTGGTGTGGTTGATGAAGCGCTTCCTGTACCAGCCGGTGCTCAATGCCATCGCCGCGCGCGAGCACAAGATCGCGGCTGAACTGGCCGCGGCCGCCGCCAGCCAGGCCAAGGCGCAGCAGCAACAGCAGGAGTTCGAACAGAAAAACCTGGGGTTCGAGCAGCAGCGTGACAGCCTGTTGCGCCAGGCCACGGATGCGGCCAAAGCAGAAGGCGAGCGCCTGCTGGCCGAGGGGCGGCAAGCGGCCGACGCAGCAAGCGCGGTGCGGGCGACGGCGCTGCAGCGCGACAGCGACCTGCTGCACGCTGAGATCGTCCGCCACACCCAACAACAGGTGCTGGCGATTGCACGTCGGGTACTGGCCGACCTTGCCGATGTCAGCCTGGAGCAACAGCTGTGCGCGGTGTTTATTCAGCGCCTGCACGGCCTCGACGCCACCGCGCTGGCCACGCTCGGCAACGCGCTCAAGGCCACATCGGCGGCCGACCCTGCCCTGCTGCGCAGCGCCTTCGATTTGCCGGCCCAGCAGCAGGCCGCGATCCAGGCCGCGCTGGAGGAGCGTTTTGGCCAACCGGTTGCGCTCAAGGTTGAGACTGCGCCCGAGTTGATTGGCGGCCTTGAGCTCAGCGCTCAAGGGCAGAAGCTGGCGTGGACCATTGCCGACTATCTGGATCAACTGTCATTGGCGCTTTCGCCCGGCGCCGATGGCGAGGCGGGCGCATGAGCACAGAAGCCGCCGCCAGCACCCCGCTGCGCAGGGTGGTCGAAGGGGCGTTCGCCGCCATCGATCAGCGCCTGCACGCCTTCAAAACGCAACTGGCGCCGCGCGAGGTGGGCACCATTGTCAGCGTCTCTACCGGCATCGCCCAGATCCAGGGGCTGCTGCATGTCGGCTTTGAGGAGCGGCTGCTGTTTCCCGGTGGCCTGTCGGGCATCGCCTTCAACCTCGACGCCGACAGCGTCGATGTGGTGCTGCTGGGCGACTACGGCCACCTGCATGCCGGCCAAGAGGTGCAGCGCAGCGGCCGGGTGATGGATGTGGCGGTGGGCGACGGCTTGCTGGGCCGGGTGATTGACCCGCTGGGTCGACCACTGGATGGCTTGGGGCCCGTGGCGTCGGAACGCCGTCTGCCCATCGAGCGGCCAGCGGCCGCCATCATGGACCGCGCCCCGGTGACCGAACCCCTGCAAACCGGCCTGAAAGTGATAGACGCGCTGATCCCGATTGGCCGCGGCCAGCGCGAGTTGATCCTCGGCGATCGGCAAACCGGCAAGACGGCGATCGCCATCGACGCCATTTTTAACCAGCGCGGCCACAACGTGCTGTGCGTCTACTGCGCCATCGGCCAGCGCGCCTCGGCAGTGGCCAAAGCGGTGGCCAACCTGCGCGACCAAGGGGCGCTGTCCTACAGCGTGGTGGTGGTGGCAGCCGGCGACGAGGCCCCCGGCCTGGCCTACATCGCCCCCTACGCTGCCACCAGCATCGCCGAGCACTTCATGGAAAGCGGGCGTGACGTGCTGATCGTCTATGACGACCTCACCCACCATGCACGCGCCTACCGCGAACTGTCGCTGCTGCTACGCCGGCCGCCGGGGCGCGAGGCCTTTCCGGGTGACATTTTTTACATCCACTCGCGCATGCTCGAACGCGCCACTCATCTGAATGAGGCCCTAGGTGGCGGCTCGATGACCGCCCTGCCGATCATTGAAACCGAGGCCCAGAACATCTCGGCCTACATCCCCACCAACCTGATCTCTATCACCGACGGCCAGATCGTTCTGTCGCCGTCGCTGTTTGAACTGGGGGTGCTGCCGGCCGTTGATGTCGGCCAGTCGGTGTCTCGGGTGGGCGGCAAGGCCCAGCGCGCGGCCTACCGTGCGGTGGCGGGTGATCTCAAGCTGGCCTACGCGCAGTTCGAGGAGTTGGAAACCTTTGCGCGCTTCGGCGCCCGCCTCGACGACGACACCCGCCAGCGCATCGACCATGGCAAACGCATCCGCGCCTGCCTCGGTCAGGCGGAGTTGGCACCGGTGTCGGTGTCCGCCCAGATCGCCATCTTGCTGGCGCTCAACGCCGCACTGTTCGACCCGGTGCCGCTGGATCGGATGACGGCAGCACAGCGGGCGGTGGAACAGGCGGCCAACGATCTGCCTGCTGAGCTGGGCCAACGACTGAACGAAGGCGCACCTCTAACCGACGCTGATCGCGCCCAGGTCACCGCCGTGGCCGACCAGGCAATTACCGCATTGCTGGCGGCAGCAACCGGCCCCGAAACGGATAGCGGCATAGCGGCAACCCAGGAGACGCCATGATCCTCGTGCGCCAGCACAGTCAAACCCAAGGCGCGCCAGGCTGATGGCCACCACCATTACCGGCCTGCGCCGCCAGATCGCCAGTGCCCGCGATCTCAAGTCGGTGGTGCGCACCATGAAGGCCTCGGCGGCCTCGGCCATTGGCCAGTATGAACGGTCGGTGGCCGCCCTCGCCGACTACGCCCGCACCGTAGAACGTGGGCTCAGCGTCTCGCTGCGCGCGCTCGCGCCGCAGGGCCCCGAGCTGCACATAGGTCAAGCCCGCCACGAGAATGAGCGCCTGGTGCAGGCCCTGATCTTCGGCTCTGATCAGGGGCTGGTCGGCCGCTTCAATGAGGCGGTGGTCGACCATGCGCTGGCCGCGTTGGCGCTGGCCAAAACGACGACCAGCGCCCGCATCTGGACGGTCGGCGAACGGGCCCATGCGCGGCTGGTCGATGCGGGCAGGGTGCCTGCCGGCGCCTTTCCGGTTCCCGCATCTGCGGCGCTGATCACCGAACTGGTCACCCAGATCCTGCAAAGCGTACCGCTGCCCGATGGCACCACGGCGGTGCCATCACAGCAGCAAAGGCTGATGCTGTTTTACAACCGGCCCGAGGGTGCCAGCTATGCCCCGGTCAGCCAGCAACTGCTGCCTCTCGATGAGCACTGGCAGCGCGAACTGGCCAGCCGCCCCTGGCCCAAGGCCGGTGACCGCGACGGCGCCGAGCAGCGCTTTTCGCCCCTGCCAGAGGTGCTGGGCAGCGCCCCGCAGGCACTCGGCGCCTTTATCCGCGAGCACCTGTTCGTCTCGCTATTTCGTGCCAGCGCCGAATCCCTGGCCAGCGAAAACGCCAGCCGACTGGCCGCGATGCAACGCGCAGACCGCAACATCGGCGAGCTGCTGCAAGACCTGCAAGCCCGCTTTCACCAGCTACGCCAAGCCGGCATCGACGAAGAACTGTTCGACGTGATCGCCGGCTTCGACGCCCTACTGCCGAACACTACCACCCGCACCGCGCCCTGAACCCCGCAAATCACGCACGGCCCCTGCCGCACCACCATCGCCTACCCCTCGATCACCACCCACACGGCCATGCCCAACGCTCGGCCAGCCGGCCGTAGGGGGTGAGTCGCCTGGACGGCGACGAAAGCCACTAAGGCACATGGATGTGACTTTGTGGCGACCCCGCAGGCCGGCAGAACATCAGCCAGATCATGATGGTGGTGATCGTTGGGGGCCGCCGGTGGGTGCAGGGAGGTCGTGCGGAAACGGCCTTCCTGCTCGTCGTGGAGGGGGCGAAACCCCTCCATCTGCAGCGCCGCAGGCGCATCTGCCGCCACGCAGTGGCATAAAAACGCATCACCAACCCGCACCGCAGGTGCAATCAATAGTCGTACCCTTCCTGCCACTCACCATCGCCATCTTCGCCATGGGCGGTGTAACCCAGGTCCCGCTCGCGGCGCAGTTCTTCGTCCGTTTCGTCATCCTCATCATCGAGATCGTAGCCGTCGTCCAGATCCTCATCGGGTTCGCGGTGGAAGCGTGCTTCCATCACGTCCACGTTATGCTGGACATCGCCCAGCAGCGCCTGCATTTCCGCCTCGCCCGGCGGCTTGTAGCCGGCCAGAACCTCATCGTTCAGTTCCTCGGGAACCTCATCCCGCTGGGTACGCTTGACCATGGTAAACCTCGTTGTCTTTGCTCATTGTCATCAATCTAGAACAGCTGACGCGGCCTGGGTGCCAATGGAACACAAACGCGTGCCAGCTCTCAATAACGCTTTGTTCCAGGTCATCGCCTAATGTTCAATGGACACTCTTGGCCACGCCACGGGCGACAGCCATCACTAACACTCTACTGCCACTGGAATGACGCGAGATCCGGGTCTAGTGTCTCAACATCAGGCCTTCAGGAGTCGCCCATGATGCCTACCTCATACCGTCAGTTAATGGCTGGGGTGTTACTGGCAACCATCACCGCGTGTGGTGGTGGCGGAGGCGGAGGTGGCGGCGATGCCAACCAGAGCCCCAGCGCAGCCTTCAGCGTCACTACCGCTGACAGCACACTGCAGGCGCCATTACTGGTGAACTTTGATGCCCGGGGCTCAAGCGACAGTGATGGCACCATCGTTAGCTATCAATGGGTCTTTGGTGATGGCAACAGCGGCAGCGGGGCGCAGCTTGACCACACCTATGCCAATGCTGGCAGCTATACCGCCACCTTAACCGTGACCGACGACGACGGCGCCAGCGACATGGCCAGCCAGCTAATTACAGTAACGGCGACTGGCAACACCCTGGCCGGCACCATCACCGCCCCCGACGACAATGTCATCGACGGCGACACCAATGATCCGCTGAGCGACGAACGCCCCAACAATGATCTGGCCAGCGCCCAGCGGCTGCCCAATCCAGCTGCGGTCGGCGGCTACGTCACCACCACACCGACCGATGTTAGCGGCGACCGCTTTGCCGCCCGTGCTGACGGCAGCGATTTCTACAGTATTTCGTTGTTGGCGGGCCAGCCCATTCTGCTGGAGATCAGTGACTGGTCTACGGCCAACGTCGATCTGGATCTGGCGCTCTATGACAGCGCGGGCAACCTGATCGCCAGCTCTGAGGGGGGCAAGGATACCGAGCTGCTGTTTGCCCCCAGCAGCGGTGATTATTACCTTGAGGTCTATGGCTGGAGCGGTGGTTCCAACTACCTGCTGACCATCGGCCAAAGCAGCTCGGCGGTGACTGCAGCCATGACCAAGGATCGTGCCACCACCCAGCAGCCCTTTGTCGCCGGCCAGCTGCTGGTGGCCTTTAACGGCAGCGCGGTACTGGGCAAGGCGGGGATGCTGGCCCAGGCCCGCAGCTTGGGGCTGGCCGCCGAGCGCGCCAGTGTAGGGAGGGCAGTCAAGGTCAGCTTTGATACCGGGCGGATGGCCGTACGCAGCAGCGAAAGCACCGTGGCCGCGCCGCTGGCGGCCAAACAGGCTACCCTGCGCATGGCCAAGAAGCTGGCCCGCCACCCCAGCGTGGCCGCCGTGGCCCCCAACTTTCTGTTTCAGCCAACGGCCACCACCCCCAATGATCCACTCTATGCCGAGCAGTGGCACTACCCAGCCATCAACTTGCCCCAAGCCTGGGATCTGGCCACGGGCAGCGGCGCCGTGGTTGCCGTGATCGACACCGGAGTCTATCTGGCTCACCCGGATCTGGCCGCCAACCTGACCAGCGGTTACGACTTTATCTCGGATCTCGACAATGCCCTCGATGGCAACGGCATCGACGGCAACCCCGATGATCCGGGAGATGGCGGCAACACAGGTGGCAGCAGCTGGCATGGCACCCACGTTGCTGGCACCATCGCTGCGGTCAGCAACAACAACCTCGGCATCGCCGGTATCGCCTGGAATGCCAAGGTGATGCCATTGCGGGCATTGGGCGCCTGGGGCGGCACCAGCTACGACATCCAGCAAGCGCTCTACTATGCCGCGGGCCTCGACAACGACTCCGGCACCCGGCCGACACCCCGTGCCGATGTGATCAACCTCAGCCTTGGCTGCCTGGCCTGTTATTCAACGCTGGATCAGCAGGCCTATACCGCCGTCCGCAATGCCGGCGTGATCGTGGTGGCGGCGGCCGGCAACGAGGCCACCGCCGAACCAGGCTACCCGGCCTCCTACGACGGGGTGATCTCAGTATCGGCGGTCAACCAGCAGGATCGTTTGGCGAACTACTCCAACTTCGGCACCACTGTCGATGTGGCTGCACCCGGTGGCGAGCAGAGTTCGGTGTGGACCAATGGCATTCTCAGCACCCTGGTTGATGAATCCTCGGGCTCGCGCCGCGCCAGCTACGAGTTCTACCAGGGCACCTCGATGGCCACCCCACACATGGCCGGGGTGCTGGCGCTGATGATCGAGCGCTATCCGGCCCTCAGCCCCGCCGATGTCGACAGCGCGCTGGCCAGCGGCGCCATCGTTGATGATCTGGGCCCCCCCGGGCGCGATAACCAGTTCGGCCACGGCCGCATCAATGCCCTGAAGGCGGTGCAGCACGCCACGGGGTTGGCCGGCGGCACTGTCGAATCGCAACTGCTGGTCAGCCCCGGCGCCCTCGATCTGGGGCGCACCGCCACCACAGCAAGCATCAGCCTGACCAGCAGCGGCAATACGGCCATCACCTTCCTCTCGTTCAGCGATGATGCAGACTGGCTTACCATCAATGCCAGTGACGATGTCGACGCCAGTGGTTTCGGGAGTTACCAGGTGACGGTGAGCCGCATCGGTCTGGCCGATGGCCCCTATCAGGCGACAGCGACCTTTACCGCTGACAACGGCAGCCAAGCGCTGGTGCAGGTGAACATGCGGGTAGGCACGGCAGTAGCCACTAGCGGCGTTGGCTATCTTTATCTACTGCTGCTCGATGAGACCTTTGAATCCTTGGAACAGCAGCAGCTGGTGGCCGATAACAACGGCCAGTACCACTACAGTTTTGAGGGGCTGGCAGCGGGTAGCTACTACCTGCTGGCTGGCACCGACTCCGATAACGACTTAAACCTGTGCGATGCTGGCGAAGCCTGCGGCGCCTACCCAACACGCGGCCTGTCCACCCCCGTGCTGCTCAATGGCGACCGGCTGGATGCCGACTTTCTGGTGCTGTTTGGCTCCAGCTTTGACAGCGGCACGCCAGCCGCTCCATTGCGCCACTCGCCCTGAGCCGGCACCAGGGCTACCCCAGCCCAGAAACGCAAAAACCAGCCGCAAGGCTGGTTTTTGACATGGTGCCCAAGGTCGGACTCGAACCGACACGCCTTTAAAGGGCAACGGATTTTGAATCCGCCGCGTCTACCAATTCCGCCACTCGGGCACGAGTGCGGGCGCCATTATACGCACGGCGCTTGATGGCACAAGCCATGAGCGCACCTTCGCCATCATTTCATGATGTTGACCACAACCACGGCAACCGCTGACCAGCCTGAATGGCGATGATAGACTCAGCGCACCCTCTGCATGACCGGAGTCTTTGATGCCCAGCTCCCTGCCACGCGCCGGCTTCTGGCGCCGCATTGGCGCCCTTGTCTATGACTGGTTACTGGTAGCCAGCGTGCTGATCATCGCCCAGGCGCTCTACTTCTTTGTCGTCGCGCTATTGGTTTGGAGTGAGCTAATCACATTGGCACCTGGGCAGGATATTGCCAATTACATCAGCGGCAATCGGGTCAACAGCCTTTATCTGCTGAGCTGGATCGTGGCTTTCTACGCCTATTTCTGGGCAGCGGCCGGCCAGACACTGGGCATGAAGGCGTGGCGGTTGCGCGTGCAGAATATCGACGGCAGTCGCCTGCGGCCGACGCAAGCAGTGCTACGAGCGCTGGCGGCGATGCTCGGGCTGGGTAACCTGGCGGTGCTTTTGACCAGCGAGCAGCTCGCCTGGCAAGACAAGGTGGCCGATTGCGAAGTCGTGGTGCTACCCAAAGCGGTGAAGAGCAAATCAGGCCCGGCGGCGCAGTAACAAAAGGGCCACGGTTAACGCGACCAGCGGTGGCAGGAAGGCCCCCAGCCATGCCGGGAACTGGTAGACCAGCGCCAATGGCCCAAACAGCTGATCAAGCACATAGAAGCAGAAGCCAGCCGCCACCCCCATCAGCACGCGCGCCCCCATGGTCACACTGCGCAAGGGTCCAAAGATAAAGCTGAGGGCCAGCACCACCATCACCGCCACTGACAGCGGCTGGGCTAGCTTGCGCCAGAATGCCAGCCGGTAACGGCTACCATCCTGACCACTGGCATCCAGGTAGTCGATATAGCTATCGAGGCCGCGCAGCGACAGACTGTCTGGTTTAATCGACACCACTTTCAGCTTGTCGGGGGTCAGCACTGAACGCCATTCCCGCTGCGGGATCTCCTTGGCGGTCAACCGGTCAGCCCCCACGTACGTTTCATGCACCTGCCGCAACAGCCAGTGGTTGCCCTCGAACTGAGCAGACTCAGCATGAACGATACGCTGTAACTGTTGCCGGTCATCGAAGTGGAAGATGGTCAGATCGCGGATGCGGGTCTCGCTCTCCACCCGACCGATGTTGACGAACGCCTGATCATCGCGGGTCCAGGTACCGGCCTGTGATTCGATCAGTGTGCCACCAGTCAGCTCGGTGGTGCGCAGCTCCTTGGCCGCCTGCTCTGCCAGCGGTGTGCCGAACTCGCCCAGCAACAGCAGCGCCACCATCAGCGGCAGTGCGGTCTTGAGTGCCGAACGGGCGATGGCCGCCCGTGACATGCCGGCGGCCATCAGCACCACCAGTTCGCTGCTGGCGGCCAGCCCACCAATACCGATCAGGGCGCCAAGCAATACCGCCATCGGCACGAAAAGTTCCAGATCACGGGGTACCGAATAGAGGGTGTAGATGATGGCGTCGATCAGATCGTAGTTGCCGCGCCCCACCGATTTCAGCTCGTTAACGAACTTGAGGATCAGGTTGAGCCCCTCCAGCACGAGAAGGGCCAGACCGGTGGCAGCGAGCAGGGTACGGCCAATGTAGAGGTCAATCAGGCGGATCATGCGCGCTGCTCCAGCCAGCGGCCACGTAGCCGGAACCAGGTTGGTCGGCCCTTGAAAATCAGGGTGGCGCCCACCAGCAAGGCCAGACCATGGACCCACCACAGCCCGGCCTCAACCGGCACACGGCCCGATTCCAGTGCCTTCTGACCAGCCATCAACAGTACGTAATAACTGAGGAACAGCAGGATCGCCGGCCCCAGCTTGGCAAACTTACCTTGGCGCGGATTGACCGCCGACAACGGCACTGCCATCAGACACAGCAGCGGTAATGAGATGGGAACAGCCAGTCGCCAATGGATTTCGGCCCAGGCCCGTATCGAGCCATCCTTCAGCAGATCGGCCAGCGGCCGGTGCTCAAGGCGCGATTCATAGCCCTCGGCCAGAGTCGGTAACTGGGCGGTGTAACGTTCAAAGTCAACACGCTGCAGATCCAGCCGGCGGGCACTGCCATCCCAGCGTGTGCCACCGTTTAGGCTCAACTCCAGCATGCCGTTGCTGGTCTCTCGCAGATCGCCACTTTTGGCCACCAGCAGCTGAAACTGCTGCGGCGCATCGGCATCCGGGGTCTGGGCGACAAACACCCGGGACAAGCGATTGCCGTCGTCGCTCATCTGTTCAATGAACATCACCGTGCTGCCGTCCGGTGATTTCTTGAACCGTCCTTCACTCAGGGTTTTGACGCCGGCCGAAGCTTCGCTGCCAGCAATCAATCGCCGCTGTTCGCCCTTGGCCCAGGGGGTGACCACCAGGCTGGCCCAACCGGCCAGCAGCGCCACCAGCAACGCCAGCACCAGGGTGACGCGGGTGACATACCACTCACTGACACCGCTGGCGCGTAACACCACCATCTCCTGATCGGCGTACATGCGGCCATAGGCCAAGAGCACCGCCAGAAAGAAGGAGAGTGGCAGCAGCAGCACCAATAGCTCAGGGACGGTCAAGGCGATCAGCTTGCCAACCAGATCGACCGGATAACGGCCATCAGCGGTGCGTGCTAGCAACGACACCACCTGCTGGCTCAGGAAAACCCCGAGCAGCACCAGCAATACGGCCGCTTGCGACTTGAGCAGATCGCGAATCAGATAGCGCAGGATGGTCACGCAGGTTCCGTAAACTGTTCGTTTCAGTTGCTTCACCCGCTGTTACCACAAAAATGGCTGTTTCTGCCATTTTTCCCGGACGCGAAGCGCTGCGTCGGGAAGCAACTGGGGCTACACTTGGGGCCACTGCCGGCGGCCCAGGCTGCCGGGATTATCGGCCAAACCCCGTCTTTTGTCTTTATGCATGAGGACAACCATGGAATTCGACGTCAAGAGTGGCAGCCCCGACAAACAGCGCAGCGCCTGCGTCGTTGTCGGCGTTTATGAACCCCGCCGGCTGTCGCCCGCTGCCGAGTTACTCGACAAAGCCTGCGATGGCGCCATCAGCAGCCTGCTGCGGCGCGGCGATCTGGAGGGCAAGCTAGGCCAGACCCTGCTGCTCCACGCCCTGCCCAATCTGCAGGCCGAACGGGTGCTGCTGGTCGGTTGTGGCAAAGAGCGCGAACTGGGCGACAAGCAGTTCCGTCAGGTGATCACCAAATCCGCCGCCGTGCTCAACGATACCGGCGCCATGGAAGCGGTCAGCTACCTGACCGATCTGCATGTCAAAAGCCGGGGCGTCTACTGGAAGATCCGCCAAGCGGTGGAAGCGACGCTGGAGTCGCGCTACAGCTTCGATCTGCTCAAGAGCAAAAAAGATGAAGCGCGCCGGCCGCTGCGCAAGATCGTCTGGAATGTGCCGACCCGGCGCGAACTGACCGTCGGTGAAACTGCCATCGCCCACGGTGTCGCCATCGCCCGTGGCGTCGAGCTGACGCGCAACGTCGCCAACCTGCCGCCTAACATCTGCAACCCGGCTTATCTGGCCGATCAGGGGCAGACGCTGGCGGCCCAGTACCCGAGCCTGACCACCGAGGTAATGGGCGAGTCACAGATGGCCGAGATCGGCATGCACAGCTATCTGGCTGTGGGTCGGGGCTCTGACAACGAGTCGATGATGACCATCATCCGCCACCACGGCGGCAAGCCCGGTGACAAGCCGCTGGTGCTGGTGGGCAAAGGGCTGACCTTCGATTCCGGCGGCATCTCGCTCAAGCCCGGCGACGGCATGGATGAGATGAAGTACGACATGGGTGGCGCCGCCGCCGTGCTCGGCACCATGAAGACCCTGGCCGAACTGCAGCTGCCGCTGAATGTGATCGGCGTGCTGGCCGGTTGCGAGAACATGCCCGACGGCAACAGCTACCGCCCCGGCGATATCCTCACCACCCTCTCCGGCCAGACCGTTGAGGTGCTCAACACCGACGCCGAAGGGCGACTGGTGCTGTGCGACGTGCTCACCTATGTCGAGCGTTTTGAACCGGAACTGGTGATCGATCTGGCCACCCTCACCGGCGCCTGCGTTATCGCCCTTGGCAAACACGCCAGCGGCCTGATGAGCCCCAACGACAGCCTGGCCAACAAACTGCTCGATGCCGGTAACGAAAGCGCCGACCGCGCCTGGCGCCTGCCGCTGTGGGATGACTATCAGGAGCAGCTCGACAGCCCCTTCGCCGACATGGCCAATATCGGTGGCCGGCCGGCCGGGGCGATTACCGCTGGCTGTTTCCTCGCCCGCTTTACCAAAAAGTACACTTGGGCCCACCTCGACATCGCCGGCACCGCCTGGCGTAGTGGCGGCAAAGACAAGGGTGCGACCGGCCGGCCGGTACCGCTGCTCTCCCAGTTCCTGCTGCGCCGTGCTGGCGTGGCTGTGGATGAATGATGGCACGGGTGATCTTTCATGTGCTGCCGGCTCCCCAGCCGGCAGCTACTGATAACGCCAACGCCGAGCTCGACTGGATCTGCAAGCTGGCGGAGAAGTACTTTCTCGCCGGGGAACGGGTCTATGTCGCCTGCCCCGATCAGGCCACGGCCGAAACGGTCGACGAGCGGCTGTTCAGCTTCGAGGCGGACAGCTTTGTGCCCCATAACCTGCAAGGTGAAGGACCCAGTAGTGGCGCTCCGGTGGAGATCGGCTGGCAGCCGCCACGCGGCCGGCGCAACGTGCTCATCAACCTGCATCCAACCCTGCCGCCGTTTGCGTTACAATCCGCGCTCATCGTTGAACTCGTCCCTGTCGATGAGCAGCGCAAGGCAGCCGCACGTGAAAGGTTCAAACTCTACCGAAGCCAGGGGCATCAGGTAGAAACTCTGGATCTGGCCAGCCAGCCGCTCTGAGCAGGGCTCAAACGCGGCTGGATCATGGATAAAAGCTACAACCCGAGCGACATCGAACAATCCCTCTATCAGCATTGGGAAAGCCAGGGCTACTTCACCCCCAGCGGTGACAGCAGCAAGGGCGCCTACTGCATCATGATCCCGCCGCCGAATGTCACCGGCAGCCTGCACATGGGCCACGCCTTCCAGCAGACCATCATGGATGCCCTCATTCGCTTCGAGCGGATGGAAGGCAAGAACGTGCTGTGGCAGGCGGGTACTGACCATGCCGGCATCGCCACCCAGATGGTGGTGGAGCGCAAGATCGCCGCCGAAGAAAGCAAGACTCGCCACGACTACGGCCGCGATGCCTTTATCGACAAAGTGTGGCAGTGGAAAGCGGAATCGGGTGGCACCATCACCGGCCAGATGCGCCGCCTCGGCACCTCGGTCGACTGGCAGCGCGAGCGCTTCACCATGGATCCGGGCCTCTCCAACGCGGTGCAGGAGGTGTTCGTGCGCCTGCATGAGCAGGGGCTGATTTACCGTGGCAAGCGACTGGTCAACTGGGACCCGAAACTGCACACCGCCATCTCCGATCTCGAAGTCGAGAACAAAGAGGTCAAGGGCAAGCTGTGGCACCTGCGCTACCCGCTGGCCGACGGCGCCCAGACCCGTGATGGCCTCAGTTATCTGGTGGTGGCCACGACCCGCCCTGAGACCATGCTCGGCGACACCGCGGTGGCGGTGAACCCAGAGGATGAGCGCTATCAGGATCTCATCGGCAAGTTCGTTGAACTGCCGCTGACCGGCCGCCGCATCCCGATTGTGGGCGATGACCACGCCGATATGGAAAAGGGCACCGGCTGCGTCAAGATCACCCCGGCTCACGACTTCAACGACTGCGAAGTGGGCAAGCGCCACAGCCTGCCGATGATCAACATCTTCACTTTGGATGCCCATGTGCGTGCCGAAGCCGAAGTGTTCGACAGCCACGGCCAGCCCAGCAGCGCCTACCCGGCAGCCCTGCCCGCCCAGTTTGCAGGCCTTGAGCGCTACGCTGCGCGTAAGGCGATCCTCACCGCCCTCGATGAGCAGGGGCTGGTCGATGAGATCAAGGACCATGTGCTGCAGCAGCCATATGGCGATCGCGGCGGCGTCCCCATCGAGCCGATGCTGACCGATCAGTGGTATGTGCGCGTCGCGCCGCTGGCCCAGCCGGCCATCGAAGCGGTGGAGGATGGCCGCATCCAGTTTGTGCCCAAACAGTACGAGAACATGTACTTCAGCTGGATGCGCGACATTCAGGACTGGTGCATCAGCCGTCAGTTGTGGTGGGGCCACCGTATCCCGGCGTGGTATGACGAATCCGGCCGCCCATATGTAGGTAAAAGCGAACAGGAAGTTCGCCAGAAATACAGCTTGGGCTCTGACGTTGCGTTACGCCAGGATGAAGATGTGCTCGACACCTGGTTCAGCTCGGCACTGTGGACCTTCTCTACCCTCGGCTGGCCGGACCCGGCGGCTGCCGCCGATCTCAAAACCTTCCACCCCACCAATGTGCTGGTGACCGGTTTTGACATCATCTTCTTTTGGGTGGCACGCATGATCATGATGACCATGCACTTCATCAAGAATGAGGACGGCACGCCGCAGGTGCCGTTCAAAACCGTCTATGTCACCGGCCTCATCCGTGATGAGCAGGGGCAGAAGATGAGCAAATCCAAGGGAAACGTCCTCGATCCGCTGGATATGATGGATGGCATCAGCCTCGAAGAACTGGTAGCCAAACGTACCGGCAACATGATGCAGCCGCAGCTGGCGGAGAAGATCGCCAACTCAACCCGTAAACAGTTTGCCGATGGCATCACCGCCAATGGCACCGATGCCCTGCGCTTTACTCTGGCGGCGCTGGCCTCCACCGGCCGCGACATCAACTGGGACATGAAGCGCCTCGAGGGCTACCGCAACTTCTGCAACAAACTGTGGAACGCCAGCCGCTTCGTGTTGATGAACACCGAAGAGCATGATTGCGGCCAGAACGGCGGCGAGCTGCAACTGTCGCTGGCCGACCGCTGGATCCACAGCCAGCTGCAGGCCTGTATCAGCGAGGCGCGCAAACACTTTGCCGAATATCGCTTCGATCTGCTGGCCAACACGCTCTACGAATTCACCTGGAAAGAGTTCTGCGACTGGTATCTGGAGCTGGCCAAGGCGGTACTGACCGACCCGAACGCCAGCGAAGCGGCCAAGCGCGGCACCCGCCATACGCTGGTCACCTGCCTTGAGCAGCTGCTGCGCCTGCTCCACCCATTGATGCCCTACATCACCGAAACCATCTGGCAACGGGTCAAGCCGCTCACCGAGGTGACAGGCGACACCATCATGCGCCAGCCTTATCCGCAGGCCGATGCCGCGCGCATCGATGCTGCTGCCGATGCCGATTTCGCCTGGCTGCGCGCCTGTATCCTTGGCGTGCGCAACATCCGCGGTGAGATGGACATCAACCCCAGCAAGCAGCTGCCGGTGCTGCTGAAAAACGCCAGCGCTGAGGACTTGGCACGGGTTGAGCGCTACCGCCCCTTCCTGTCGCTGCTGGCGCGGCTGGAGTCCGTGCAGCCGCTGGCGGCGGGTGAGCCGGTGCCGGCTGCCGCCACCGCCCTGGTCGGCGAGATGGAGTTGCTGATCCCGATGGCCGGTATTATCGACAAGGATGCCGAGCTGGGCCGTCTGGCCAAGCAGGCCGATAACCTGGTGAAAGAACAGGCACGCATCGAGAGCAAGCTGAGCAACGAGAGTTTCGTTGCCCGCGCTCCGGAAGCGGTGGTCAAAGCCGAGCGCGAGCGGCTGGCCGAAGTCAGCAAACAACTGGTCAAAATCGCCGAACAGCAGGCGGCAATCGCGGCCCTGTAACAACGCCAGCCTGATAGAACGAACAAGGCCACCTACGGGTGGCCTTGTTGTTTATGAGACGCTCCTCAGTGGCTGGTGCGGGTCATCTTGTCGAGGATTCCCATGGCAAAGGCCGAAGCGACAAAGGTGAGATGAAGGATCACGTACCACAGCAACTTGTCGTTATCGACGTTATCAGCATTGACGAAGATCTTGAGCAGATGGATGGATGAGATGGCCACAATGGCCGCCGCCACCTTGTTCTTCAGACTGCCGGAGTCCACTTTGCCCAACCAGCTGAGTTTCTCGCTATCACCCTCGATATCCAGCCGCGATACGAAGTTCTCGTAGCCACTGAACATCACCATCACCAACAACCCGCCCACCAGCGCGATATCGATCAGCGACAGCACCACCAGAATGAGATCGGACTCCTTGATGCTGAAAAC
>JAFOOX010000070.1 GCA_017425245.1 Gammaproteobacteria bacterium
CAATGGATCCTCAACATCCTCAAGCAGAACACATCGCGCAAGCTGTCGATGGCCAACAAGCGAAAGCTGTGCTGCTTGAATGAGGACTACCTGTTTGAATGCATGGGCATGTTCAATTTATGAACATGCGTTAGCCCTGCGCCAAGGGAGGGTTCGGCGGCTCTCCCTTGGTTCTTAGTGTGGGCGCAAGAGCCAACCCTGTGCGCCGCAGGCGCATTAGCAGCGCCGTTGCGATAACTGCATCCTGCGTTAGAAGATGCTGACCACCTTGCCCACAACATGATCGACTGGCAGTTGGCCCCAGTAGCGGCTGTCGTTGGCGTTGTCGCGGTTATCGCCCATCACGAACAGATGATCGTCCGCGACTACGGTCGAGAAGGATTTGGGGAGCGTTCCTAAGGTATTGGCAACGATGTATTGCGTGTCACCAATCTTCTCTGTTACAAGCTCTTGACTGTCGCTTTGGTCAACCGCTGCCAGTGTGGCATTTGTGCCATTTACAACGAGTTGCCTATTTTGATATTCGATGCGGTCGCCGGGCAAGCCAACGACCCGCATTACAAAGGTGGTCTCGCGATTTGTTGGCCACTCGAAAACAATCAGATCGCCGTGAGTGACAGTTTGTGCTACATCCTTGTGCAAGAAACCAAGATACTGGCTGCTGTATTGACCATAACCGAAGCGGTTGACGACGATATAATCGCCCGGGTTAACTGTCGGCACCATGGACGCTGAAGGCACGCTATAGATTTGACCAACAAATGCTCTAATGAAGAGGACGGTCGTAAAAAACATCACGGTCACCGAGATCAGCCCGTACCACCTTGAGTACCAAGGCCTCTGCTGCGATGAGGTATTGCGAATTATCAGCAGACCATGGATCGCGGCCAATATCGAGGGTACGAATGGCAGCGTTGTTTTTACCAGGTCGTTGCTCTGCTGCAACGCGATAAAAACAGCGACGACTATCATAATTAAGTAGCCGAGGGCCAATAGCGGCCGCGCCAAGTACAGCATGCCGAGCGGGTTAAATACCAGGCTCAATAAGACAGCGATCCATGGCTTCTGCTTGTTCATTGGTTAACTCTTGGTTGGTGTCAATTTTTGAGGCGAATTCTTCGGTGTCGGTTAACAAAAAACTAAGTTTGAGCGTGGCATGCCTGATGTTATCAATCAGTAGCGGATATTGTCCACTGACCATTATTCTGGTTGAGCTCAAATCTCTGACCAAAGGTTCCGCCGCCGAGGTCGCCATTGTGTTTTCGAAACGTGATGCTGGCGGTGAGCAGATAACGCCCTGGTGCTAGGCTTTTGGGCGGGACAGTCTCTGCCGTCAGCGGAATGGGGGCGCCGTAGGCGATGCGGTCGCCGGGCAGATAGACAGGCGGTAAGTCAAAATCCTGCTGTTTCACCCGCCGCTCCCAATAGACACAGTCTTGCGCGCAATCCTCACGCAGCAGGTGAATGGCATCCACCGCAATTTCTAGAGCTTCCCCTTCAGCCACAACGAAATAGACTTGGCTATGCTCGACCACCACTTTCATTGGTGTAACTTCGGAGCAGCCAGCGAGCGCAATCCACACCAGTGCGGTCATCGAAGTTGCTTTGATAAGATCAACTCTGACATTCACTTGTTTTCTCGAACTCATATCTATTTACGCTCTTGGCTTGGTACGCCAGAGACCGGCAATGATGCCGACGATGCCACTAACCAGTGATGCCAGAATAAACAACTTGAAATTGCGATTGGATTCATCTTCTCCTTGATAAAGCGGCCCGAAGAGCGCACCTGCAACGTAGAACAAGGCCCAGCACAGGAGTACCGCGCCAACGCCCCACAGCACAACAATGATCGCGCGCTTCATTGCAGTGCCCGCCAGAAAATAATCTCTTTAGCTTTGCGGAAATCAGACCAGACGCCATCAATCGACAACCCCGTTGATATCCGAAACCACGAACTTAAATCGGTAAGCCGCGAGCCATTCCATAGATCGATATGATCGCCACTGGGGTTTCCGACCGGGTCGGTGTCGCGCATCCAATAATCTTTGAAATAGATGATGCCTTTCTTTCCGGAGATGTGCTTTTTAAAATCTTTGACCGGAATGCTGATTCCCGATGCGAAGCTGTCGGGACGAGCGCTCATCAGTGCCGATGCCAATTGGTCTGCACGGAGTATATGGCCTTCTTTTTTTGCATGATGCCAGCAATGCTCGGCGCCACGCAGGGTGGTGGTGTCGAACCCGCACTTGGCGAGTGCGTTACCAACCCGGATGGCGCATTGATTGGTGAATGCCGGTTTATTATCCACCATGCATGGGGTATCGACATCACTGACTGTTGCGTGTGCTTCCCACAGATCTTCGAATTTGATCATAAAAAGTCCTTTTATAAGAGTGACGTCCTGTTCCCTATTCCCGCCCATAGCGCTGCTCTTGTAGGAGCAGCGACAGCAAGCTTTGCCCATTTTGAGCGCGGGTCAGGCACAAGCTACCGGCAGCAGTTTTTCTGCACAAGCCGCCATCGCTGTTTTGTGATAACACGCCCACTGGCTGTGAGCTGGGTATGTGGTGAGCGCTATAGCTCATGCGCCGGCTGCGGGATGCAAGTTGCGAGTGATGCCAGGGCACGAAGCGGGGCAGTCTGCTTTGAACCCCTTGATCACCACCCGCACCCACGCCAACCAACCCACGGCCAGCCGGGCGTAGGGGTTGAGATGGCAGGGATGCCAGCGAAAGCAAATCTGGGCAGGAGAGCCCATATTTGCGACCCCGTAGCCCGGCAGAATTACAGCCATTGTCGATGGTGGTGATCTCGGGGGCGCCCGGGTGTGCAGAGGGGCGTGGCGATACGCCCCTCTGCCCCAGCGCGAGGTGGGTAACCTCGCTCTGCTGCGGCGCAGCCGCATTCTCAGTTTCGAGATACGAGATACGGGGTAAACACCGCCGCTGCACAGCGGCAAAAAAAACAGCGGCCGAAGCCGCTGTTTGCATCAACTCAAAAGCCCTAACGGCAGTTAGCCAAACAGCGCCTTAAACATCGGTACGACCGCGTCGATGGCCAGTTTGGCCGGTTCGCCGCCGCTGCGCTGTTTGTGTTCCACCAGCCCTTCGTCGAGGTTGCGTTCGCCGATGACGATGCTGTGGGGGATGCCCAGCAGTTCCATGTCGGCGAACATCACCCCCGGACGCTCTTTGCGATCATCGAGGATGACGTCGATGCCGGCGGCTTTGAGTTCGGCGTAGAGGGTTTCGGCCACCTCTTTGATGCGTGCCGATTTGTGCATGTTCATCGGCAGCAGGGCGACCTGGAAGGGGGCGATGGCGGCGGGCCAGATGATGCCGCGTTCGTCGTGGTTCTGCTCGATGGCGGCGGCGACGATGCGCGATACCCCCACGCCGTAGCAGCCCATGGTCAGGATCTGGAACTGGCCCTGCTCGTTGAGCACCCCCACCTTCATCGCTTCGGAGTATTTCTTGCCGAGCTGGAAGATATGGCCCACTTCGATGCCGCGCTTGATCGACAGGGTGCCCTGGCCATCCGGGCTCGGGTCGCCTTCGACCACGTTACGGATGTCGGCAACACGGTAGTTGCTGCAGTCGCGGTCCCAGTTGGCGCCGCTGACATGCTCGCCGTCGCGGTTGGCACCGCAGACAAAGTCAGCCAGATGGGCGGCGGCGCGATCCACGATCACCGGGATGGTCAGGCCAATCGGGCCGAGGGAGCCGACGCCACAGCCGATGACGGTGCGGATCTGCTCGTCGCTGGCGAACTGCAGCGGGCCGCCGATCTCCGCCAGCTTCTCGGCCTTGACGCCATTGAGGCTGTGGTCGCCACGCACCACCAGCGCCACCAGCGGCTGCGGGCTCTTGTCGTCCGGGGCTTTGCCGAGAACAACCAGGGTTTTGACGATCTGGCTGGGGTCGACTTTGAGCAGGGCTGCGACCTCATCGATGCTGTGGGCACCGGGGGTGGCGATGGCGGCCAGCGGCTGACTGGCAGCCGGGCGTTCGCCAGCCGGGGCCACGGCTTCGGCCATTTCGATGTTGGCGGCGTAATCCGATTCGCTGGCGAAGGCGATGGCGTCTTCACCCGAGGCGGCCAGCACATGGAACTCGTGGCTCATGCTGCCACCGATGGAGCCGGTGTCGGCGAGTACGGCGCGGTAGTCGAGACCCAGGCGGTCGAAGGTGGCGCAGTAGGCGCGGTACATCGTCTGATAGGTCGCTTCCAGCGAGGCCTGATCCATATGGAAGCTGTAGGCATCCTTCATCAGAAACTCGCGGGCCCGCATCACGCCAAAGCGCGGCCGCACTTCGTCGCGGAATTTGGTCTGGATCTGGTAGAGGTTGAGCGGCAGTTGCTTGTAGCTGTTGACCTCGCCACGGACCAGATCGGTGATCACCTCTTCATGGGTGGGGCCGAGGGCGAAGGGGCGGGTGTGGCGGTCGTTAAAGCGCAGCAGCTCGGGGCCGAACTGGTCCCAGCGGCCGGACTCGTGCCACAGTTCGGCCGGCTGCACCACCGGCATCGACACTTCGATGGCGCCGGCGTTGTTCATCTCTTCGCGCACGATCTGCGCCACCTTGTTGAGCACCCGCAGGCCGCTCGGCAGCCAGGTGTAGAGGCCGGAGGCCAGTTTGCGGATCATACCGGCGCGCAGCATCAGCTGGTGGCTGATCACTTCGGCATCGGCGGGGGTTTCACGCAGGGTGGAGAGCAGGTAGTGGCTGGTGCGCATGGTCAGGCCCGGTGGCTGGTCAAAAGTGGGCGCCATTTTAGTCAGTTACACGGCAAATAGCTGCAGCGGGCGGTGAAATTGGCCGCCCGAGTGGCACCTAAGCGTTATTTCCGCGCTTGAGCCGCTGTCAGCCAAGGCTGCTGGCCAGCGCATCGCGGCGGGCGATAAAAGGTTCATCCCAGGGTTTGAAGCTGTCCGGCTTGTTGAGATGGCGGATATCGCCATCGGCCAGATAGCCCTTTACCCCCTCGCTGTTGAGCCAGTAGAAGACCCCCCAATGGTGGAAGTCCCACTCGGCCAGATAGGGGTGCGCTTCATAGTCGATGCAGTAGAGTTCGCCGCCCTTGACCACGAAGTTGGCCGGAAAATAGTCAACATGAAAGCCGGCCCGTTTGAGCTGCTCGGCATAGGCGTAGCCACGGCGGAGCAGCCGGTCATCCATCATGTCGCGGGCGATCAGATCGATCACCACCGGCCCTTTGATGTACTCCTTGACCAGCAGATAGCTGGCCGCGCAAAAGCCCACCAGTTGCGGGCAGGCCACGCCGGCCTGCTGCATCCGCTGGTAACTGAGCAGTTCAAAGCCGAGCGCCTGCTCAAAGGGGATCAGATTGTGGGCGACCTGCGTGTAGCGCTTCACCGTCAGCTGCTGTTCGCCGTTGCTGAACCGCCAGGAGATGGCCGATTTGCCACGGCCGATTTCGCCCTGGCAGTGAAACGGCTGGCCGTCCACCAGCAGCAGCTGGTCATCCACCAGACGGACCTGATGGGGGCTGGTGAACTGGGCGAGATCGATGCTCATGATGCTGACTCCACAGGTGACAACTGCGGTGCCCATGCTGCAGCCAGCCGTAGCGCCTGTCGTTGCGCTGGGCCAAGGTTGCTGGTCGGTTGCCGCCGTGGTTGGCCTGCGCTGATGCCGGCAACGGGGCGGCGGAAGGCACCCGAGCATCCTGAAAAAGCCTTTATGAGTCATGCAATTAATCAGGGTTTGAGGGCGCAGCGCGGGGCATCGCTTATCCCGCAACGACAAAAAATGCGTACTAGCTCGGAAAACGTTCAAGCCGCCAGATTCAGCCGCTTGGTCTGCGTTAAAGTGAAGTCGCGCGTTGTTGCCGAATGCAAACGGGATTGCCATGAAGGTTGTATCAGATCGCTTGCCGTTGACCCTGTCTGTGCTGTTGTCGTTGGTCGCCGGTAGCGCTGCTGCCGCCGATTACTCTGCCAAGATCTGCGCCTTGAGCCATCCTCAGCTGACCGACGCAGTAGAGGTAAGTGAGGGTGTGGGCACCGGCTGCCAGTGGAGTACCCCTGACGGCGGGCTGCTGGTGCTCACCGTTGGCGATAGCGATCTGGACGCTCTTGCCGCTCAAAGCCGACAGGAGCTGGATGATCTGCAGGCCAGCTTTGCCGGGGTGATGGGGGTCAAGGTGAGCCGTGGTGCCATGGGGATCTGTGGCGGCGATGAGCTGGTTGATGTTACTGCCCGAGGCCAAAGCACCGTTAAGGGGTGGGCTCGCTGCGGCGAGCGGTTGCTGTTTATCTCCGCCGAAGGGGCGGGCACCCCGGAGATCAGCAAGACCATGGTTAAAGCAATCCAGGCTGCCGGCCTTTAGACACGCTGTTGTCATTGGGCGGTCGAGATTCAGGCCAGCCCAAAGCTCTTCACAAGTCCAAAAACGGTGTTTCAGCCAGGGCTGCCGTGGCGCCGAAAGCGCAGCCGGCTGCTGTAGGGGAAGAACTCCTCCTGGTGGCCGGCGGCGATCCGCTGCTGCTGCTGTTGCCACCAGCGGGCGCTGTAGAGCTCGCGGTGATGGTGGCGAAAGGCGGCGCGGGCGCGCGGTTCATAGAAGATAAAGGTTTCAAACTCCTCGGGAAAAACATCGCCGGGGGCGACGCTGTACCAGGGCTCGCTGGCCAGCTCCTGCTCCTCGGTGACGGCCGCCGGAATGATGCGGAAATGGGTGTCGAGCAGGTAGGCCACCTCGTCATAGTCATAAAACACCACCCGGCCGAAGCGGGTGACGCCGAAGTTCTTGAGCAGCATGTCCCCGGGGAAGATGTTGGCGGCGGCGATCTCGCGCAGGGCGTGGCCGTAGTCGTCGATCACCGCTTCGACCTGGGCGTCGCTGGCATCCTGCAGATAGAGGTTGAGCGGCGTCATCCGCCGTTCGATATAGAGGTGGTTGACGAGCAGCATCTCCCCTTCGTCGATCAGCTCCTCGCTGCAGCTGGCGTAAAGCTCTTCGAGCAGCGCCTCGCTCATCCGTGCTTTGGGAAAGGCCACCTGTGAATACTCCAGGGTGTCGGCCATGCGGCCGACGCGATCATGCACCTTCACCAGTTGATACTTCTGTCGCACCTCGGCCTTGGTCATGGTTTTCGACGGGGCGAAGCGGTCGCGGATCACCTTGAACACATAGGGGTAGGAGGGCAGGGTGAACACCAGCATCACCATCCCCTTGACCCCGGGGGCGAGATCGAAGTGGTCGTCGGTGGTGGCCAGATGGTTGAGCAGATCGCGATAGAAGATGCTCTTGCCCTGTTTCTGCAGGCCGATGGCGTTGTACAGCTCGCTGCTGCGTTTGGCCGGCATCAGCTGTTTGAGAAAGCGCACCAAGGCAAAGGGGGCCTCGGTCTCGACAAAGAAGTAGGCGCGGGCAAAGCTGAAGGTGATCGACAGATCGCGCTCGGCGGTGAGCAGGGCGTCAACATAGAGCTCGCCGCGCGGGCTGCGCAGAATGGGGATGACAAAGGGCTGGCTGTGGCCACGGGTCACCACCCGGCCGACGATATAGGCCCCCTTGTTGCGGTAAAACATCGACTTGAGCACGTCGATACGCACGCTGTCATCGCGCCGCACGCGGATCCCGGCCTGGCGGATAAAGCGACGCATCAGCCGCCGCACATCGCGGGCCAGATCCTCAAACGGCAGGGTCAGACCAAAACGGGTGAGGATGCGGGTCAGGGTCTGGGTCAGGCCATCGAGCTGCGGATAGTAGCTATCGGCCACCAGCCCCTCGCGCACCTCCAGGATCTGCTCGGCGAATGACTCGATAAAGATCAGCTGGTTGTTGTAGTAGCGGCGCTCGAACATGTGGCAGAACACCGAGTTGTAGAAGGTCTCGGCCAGTTCTGGCTGGGGGTGGGCGAGCAGCAGGTGGCGGTAATGGTCGCGCACCCGCCGCCACAGATGGTCGTCGCAATGGTCGAGCTGCGGGCACTGCTGATGCAGGCTGGCGATGGTCTCCTGCACCCGGCTGTCGTAATAGGCGATGCGCTCGCGCGAGGCCTGCTGCACCGCCGCCCAGTCGCCCTGTTCAAAGCGCTGGCGGGCGCCGTTGGTGATGGCGCGAAACAGCGAATAGTGGCGGTTAAAGCCATCACGAATGGTGGTAGCCAGGGCTTCCGGCGAGCAGGGCGACGACATCAACAACTCCGACCAGTGAGATGCTGATGAGTATGGTCAAGCCGTTGTTATGGCGCCACTTTGCTTCTATGGCAGACAGCCATGGCGATCATTCGCCTGGTGGATGAGGCAAGCCGCTAGATCAGGATCACGGTATCGCTGTAGCGGGCCAGCTGCTGATCATGCGTCAGCAGGCGTAGCGGCTCGGTCAAAGCCTGGGCGATCAGCATGCGGTCGAAAGGGTCGGCGTGGTGGTTGGCCAGCCCGGCAAGGGCGACACAGTGTTCGGCTTCCACCGCCAGTAGCTGGTAACCCGATGCGCGAAACCAGCCAAGTGCCTGTGCGGCATCAATCGGCATATCACCGCGTCCGAGGCTGTGCTTGATGGCGATCTCCCACAGCGATACGGCGCTGACCCACAGCCTGGCCGTGGGCGCCAGCAGCAGGGTGCGCGCCTCGGCGGATAGACGGGGGCTGTCGGTGATCGCCCACAGGGCAACATGGGTATCGAGCAGCAGATTCATGGCTGGTCACGCCCTTGAAACAGCGCTGCCACCTCAGCGTTGTGGTCATCAATGCTGTCGGGCACCACAAACTGCCCTTTGGCGATGCCCAGCCGCTGCTGGTTGGTACTGGCTTCCACCTTGACCAGCCGGGCGGCCGGGCGGCCGTTACGGGCGATGATGATCTCCTGCTCTTCACCCCGTTCAATCGCATCCACCAACCGCGACAGGGTGGTTTTGGCCTGCAGCATATTGACTGAACTCATCGCCTGCGCTCCGTTATCGGTAACGGGCTTAGTCTAGTCTGGCTAACCTTGGCCAACAAGCCGGCGGTTGCGGCGATGATTGTTTTTACCGCTGTGCGGTGGCTGCGGCTGCGCCGCCCGGATGTAGGGTTTCGCCCCTGCATGACGAGCAGGCGGAGGGTAGCTGGACCCTCCTCCTGCACCACCAGCCGGCCCGATAGAGCGCCAGTATCTGGATCTGGCGGTTGTTCCGCTCTGCCTTGCGGTCGCCACAAAGTCACTTCCCTGTGCCTTAGTGGCTCTCGCGACCGTCCAGGTCGCTCGCCCGCAATTCAGAGCGCAGGCCGTGCTCGCGGCAGCGTGATTGGGCCGGCGCTCAAACGGGTGGGACAACAGCCCTGCCGTTTTTTTCGCTGCCCGCTAGCGAGATCACCTGCGTGTGGCAACGGCGTCTTCTTCCGCTCCCTTGATCACCACCCGCAGGGCACCAAACAACGCACGGCCAGCCGGGGGAAGGGGACTGTACGCATCACAGCGGCCGCCAGTGGTTGATCAGGTCACGGTTGACCAGCGGCAGCAGCAGGTAGAACAGCAGCATCACCGGCAGGGACGTCAGCAGCGCGGCGGCGGCGAAGTCGCGCCACAAGGTGTGCGCTGGGTACAGGTACATCTGCATGCCCACGGCGGCAGTGTGACGGTCGGCGTCCAAGATCAACAGCGAGGAAACGGGATACTCACCGAGCTGCAGCAGCAGGGTGAGAAGGCTGACCGCGGCCACCGGCCGCCAGTGGTGACGCAGGTTTGGCCATAACGGCCGCTGCGGGCTGCGGCTAAAGGTTGCCACCAGCGGCGGCAGCGTCAGCAGCAGGGCGGGCAGCAACAGCAGCACCAGCCCGCCATGGCTGTTTAACCCCAGGTAGTGCCAGTGCTGACCGATCTGGTCGCTGATGCTGTAGTAACTGACCAGCAGGAGCGCCGGGGTGACGAGCTGCAGGCTGATCAGCAGGCGCATCAGCCAATGGGTCTGGCCGCTGCGGGCCAGGGCACGGGCAGCCGGCAGGGCGATGGCCAGCACCGCCAAAGTGGCGCCACCAGCAACCAGTAGGCTGTTGCCGAGCCAGGTCAGCAGTGGGAACGGCGGTGGTGTGACGCTGCCATCCGCCTCAGTCACCGCAATATCTAGCGCCAGCCGCCAGTGGTCGAGGGTCAGCTGCTCGGGTAGCTGTTGGCCTGAGGAAAAATTTCCGGGGCGCAGCGAGACCAGCACCAGCAGCACGAATGGCAGCAGGGTGATGACGGTGGCAAGCAGGCGCCAGAGCAGGGCGCTGAGTTTGGCGGTAGTGGGCACGTGCATACCTGCTGCGACCGTGTCCGGTTGGGGTTGCTGCAACAATCGCCAGCGCCAGTGGCCCAATAGCAGGGCTAACCCCAGCAACGGCAGCAGCAGGCTGGTTGCCAGCCCATAGTTGTGGCCGCCGCCACCTTCAAAGGCGATACGAAAGCCCAGGCTGGTCAGGGTGTCAGTGGTGCCTGATGGCACTATGGCTCCGATGATATCCGGGCGACCGCCGGTGTGCAGAGAGATGGCCGTAAATGCCAGTAGCTGAACGCTGGCAATCATCAGCAGCGGCGCTTTGGCTCGGGGCCACAGAGCTTTTACCAGCGGCCACCAGCGTGGTGCTGATAACCCCTCAGCCAGCCTCAGCCACCACAGGGTGAGCAGCGGCACCAGCAGCCACAGCGCTGCCATTACCAGCATCACTTTGGCTAACAACGGGTTAGTAAACCAGTCAGGGCGCAGGCCCAAGGACTGCTCAAGCAGCAGGTTGAACTCCCCCCAGTTTTGGTTGAACAGCCCTTTCAAGGTCAGCACCAATACCACCGCTGGCACGGCGGCGGGTACGACGAGCAGCCCCAGCCATAGCCGGGGGTGGCGACTGGCCCGGATCGCCCAGGCGTTGATGCTGGCCAGCAATGCGGCTAGCGCGGTGGTGAACAGGGTGTAGAGCAGTGACCAGCCCGCGATCTGCATCAGCGGCCGGTAAACGGCCGGGTCGGAAAGCAACTGGCGATAATTGGCCAGCCCGACGGGCACGACAAAGGCGGGTGACAAGGGTTTGCCTGCTATAGCGTTGGTGTTGTCCGCCGGTTCAAATACCCCAGTGGCCCAGTTGGGCACCATCAGCTGTTGCAACTGCTGATCCCACAATGCGCCGGGCTGCTGGGCGCTGGCATCGCGATAGCGCGGGGCGACTTCGGTATAGGAGCCCAATCCCGCAGTGGCGTCACTCAGCAATAGCTTGTGGCCCTGCGGGCTCGGCAGCGTCAGGTGAAGGGCGCGCAGATGTTCTCGATAGTTGAAGAGCGTCCGGCGTGTGAGCAGCGTGGCCGCAGGGCCATCGCCGCCCAGCAGGACGATGGGGTCATCGCCGTAGGGAAGATCTTGTGGCGAAAGCTGTTGGTCGCGGATCTGCTGCGTATCCAGCAACTGGATTGGCGGGCTATGAAAATCTGCCGGGCGGTTATCGTCTACTGGAGCGGGGTCGCCGTCGCTTCCCTCTGGGGTCAACCAGATCTTGGCGATGGTGTCGCCCGTCGCTGTGGTCGCGAGCTTCAGGACATAGCGGTCGCCAACCCGGTACTGCTGCTTCAACTGATAGCCACGGGCTTCATCAAAGCCGAGTAGATGCCTGCCGCCGTAATTGGTGGTGCTCAGCCACGCGGTATGGCCGATCGGGATTAGCACGGTGAGCGCCACCACCAGCAGTGCCGGGTAGAGCAGCAGCCAGAAGCGACCGGGGCGGGTGACGCAGAACAGGGTGATGGCGGCGATGGTCACCAGCATCACCGCCAGCACTCCGTGGCCGAGCGCCACTACCTCAGGCAGGGCAGTGGCGCACAGCCCCACCACCGCCACCACCCACAAGCCACGCAGCAGAGGGGAGAGCCACCACGGCGCGGTCAGGGCGGTGGTAGCAGATAACGAGGGGCGATCCTTGGCCATGGTGATCTCCGGTGGGCGGCGCGGGTAGTTGCCGGTGTCGGTGTCGGGACTGGCCCAGTGTAAGGGCTTAACAGGCACGAAAAACCGGAAGCAACTCAAGCTGTTAATCAGGCGGTATGGCTGAGTTTTGCACCTTAATCACTGAGGTTGATGGTGGCGATAACGGTCATACATTGCCGTTATAGTCAGCCAGCTCCTAGGCTGAAGCTGACCCTGTTGCGCGGCTGCCGCTGTGCGTCGCGCCCGAGCCCAAGGAGCGCCCTATGTCTGCCACCGCTGAACGCCTGCCGACAGCCCCCGCCCACACCGAGCGTGGCGGTCTGACCATCGCCGCGCCGCTTAACCCGGCCTATGACAGCATTCTGACCGAGGCGGCCTGTCAGTATCTGGTGGCGCTGGTGCGTCAATTCCGTGGCCCGCTCAAGGCACTGCTGGCCGAACGGCTTGAGCGGCAGGCGCGTTTTGATGCGGGCGAGCTGCCGGATTTTGACCCGCAGACCGCCAATATTCGCGAGGCGGAGTGGGGCATCGCCGGCATCCCCCATGATCTGCTCGACCGCCGGGTGGAGATCACCGGGCCGGTGGAGCGCAAGATGATCATCAATGCCCTCAATTCGCCGGTGAAGGTTTACATGAGCTGCTTTGAGGACGCCACCGCGCCCACCTGGCAGAACATGGTGGAGGGGCAGATTAACTTGCGCGATGCCAATCTGGGCACCATCAGTTACACCAACCCGGATAACGGCAAGCGCTATGAGCTGGGGCCCAACCCGGCGGTGCTGATCGCCCGGCCGCGCGGCCTTCATCTGCCGGAAAAACATCTGCTGGTGGATGGCGAGCCGATCCCCGGCTGCCTGATGGATTTCGGCCTCTATTTCTTTCACAACTACCGGGTACGGATGGCGCGCAAGAGCGGCGTCTATTACTACATCCCCAAGCTGGAACACAGCACCGAGGCGGCCTGGTGGGACAGTGTGTTCCGCTTCACCGAAAAGCGCTTTGGCGTAGTCAACGGCACCATCAAGTGCACGGTGCTGATCGAGACCCTGCCGGCGGTGTTCCAGATGAACGAGATCTTGTTTGTCATGCGTGACCATATCGTTGCCATGAACTGCGGGCGCTGGGATTACATCTTCAGCTACATCAAAACCCTGCGCCGCCACCGTAGCCGCGTGCTGCCGGATCGCCAGCAGGTGACCATGGACAAGCCGTTCCTGTCGGCTTATTCGCGGCTGCTGATCTACACCTGCCACCGTCGTGGCGCCCTGGCCATGGGCGGTATGGCCGCCTTTATCCCGGCCAAAGATGAGGCAACCATGGCGCGGGTGGTGGAGCGGGTGCGGGCAGACAAGGAGCGGGAGGCCAGCAACGGCCACGACGGTACCTGGATCGCCCATCCCGGGCTGGCCGAAGTCGCGATGGGGGTGTTCAACCGCGGCATTGCCGCCGGTCGCCCCAATCAGCTGCTGGTGCGCCAGTGTGAGGCGGCCCAGATCACCGCCGCCGAGCTGCTGGAACCCTGTGAAGGCACCTGCACCGACGCCGGTATGCGCTCCAATATCCGCATCAGCCTGCAGTATCTGGCCGCCTGGCTGATGGGCAATGGCTGCGTGCCGATCTACGGTCTGATGGAAGATGCGGCCACCGCCGAGATCAGCCGCTCGTCGATCTGGCAGTGGATCCAGTCTGGCCAGCGGCTGGATAACGGCAAGGTGGTGACTGTTGCCCTGTTCCGCCAGATGCTGGCCGAAGAAGCCGAGGTGGTACGGGGCGAAGTGGGGGATCTGCGCTGGCGCAGCGAGCCCTTTGCCGAGGCCCTGGGGCTGCTGGATGAGATCACCACCGCTGCTGAGCTGGTGCCCTTTTTGACCCTGCCCGCTTACCTGCGGCTGAAAGAGTAACGGCCTGCGGCGTTGCGGTTGCACGCTCGCAGCGCCGTCATCTAGCTGTCACTACCGCCCGCTATAACTGCGCTCCGGTCATTGACTGCGATTGTGCCGTTCACCTGCGAGGAATCGTCCATGGAACGTCAGCTGCTGCAACCTGTCACCCGTCTACTGCAACGCCAGTTCGCCGCCTATTACCACGCCCGCGCCAGTGACCGCTGCCGCTGGGTGCTGGACGCCCTGATCAGTCCGCTCAACCCTGACAGCAGCCTGGAGAAACGCCGCTATGGCGGCTGGCATCTGGAACTGGTGTGGATCGATGGAGCTCTCTGTGTGGCCGATTTCCGTATCGCCTGCGGTGGTGCCAGCTATGGCGAGTGGACGGCCCTGCCGTTGACTCCGGCCTTGCACGCTGAAGTAAGGCGCCACGCTTTGACCACTCTGGCCCAGCTGCGCCGCGCCCTGCGCGCGCTGGGTTACAGCGTCGCCCAATGGCCGGCCCTGCCCAAGGCGGCGTGAGGCGACCCGAGATACGAGATACGAGATACGAGAGACAGGCGGATGTCGCTGGTGGGGTTGACGGCGGGCGCTGCAGCGCTTTTGCTTAGAGCACCCTCTGTGCAGGATGCAGCTGTATGCGCCGCCCCTTGTTTGCCTATGGCACCCTCATTGATCCCACCCTGATGCGTCAGCTGCTGGGCCGGCTGCCCGAGGGTCAGCAGGCTTGGCTTGATGGCTACCGGCGCTGGCCGGTTAAGGGCCAGTGTTACCCCGCCCTGATCCATGGCGGCAGCCGCAAGGTGGCGGGTTGGCTCTATCAGGGGCTCGACTGGCGTGACTGGGCCAAACTGGACCGTTATGAAGGGCCGGAATATCGGCGCCGGCTGGTGCGGGTGGTGGATGGCGAAGGGGTGGAATAGCAGGCCTGGGCCTATATCTGGCAGCTGGCGATCGGCGGGCGTTTGCTACCTCGCCCCTGGCTGGCACCCAACGCAGTGCAGCTACGGCTGGCGCAGACCACCAAGCAGAGCCGCAACCGCAACCAATAGCGGTGGATCAAGCGGCGCCCAATCCAGTTGATACAACTCATCGCTCGTCAGCCAGCGCAGTTGATCGTGGTCGCTGCTGCGCTGGGGCAGGCCGTCTAACAGCTGGCAGTGGTAGCCGTGCATCACCACGGGTTTAATGGGGTGGTGAACGCTGCCGAGCGATTCGCCCACCGCTATGGCAAGGCCCAGCTCCTCTTGGATCTCACGTGCTAACGCCTGAGCATGGCTTTCGCCGGCCTCAACCTTGCCACCGGGGAATTCCCACAATCCTGCGTCCGCCTTGTGCGGCGCGCGGCGCGCGGCCAGCACCTGGCCGTTATGGCTGATGATCGCCGCTACCACCTCGATGGTCATGGATGGTTAATACCGAGAAAGTTACCAATGCCGGTAAAGACGATCTGGGCGGCCATGGCAGCGAGGATCAGGCCGGTGATCTTGGACATGATGTTAAGGCCGGTCTTGCCCATGATCCGCTCGAAGTGGTTGGACAAGAACAGGGTGGCGCCGAGGCAGATGAGGGCGGCAATCAGGCCACCGAGACCACCGATGATGGCGGTGGTGGTTTTGAGTTCGGCGCCATAGACCAGCACCGTACCTATGGTGGCCGGGCCGACGATGGTGGGCATGGCCAGCGGCACCACCGAGATGTCATCGCGCTCTTCGTGGGGCAGGTTAGTAGCGTGGTTCTTGACCCCGCTGTTGACCAGGCTGACGGCGGTCAGAAACAGAATGATGCCGGCGCCGATCCGGAACGAATCAAGGGTAATGCCAAGCAGATCAAACAATGGCTTGCCGGCAAAAAACAGCACCAGACAGATGATGGCGGCGGCGACGATGGCGCGGCGGATGATGCTGCGCTTCTGCTGCTCGTCCTCACCGCGGGTGAGGGCCAGAAACATCGACACCACGAAAAAGGGGGCGAACAGGAACAGGAATTTGATCCAGCTGGCGATAAAGATACTGAGCATGTTTGGTCCCCTCGTTACGGCGCCCCTGATGACGGGGTCGGCAGTCTAATCAGCTGTCCTGATTGTAGCGAGGGCGCCCGCAGGGGCGCCCTCTGTCTGGCTAGGTCCGTGCTGGCAACTGCGGTTGCCACCGTTGCCTTAGGTGCGATAACGCTCGCAGTGTTCTTTTTGCTCGTGCGACATCTCCAGCTGGTGCTCGCTGGTCTGCTTGATCTGATCGAAGAGTTCGCTGTTGGCCTCAGCCGCCTCGTTGATGATGTTGACGTTGCGGGTCATCTCTTCCGAGGTGCAGCGCTGCTCTTCGGCGGCCACGCTGATCTGGTTCGACATCTCTGCAATCAGCCCTACCGCTCCCTTGATTGCTTCCATGGCGCTGTGAGCGTCGGACACCTGCACCACGTTGTCCTGCATACGGCTGGTGGCGCCAGTGATGGAGGCCGCAGCGTTGCGGATGGAACTTTGCAGGTTCTCGATGCGTGAGCGGATCTCGCGGGTCGATTCCTTGGTGCGTAGCGCCAGGTTGCGTACTTCGTCGGCCACTACGGCAAAGCCACGACCTTGCTCGCCCGCGCGCGCCGCTTCAATGGCGGCATTGAGGGCCAGCAGGTTGGTTTGGTCGGCGATGCCGCGGATCACGGTGATGATCTCGCCGATCTGATCTGAAACCTTGACCACTTCTTGAATGCGGCCGGAGGTACTCTCCAGTTCGTGTGACAGCTGGTTGGTGGAAGCGATGGTGTTGGTCATGATGGCACTGCCCTGATCGGCAGCAGTTTCCACTTCCTGCACCTGGTTGGCTGTCTCCACCGCATTCTTGGCAACTTCCGAGAAGCTGGCCTCCATCTCGGTCATCGCGGTGGCCAGCATATTGACGTTGGTGCGCTGTTCGTTGAGCTGATAGCTGGCATCGCGGCAGGCATCGGCATTCTGGCTGGCGATCTGCTCCAGTTCGTTAGCCATGCGGCGAAATTCTCCCAGTGACTTCTGCATCTGCTCGGCCACCAGGTTGACGTCATCTGCAATGGCGCCGAACTCGTCTTTCTTGCTGTAAGCCACCCGCACTGTCATGTCGCCATCAGCGATGCTGCGCAAAGAGCGTGATACCAAGCGCAACGCTGATCGCATCTGCAGCGACAGCCAAGTGCCGCTGACCAAGGCCAGCGCCAGCGAGCCGAGAAGTACGGCTACCACTAGCACCATGGCGACGCTGTAGGTATTGCTGGCTCGGCGGGTGGATGAATCGACTGCGGAATCGGATGACTGGATCAGCGCTTCCACTTCGGCGCGGGCCAGATTCTGGATCTCGAGCAGCTGCTCTTTAAGCTGGACGTTGGCTCGGCGCAATGTCAGCAGCTCATGGTAGCTGGCCGCCTTGCCTTTGCCCGCCAGGGTTGCATCCTTCTTGATGACCTCCCATTCCGGTGTCAGGGTGGCGCGGTAGTCGGTGCGGGTGTCGTTGTAGGGGTCAAACTCGTCCATCACCGAACCGAACTTGTCATCAAGGTTGGTCATCATGTTGGTGATGAAGCCATTGGCTTTGTCCATGCCATCCGGATCGCCTTTGGCCAGGGCGTCCATCAGCGTGGCTTCCATCGCTTCCAAGGGGTTGATGAATTCAGAGACGGTCCACTGTACATAGTCATCGCCAGTGATGAAGCCGACGCGGGTGATGTTCTGTTTGAAGCGGCTCATCTGAAGCTGAATGTCGCGCAGGGTCTGGGTGGCTTTAGCTTCGTTCTTGAGTTGGTCGTTGTAGCCAGCCATCACCTTGTTGGCGATGGTAACCAGCTCACTGAGATTGGCTTTGAGCTTGTCCACCGACTGGCGGGCATCGCTGCCCTTCACCAGCTCTTCCAGCTCGGCCAGTGAATACTGGGCGCGTTCGGCGGTTTGAGCAAAACTGGTGGTCAGGGCTTCAACCTTGGCGCTGTCGCGTTCACTCAGAACGCTGGCGACCTTGATGCCGACCTCCTGCAAGGCGATAAACAGCTCCTGGCTGGCTTTAAGTTGAGGTAAAGCGCGCTCTGAGGTCTCGCTGACACTGTTGTTGAGCAGGTTGATGGAGACGATGCTGCTCAGTCCGGTGATCACCAGAAATAGCGTCAACAGTACGATCAGCCCTTGCAGCTTTTGCAGGAAGGTCAATTGCAGATTCAACTTCTTCATTCACGGCTCCGGATCTACGCCTGGTTGTGCGCGTGGGTCACAATGTCGGGACACGAAAACAGGCAACATGCGGGGCGCACCACAGTTGCGAAGGCAAGAATAGCCGATGACTGTGGACGAGTTTGAGCGCTGTGCCGCAACTCAAGAGATCACATGAGCATTCTGATCATTGCGCCAGATCGTGACCTGACCGCTTTTAGCCAACGATTGGCAGGACTGTTGCCGCAACAGCGGATTCTGTTATGGCCCGAGGGACAGCGTGAGGCTGAGGTGGCGGTGGTGTGGCAGCCTCCCGTCGGCTGGCATCAGAAGTTGCCGCGACTGAGGCTGATCCACAGCTATGGCGCCGGCGTTGAGGGGCTTCTTGCTGATCCGCAGCTACCTGATGTGCCATTGTGTCGCATGGTTGAACCGGCACTGGCCGTCGCCATGGCCCGCTATTTGGTGGGCCAAGTGCTGGCGGATCAGTTGCGCCTGACGGAGCTGGCGGCGGCCCAATGCCAGCATCAGTGGATCGATGGCAGCCCGCGCGGTGGCCGGCGGGTGGTGATTCTCGGCCGTGGGGCCATGGGTGAGCCAGCGGGATTACTGCTGCGCCAGCTGGGGTTTGAGGTGCGCTGGTGGCGCACCGTGGCCACCGCCAACGATGAACTGGCCGGCATTGAGGCGCTGCAGCTGGCACTGGCTGACTGCGATTATCTGATCAACACCCTGCCGTTGACCGCGGCCACTGACGGCCTTCTCAATGTGGCGCTGTGGCAGCAGGCGCATGGGTTGGTGGTGATCAACGTCGGTCGGGGGCGCCATCTGGTCGCCGATGACCTGCTGACGGCTCTCGCGTCAGGCCAGATCAGACGCGCCGTGCTTGATGTGTTTGAGCAGGAGCCATTGCCAGTGGGGCACCCCTTGTGGGCCCATCCGCAGATCAGCATCAGCCCCCATTGCTCAGCCTTGACTGATCCACTCGGGGCGGCGGCAGTGGTTGCTGACAATGTGCGGCGCTGGCAGCAGGGGCTGCCACTTTGCCATCTGGTCGACCGCCAGCACGGCTATTGATGGCCTTAGCCCTGACGTTTGGCGTGGCGTTCGCGGTTGAACTGCTTGGCCTTGGGGCCTTTGCGCAGCAGCAGATAGACTGAGCCCATACCGCCATCCGCTTTCTGACTGCTGTGAAAAGCCATCACCTCATCGATCTGACGCAGCCAATGGTTAACGTGGCTCTTCATCAGCGCGGGCGGTTTGGCCCGCAGACCCATGCCATGGATGATGAGTGCAGTACGGATCTCTTGGCGCAGGCAATCGTTGATAAAGCGCATCACCGTTTGGCGGGCCTCACGCAGCCTCAGCTGGTGCAGGTCGAGCGTCGCCTCCAGCTGGTACTGGCCCAGCCTTAGTTTGCGGTAGACGCCGCGCTGAACGCCGGGGCGGCAGAAGGCCAGCGGCTCGTAGGGATCTACCAGTTCCACCCGCTCGTCCGACAGGTAATCAGTGAGGTTTTCACCCTCGGCCTCGGCGGCTGCCGCCTTGCGCCGGGCACGCGCAGCCGCTTCGTCAGTGGGATTTTTGCCCAGCACTACCTTGTCGCCCTGGGGCAGGGGTTTCACCTCACCCAAAACGGCAGAGAGTTCATCGGCAAAGGGTGAAGTGGCCATCATCACTCCTCATCAGCGGCTGCATAATCGAGCCGTTCAATACGGTAACCGCGTTGGCGTAGCAGTTCGACCAGGCTTTCTGGGCCGACCAGGTGCATGGCGCCCACCGCCACCGAACACCGCTCATCAGCCCAGATCTCCTCCAGTTGCTCTACCCAGTTACGGTTGCGGGTGACCAGTAGATCGGTCATCAGCTGTTGGCCGGGGCCGTTGCTGGTCGCTTCGCTCAGCAGCGCTTCAAATTCGGCTATATCGCCTTGGCGCCAGGCCTCGATCAGCCGCTTACCCTCGCGGGCGGGGTCGTTGATGACGGTTTGGCGCAGCATCTCGATACCGCCTGCGCGGTCGCGGGAGATGATCTGTAACTGCTGTTCTACGCTTTCCAAGCCAATGATGGCCTGCTCTGAAGTGTGGCTGGCGGCCATGGTCAGATGCTGGTCAACGCCGAGGGCAGGCTGATAACCGAGGCTGGCCAAGGTCATTACCTGAACCGTGCTGGCCAATAGCCATGGCTCCATTCGTTCCGAGACCAAGGGCACCAGGCCCATTTTGCGGGCAGTGGCATCCACTTCCGGCCATAGCCCCTCGGGTAGCAGGGTCGACAGCTTGAGATCAGGTGGCAGATAGCCGTAGCGCTGAGCGCCGCTGGCGGCAACGGCCTGATAATCGGGAGCGCTCATATCCAGCTCCATCACCAGGCAGCTGGCATTGGCCAGAGGAACAGCGACGGGGGCAGGCAAGGGATAAAAATCGGCTCTGCCCACATGAATGGTGCCGAACAGTAACGCCGATTCGCCATTATCGAACTCAACCCGCCAGGCCGCCGGCTGGTAACTGGCCTTGGCGGTGCAGCTGGCCGCTGATTCAGCGGTGGGCCACCACCACCACGCGGCGCCGCTACCTGCGGTCAGCAACAGAACAATCAGGGTGATGACGGTAACAGACCGGCGCATTGGCAACTCCGCAGGCCGGATGTCGCCGGCCGGTTGATGATTGGCGCCCCGCGGCGGGAGTTGAACCCGCGACCTTTCGCTTCATCCCGCTACGGCTTTCGCCGCCTGTGTTGCCACAGTTTGCGGGCTGGACTATCCCTTGGCCGCGTAGCTGCTGCTACGGCCGGCCGGAGCCGTCTAGTCTCTACACCTTCCCGCCGGGATGGCGGGCTTGGCTCGGGATCGCCACGGATAACCGCAGGCGGTCATCCACAGGGTTCCCCGAATTTGACTCCATTCACGCAGCGGCTTTCACCAGCTGGTGCCCAATGTTCAGGAGGCGACTGCTCTATCCAACTGAGCTACGGGGGCGTACCAATGCCCGCCGGAGCGGGCGCGGGGATTATAACGACAGGGGCGGCTAATGGCAGCCGCCTTTTGCACTCAAGGCTCAATCACCTGATCGCCACTTTGATAGCCAGCAGCGTCGGCAATGTTGGCAAAGTCGATGTAGCTGCGCTCGCCATCCACCCCGGACACCTTGACGGTACGGTTTTCGGCCAGCAACACGGTGCGCACGCTGCCATCGGCCTCAAGGAACTGGCGGGTTTTGTAGAGGTTGAGGGTGAAGCCCTGGTTAATACCATCCTTGATGCCGATATCGAGCCACAGCCGCTTCCCCTGAACCGACACCACCCGGCCATAGAGCGGCTTGCACGCCAGGGCATGGTTGAGGTCGCGCGCCACCTGCTCCAGCAGCGAGCGGTTCAGAGCGCCATAGCTACTCTGCCAGTAGCGGCCGGTGCTGCTGTCAATCTGCTCGGTGGCAGCAAAGGTCCAGCGTGCGGCACCGCCATATTCCTGTCTAAGGACCGGCTCACCACTGTGGCTATGGTGCAGTGACACCAGCAGTTTGAGGGCGCGCCTTGGCGGCTCATCCCACAGCTTCCAGGCCGGCGGATAGTCCTCCAGCAGGGTGGCGTCGGCGATGGTCACGGTCATGCGGTAGGGGGCGTCGAGGCTGTTGATCAACGACACCCGCTGGCCGGCAACCCGCTCGATCTGGCGTACCAGTTCACTGCGGTTGTCTTCTCCCAGGCGATAGAGGCCGCCAAGGGTGAGGTGTGAGAGGTTGGCCGTGGTTACCCCATCCAACTTCATCCGTTTGCGGCTGGGGCGCGGGTTCTGACAGTCGCTGGGGGTGGCGCGCAGCTCGGCGTGGATCTGTACTGTTAGCCGGTCGCCGCTGCGGGTTTCACCGAGCAGACGAATGTTATGGACACTGGCATGGCTTGACCAGCTTAGATGGTCACTGGTGAGCACGCCGTTCTCGACCATCTGGCCGCTGTGCAGCTCCATGCCGGCATAGATCAGCGCGTTGCGTACAGCATCATCGATGGCCGCCTGACGGGCACTCTCCAGATCGCCCTCAATGGGCGCCGAGCCGCTGGATTCGTACCATGCAGCGTGGCTGGGCAGGCTCAGCGATATCAGGAGTAACAACAGGTGGCAGATACGGCGGCTCACGTCAGATTCTCCGGCAGGCGGGGCGGCATGGGCCCGACGATGGCCCAGCTAATGCAGAACTCATGCCGTATGCAGGCGACAAAGGCTTGACCCGCTGACCATGGCACAGCCTTTGCTTTGTCGAAGCCAGCAGCGGGTCTGTCCCGCCATCGAGGAGAACCAGGATGCGCGCCAATCTGTTGCCGTATACCGCCCGCCGCACCTTGGCCAGACTGATGGCCGTGGCTGTGGCGATCGTGGTTGGCGGCTGCGCCAAGAGCGAACTACCGGTCGCTGCCGAGCATCCCCCGGCGGCAAAGAGTTGCCGGGTGGTCGCCAATCTTGAACAACATGCCATTGCCCTGACCCGCCAGCTGGTGGCCAGTAATCGCGGCATCGGGGCCAAGGCGCCGGTGGCGGTGACATCGCTGGTGACCATGAAAGACCTGCGTACTGTCAATGACAGCGGCAATCTACTGTCAGAACTGCTGGCGGCCGAGCTGCAGCGAGCAGGGTGGACGGTGGTGGATTACAAGCTAACCGGGCAGATCGATGTGTCGGCCGAGGGTGATCTGGCAATGTCGCGCGATTTTCGCCGACTGCAGAGCAAGATGGCGATCGGTTATCTGGTCACCGGGGTGATGGAACCCGGCCCCGGCGGCTGGACGACGGTGGTTCGGGCGGTGTCTATCAGTGATCGCACGGTGATGGCCAGCGCTACGGCGCTGATCCCGTACTACGCCTATCCCCAAACGGGTCAGGGCTATGGCGGCCAGCGGGTTAGCCGTGGTAGCAGCGGCGCGCTGGAGCGTGGTCCCGAGCGTGAATGTATTGCCTTGACCGCATCTGCTGGTGCCGAACTGCCCGCTACCACCCAGACCAAGAATGGAGGTTGAGCCATGCATCCGCTGATCGTTGTCGTGCTGGCGCTGCTGTTGGGTTCTTGCTCCAGCATCATCGACAGGCATGTGGAGTGGGAATATGTCGGGCCTGACAAATATCCGACGCTGGAAGCGGTTGGCTATGCCTCCATCAGCGCGCAACCGGGGGGCAATGGCGAGGCGCGGGTGCTCAATGCGATCAAGGTCAGCAAGCTGGAGGCCTATCGTGAGTTGGCCGAACAGCTCAATGGCCAGCAGATCGACGGGCAGCAGACGGTGGGGGAACTGGCCCTGCGTGATGACCGGCTGCGGGCTGAAGTATCGGGGCTGGTGCGTGGCGCCAAGGTGGTCCGCTCTTATGCTGTCGGTGATACCTATGTCACCGAGATGGCGCTGGATACCTCTGATATGCAGCGGCTCTATCTGATAACCGCACCGGTGCGGCGCATCAAGGATGTTACTTACTACTGATTGCTGGTGATGGTCGGACCAGAAGTGTCGGCAGCCAGCGTTGCCCTGCTCTATACTGGCATTGTTCGCAAAATGAGCAGGAGTGCATGCCGATGCTGTCCCGCCCGCTCTACGAGCTCTTGCCCTACGCCTATCTGGCCGGTGCCGCTGCCACTCTGTGGCTGACCCCGCCCGGTCTCGCTCATGGTTTTGCCCTGTTGCTATTTGCCAGCGGCGCCTTGGTGTGGGTTGCCCGTTCTAATGCTCGTCGTCGCGATCGCCGTAGCGTTCACCACGGCCTGACGCGTCACGCTGTGCACCTGCCCTATGCCGGTTATGAGTTTTATCCCTTTGCGCTGGCGGCCACGGCGGTGTGGATTATCGCCTTATGGCCGACCTTGCCGGTGGTGGCGCTCAGTGCCGTGCTGCTCGGGTACAGCTTTTGGGTGCTGGGGCTAAGAGCTCAGCGACGCGGGCATGGCTGGCTGCAGTTGCACGATGGGCACAGCGGTATCTTGCGCTGAACTGAAGAGTAAGACAAACGACAGGAATCAGACTTCGAAGCTGCGACCGCTGCCCAGTGATGGCTTGGTTTTGCCTTTGTCGTCGTAGGTAACTGAGCCGCGGCCACGTGCCTCGGCCATGAGCTGCTGCAGACGGCCCAGGCCATTGAGGCTGAGCTGAATCACCTGACCGTTCAGCTCATTGAGGCTCTTGCAGTGGTCGAGCAGGGCATCCAGTTCGCCTTTAGCCTGGGCCACGTCGGCGTCGGCTGCCAACTCAGTGGACAGAGTCTGATCCGTTTCGGCAATAGCGGCCAGCAGTTGCTGCTTGGCGGCAGCCAGCTGTTCAATGACTGGAATGTCGCGCGCTACAAGAGCTCCGCGCTCCTGCTCGAGGAGCTCGATCAGAGCCTGCAGCTGCTGGCGTTGGCGCTCAAAGCGCTCACTTGCGTTCACTGACCGCCGTGACCTCAACGTCATCCCCGAACAGGGCCTGTTCCAGCGATGCCATTGCCGTGGCCAGCTTTTCAGGGTCGACCTTGTACTGGCCTTCACTGATCGCTTTGCGCAAGGCTTGAATCCGTTGCTGATCGACCACCGGCGACTGCTGCGACAACCCCTGCTGCAGGCGGTTGAGTTGCTGGGCCTGATCGGTCAGCGAGACCGCATCCTGGGGACGAACGGCAGCCGGCTGCTGGCTGCTGTCGTTGGCGACAGCGCGCGGGTCTTGTTGCTTGGCGGGTACTTCCGTGCGGCGTGGTGACGGAAGGCCGTTAATATCGATGGCCATGGGGCGGTCCTCGTATCTTCTGGCTCTACGCGTCTTGTCGGCCGCGTGGGGGGAAACTTTAGGATTATTTTTTCACCGATCTTTCAAAGTTTGACGATCACCAGCCCAACCTGTTGAACGCGACCATGAAAGGTCTTGCCGGAACGATTATTACGGATCCGGATCTGTTCGCCAATAGCTGCGTCAGCTTCAGCGATGGCGGTGGTCTTGACGGTCATCTCTCCGACCATGGCCAACACCTCAACTTCGTCGCCGGTACAGACGGCGCACAGGTTGTTGCTGCGTAGCGGTCGACCGGGCTGAACAGCACGCTTGACCCGCGCCCCAAGCAACGGCTCGATACGGGTGGCGCTGCTACCTGGTGTAGCCAGCGGTTCTGCCATGGCGATGGTCAGCATATCGGCGGTCAGCACTGTGCCAGCGGTCAGCGCCCGGGTGGCGACCACGACCGGTTGGCGCTCACGGACCTGCAGCGGGATATAGGCGTTCCAGTTGGTGCCACAGCTAACCTTGACCGTGGTGTTTCGGCCCAGCCGAGCGCTGCCCGGCAAACTGACCGCCAGGGGTTCGGGGCAGGGGGCGTGGTTCAGGTGAGCGGCGGCGGCGCCGAGGGTGATGTCGCGCTGATGATCGGCCTCCAGCGCTGGCATGCTGGCCTCGACAAAGTCGCTGATCGCCGCCTGCAGCTGGCTTTGCAGCCCTGCTTGGGCTGCCAGCGGCCACAACAGCAGCAGCCAGACCACCAAAGCGTGGCCGCGGTCACCGCGTGATTTTGCTGATTTTGCTATGTTCTTCATCGACTCTTACTATGCTTAGCAGCAGCCTTAACGGTGCAGCAGCCTCAACGGTCTTGGGGCGGCCAAGGTCAGGAAACTGGCGGTTGCTCCGGTTGTGGGCCAGATTTGCAAGGCTTATGCCGATACCTTTGCTGATTGGAGTTCTCCTATGGCCGGCATTCTTGACTCAGTTAATCAACGTACTCAACTTGTCGGTCAGAACCGCCTTGAGCTGTTGCTGTTCAAGTTGCAGGGCAAACAGCGTTTTGGCATCAACGTCTTCAAGGTGCGCGAGGTGCTGCAATGTCCGGCGCTGACCAAGATGCCGCGGCTGCACCCTTTTGTTCGTGGTGTGGCCCATATTCGCGGCCATACCATCTCGGTGATTGACCTTAGCCAGGCAACGGGGGGCCGCCCGGTCGAGAACCCGAGCAACTGCTTCATCATCATTGCTGAGTACAACCGCTCGACCCAGGGATTCCTGGTGAACTCGGTGGAGCGGATCGTTAACATCAATTGGGAATCGATCCTGCCGCCGCCCAAAGGGGCGGGTAAAATCAGCTACTTGACGGCGGTAACCGAGATTGACAAGGAACTGGTCGAGATTATCGACGTTGAGAAGATCCTCGAAGAGATCGCACCGCGAGATGTTACTGTGTCGGCCTCTTTTCTGGCGGATACCGCCATGGCCGGCAAACGCATTCTGGTTGCCGACGACTCGGGCGTGGCACGCAATCAGATCAGGCGCGCGTTGGAGCCGTTGGGGGTGCAGGTGATTGTGGCCCGTGACGGCAAAGAGGCACTGGAGATGCTGCGCGAGATGGCTCACGCTTCGCCCACCGGAAAACCAGAGTTGGCATTGGTGATTTCGGATATCGAGATGCCGGAGATGGACGGCTATACCCTGACTGCTGAAGTTCGGGCTGATCCGGCACTGCGCGACCTTTATGTGATTTTGCATACATCATTGAGTGGGGTGTTCAATCAGGCAATGGTGCAGAAGGTCGGGGCCAATGATTTTATTCCCAAATTCAATCCGGATGAGCTGGCAGGCGCGGTGCGCCGGGCCATTGAAGCGCGCTGAACGGGTACACATCATGACAAGGGTAGAGGTAGGTAGAGCGCGTGCATAAGACTCTGGCCGACAGCGAATACAACCAGTTCCGGCTTTTTCTGGAGCAGCAGTGCGGTATCGTACTGGGCGAGAACAAACAGTATCTGGTCAAGAGCCGACTGGCGCCGCTGATGGTCAAGTATGGCGCCGCGTCACTGGGGGAGCTGGTTCAGCGGGCGATGTCCGTACGCGAGCGTGATCTGCGGGCGGTTGTTATTGATGCCATGACCACCAACGAGACCCAGTGGTTTCGCGATATCTATCCGTTTGAACTGCTCAAAAGCAAATTGCTGCCGGACTATGCCAAGGCCAAGACGCCGGTGAAGATCTGGTCGGCCGCCTGTTCCTCAGGGCAGGAGCCTTACTCCATCGCCATGACCATCCTTGAGTACAACACCAGCCGGCCCGGTGCCTTGCCATCGGGAGCGCAGATCACCGCTACCGACATTTCAGCCACCATGCTGGAGCAGTGCAAAACGGCTGAGTATGACAGCTTGGCATTGGCACGCGGCTTGTCGCCGGAACGCAAGAAGCTGTTTTTCGAGAAAGTGGACGACAACCGCATGCGGCTGTCTGCCAAGGTGCGCAATCTGGTCAATTTCCGGCCGGCCAACCTGCTGGAAAGCTATGCCTTGCTTGGCAAGTTCGACATCATCTTTTGTCGCAACGTGCTCATCTATTTCTCGCCTGATGTGAAAGCCAAGATTCTCAAACAGTTTGCCGGCAGCCTCAATCCGGGGGGCTATCTGTTCCTTGGTGCGTCGGAGTCGATCACCGGCCTGTCCGATGATTTCGAGATGATCCGCTGTAACCCCGGCATCATCTACCGCGTCAAAAAATAGTTCGTCCTTCCGCCTTAACCCCCCTTCTGATTGCTGGCACAAGCTTTGCTTCGTCAGTCCAGGAGGTGGTGTTATGGCCATTAGTTTTGACAGAGCTTTCGGTGTTCATCAGCACGCGCTCACCGTTCGTGAGCAGCGCGCCGAGGTACTGACCAGCAATATCGCCAACGCCGATACCCCCGGCTACAAGGCTCGGGATCTCAATTTTGCCGCCGCCCTGGAGCGAGCTCAACAGCGGCAAGGCGTTGCCATTTCCCGTAGTGACGAGCGGCACCTGCTTGCCTCCAGCAGTGTCAGCAGCGAGGTTGGCTATCGCGTGCCGGACCAGCCGGACACCGGCGATGGCAACAGCGTCGATGTGCATCAGGAGCGCAGCCGCTTTGTGGAAAACGCCATGGAATATCAAGCCACCATGCGTTTTCTCAACGGCAAGATCCGAGGCCTGACCTCGGCCATTAAGGGAGAATAATCATGAGTTTGTTCAACGTGATGGATGTCGCCGGCACGGCCATGAGCGCCCAGTCGGTGCGCCTTAACACCACTGCCAGCAACATCGCCAACGCCAATAGTGTCAGCAGTAGCGCTGATACCACTTATCGCTCACGCCAGCCGGTATTTGCCGCTGCCTTCGAGCGCGCCCAGCAGGATCAGAATGCGGTCGGCGTCAAAGTGTTGGGGATCGTTGAGAGCGATGCGCCGCTGGTGCGTGAATATAACCCCGGCCATCCGATGTCCGATGGCGAGGGCTATATCTACAAGCCCAACGTCAATGTGATGGAGGAGATGGCCAACATGATCTCCGCCTCGCGCAGTTATCAGACCAGTGTCCAGGTGGCCGAGGCCGCCAAACAGATGCTGACCAAGACCCTGAGCCTGGGTCAGTAACGGATAGCAGGAGAGCAGCATGAGCAGCGTGAGCGGCAACAGCGTAATCGACGGCCTGAGCTGGCAGAAAGAGAGCACGCCAATCAGCGACAAGCCGAAGGACTCGACCCTTAAGCAGGAAGATTTCTTCAAGTTGCTGACTCAGCAGCTGGCTTATCAGGACCCGTTCAAGCCGGTCGAAAACGACCAGATGATCGCCCAGATGAGCTCGTTCACCACCGCTGACGGTATCAACAACCTCAACAAGCAGTTTGAGAACATGAATGCCCTGATGAGTTCATCGCAGGCACTGCAAGCCTCTTCATTGGTGGGCCAGTCGGTGTTGGTGCAGTCATCTGTTGGTTACCAGGGCGCTGGTGAAGGCTTCCGCAGCATGGTCAACCTGCCCAGCAATACCACCAACATGGTGGTGCGTATCGAGAACAGTGCCGGGCAGGTGGTGCGCACCTACAACCTGGGTGAGCAGCAAGCAGGTAATGTCGAGATTAACTGGGACGGCAAAGATGCAGATGGCAATCCGTTGCCGGCCGGCAACTACAAGATTGCCGCTCACGCCCAGCAGAATGGCAAAAACGAGCAACTGGCTTCTGCTGTCTATGCTCGCGTCGACAGCGTCACCCTCGGTACCAGCGCCGACACAATGGCACTGAACCTGCAGGGGCTTGGTGCAGTGCGCCTGAGCGACGTTATTGAAGTATCCAACGGCTGACGGCAGCAGTAATCGCAAGAGGATTAAGTCATGTCATTTAATATTGCCCTGAGCGGTATCAATGCGGCGCAGAAGGATCTGGATACCACCGCTAATAACATCGCCAACGTCAACACCTTTGGTTTTAAGGAGTCGCGCGCTGAATTTGCCGACGTTTACTCGTCGAGCGTGTTCAGCAACGCCAAGACTACTGTTGGCCAGGGGGTGACCACCAAAGCGGTGGCCCAGCAGTATAGTCAGGGCTCATTTCTGTTCACCAACAACTCGCTCGATCTGGCGGTGGATGGGAGTGGCTTTTTTGCCACTTCCGCTCAGCTCAATGATCTCGATGTGACTCTGACCCGCGCCGGTGCTTTCAAGCTCAATTCCGATGGCTATGTCACCAACTCGTCGGGACAGTTTCTGCGCGTGTTTCCGGTAAACCCCGATGGTACTGTCTCTTCGGTCAGTCTGGCCTCGTCGCAGCCGCTGCAGATTCCGACTTCGGCGGGTAATCCACAGTCCACCGCCAACGTGTCTATCTCGCTGAACTTGCCGGCTGGCGCGTCGGACAAAACGGTGACGGCATTCGATCCCGCTGATAACACCACCTACAGCTCGGCGACCTCGCTGACCATTTATGACTCATTGGGGCAGAGCTATGTGGCCACCACCTATTACGTGAAAGACGACATCACACCCAATCGTTGGGCCGTGTTTTACACGGTTACCGATTCCACCGGCTCGATACCTGTCGATGTGGATACGCTGGCACCAGTGGCGACCGGTAACCCGGTGGGCGCGTCCGGACAGGTTGGCCATTACGTCACCTTTAACCCGGATGGGACGGTTAACGCGGTCAACGGTGGCAACCCGGTGACCACGGAAACGCTGGGCACGAGCGCCGGGGTAAATCTCGGTGGTGCCAACCCGGATCAGGCGCTGACCTTCGCCTTTGCCCGGCCCACCCAGTTTGCCGCTCCTTTTGAAGTCACTCAGTTGACTCAGGATGGGGTCACCGTCGGTCGCCTGGTATCGGTCGATATCGCTACTACCGGTCTGGTATCGGCGACTTACAGCAACGGCCTGACCAGCCCGCTGGGCAAGATCGCGCTGATCAAGGTCAACAGTGAGCAGGGGCTGTCGCCGACCGGCAATACAGCGTGGAAGGCTAATGCGTCGTCCGGTGAGCCGATTGCCGGGGAGGCCGATCAGGGCTCTTACGGCCGCATCCTCTCCGGTACTCTTGAACAGTCCAACGTCAACCTGACGTCGGAGCTGGTGGACCTGATCACCGCCCAGCGTAACTTCCAGGCCAACAGCCGGGCGCTGGAAGCCAACAACACCGTCACCCAGGCGATTCTGCAGATTCGTTAACCGACTGATAGTGAATGACAGACGCCCGGCCTTGGCCGGGCGTCTGCGTTTCCCCCGGCGCGTTCAGCCAAGCTGGCATTCATGTTGCAGTGTGACCCGGTAGTGACGTTTCGCTGACGAGGTTCCCGCCATGGATCGCATGCTCTACATCGCCATGACTGGCGCATCCCAGGCCATGAATGCCTTGGGGGTAAGCAGCAATAACCTGGCTAACGCCAAGACCACTGGCTTCAAGGCTGATCTGGTTCAGGCCCGCTCGATGCAAGCTTACGGCGAAGGGCTGCCGACCCGGGTGTTTTCGATGATGGAAAACCCGGGCCATAAGATGAGCGCCGGCGCGGTGGTAACCACCGGCCGTGAACTGGATGTGGCGGTTAAGGGGGACGGCTGGCTGGCGGTAGCAGACGGCGAGGGCAATGAGGCCTACAGCCGCAATGGCCGGCTGCAGCTCGGCGCTGATGGTTTGCTGCAAAACGGCAGTGGCCAGTATGTGCTGGATGAAGCAGGTAACCCGCTGTTTGTGCCCCAGCCCTACGCCAAGCTTGAGGTCGGTGGCGATGGCACTGTCAGTGTGCTGCCCGCCGGCGCACCGGCCAACGGCGTCGAAATCGTCGGCCGTATCAAGCTGGTCAACCCTGACCCCGCCACCCTTGACAAGGGTGAGGATGGCCTGTTTCGGCCGCTCGACGGCACCGTGTTGCCGCCAGACCCGACCTTGACCCTGATGCAGGGGGCGCTGGAAGACAGCAACGTCAACGTCGTCGAAGAATTGACCGCCATGATCAACTTGCAACGCAACTTCGAGCTGCAGGTCAAGGTGATGAAAACCGCCGAGCAGACCGACGAGGCCCAGTCCTCGCTGTTGCGCTTGGGTTAACCGGATAACGAGGAGGACGGGCCATGCATCCCGCACTTTGGATCAGCAAAACCGGCCTGGATGCCCAGCAAACCGATATCGCCGTGATCTCCAACAACCTGGCCAACGCCGCGACTGTTGGTTTCAAAAAGAGTCGGGCGGTGTTCGAGGATCTGCTCTATCAGACAGTCAACCAGCCCGGTGGCCAGTCATCGCAGAACACGCGGCTGCCCAGTGGGTTGATGCTCGGTGCCGGCACCAAGGTGGTGGCCAGTCAAAAAATCCACACCCAAGGCAACCTGATCACCACCGATAACTCGATGGACTGGACCATTCAGGGCCGTGGCTTTTTTCAGGTACAGATGCCGGATGGCACTGTTGCCTATACCCGTAATGGCCAGTTCACCCTCAATGAAGAGGGGCAGCTGGTCACCTCGGGCGCTGGTTATCTGGTGCAGCCGCAGGTCGATGTGCCGCCCGATGCCCAGTCGCTAACGGTATCGACCGACGGCCAGGTGTCGGTACAGCAGCCGGGACAGGCGGCAGCCACCATTATCGGCAATATCACCACTGTCGATTTCGTCAATCCGTCGGGGTTGATGCCGATTGGTGAGAATCTCTTTACCGAAACCGGTGCCAGCGGTGCCGCCACCGAAGGTACGCCGGGTCTTGACGGCTTGGGCACCATTCGCCAAGGAGCGCTGGAGACCTCCAACGTCAATGTCACCGAGGAGCTGGTCAACCTGATTCAGGCCCAGCGCGTCTATGAGATGAATGCCAAGGTGATCTCGGCGGTCGACCAGATGCTCTCCTACGTCAACCAGCAGCTGTAACGGGAGGATGAGACGATGCGTATCCTGACCATCACCGCCATTGCCCTGACGCTGGCTGCCTGCGCTTCGCCCAAACAGGTGGAGCCGGATGATCCCTTCTATGCGCCGGTGATCCCGGAGATGCCCAACGAGAGCAAGGCCAGCAATGGCTCGCTGTTTCAGGACATGCAGGCGCGCGACATCTATTCAGACTCCAAGGCCCGTCAGGTTGGCGACATCATCGTGGTCTCCCTGAACGAGAACACCTCGGCCAACAAGGGGGCCAAGAGCGAGATTTCCAAAGATACCGAGGTGGGCATGCAAGCCCCCAATGTACTTGGAAAAATCCCTAGCTGGGGTGGGGTGCCGATGGCTGTGGATTTGGGTAGTAACAGTGATTTCTCCGGGGAGTCTAAAGTCCGTCAGAGCAATACCCTCGACGGTACTATCTCGGTCACTGTCACCCAGATCCTGCCCAACGGCAATCTGGTGGTGCGCGGCGAAAAATGGATCACCATCAACACCGGCGATGAGTACGTCCGCTTGACTGGCATCATCCGCGCTGACGACATCGCCGCCGATAACACCATCGATTCCAACCGGGTGGCCAATGCCCGCATCCAGTACAGCGGTACCGGCAGTGCTCACGATAATCAGGAAGCTGGCTGGTTGGCCCGTTTCTTCACCTCGGCACTGTGGCCGTTGTAAGGGGGCCTTATGAACAGACTGATAGTTGCCTTGCTGACTCTGATGCTGAGCGCTACCGCCGGTGCCGAGCGGATTAAGGATCTGGCCCAAGTGGAAGGGGTGCGTAGCAACAATCTGGTTGGCTACGGGCTGGTGGTCGGTTTGCCGGGCACCGGTGAGCAGACGGTCTACACCGAGCAGAGCTTCAAGACCTTCCTCTCCAATTTCGGTATCACCCTGCCGAGTGGGGTCAAGCCCAAGATCAAGAACGTGGCTGCGGTGGCCATCAGTGCTGAGCTGCCTGCCTTTGCCAAACCGGGCCAGCTGATCGATATCACTGTGTCCTCGGTGGGCAGTGCCGAAAGCCTGCGTGGTGGCACCCTGTTGCAGACCTTTCTCAAGGGGGTTGACGGCAAAGTCTACGCCGTGGCCCAGGGCAACCTGGCGGTGGGTGGTTTTGGCGTGTCAGGTCAGGATGGCTCCAAGGTGATCGCCAATACGCCGACGGTCGGCAGAATCCCCAATGGTGCGGTGGTCGAGCGCGAGGTGCCGCTGCCCTTTGGTCAAGGGGATTTCCTCACCTTTAACCTCCATCGCGGCGACTTTTCCACGGCCCAGCGGCTGGCGGATGCCATCAATGAGCTGGTGGGCCCGGATACGGCTGCGCCGATCGATTCGACCAGTATCCGGGTATTGGCGCCGCGCGATGTTTCGCAGCGGGTCGGCTATCTGGCCACGCTGGAGAACATTGAAGTGGAGCCGGCGGACGAGTCGGCCAAGGTGATCGTTAACGCCCGCACCGGCACCATCGTTATCGGCAAGAACGTGCGTCTCTATGCGGCAGCGGTCACCCATGGGGGTTTGACCGTCACCATCGCCGAGTCGCAGCAGGTGAGCCAGCCCAATCCGCTGTCAGAAGGGGAGACGGTAGTGACCCAGCAGAGCATCATCGATGTGTCGCGGGATGACTCACGTATGTTTGTCTTCAATCCCGGCTCCACTCTGGATGACCTGGTGCGCGCCATCAATGCCGTGGGCGCCGCCCCGGGTGACATCGTGGCCATCCTCGAGGCCCTGCGTGAAGCGGGTGCTCTGCGTGGCCAGCTGGTGGTGATCTGAGGTCGCGCCATGAACGAACTGGGCAGTGCCAACATCTTCGACCTGAGCCAACTGGATCGTTTGCGCCAGGGGGCTCAGCGTCACGACGGTGACGCCTTGAAGCAGGTGGCCCAGCAGTTTGAATCGCTGTTTTTGAAGAGCTGGCTCAAGACCATGCGTGATGCCAACGAGGTGTTTGACGCAGGTGAGCCGTTCAACAGTCAGTCAACCAAGTTCTATCAGGGGATGGCGGATGATCAGATGGCCCTTGAGCTGTCGTCATCCGGGGCGCTTGGCCTGGCCGATTTGATGGTGGCTCAGCTTGCTCCCGATGGCCGCAGTCAGTTGCCGGCTTCCACGGTTCGGGGCGGCATGCCGGGTATGCCGGCGGCCGCCACCACGACTCCCCCCGATCACATTCCGCAAGTCAGCTCGCGTAGCCTCAATCTGCTCGACGACGAACAGCGGTTACGGCGCGCGGTAGCCAAGCCAGCCAGTCGTGCGCTGGCGGCAGAGTCACCGGCGGTTGCCGCCTCGACGGAAAATGTTGACCGCCCGGCAGCGCCCCATAAAGCGCTCGACGGCTCGCCAGAGGCTTTTATCGAAGCGGTTAAACCCCACGCCCAGCAAGTAGCCGCCAAGCTCGGCATTCCGGTGGCGGTGCTGATTGCCCAGGCCGCGCTGGAAACTGGCTGGGGGCGCAAGGTGCTGGCCGATGGCAAGGGCGGCAGCAGCAATAACCTGTTCAATATCAAAGCCGATCAGCGCTGGCAGGGCGAGCGCACCCAGGTCACGGCGCTGGAGTTCGAACAAGGGGTGGCGGTTCAGCGTCGCTCCAACTTCCGGGTGTACCAATCGTTCGCGGAATCTTTCCAGGATCTCCAAAATTTCCTTGAAAATTCGTCACGTTATGAGAAGGCGATGCGTCAAACCGATGACCCGGCAAACTTTTTGCATGAGTTGCAGAAAGCCGGGTACGCGACGGATCCCCTCTACGCCAAGAAGATCCTCGCCGTGCTTGAACGGGTGAGCGCCCACCTCGAAGGAAGCGCCACACCCAAGTAACAGGTGGCGCTACGGGAGACGCACGTCATGGCAGTGGATCTATACCAGCTGGGTGTCAGCGGGCTGATGGCTTCGCAGCAGCAGCTGACCACAACTGGCCACAACATCGCCAACGTCAACACCGCCGGTTACAACCGTCAGCGGGCTGAACAGGTAACGACACCGGCCATTTGGGTGGGCGGCAACTGGTATGGCAGCGGCGTCAAAGTTGATGATGTGGCGCGGGTATTTGATCGCTATGCCTATCGCGAAAGTTTGCTGGCGCAAACTCGCCTGAGTTATGCCGATACCCTCAACACCAAACTGTCCGGCCTTGATTCGACCTTGTCGCGTGGCGGCAAGGTGGTCACCGACTCACTGCAAGAGTTCTACAAAGCACTCAATGCAGTGGCCGACAAGCCCGGCGATACTGGGCTGCGCCAGATTTTGCTCGACAAGAGCGAAGTGCTGTCCAGCGAAATGCAAACCCTGACCAGCACCCTCAGTTCCCAGCGTGAATTGATCTCGTCGGAGATCAGCCAGGTGATGACCCGGGTCGGCGAGATCGCTGATGAGATCGCCACCCTCAATCAACGCTTGATCGCCAACCAGGGGGTAAGCGGGGGGCAGAATGATCTGCTGGATCAACGGGATCGCCTGCTCACTGAACTTTCAGAGTATGTTGGCGTGTCCAGCTATGAACATGATACGGGCGCGATCTCGGTGTTTATCGGTCAGGGTCAGACTCTGGTGACCGAAGTGACGGCGCTTGATACCCAGACGGTGTCTGGTAATCCCGACCCCTTGATGAGCGAGGTGGTGCTGACTAACCGAGGCTCGGTAATCGAGCTGGATGAAGGCAGTTTGGGTGGCAAGTTGGGCGCGCTGTTTGCCTATCGTGACGGTTATCTCAAGCAGTCGATGGCCGAGCTCGATCTGGTGGCCATGGGTATTGCCGAGACTGTTAATGATCAGCAGGCGCGTGGTCTCGATCTCAATGGTCTGGCGGGTGCCAATCTGTTTGCTGACATCAATGGCACCAGCGATCAACAGGCACGCATGCTGGCCCGCAACGGCAATACAGGCACGCTGATCGGTGCGATCCGCATTGATAATGTCAGTGAGCTGACGGCCAGTGATTACCGCCTCGATTACGACGGCAGTGACTATATTCTGACCAACCTCTCCAGCGGTAGCGCTACCACCCTTGGTGCCCCAGGTGCTGGTCCGTTTACCACGGCTGACGGCTTCACCTTTGTCGAAGCCAGTGGTGCACCAGCCGCTGGTGACAGCTGGATTGTGCGCCCCACCCGTGACGGCGTGGCCAACTTCGAGGTTGAGCTGCAGCAGGCCAGTGGCATAGCCGCCGCCATGCCGGTGGCGGTGGTGGCCTCGAGCAATAACGTTAGTAGTGGCAGGGTAGAGATCGCCCAGGTCAATGATCCGGTGGCGGCTCGGGCTCTGGCCGAAATGCGCCTTGAGGTGCTGGAAAACCCGCCAGGCACCTTTACCTACACCCTGTATGACAACAGTAATGCAGTAATGGGGACCGGTGCTTACACGCCCCCCGAGCAGACCATTGATGTGCCGCCACTGCCCTCAGCGGCGGCCTTTTCGCTCAAGATCAGTGGCCAGCCTTCAGGTCAGGCGCCGTTCGCCCCCGAGCGCTTTGACATTCGCGACGCCTTTGGGGTTGGTAATGGCGATAACGCCCTCAAGCTGGCTGCTACCCAGTCGCAAAAGATTCTCAAGGATGGCCAGTTCGCCTTTAACGAGGCGATCACCAGCAATGCCAACCTGATTGGCGCCCAGGCCTCGTCGGCCGAAGCCAGCTACAAGAGCGCCAGCGTCATGAATGACCAGGCGGTGGCTCGTATTGCCTCGTCGTCAGGGGTCAACCTTGATGAAGAAGCGGCCAACCTATTGCGCTTCCAGCAAGCCTATCAAGCCTCGGCGCGCATCGTGTCGGTGGCCCAAACCCTGTTTGACACCATTCTCCAAGCTGCCCGTTGAGGGAACTAATCATGCGTGTATCTACCTTCCAGTTCTACCAGACCAGTTCGGCCAATATCGGCCGCAAGGCGGCTGAACTGAGCAGCCAGTCCCCCTATATCTCGGATGGCAAGCGGGTGCTGACAGCCAAGGATGATCCTGTAGCCAACGGCACCATCTCCGGTATCAAGGAGGAATTGGTGCGGCTGGAGCAGTACAACCGTAACATCGATTCAGCCGAGGCCAGTAATGCGCTCGGCGAAACCGTGTTTGCCAGTGTCGAAAATCTGTTGATGCGAGTACAGGTGCTGGCCATCGCGGCGAACAATGGCGCCAACAGTCAGGACGATATGCGGGCCATTGCTACCGAACTCAAAGGGGCCTACGACGAACTGGTCAGCCTGGCCAATACCCGCGATGAATCGGGCAATTACATCTTTGCCGGTTATCAGACCGACAAGCAGCCTTTTCTGGTCGGCGGTGATGGCTCAGTCAGCTATCAAGGTGACTATGGTGAGCGTCAGGTCCAGGTGGGTGGTGGCGTCTATGTCGCCACCAGTCAGGCCGGTGATTCGGTGTTTCTCAAGGCGCCCAATGCCATCGGCGATTTTCTACCGAGCTATGCCACCAACGGTGGGGGCATCAGTGTGCGTAAAGCTGAGATCGTTGACCCTGGCAGTTACAACGCAGTGGGCGTGCCGCCCAATTACAACTTCAGCTTTACCGACGCCGACAGCGACGGTGTCATGGAGTTGACGGTGACCGACAGTAGCTCTGCCACAGTCTATTCAACGGCGGCTTACACCCCCGGGCAAACCATTGCCTTCAACGGGATCGAGGTGGCGCTCGACGGCAATCCGTTGCCGGGTGACAGCCTGAGCCTGACCCCGGGGCAGGAGGTCAGCATCTTCGAAACCATGCAGAACCTGATTGGCTGGGTGGAAACCAGCCGCGTCAGCGGCACGCGCGAGCAGAACGGCGTCGATTACGGCCAATATCTGTCGCAGCTCAATGCCAGCCTGACCCATATCACCACCCGCCGGGCCGAGGTGGGCTCAAGGCTCAACACCCTTGAGCGTCAGACCAATCTCAACGAGGACTTAGCGCTCACCCTCAACGAGTCCAAAGGCAAGCTTGAAGATCTCGATTACGCCAAGGCGGTTGCGGAGTTCGAGCAGGCCAAGCTGGCGTTGCAGGCATCACAGCAGACCTTTACCCAGTTGCAAGGATTGAGTTTGTTCAACTATCTGTAGGCTGGCACGGACTTTGAATGTCAAGGATGACCTTTTGACGCGCCGTCAAAAGCGCAACAAAAACAGTGGTCCGGATTGCTGAGTAAGCACAGGGCCCGCACTTTGAGATAAAGAGGAGCTATCCCATGGGGCTTTATGTCAACACCAACGTGGCCTCGCTGAACTCGCAACGGAACCTGAACAAAGCGACCGATTCGTTGCAGACCTCATTTCAGCGATTGTCGTCAGGCTTGCGCGTCAACAGCGCCAAGGATGACGCCGCCGGCTTGCAGATCGCCAGCCGCCTGACATCCCAGATCAACGGCCTTAACCAGGCTGCCCGAAACGCTAACGATGGTATTTCGCTGGCCCAAACTGCGGAAGGGGCGTTGGATGAAACCACCTCCATGCTGCAGCGTATCCGGGTGCTGGCTATTCAGGCAGCCAACGGTTCCAACACTCAGGCTGACCGCGATGCCCTGAACAAGGAAGTGACAGAACTGAAGCTGGAAATTGACCGCGTTGCCAGCACCACCACCTTTGGTGGTACCTACCTGCTGCGCGGTACTTATAACACCGGCTTCCAGATCGGCCCGGATGCCAACACCATCATTAGTGTGGCCATTACCACCTCGATGGGTACTACGGGTCTGGGTGTGGCGACTCTGGATGTCAGCACCTCATCGGGGGCCCAGCTGGCCATCAGTTCGATTGATTCGGCGCTGGCGACGGTCAACGACGTTCGTGCTGATCTCGGTGCCAAGCAGAACCGTTTCAGCTCGACCATCCGCAACTTGCAGAGCATCGGCGAGAACGTCTCCTCGTCACGCTCACGCATCATGGATGCTGACTTCGCTGCTGAATCAGCCGCGCTGGCCCGCAACCAGGTGCTGCAGCAGGCTGCAACCTCGATGCTGACCCAGGCCAACCAGCAGCCACAGATTGCTTTGTCCTTGCTGCAAGGCTAAATCTATCGTTGGAACAGTCGGTTATGGGGCTCCATCAGGGAGCCCCAAAATTTTTTGGTAAAGGACCTAAAGGAAAATGGCAGCGGGCCGATACAAGGGGTAAGGGTGATTACCCCGGCTCACAAACCAAGACCGGCAACGCCCGTAGTGACAAGCACAGCACCGCGCCGCTACGGCGTACCGAGAGTCCCTCAGGAGGTTTACCATGGCCCTTTACGTAAACAGCAACATTTCCTCGATTAACGCTCAGCGTAACCTGGAAAAAAGCAGCAACGCCCTTAACACCAGCTATCAGCGACTGTCATCTGGCCTGCGCATCAACAGCGCTGCCGATGACTCTGCCGGTATGCAGATCGCCAGCCGTCTGACCTCCCAGATCAACGGTTTGAACCAGGGCGCCCGTAACGCTAACGACGGTATCTCGCTGGCCCAGACTGCTGAAGGTGCCTTGGACGAAACCACCAACATGGTCCAGCGCATGCGCGTTCTGGCCCTGCAGTCTGCCAACGGCTCCAACACCGCTGATGACCGCGCAGCCCTGCAGAAAGAAGTGACCCAGCTGATTGAGGAGATCGACCGTGTTGCTTCCAGCACCACCTTCGGTGGCACCAAGCTGCTGACAGGTACCTACGACGCCAACTTCCAGGTCGGCCCGGACGCCAACACTACGATTAACATCAAAGTGTCGACCAACATGAATACCACGGGTCTGGGCATCGATGGTATCGACATCAGCACTTCCACTGGTGCTCAGGCAGCCATCGCCAGTTTGGACAGCGCCCTGGCAACTATCAACGATGTCCGCGCTGACCTCGGTGCCAAGCAAAACCGCTTCAGCTCGACCATCCGCAACCTGAACAGCATCATGGAAAACGTGTCTAGCTCACGTAGCCGTATTCAGGACGCTGACTTTGCGGCTGAATCGGCAGCGCTGGCCCGTAACCAGGTACTCCAGCAGGCCTCTACCTCGATGTTGGCCCAGGCTAACCAGCAGCCGCAGATTGCCCTGTCACTGATTGGCTAAAGCGCCAGCCAGTAAGGCAACCTGAACGATAAGTAGTAGGCTTGTTCGGGAGTAATCTCGAACAAGCCTTTGCCTTAAGGGGGTGGGATCATGTCCATGACAGTCAACGGTTTGTCAGTCACGACAGCTGCCAGCCCGACGCCAGCCAGTTCCGGTAGCAGTGCGGCAACCGCAGATGCCACCAAAACCTCAACGCTGGTGGCGGTGCAGCAAGCCGAGCGTAATTCAGCCAAGCCGGGTGATGAGCGGGCGAAAGAGCAGGCGGCCAGTGGCGACGAGAAGGATGTCGAGAAGGCGGTAGAGGAGATTCAGCGTTTTGTTGAATCGGTGAAGAAAGGGCTGCAGTTTTCAGTCGATGACGCTGCCGAGCGCACCGTCATCAAGGTAGTGGATCAAAGCAGCGGTGAGGTGATTCGCCAGATTCCATCGGAAGAGGCGCTCAAACTTGCCGAGCGGATCAGCAAACTGCGCGACGAGTTCAGTCAGTCCACGGGTATACTTTTGCAATCAGACGCGTAACGGGTGCTTCCGGCCCGAAGCGAGGTGAACCATGACGACATTGGCAGGCGTTGGCTCGGGGCTTGACCTCGAAACCATGATCAGAAACTTCGTCAACATCGAAGCCCAGTCCCGGGTGGCGCCGATCAACCGGCGTGAAACGCGGTTGGAGGAGGAGATATCTGGCGTTGGTTCCTTCAAGTCGGCATTGTCCACCTTCCGCACGACGCTGAAAAAGCTTGAAGAAATTGATAATTTTGCCAAGTTTACGGCCACCACGACCTACTCTGCGGGTGGTGCCACGCAGCCGGTTGGCGCGACCATTGGCGCGTCGGCGGTTAATGGCAACTATGACATTACCGTTCAGTCGCTCGCCGCCTCGACCCGCCTGAAGAGTGCTGCGCTGACCGGGGTAACACCCTCTACGACTGCCGTGGGTGAGGGTACGCTGACGTTCAACGGCGGCGTGGGCAACAGCTTTACCGTCGATGTGGAGGCGGGAGATACGCTGGATGACGTGGTGGCCAAGGTCAATGGCAAGAATGACAACTTTGGCGTCAGCGCCACTATCATCAACTCGGATGCTGGCCCGGTGCTGATCTTTGAGTCGAACAAGACGGGCGCAGCCAATGCGTTGACGGTGACCAGCGACGACCCCAGCCTTGATGCGCTGTCGACCGATTTGCAAACCAACCGCACGGCATCCAATGCAGTGATCACCATTAATGGTGAAACTGTGACCAGCACCACCAACGAGATCAGCAATGCCATTACCGGGGTCACCCTTAACCTAGCGTCGACGACGGCGGTCGGGGAAAAGGTGACGCTGAATGTCGCCAGCGACACGACCAGTGTCAAGACCCTGATTCAGGAGTTCGTGGACGGTTTTAACAAGATGGCCGATCAGCTCGACAAGCTCGGTAATCCGAAGAGCGGGTTGCTGGCCTCAGATTCGGGCGTGCGTACTGCCAAGTCAGCAATGGCTAACTCGCTCGCTCAGTCGGTGACTGGGGTTGGGCAGTTCAGTAGCCTGTATGAACTGGGTGTCGAACTGGACCGTGACGGTCGGCTGACGCTCAACTCCACCAAGCTCGACAAAGCGTTGTCGGCGGACATGATGGATGTTGGCGCGGTTTTTGCTGATAACAGCAAAGGGATAGCCAAAAAACTGCTCACCACCGTCGAAGGCTATGTAGGTACTGGCGGCTCGCTGCTCGACCGGGAGAACAATCTGGTTAAACAGCGAGACGATATTGAGGATGCGCGTGACCGACTGGACAAGTATCTGGAAGACTACGAGGCGACACTGCGCAAGCAGTACACCGCTCTGGATTCGATCATGGCCCAGTACGCAGCAACTTCTAACTACCTAGACGGGGTGTTCAAGTCGCTATCCTCAAGCAGCAAAAAGTAACCACTGAAGGGGGACGGCGTGATGCGCGGTAACATCCGCTCTTATGTGCAGGTCGATACACAGGCATCGCTGGCCGATGCCGATCCGCACAAGGTGATTGAAGTGATGATGACGGCCGCCCTTGACCACATCGGCAAGGCCAAGGGTGCTATCGAGCGCAGAGATATCCCCACCAAGGCGCGCAGTATCAACCGGGCGGTCGCCATTGTCTCTGGGTTGCAGGGGGCGCTGGACCACAGTGTTAATCCACAGTTTGCCCGCAGCATGGATGATGTTTACAGCTACATGAAAACCCGTCTGATCGAAGCCAGCGCGTCCATGGATGTGGCGGTGCTGGATGAGCTGTACCAGCTGTTTTATCCCATTCTTGACGCTTGGCGTTCCATCCCTGATGCGGCCAAACAGGAGGCGATCTCCCGCCGTAAGGAGTTGGGTGAGCCCGGTAAATACGGTGCTAGCGCAGGCTGAACATCATGGATGTCGCCGCCATTCTGCAAGAGATTGAAGCCATCCACGCGCAGGTGGCTCTGGCACTCGCTGATGAAACCAGCGAGTGGTCAGGGCTTCCCGCTTTGGCTGAGCGGCGCCATCAACTGGTCGTCGATCTGTGCGCCCAGCTGGATAACGGTGAAGTGCCTAGCCAAACCGTGGAACTCAACCGCCTGCTGGAACTGGTGGACGGTGACTCTAGCCAGATCGGGTTGTTGCGCCGTCTCCTGGATGATACCCGCAACAAACTGCTTGAACTCAATCAGCGGCGGCGCGCACATTCCGGCTATAGCGGCTTGAAGTAAGCTTCTCCGGGCTAGGATGTTAGCCGTTGGCTTCACCGCCGATTGGCGGGTAGAGATCAGCTGTTGAGTTGTCCTTAGCCCCCCTGTTCTATTGCGATAGCGGAGATGCGGATGCCAATTTTTCCAGTTGAAACCGAAGACCAGCGCATCTTGCGACGTACTATCCGCTATGCCCAGCTCAAGCTGGAGCAACATCAGCATCGGCAAACTTATGAGCAGCAGTGTGGGCCGGAAGTCGAACAGCGTTACGCCGAATTTGCCGAACGCTTTATTGAGCCGCAAATCAGGCTGGAACTGAATATGGCGGCATTGGCCCAGTACATGCCCGAAATTTACCGTCATTTCATTAACTATCAACCGCACCGCTTTGAGCCGGTGTTTGATGGCGAGACCTTTAATATTCTGGATCTTGAGGAAGACCATATGGTCTATCCGGAAGATGGTGTTGTTTACTGTTTGCGTCAATATGAGGTTTTTCAGACATTGCCAGATGTGACCCAGTATGTCTGGGAGTATCGGAAAAGTGGTCATGGCCAGAATTACGTTCACGTAAAACAGATGGAGCGAATGATCCCTTGGTGGCATCGGGGAGATTACATTCAGAAACTGAACCCTGGTTATCTGCCAGAGGTTGTTCATACAGGCATCGCAGTGGGCGTGGGGCTGGGCGTTCAGCTGGAGGAGTGGGTCACCCATTGCCGTATCAAAAACCTCTACGTCATTGAGCCTGAACCTGATTTTTTCTATGCCAGCCTGTTTGTGGCGGACTGGTCGACCATCCTGCAGACCCTGCACGAACAGGGGGCTTGCCTGCATATCTCTCTGGAGTTAAATGACAAGGATGCGTTTGACGATCTGGTGATGGGGATGATGGCCAACAGTTATTACGGCGTCTCCTTCGCCCACCTGCTGATCCATTATCGCAGCCCGGTGATCGACAAATTTCTCGAGCAGCTGGCGCTCAAAGCTCACACCCTGGTGTCGGGCTTCGGTTTTTATGATGATTCCCGTATCGCCCTGGCCCATGCCTTTGCCAACTTCGGTGCGGGTACCCCGCTGTGTGATGGTCGCCCGGCGACTGCACTGACTACGACGCCAGTCATCCTCTGTGCCAATGGCCCGTCCCTGGCGGATCTCTATCCCTATCTCAAGTCACTGGGCGAAAAGGCGGTGATCGTCAGCTGTGGTACCGCCATATCGGCGCTCTATCGCGCCGGTATCCGGCCGCATATTCATGTGGAATCGGAGCGCCCTTATCAGACCGCAGTGGCACTGGATCAGATTGGCGATCCAGAATTTCTTAAAGGGATCATGCTGCTCGCACCAGACGTGGTTCACCCGGCGGTTGTCGACAAGTTCGGCAGCGCGCTCTTGTTGCCCAAATTCAATGAAGCGCCAGCGGCGTTGCTGGCGGAAGCCGGGGTAGCGATCGCCGAGTTGATGTTTGCTGGGCCTACAGTCACCAATTTTGCACTAGCCGCCCTGACCCATCTGGGCGCTGTGGAACTGTACTTTGTGGGCACTGATTTTGGTTTTCCCAACAAGGAGCACCATGCTGCAGGCAGCATTTATTTTAGCGAGGATGGTGAGGACAAAGGGGTCTATAACTACGAGTGGCACGCCAAGCATCGCCGCCCAGGTAACCGCGGTGATCTGGTGGAAACCAGCACCATCTTTGATAACGCCCGTCTGGGTGTGGAAAACCAGCTGCGTAGATATCCTGGATTGCGCTGCGCCAATACTGCCCGTGGCGCTCTGATTGCCGGTGCTGAGCCGATGGCAGTGGCAACCATGGTTGAATTGTTGGAGGGCCGCGATGATATCGACTGGTCACAGTTATTGGCGAAAGTGCAGGGCTGCGGCCGTCCAGTCACATCCGCTGTGGTTGACTACGCTCGTCAGGTGATTACCAGCGGTGTATTTGAGAAATTCGTTGTGGGTTTACTCAGATTGCTGGAAACGCCGGTGGCTAATCGCAATGATGCGTTGGAGCAGCTTCAGGCTGTTTATCGCGAAGTGGTTGAAGTCAAAGGTCCACATAACCGTTACCTCCTTACCATGCTTCGCGGCAGCGTGCTCTATATGTCGTCATTCATTCTCAAGTTTTCACTGTGGCCGAAGGATTCGGACGAGGGTTTGGCCAACTACCGGGATTGCATCGAGGTTTATCGCCAGTACCTGCAAGATATTGTCGATACCTTTGCTGATGGCTGGCAGTTGCTGGATGACGAGGACAACAGCCATGTGTGGCAACGGGGAAAATGATGAAGGTTGTGATCGCCGGGCGTGAACTTGGCCCGGCTCAGCCACCACTGATCATTGCCGAGCTGTCGGCCAATCATGGTCAACAGCTGGAGCGGGCGCTGGCGCTGGTGGATGCCGCTGCCGCTGCTGGTGCCGATGCGATCAAGCTGCAGACCTACACCGCCGACAGCATCACCCTCGATGTCGACAGCCCCGATTTCCGCATTGGCGAGGCCAACAGCCTGTGGGCCGGTGAGACCCTTTATCAGCTCTATCAGCGGGCGGCCACCCCCTATGAGTGGCACCAGCCCCTGTTTGAGCGGGCACGGCATCACGGCATGCTGGCCTTCAGCTCCCCCTTTGACGAAGCGGCGATCGATTTTCTCGAAGATTTAGCGGTGCCCTGCTACAAGATCGCCTCGTTTGAGCTGACCCATCTGCCGCTGATCCGGGCGGTAGCCCGTACCGGCAAGCCGATCATCATGTCGACCGGCATGGCCAGTCTGGCCGAGATTGAGGCGGCGGTGGCCTGTGCCCGCGGCGCCGGTAACCCGCAGATCATCCTGCTCAAATGCACCAGCAGTTACCCGGCGGCGGTGAGCGATTCCAACCTGCGCACCCTGCCGCAGCTGGCTGCCACCTTCGGCTGTCTGGCTGGCCTGTCGGACCATACGCTGGGCGTTGGTGCCGCTATTGCCGCCACGGCGCTGGGGGCGGTGGCGATCGAAAAGCATCTGGTGCTATCGCGCAGCGATGACGTGGCCGATGCCGCCTTCTCGCTCGAACCCCATGAACTGGCGCAGCTGGTGCGGGGCTGTCGTGATGCCCACGCCGCCTTGGGGCAGGTTCGTTTTGGTGGCAGCAGCGGTGAGCAGGCCAACAAAAAATATCGCCGCTCCATCTACATTGCCGCCGATCTGCCCGCTGGTGCGCCGTTAACCCCGGCCAACATCAAGGTGGTGCGCCCCGGCTTTGGACTGGCCCCGGCCCACTATGAGGCGGTGCTCGGCCGCCGTCTGCGGGTAGCGGCGAGCAAAGGTACCGCCCTGAGCTGGGAGCTGCTCGAACCCTTATGAGCCTGCGGCCGGATCTGTTGCTGCTGGTCGATTACAGCCCGGCCATCGGCACCGGCCACCTGATGCGCTGCCTGACCGTGGTGGAGTGGTTGCGCCTGGCCAGCCCTCACTCACTGGCCATCCGCCTGCTGGCACCGGCCTTGCCTCTGCCGCTGGTCGAGCACTGCCAGCGCCTGGGAGTTGAGATTTCCACACCTGAGCCGCAGCGGCCCTTGGCCGCCCAGGTGGCTGCGCTCCAGCCACGGCTGCTGCTGATCGACGGCTATGGTTTTGACCCGTCGCAGCTGCAGGCGCTGGCGGCCACCGGCATAACCCTGGCGCTCTTTGATGATCTCAATGATCGCGGCCCCTTGCCGGCGGCCTTGGTGATCAACCCGTCGCCGCTGGCCCAGCCTGACCATTACCCAAGCGTTGCCCAAGTGCTGACCGGCTGCCAATTCGCCCCGCTACGAGCCGAGTTCAGCCGTCAGCCCTATGTTGCCCCCAGCCAGCGCCAGCGGCTGCTGATCAACTGCGGTGGCAGCGATCCGCTGGCCCTCAGCCAGCCGCTGGCAGCGCTCGCCTTGGGCAAGCTGCCGGACGAGGCGGGCGTCGATCTGGTCACGGGCGCGGCTTGCCCGCACGCGACGGCGGTGGGGCACTGGTGTAGTGGTCTGTCGACCTCGCGCCTGCGCCACCACCATGCCATCGCCACGTTGGCTGAAGTTGGCGCCAGCGCCCGGTTGGCGGTGGTGGCCTTGGGCAACACCCTGTATGAACTCTGCGCGCTGGGCACGCCGGTGCTGGGGCTGTGGGTGGCCGCCAACCAGCGGCCAACGGCGATGGCGCTGGCCGGGCAGGGGATCATCGACAGCTATGGCGCCGACGAGCGCGATGCACTGGGCGAGCGGTTGCAGCAGTTGTGGCAGCAGCCGCAACTGCTGGATCAACGGGCCGAGCGTCAGCGCCAGCTGGTGGATGGCCGCGGTGGTGAGCGCATTGCCAGCGCTATCCGCCAACTGCTGGCCTGATCAGGCGCTGCCGCCACCATCCACGGTCAGGGTGGTGCCGGTGACAGCGGCGGCGGCGTCACTCAGCAGATAGACCACCGCTGCAGCCACCTCATCGACGCCGGCCAGCCGGCCGATGGCGCTGCGGCGCTGGATGCTGTCGAGCTTGTCACCCTCCAGCGCGGCGGTCATGTCGGTGGCCATAAACCCCGGCAGCAGGGCGTTGACGGTGATCCCGCCCTTGCCCAGCTCGCGCGCCAGCGAACGGCTTAACCCCACCAATCCGGCCTTGCTGGCAGCATAGACCGACAGCCCCTTGTAGCCGGTATTGGCCACCACCGAGGCGATGTTGACGATGCGGCCGCCGCCGTTAAGCAGCATCGGCCGCGACAGGTACTTGCACAGCAGGATCGGCGCCTGCAGATTCACCCGCAGCAGCAGTTCGATGTCGCGATCATGCAGGGTGGCGAGGATGCCATCTCGGCCAACCGCCGCATTGTTGATGAGCCCCCAGGGGCGGCCATGCTGTTTGACCCAGTCCTTGCAGGCCTCTGGTAGCGCGTCGATCTCTGCCAGATCGCAGGCGGCGAAAGCCAGCTGCTCGCCATGGTCGGCCGCCAGCTGCTGCAGCTCGGCACTGTGCTGACGGGCTACGGCCAGCACCCGGTAGCCAGCGCCGAGGAGGGCGCGGCTGATGGCCAGCCCCAGGCCACGGCTGGCGCCGGTGACCACCACCAGTTTCTGTTGCGGGCTGCTCATCAGCGCTCTCCTGTACGTTTGAGTTTGCCGGTGGCGGTCAGCGCCAGGCTGTCGACAAAACGGACCAGCGCCGGCACCCCGTGGGTGGGCAGGCGGCTGCGGCAGTGGGCCAGAAGCTGGCTTTTGGCCTCAGCCGGGGCACCGGGGGCCAGCACCTTTGCTTCCACCAGCTGACCGAGCAGCGGGCTGGCTTTGCCCGCCACCTGCACATCCACCACCCACGGCAGTTCACGGATCACCGCCTCGACAGCCTCGGGGCGGATCTTGCTGCCGCCGACATTGATCACCCCGCCCACCCGGCCGGCAAACAGCACCCGCTCGCCACTGAGCACCACTTCATCATCGGTGGGCAGCCAGCCGTCGATCTGGCGCGCCGCGAGCTGAGCATTGCTGCCAGCACGAGGGCTTTTGACCCACAGCATGCCGGCCTCATCGACGCGCAGCGGCAGCGGGCCGTCGCCTGCGAGCCAGGAGCTGGGAAAGCCGGCCAGACCATCATGCACGGCAAAGCCTACGCCGGCCTCGGTGCTGGCGTAGATATGGCAGATGCGGGCGCTGGGGAACTGCTGGCGCAGGCGGTTGAGCAGCCCCTGATCGGCGGCTTCACCCCCGAGGGTCAGCTGGCGCAGTGGCAGCTGGTTGAGCCGCTCGTCCATCAGCAGTCGTCGCCAGCAGCTGGGGGTGGCGGAGATAGCGGTCACCCCGGCGTCACGGGCGCTCTGCCACTGGGCATCGAAACTGGTGGCGGCGGGCAACGCCAGCTGGTTGCCACCGAGCAGGCATTGCAGCAGCAGCTGCACCCCGGCAAAGCGGTTGAGGTCATACATCAGCGCCCAGCGCAGCGGCGCTTTGCCGTCAGGCAGCGGGCTGATGGCGGCCGCCAGCCGCGCCAGATCGTAGCGGACCGCCTTGGGGGTGCCGGTGGTGCCGGAGGTAAACAGGATCCAGCCGCTGCCATCGGCCGGCGCCGCAGCCGCATGCGGCGCTGCCAGCAGCTGGGGCGCGTCATCCTGCCACAGCCAATCGCTGTGGGGGCGCCACAGCTCGGGCTGGGCGAGCAGATCAGGGGCGAGCAGCAGCAGCTCCGCCGCCCAGCCATCGGTGGCCAGCAGTGCCAACAGCTGCTGCAGCGGTTCACTCCGGGCCAGGGCCACGCGCGCGCCGCGCAGCTGAGGCCAGCGCTGGCGCAGGGCTTCGGCCTGGTTGATCAGCTCTGCCACGCTCAGCGGCTGGCCAGCGACCCACAGCAACGGCCGCTGCTGATCCTGCTGGCGCAGCTGCTCTAGCAGTCTCATGGCCGTGGCGCTTGCTCGTAGCAGGCGATGAACTCGCCCAGGGTGCGGGGATATACCGGGGTGTCTGACAGGGTGAAGGGGTCGAACTCCAGCTGTTCTTCCAGCATCGCCACCAGAATGGCAAAGCCGAGGCTGTCGAGGCCGCTCTCCAGCAGCACCACCTCGTCGTCCAAAGGGTCAACCAGCTGGCACTGTTGCTGTTCGGCAACCGCATGCAGGGTGTCAAGGATGGTGGCGCGCAGGTCGGTCATGAGCTTAGCCCCGGCTGGTGAAAGGTTGCAGATAGATCTGGTCGGCGGCCTCTTGCACGCTGGCCGGCAGGCTGGCCAGTACCCGTGGCCGGCGGATGGTCCAGTGACCCAAGGGGTAGCTGAAGCACAGCACCTGTTCCTCACGGCCATCGGCAAAGCGGTGTAAACGCGGCTCGCCCTCAGTGTAGCCAAACAGGCGGTGAACCTTGGCAGGCCCCGGATTGTGGGCCAGCACTTCGGCATGCAGGGTGGCCAGCCCCAGCATCTGCTCGGCGTAATCGAGGGCGGCGATCTCAATCAGCAGCCCGGTGCCGGGCCACACCTGCTCCTCGCCCAGATAGCAGCCCCAGTGGGCGCTGGTGGCGGTGATGGCGGTAAAGGAGAGGCAGCCAATGGCCTTGTCGTTCTGGCCGAACAGCAGATAACGGCGGCTGCTATCGCCCGTCAGGCCGGCAAACCAGCGCTGCTGCTCGTCGCTGCTGATCTCGCATTGATCGAAGCTGTTAGTGCGTACCCGCGGCAGGTTGCGCCAAAGGCGCAGTTTTTCGATGTCAGCGGCGGAGATTGGGGTCAGCCAGGTGCGGGGCAGGTGGCGTTCAGCGGTGGTCATGGGCAGCGGCGGCTCGACGGCAAAGAGTGTCGTTCAAAGCTATCACAAAGTGAGTGAACCGGCTCTTTTGCAAAGGGTTTTGGCATAAGCGTTGCTAACTTTGAGGTCCATGGCTAGGGTGACAACCACCTGACGCCGAAACAACAGCCAAAGGTTGGTGCCGTGACCAAGGTCAGCGTAATTGTCCCTGCCTATAACCTCGAGGCCTATGTCGGCGACTGCCTGCTCAGCCTGCTGACCCAGCGCACCGATTTCAGCTTCGAGGTGGTGGTGGCCAATGATGCCTCGATCGACGGCACCCGCGCCGCGATTGCAGCGCTGCAACCGCAGTGGGGCGAACGGCTGCAGCTGGTCGACAACCCCCACAATCTCGGGCTGGTGGCCACCATGGGGCGGCTGCTGGCGGCCGCCAAAGGCGACTATATCGCCTATGTCGATGGCGATGATCTGGCCCTGCCCGGCAAGCTGCAGGCCCAGGCCGATTATCTCGACCAGCACCCTGGCTGCGCCATCTGCTATCACGAGTCGGAGATGTTCGAATCGGCCAGCGGCCAGCTGCTCAAACACTACAGCCGCGATTACTACAACGCCGCTTACATTCCGCAGCAGGCCGATATCAGCCATCTGATCCGCTATGGCGTGTTCCTGCAAGCCTCTAGCGTCATGATCCGCCGCCATGGCCAGCTCCCGGCCAGCCTCGACCATGGCTGCCGCATCATCTGCGATTACCCCTGGCATATCGCCAATGCCCATTACGGCGCCGGCAGCGTCGATCGCCTCGATGCCGTGCTCGGCCGTTACCGGATCCACGGCGCCAGCTTCGGCGCCCAGACCAGCCGTAACCTTGAGCGGCGGATGGCCGTCACCCGCGAACTGGAGCGGGCCTGCACCCAGGCGCTGGCCTTTGGCGTTGACCCGCAGATCGTTGCTCAGGGGGTGAGCCACCACCGTTTCTCGGCGGCGCTCTACTTTCTGCGGCTGGGTGAAGATCTGCTGTTTCAGCAGCTGATCGACGAAGCGGAATGCGACGGCTGGTACTTCGATGAACGCCACCGTCAGGCCTGGGCGCTGCGTCAACAACCGGCGCAGGTGCGGGAGCTGCTGGGGTGGGCACAACCGTGACTGTGCTCCACAGCCTGACCATCGCCGAACTTGATGGGCTCGATTACGCCATCATCGGCAGTGGCGGCTTCAGCCGCCGTCTGCTGGCGCTGGTGCGCGCCGCCGGAGTCAGGCCGCCGCGTCTGGTGGTGGCCACCCAGGCTATGCAGGACACCGAGGTTGATGGCATTCCGCTCTGTCCGCTGGATGCGCCTGAGGTAGCTGCGCTGCAGCATCTGGTGCTGGGCTCCGATGTTCATCAGCCGCAGCTGCTGGCGGCTGCGAGTGGGCGGGTGGCCGCCGGTTGCCGCTTTTACGATCTCAGTGATGCGGTGCAGTGCGACCTGTTCGACCTTGCCCCCTGGCCGGCCGGTGAGGCGGGGAGTGCGCCCTTCGTGCTGCTGCTGGCGGTGGGCCACTCAGCGCCACTGCGGCGCTGGCTGCACGGCTTTGCCGGCTGGCTGGCGCGTCTGGGGGTGACGCTGGTCTGTCGCCATCCACAGGCGGCGATCAGCGACGATCAGCTTAAGGCTGCCTGCAGCGTTATCGCCTGGAATGGCGTCACCGACCATTTCTTCGCCATCCGCCAGCGGCTGCAGCAGCTGGCCATTGCCGTTACCTATGCCGAGTGCGGTTTTTTCCCCCAGCATCGCCATTTCTATTTTGACCGTAGCGGCGTTAACCACGGCAGCCAGTTAATGACCGATCCCCTCGACTGGGTGGGGCCGGCCGAGTTGTCGGCGCTGGCCGAACGCCGCCAGCAGCTGTTTAGCGGGCTTGAGGTGAGCGACGGCGGCTACTGTCTGGTGCCGCTGCAGATCGCCTCTGACAGCAATGTGCAGCGTTATTCATCCTTTACCGGGGGGATGCAGCAGTACATCGATTTTGTCGAGGCGCAGCCGATTGACCTGCCGCTGTGGTTCAAGCCTCACCCCAAGGATCTCTATGCCCGCAGTTATCGTTGCCGGCGCGGCCAGCTGGTTGAGGGCGATACCCTGAGCCTGCTGGCGGGGGCCAGCATGGTGCGCGGCATCAACTCATCGGTACTGCTGGAAGCGGCGCTGCTCGGCAAGCCGGTGGTGGCCGACGGTCAGGGCTGGCTTAACCACCCCGGTGGCGATCAGCAGCGGCTGCTGGCGGCGATGATCGCCCGCCAGTTCAGTGTTGATGAACGCAATTTCGATTCAAGCCGATTGGCCCGTTTCAGCCATATCAGTAGTTGTCTGCACCAACGAGGATTGCTATGAGCGAGCTCCGTCTCCACCATCACCAAAACGCCACGGTCGTGGTTGAAATGGATGGCCAGTCGCCACAGATCTGCTGCCCTTGGCAGCTCAGCAGTCAGTGCCGCGGCCTAGGCCACATTCATAGTGATCAGCACCTGCAATATCTGACCAGCATGGAAGCAGACACCTGCCTCAATCATCTGTTTGATGCGCTGCGCATCGGCGGCACCATATGTGTTGAGGTCCCCGATCTCGATCACTACGCCCGCTTGTGGCTGGATGCCGAGTGGGACGAAAGCCAGTTGCGCAATGTTGATTCTGCAGCCCGCCGCGCCTTTGCTGCTTTTTATGGATGGCAGCGTGGCGGTAATCCGCTGATGGCCGACTATGCGCCCGATCATGATGATTGCCATCGCTCAGGCTATAACGCGCGGCGCCTGGCTTTTCTGCTCAAGCGCATCGGCTTTGTTGATGTGGCGGTCAGCCTGCCACAGCCGGGACTGCTGCGCGGCGAAGGGCGCAAGACCATGAACAAGGGCGAACGACAGATATCGCCCGACTATCGCAATATCCGTCAGGATCACCTTAACCGCTATCGCTTTGCCATCCATCAGCTTGCCGACCACCGGCCGCGCCGGATCCTCGACCTGGCCTGTGGCATCGGTTATGGCTCGGCCTTATTGGCGCGGGAGCTGGGCGCCGAGGTGGTGGCCGTTGATATCGATGATGGCGCCATTGCCTATGCCCGTCAGCACTACGCGGTGCCGGGTGTCCATTTCATGCAGGCCGATGCCCGTCAGTTGGTGCTGCCGGCTGGCCATTTCGATGCGGTGGTCTCTTTTGAGACCATCGAGCATGTGGATTTTGCCGCAGAGCTGCTGGCTACCTTTGCCGGTCTGCTCAAGCCGGGCGGCATGCTGGTGGCATCCACGCCGAATCAGGCCGTGATGCCCTTCAGTGTCGAACGTTTTCCGTTCCATGTGCGCCATTTCACCGTGACCGAAATTGTGTCGCTGGTGGCAGCCGCTGGTTTTGACGTAGATGCCCGCTATACCCAGCCTGATTCCCTGATAGGCGAGGTGACGGCGGGTGACGATGGCGCCTTTACCCTGCTGGTCGCTCACAAGCCATGAGCGCGGTAGATTCGCCCCTGTTTTCGGTGATCATTCCGGTCTACAACCGCGTGGTTGAGTTGGCGCGGGCCATCGACTCGGTGTTTGCCCAGAGCCTGCAGGATTTCGAGGTGCTGGTGGTGGATGACGGCTCTGACGACGAGCGGGCTGCCGCTATCGCCAGCCAGGTGCATGGCTATGGTCAACCACGGCTGCGGCTGATCCGTTACAGCCCCAACCGCAACGGCGCCTATGCCCGCAACCGTGGCATTGAGGCAGCGTGCGGCCGTTACCTCTGTTTCCTCGATTCGGACGATGAGTGGCTGGCGGGCAAGCTGGCATCGGTCAGCCACATGATCAAGGCGCAACCCGGCGCGCGCCTGTGCTATCACCAATATCGCAATCAGGGCGGCGGTCAGGGGGCAGTCGCGTTGCCGGTTCGCGGCATTGCGGCAGGCCAGAGTGTGGCTGAGTACAGCTTTTGTCAGAATCGTGGCGGCGGCATTCAGTCGAGTTGCCTGACAGTCGAAGCCGGATTAGCCAAAGCGACCCTGTTCAATGAGGCGTTGCGCGGCCACCAGGATTGGGACTTTGTCTTGCGCCTCGGTGCGCAGGTGTCGCAGATCCTGTTCATTGCTGAGCCGCTGACCATCCGTCACGTTGGTGAGGGGCACGGTGACATGGTATCGCGCAGCCTTGATTACCCGTTTTCGTTGCAGTTCATCCGTGACTACGAGCGCTATTTTTCATGGCGTGCTCAAGCCGCATACGGCGCTTATGTGCTTACTGCCAGACGTTTGATGCATGGGCCCAGTGCAACCTTTACCCGCTATCAATTGCTGGCCTGGATCTTTTATCCGCGCCATTGCTGGCAGCAGTACCGCAAAATCCGCCATCTCCATCGGCGTTGTCGTCAGCTGATAGCCCGCTGCCGCGCTCAGGGGTTGATGCGTGTTGGCTTGGTCGGCTGGAATGACTACTGCCGCTTTTTTTTGGGCCATTACCGCCAGCAGTTACAGGTGGTGGCACTCATCGACCAGTGTCGGCGCGGCACCGTTGACGGACTGCCGGCTGTTCGGCCGGTAGCCGCCATCAGCCCTGCCGAGTGGCAGCAGCTGGAGGCACTGGTCACCATGACTGACCATCATCATGAATCGATGCGCCGGGATCTGGCGCCCTATGCCCAAGGGCGGCCGCTATTGGCGTTCTAACTGACACAAGGGCCAGCGGCAGGCTCGCCAGGAGAACTGAATCATGACCGAGCATGTGATCAACAAAAGTATGGACCGGGACGACTTGCTGGCCCCCTGGGCCCAGCCGCGTATAGCCGCGATCAACGCATTGATTGCCAGGCTCTATGCTGCGGGCACGCCGATGACCTCCTGGTATGGTTCGTTGCCGGAAGACGGCCGCGAGCAGGAGGTGCAACAGGCGCTGGCGCGTGGCGAGCAGACCACCGTGGGCATGGCCAATCGTGGCCCTGACTATGTGGCGCTGCCGGGCGCGGCCGATGACCTGCGCATCCCCTGGTATTTGTATTGGGAGATCATCTGGGTAATGACCCACGGTCCGCAGCTGAAACCGGGTTCTCGGGTGCTGGATGCCGGAGGTACGGCCTCGCTGTTCAGTTGCTATCTGGCCTCCCTCGGCCATGAATTGCATTCGATTGACCTCAATCAGCGGCTGGTAGCCCAGGGCGAGAAGATCGCCGCAGCCATGGGCTGGAATCTGCATTCCTATGTGATGAACATGGCCGAGCTGAGCTTTGCCGATGGCTACTTCGACCATGCCTATTCGATCTGTGTGTTTGAGCACCTCGACCATGAGCTCAAGCAGCGCGCGCTCACAGAGATGGCGCGGGTACTGCGGCCGGGCGGGGTGTTGTCGATCACCTTTGATTACCGTAACCCGGCCCCCTATGTGGTGGGCACCGGCCATGATGATCGCCCCCACAACCAGCTGGCGACCATGGCCGATCTGCAGCGGGCGTTTTTGTCGACCGGGCTGTTTGAACTGATGGGCAACCCGCAGTTTGTCGATAACGGCAAACGCTATCTGGTTCACCCGGCGCGTGACGATCGGCCTTACAGTTTTGGTGCACAATTCTTGCGTCGTCGCTGATCGCTGGCAGCAACAGGAGCCGCATCGATGACTGAGATCTTGGTTGATATTGCCATTTGCACCTACAACCGGGCCAGCTATGTGGCCAATGCCCTGCGCCTGTTACTGCCCCAGTTGCCCGTTGACGGTCGGGTGGGGGTGATGGTGGTCGATAACAACTGCAGCGACGACACCGCCACCCAGGTGGCCACATTGCAGCAGCAGTGGCCGTTGCTGCGCTATGAACGATGCCGGGTGCAGGGGTTGGGGCATGCCCGCAACCATGCGCTGGCAGCAACCAGCGCCCCCTGGCTGGCCTTTCTTGATGACGATGCTGAGCCGGCCGATGACTGGGTGGCCCAGCTGTTGCGGTTGATCGACGATGGCCAGTTCGATGCCTTCGGCGGCGTCTATTACGCCTGGTTTGCGGAAGGGCAGGTGCCGTGGTTCAAGCCGCATTACGCCAGCAACGACAGCGTGGTCGCACAAGGAGATGAGTTCCGTTTGACCAGTGGCTATTTCTCAGGGGGCATCGCGGCCTATCGTGCGGAGCTGTTGCGTCAGGCTGGCGGATTTCCAACGTCGCTGGGTATGCACGGCGTGGCGATAGGCTATGGCGAGGAGACCGCCGCTCAACGGCGGATGGCGATCGCTGGCGGCCGCCTCGGATTCAGTCGACGCTGGACCATGCGTCATCTGGTGCCCTTGCGCAAACAGCGCTGGCAGTGGGAATGGCAGCGTCAATTTGCCCTCGGTCGCGATTTTTGGGCCATTTTTGACAAGCCGGCCCAGCCCGCAACCTTGTGGCTCTACCTCAAGATTGAGGTTCGTCAGTGCCTGCAAGTGACCGGTGAGGCCCTGCGGCGCTTCTGGCAGCAGGGGCGCTGGCAGAATCTTGCCTTTGAAACCGCGCGCTGGGCTCGCTCACCGGGATTGGTATGGGGCTACCGTGGGCGACGATTGAGTGCTCGACAGCATGCCGCTCAGTTCTCCGGCGCGGATAGCACTGGCAAGAAGGGCCCGCAGTGATGGCCACAGTCAGTGTCTTGATGCCGGTATTCAATACCAGTGCCTATCTGGGCCAGGCCATTGCCTCAATCTTGGCGCAGGAGTACGGCGATTTCCGGTTCTACATCCTCGACGATGCTTCCAGTGATGACTCCTGGCTGATCATTCAAGGTTATGCCGCAGCCGATAGCCGCATTGTGGCGCTGAGAAATTCGACTAACGAAGGAATAGCGCGTAGCCGTGACAGGCTAATTGCCCAGGTCGCTACACCCTATTTTGCGTGGATGGACTCGGATGACATTTCAACGCCGGATCGTTTGCGTTGCCAAGTGGCCTGTCTTGATGCCCACCCACAGGTGGTAGCAGTGAGTTCGGGGTACGTCATCCTGGGTGCCGAGCGTACCCTAGTGAAGCGATCGTCGCCGTCAAAACTGGCGGTAGACATGCTTTTTAGCAACCAGATCGTCAATCCTGCTGCCATGGTGAGAACTGCTGCGGCGCAAGCAAGTGCGTTCTCATTTGCCAGCTGCGGGGTGAAAAGTGCGACCGACTATGCGTTCTGGATCGCCATGAGCAGACAGGGCCAGCTGGCTGTGCTGCCAAGGGTGCATCTCCATTACCGGATTCATGCGGGTCAGGAATCTACTGCCAATAAGCAGCTGCAGCGGATGAGTGCCAAGCAACTGGCGGCGGAGCAATTACGCGCGTTCGGCCTTGAGGTGCCGGCGGCAGTCGTCCCAGATCTTTATCTGTTTGCAGGTGACCAACCAGTCACCACGGCTGAAACCGTTGGTGACTTGTACTTGAGTTTATTGCAATTAAACCGCACCACACGAGCGTTTGACGAATCGCTGTTACGGGGCAGGCTGGCCGAGAATTATGCACGTTACTGCAAATTTTTTGGCGCTGGTGGTGTGCGCGCGTTTATCCAATACCTGGGCTGGCGGTCGCTACTACCCATGCGCTATTGTGGATTGCACTTTATCTGGCGTTGTCTGACCTACACTGGCGATTGACGCACGAATGGTCGCCGCCAATGGCTGTATGCTAGCTGCGGCGCGGCAAGACGAATGGAACAGGAGCGTCAGACACATGGTTGATTCATTCTATCAATGCCCTTTGTGTGGTTTTACGGGTGAGTTACTGACGTTTCGTGGTCGATTGCACGCCCAGTGTCCCCAGTGTCGAAGTCTGGAGCGTCACCGCCTGCAATATGCGGTATTGATGCAGGTCTTTGCCCGCTGGTCGCCGGCCGGGAAAGCAGCACTGCACTTCGCACCTGAAGCCAGCTTTAAAGCGCTCTTCGCCAGAACCTTCCTGCATTATGAAACTGCGGATTTGGCGGCCAAGGACGTTGATCATCAAGTCGATTTGCAGCGCTTGCCGTTTGCGGACCAGAGTTACGACTTTGTCTTTGCCTCACATGTCCTGGAGCATGTAGCTGATGATCAGCAAGCAATTTCAGAGATTCGCAGAATTCTGCGGCCTGACGGTATCGCCATTTTGCCGGTGCCGGTTGTCGTTGAAAAAACGATTGAATTTAGCGAGCCGAATCCACTGCAGGACTACCATGTGCGGGCACCCGGCCTGGACTACTACGAGCGCTATCAGACGCGATTTTCACGAGTAGAAACCTATTCGTCATGTGATGTCGACGCGGCCTGTCAGCCATTTATCTATGTGAATACTGACTGTGATAGCCCGCTGCGCGTGGATGGCGCCAAGCTACGGGATCTGGTACCGGTGTGTTATGTGTAGGTGGGTGATAAAGCGAAAATTATATTGCCCTGAGTAATCGTTGAGGAGGTCGCTAAAATTTATGATTCTGACCCTGAGGTATAGCTATGGTGAGGGGCTAGCAACGCTTGGCCTGAATTACAGTCGACGGAGTTGAACGGGCGGTCGGTGTAAAAAGCCGGCGTGACTGGCCCCAGAAGAGTGGCCCTTAATGATTAATCCAACAGCTAGAAGGGTTGTCCATTATTGATCGGGACGGCTATTTCGCTTCGCCATGAGCTACCGTTTGAAGTAATGCTCGAACCATGTGCGACCAATGCTACAACATCATCTCCTTGCGCTGTATTAGTCCACTTGATGATGGCGTGGCCAAAATTTGGCGCACCCTTCAGAAGGATTAATCCAGAAGACTTGGCTGCCAGCCCTGAATTTGAGTTTATAAAGTTGGTATAAGAGAACGGCGCGACTTGATTTCCGCTCTTATCAAGCAAATCAATCTCAACATTTACATCACTATCCGATATATTCGTGATGTATATATATGTTCTGATATTTTCGCCATCATTAACTGACCAATGCGGAACAATTGCTTTCCCTCCCCCTGCATATGCTGAAACAGAAAAAACACATATCAAAAAAAACAAAACATGCGTGCTAAATTTCATCTAGTTGGCTCCTGTTTAGGATGCGTCACAAAATTTTAATGACGCGAAAAGAGTGTATTGCTCTGATGTCTGGTTTAGCCAGGGGATAATACTGGCTACGTGACGGCGATCACGGGATTTCCGTTGCTCATGTCTTAGTTATCGTGTCTGGAAACTTTTTGGCTAACCGGCCCTGAGTATAGAACCAGGGCTAACGCATGTTCATAAATTGAACATGCCCATGCATTCAAACAGGTAGTCCTCATTCAAGCAGCACAGCTTTCGCTTGTTGGCCATCGAGAGCTTGCGCGATGTGTTCTGCTTGAGGATGTTGAGGATCCATTGCCGGAGGACCGCCAGATTTTCTGCGGCATGACCGACGCGCGCACCGAGGCTATCTTCGTTGAAGGCAATATCCAAGGCCCAGTGCAGCTGGTTCTC
>JAFOOX010000071.1 GCA_017425245.1 Gammaproteobacteria bacterium
CATCGGCGATTTGGCCCAGGCACACAGCCCGCGAACGTACATCGCCGAGCTTTTCATAGACCGGCAATTCTTCTTCGCGGCGGATGCGCAGCGCCTCATCAAGCTCGCCGCGCGCCATCAGCACATCGGCGATTTGGCCTAGAGTAACCGCGCGCGAACGTACATCGCCGAGCATTTCAAAGACCGGCAACTGCTCCTCGCGGCGGATGCGCAGCGCCTCATCAAGCTCGCCGCGCGCCATCAGCACATCGGCAATTTTGCCCAGAGTCACTGCCCGCGAACGTACATCGCCGAGCTTGTCATAGACCGGCAATTCTTCTTCGCGGCGGATGCGCAGCGCCTCATCAAGCTCGCCGCGCGCCATCAGCACATCGGCGATGCGACCCCAGGCCGATGCAACCCCTCGCCGGTCATCCACCTCCACAAACTGGTCGCGTGCCAACTGGGCATCCGAAAGCGCAGCGGGGATTTGACCTAGGCGCCATTCAATCTGGCTAGATTCAAGTCTCAACCAAGCGTTTGCCGAGGATGTAGTGCCGTGACTTTCGAAATACTTGCGGATGTCGAGCAGTCGTTGTTCAACTGCTATACGGTCGGATCCCCCTAAAAACACAGGAGCCCGATGAATCGCATCGATTTCGACTGGCCGTTCGCAGAAATCGAGCACAGCAGTTCGCCAAGCCCAAAGGTCGGGGGCTTCATGCGCCCATTCAGCCACAGTCGATGGTTCAAGCCAGAAAATCAGCGCCGTCGCTACCTTTTCGGCCAAGCGCTCTCGACTACGATTTAGGGGGCGCAAGATTTCTGGTCCCTTCTGCTTCAGCCAAACTCCCGCGCCAACGACGTGGATTGGGCGGCTTGCTTGGCTCAAGATACCTAGCCGGTCAACAAGTTCGGCCACTTCAGTTTCAGGGGAGATTTCTTCTACCACGGCCAACGGGTACGAATCGGCAAGCGAACCGATCAATAGCTGGCGGTAGGTCTGAGAGGTGTACAAAGCGATGACAAACTGAAAGCCAATTTCTCGCTTCAGAAGACGTACCAGCCTCAGGTACTCCCCCGTGTGCCGATTGTCGATAATCGCAGATCTATCGTGCTTTAACGAAAGAGCAAGAGGCTCTTGCATGACAAAAGAACTCCTCTCAATCAATGCTCAGTGCCTGCCCCTAATTTATGCTTATCGAGAGCAACCCTATAGGCTTCAAGCGAGCGCACTGCAGGGTGTGACTGCCACCAGAAACTGTTATATTCAAGAAGCACCAGATCAAACAACAAGCGCTTTGTTTGGTCTGTTGTCGGGGTTAATTCGGGACCACTTCGATCAATTCCAACCAATAGAGGCAGGTCGTCTGGCTGCACTAGGCGACGGTATTCATTACTTAGCCTGCGCGTGGCAGTTTCAGCCACGGCCAAGCTTATAGGGCCCTCGTCAATTTCTTGAAAGCATAGGTTGACCAAGCGCAGCAGATCTCTTGGATGGCCCCCTGAATGCCGCACCAACAAATCCAGAGTGTCCATATTGGCAAAATACTCAATGGGAAGGCGCTTGATTACGAACTCGCGCATCCGATCCCGTGCAATCTCAATCATGTCCGCTTCGCCCTTGTTTGAGAGCTTGACCATTGGCAGACGGAAAATGGCATCAACATTCTGTGCAGCCTGGCCCTGTTCATTGAGGATGCTAATCGGTGCGCAGTAAATAACGTTGGCATTCAAAAGCCGGAGCTGGTGAATGTCTCGTACGAAAAAGTCATCTGCTTCATCGCCTCGCAAGCGGTCAGTGCCATCAACGATGAAAAGTACGGATTTGCCCAGCGCTTGATTTACCGCCTCTTGTTGTACATAAACAAGTAGCTGATTGAAAGCATCTGCCAGTGCACTGAAAGAGTTTCTGACGTTATTACGAATCTCTGTCTTGTGCGTGGTGTTGCTACGGATAGAGGTCGTAAGCTTAGCGAACAATTGGCCAATCAATGGCAGACCCATCCCAAATTCGGCACCAGCAGCTAGATCTGCACTTGATGTCTCTTCCTTGATTGAGATATTGGAGACCTGCTTATACCAGTCATACAAAGGGCGAAGAATGACACTCGGTACAACCATCGCCTTTGCCGCAGCTTCATTAACCAAGGACTCCGCCAAGGTCAGCGCAATGTCGGCGTAACACAGATTGTTGATGTCGAGCGCCTTGAGAGCATCGATCTCCACAACGAAGTAGCGCCCATCCCCTTTCAATTCAGCACCAATTTCAAGCAGCTCGGTACTTTTCCCGCAACCTCGGTGCCCGCCAAACAGCACACACTTCCCTGAACACGGCTCTCCAAGCACTCCAGTGCTCACATTGAGCCCGAATTCCCTCAGCAAACGCTTCCGGCTATAGTCGCCTCGGGCTTCATTGAGATTGACTCGACGACCATCACTCGGCTTGAGCGGATCATCGAATGCGAAATTCTTGCGGTAATCTAAGATGGACATTCAGGAATATCCCAGCAGTCGAGAGGCCTAAACCATATAACACCGCGACACCAAAGTCTTCAACAGCCTCCTGAATCCGAGGCTTCCGGCCAAAAATCAAGCCACCATCTCATGTAGGGTGAGGGTGTGAACATTTTTCATACACCACGTATCCGTTCAAGGTAGTCGGTGAACATGCAGGGAGCGACTTCTAAGGGCTCCAATCTCCTAACGATGGTTGCAGTCTATCCCATCCCGCACGGTCGAAAATGAGGCCGTCCGGCAAGATTCCCCATTGCTGACGCCAACTTGACCTGGGGTAGCCGTCAAATTGCGGCGCAACCATCTTGGTGACGACACCCTCAGGGCGAGCAGATCCGCAAACGGCGCCGCCTCCGCCTGCCAGACCCCTCGCTCACCACCCGCACGGCGGCGAATAACCTACAGCCGGCCGGGTGGAGGGGGTGAGGCAACAAGACGTTGCGACAGCAACTATGGGCCATGGGTGAAACATAGTGGCGGTCGGAACGGTTCTCTCCCCCCGCTTGAGCAGCGCCAAGATCACGCCGCAGCGAAATACGGCATCGGGGCTGGTGGTGGGTCGAGGTGACAGGAAGTCACCGAGAGCGAGCCCGGTACATGGATGTACCGTCGAGCGGCCCACCGGCAGCACCGGAACAGGCCACTGGCATCAATAGCGCTGCTCTACCGGGCCGCCGGGATTGGTAAGGGCCGGGCGGGTCCGGCCCTTACCCGGCCAGCGCCGGCCGGTCGGCGCTCTTATACAAATCGCCATGCGATTTGTCTTACCTGCGGCGCAGCCGCATTCCGAGATACGAGATACGAACAGCAAGCTGCAAGCTGCGAGTAGCCGCGCCCGCCACGCAGTGGCACCCTCACCCCAAACCGCTGCGCAGCAGCATCACCTCGGATAAAGCGGCGGCAACCCCACCCCTTCAGCCTTGGGCTGGCGACCCCACCGCCGGCCAGGGGCCAGCAGCTGGGCCAGCGCCTCACCGCGCCAGGGGGACGGTGTGGGGCTGTAGAGGGCGGCGTGGAGCTGATCGATATGGGGCTGGGCCGTAGGCGGCAGCTGGCCGCCGGCACGGGTGAACAGGTGAAGCGCCTGCAGCGCACCATGGGCGTTATCGTGGCGGCAGGCGTGCAGCAGCTGGTGGTGGGCGCTGGCCAAAGGCGATGGTGAATTCTGACAGCGGCGCGCCACCCGCCAGCCGAGCGCTGCCGCAACCACGGCCGTGACGACGAGCAGCGCCATCAGCCAGCCACTGTGCACGCCAGTCGCAGCCGCCTGTGGTTCAGCGCCGCCATTGGCGTCGGCGCTGTGGCCATCGCCCGCGCTCGCACTGTCGCCGTTCATATCCTCGGCGGGGTGGTCGCCAGTGGCGCTGAGATCTGCACCATCGGCGCCGCTGGCAGCAGTCGCACCGCCACTGACCTGCAAGGTGGTGGCCGGCAGCAGCGCCACTTGGGGGCTGTCGCTGGCGCTATCCCACCACTCCACCCGCAGCTCGGGCAGGATCAGGGGGCCGGGCTGCAGCGGGATCAGGGTGATGGTCTGCTCCAGCACTGCAGCGCGGCCGGCGGCGGTCTCTTCGCTGCGGCTCTGCTCATGCTCCAGATACTGACGGGCGCCTTTGACCTCGGCCAGCGCCAGCTTGGGCAGCTGGGTCGGGGTGGCGCCCACCGCCTCCAGACGGATGGTGCGGGTGACCGCCTCGCCCACCTTGAGCTGCTGCGGATCAGGCTGCCAGCGCTGGCTGAGGCTGACCGCCGTGGCCGGCAGAAACCAGCCGCTAGCGTCGGCCGGGCGGGCCTTGACCTCGATGGTCACCGGGTTGGAGCGGACCACCACCACCTGGCCGGGGTCCATGAATTCGTTAAACAGCGACTGGCCGCCAAAGGGCTGGGGCTGACCGACGGCCGACGGAATGCGCGCCTGCAGGGTCTGGGGCGGGATGGTGAAGCTGCCGCTGCGCTCCGCCAGCAGGCTGTAGTTGCGCTCGATCACCTGATATTCCTGACCGTTGCGCTGCTCGCGGTAGCGTTTCTCCTCGCCCTGACGGCGGATGGTCAGGCCATCGAGCTGGGGTTCACTCAAGTTGCCGGCCAGAATCGGCACCGAGGCATAGATGCGCAGCCGGTAGTTGATCTCCGCCTGCTCAAAGCTGCTGCTGTTATCGACATCCGCCACCACCAGCAGCGGCTCGCCCGCCATGGCGCTGGGGGTGCTGCCGTCATCGGTGCCACTCGCCCCCGGCGCGGCGGCTGGCGCGTCGCTGACCTCGATGGTCAGGGGCGCACTGCTGGCACTGCCCACCTGCAGCGAGGGGATGGTCAGCTGGCCGCTGCTTTTGGGGGCCAACTGGATGATCCAGGCGGTGCTGCTGGTCTGCACCCCATTGACCCAGCTAACCATGGAGCGCTGACTGCGGCCGAGGATCTCGAACTGTTGCTGCAGCGGACTCAGATCCGGCCCCTGGCCGGTGTTACCGCTGAACTCCAGCACCAGTTGCAGGGTCTCGCCCAGCTGCAGCTGGCGGCGATCCACCTCAGCACTCAGCTGATCGGCACGCACGCTGGCGCCAAGCAGCAACCACAGCAGAGCCGCTGGCATCAACCAGCGCAGGGTGGTGGCTATGGCGCGCAAGGCTGCTGGGGTCAACCGGCTCATTCGCGGCGTCTCGGCTGGTTGTAGTGGTAGTAGATGCGTGCCCGCAGCAAGCCGGTGGGATCATCCGGCACCCGGCGCAGCAGCTGTTCGCGGGTCTGCTCCTCGGCGGTCATGGCCGGGGGCGCCGGCTGCGGCTGCATTGCATCTCCCGATTGCGGTTGCGCCTCGTCGCCCGGCTGCTGCTCGGCCAGTGCCTTGTCCATCTGCTGCTGCACCTGGTCACGGGTCTGCTGTTCGGCGGCCTGCTGTTGCTGGTCGCCCTGCTGTTGCTGCTCACCCTGCTGTTGCTGGTCGTCCTGCTGTTGCTGCTCGTCTTGCTGTTTCTGTTGCTGTTCCAGCAGCTTGGCCACCAGCTCGCGGTTATAGCGCGCATCCTCATGCTCGGGCGCCTGTTTAAGCGCCTCGTCGTAGGCGGCCAGTGCCTGCTGATAATCACCGGCGCGGGCCAGGGCATTGGCGGCGTTGTAGAGACCATCCACCCCGCCCTGGGCCTGAAACGCCTCGGCCGCCTGCTGATAATCACCGGCCTTGTAGCGCGCGGCAGCAGCCCATGCCGGATCGCGGAACTGGCTGCTGGCGGCCTCATACTGCCCTTGCTCAAAGGCCTTGCTGGCCTGCTGATCCGGGGTTTGCCACCAGTCGCGCCAGCTGGCTTCGGCCGGGCTGGGCACAAGCAACCCGCTGCCAAGGCCGCAGGCCAGCACCACACCCAGCCAGCCACGGCGGAAGGCCAGCGCCGCCAACGCCACCGGCAGCAGCAGCAACCAGTGGCCCTGCTCCTGCCACTGATCGCCTTTAAGGGCTGCATCCTTGCCGCTCCCCGGTGGTGCCAAGGCAGCGCCCAGCAGGCCATCGCTGCTGCTACCGAGCAGCGTCTGCCAGTCGCTGTCGCCGGCGGTCAGCGGGGCATAGTGGCCGCCGCCCGCCTCGGCCAGCTGGGCGAGGCCATCGCCGTCGCGCCGGCTTAGATAACTGCGGCCCCGCCGATCCACCAGCTTGACCCCGGCCTCACTGCCTACCCCCAGCACGCTCAGGCTGTAGCCCTGCTGCTGCAGTTCGGCGGCGGCGGCCAGCGCGTCGTCCGGCCGGTCGCCCAGGCCGTTGCTGATCAGGATCACCCGGCCACTGGCGGCAGCGGTGCCGCGGAGCAGCTCACCGGCGCGGCGCAGCGCCAGATCGGCGCGATCACCAAAGGGCGGCATCAGATCGCCGCTCAGCTCCGGCAGCATGTTGAGGATCACCTGGCCGTCATCGGTCAGCGGCGCGGCGACAAAGGGGCTGTCGGCATAGATCACCAGCGCCACCGCCGCACCTTTGAGGGCGGTGATCAGATCATGGGTTTTGTGGCGGGCGCGGCTGAGGCGATCCGGGGTTTCATCATTGGCGCTCATCGCCGGGCTGAGGTTAAGCACCAGCACTGTGGGCTGATGCTGATCATCCAGCGGCAGCTCGATGCGCTGCCACACCGGCCCGGCCAGCGCGATCACCGCCAGCAGCCAGCCCACGGCGAGGGCCAGCAGCGGCCAGCGCTGACGGCGGCCCGGCTGGCGAAGCAGCAGGTGCCCCAGCAGGTGGGGATCGATATGGTTGCGCCAGCTGCTGGCGCTGTGGCGCTGGTGGCGCCAGGCCATGAGCAGCAACAGCAGCAGCGGCAGCAGGGCCAGCAGCCAGGCGGGGCGAAGCCAGTGCAGGCTGTCGATCATGCGTCCTCCTGGCGACGGCGCAGGCTGGCGCCGAGCTGGGTGAACAACCGCAGGCGCAGCGCCACCAACCACATGGAGAGCAGCAGCGCCGCCGCTAACGGCCAGTGCTGCAGGCTGGTGATCGGCCGCAGATAAACCGGATCGCCGGCCACCGGCTCCAGCTCATCAATGGCACGATAGATGTTGGCCAGCCCCTGAATGTCGCGGGCGCGAAAATACTGGCCGCCGGTCAGCCGGGCGATCTCGGTCAGGGTCTTTTCATCCATATCCTGACTGGGGTCGACGGTATAGCTGCCCAGCAGCGAGCGCACCCGCTGCGGGCCAGCGCCGACGCCGATGGTGTAAATCTTGACCTGCTCCTGACGGGCCAGCTCGGCCGCCTGCAGCGGCTGCAGCACCCCAGCATTGCTGGTGCCATCGGTGAGCAGGATCAGCACCCGGTTGTCAGCGGGCCGTTCGCGCAGCTGTTTGACCGCCATGCCGATGGCATCGCCAATGGCGGTCTCGCGCCCGGTCAGGCCGACTTGGGCCTCGCCCAGCAGCTGGCGCACCACCTGACGATCCAGCGTCAGCGGCGCCTGCAGATAGGCGCGATCCGAGAACAGAATGAGTCCGACACGGTCGCCTTTGCGGCGGCTGATGAAGTCGTCTGCTACCGCCTTGACCACCGTCAGCCGGTCCACCGCCTGCCCCTGATAGGCAAAATCATCACGGCCCATGCTGCCCGACAGATCGATGGCCATCAGCAGTTCGCGGGCGCTGACTGGCAGCGGCAGCGGTTTGCCCGCCAATGCCGGGCGGGCTAGCGCCAGCACCAGCAGCCCCCAGCACAGGGCGGCCAGTAGCAGTTGCAGGCGGTGACGGCCATGGTGGCCGCTGCTCACCACCCCTTCAGCCTGCAGCTGCTGGAAAAAAGGGACGCGCAGCGCATCGCCACTGCTGGTGGCGGCCGGCCACCAGCGGCGCACCAGCCAAGGCAAGGGCAGCAGCAGCAGGGCCCAGGGCCAGAGCAGGGTCATCGGCCGTTCTCCTTCAGCCAGCGGCGCACCGCTTTGAGCAGCGCCGGCCGGTCGATGGCCAGCTGATTGAGGGCCGCAGGCGGCAGATAAAGGGCGGTGGCCAGCCAGCCGGCCTGCTCGGCCGTCAAGCCGCCACGGCCAGCGCAGAGGTAGCCCTGCCACGCCTCGCCCTGCAGCACCGCCACCGCGGATGCCGGCTCAGCAGCCAGCGCCCGCCGCCGTAGCAGGCTGGCCAGTGCCAGCAGCAGCGGCCGCACATCGGCACCGGCGGCCAGCGTTTTTTCAATGGTGGCCAGTTCGGCCTTGGCCCAGCGCCAGTGGCGGCGACGATGACGCAGCCACAACCACAGCGGCAGGCCGATGGCCACAATCAGCAGCAGCGCCGCCAGCAGCCACCAGCCGGGCGCCGGTGGCCACAGGCTGACCGGCGGCGGCAGATGGATGTCGCGCAGCTGGGCCAGCGGATCGGCGCTGGCGGTGGCCATGGCCAGCAGACTCATGGCTTGCCCCGCGTCGGCCGCGACAGGCTGGCCAGTTGCGGTTGCAGGATCTGCTGCACCTCATCGCCGGTGCGCAGCGGCAGCAGCGCCATCCGCTGCTGCTGGCCTAGCTGCTGCAGCAGCTGCTGGCGGGCGGCAAAGGGGCGGCGATAAGCGACGCGCTGTTTGGGGTCAAAGCCATCGAAGGTGGCAACGGTGGCGCCATCACTGAGCTGATAGTGGCCGTTGGCCGGCGCCTGCAGCTCCAGCGCGTCGTGAACCAGCAGGTTGGTGACCGTATGGCGGCGGGCCAGCCGGCGCAGCTCGGTCACCGCCAGCCCATCCAGATCGTGAAAATCGCTGATCACAAACAGCAGCGAACCGGGGCGGGCCAGCTGGTTAAGGCGACTGAGCGCCTCGGCCAGGGTCGGCTCAGAAGTCTGGTTACTGGCCAGCGCATCGCTCTGGGTGGCCAGCGCCAGCTGCTGCAACAGCTGCAGCAGCTGGCTGCGGCTGCGCTGCGGGGCCAGGGTGCGCAGGCCGTTGGCGGCCAGCAGCAGGCCGCCGATACGGTCGCCACCATCGAGCGCCACCCAGCCCAGCAGCGCCGCGGCCCGCGCCGCCAGCACCGACTTGAAGCAGTCACGGCTGCCAAAACGCATCATGGCGCGGCTGTCCACCAGCACCATCACCGGCCGCTCGCGCTCTTCATGGAACAGTTTGGTGTGGGTGCGGCCACTGCGCGCCGTCAGCCGCCAGTCGATGGCGCGGATATCGTCGCCGGGCTGATAGATGCGGCTCTCGGCGAACTCCATGCCACGGCCGCGAAAGCCGGAGCGGTAGTTGCCAAACATATGGGTGCGCACCGGCCCGGCCGGGGCAAAACCGGCAATGGCCAGCGGCGGCCGCAGCCGCACCAGCTCATCAACATGCACGGCAATGCCGTAATCGGCCGGGCGTGGACGGTTCATCGGCAGCGCTCCTTCAGCTCACCGGCACCCGCCGCAGCAGTTCATCGAGCAGCCGATCGGCGGTCAGGCCATCGGCCTGGGCCTCGAAGTTGAGCAGGATGCGGTGGCGCAGCGCATCCTTGGCCACCGCCTGCAGATCGGCCGGGGTGACAAAATCGCGCCCCTGCAGCCAGGCATGGGCACGGGCTAGCCGGTCGAGGGCGATGGTGCCGCGCGGGCTGGCGCCAAAGGCCACCGCCCCGGCCAGATCGGCGCCGTAGCGCTCGGGCTGGCGGGTGGCCAGCACCAACTGCAGCAGGTAATCCTGCAGGCCGTCGGCCATATAGGTATTCAGCGCCGCCAGCCGGGCGGCGAAGATCTGCTCCAGGGTCAGCAATGGCTGCTGCAGCGGGGTCTCGCCCAGCGCCTCGCCACGCACCAGTTTGAGGATCTGGCGCTCGGCCTCCAGATCCGGGTAGCTGATCTGCACATGCATCAGGAAGCGGTCGAGCTGGGCCTCGGGCAGCGGATAGGTGCCCTCCTGCTCAATCGGGTTCTGGGTGGCCATCACCAGAAAGAAACGCGGCAAGGGGTAAGTGGTGGCGCCCACCGTCACCTGGCGTTCAGCCATCGCCTCCAGCAGCGCCGACTGCACCTTGGCCGGCGCACGGTTGATCTCGTCGGCCAGCACCAGATTGTGGAACACCGGCCCTTTCTGAAAGCGGAAGCTGCCATCTTCCGGGCGGTAGATATCGGTGCCGGTCAGATCCGACGGCAGCAGATCCGGGGTGAACTGGATGCGGTGCTCATCGCACTCGATGGCGGTAGCCAACACCTTGATCGCCTTGGTCTTGGCCAGCCCCGGCGCCCCCTCCACCAGCAGATGACCATCGGCCAGCACCGCCAGCAGCAGCCGCTCGACAAACTGCGGCTGGCCAATAATGGCGCGGTTCATATGCTCGCGCAGCGCAGCAAAGCGCTGCTGCAACAGGCTGGCCTCGCCGCCGCGGGTGCGGTCAGGCTGGGCTACAGATGCCGCCACTGCGACCTCGGCCGGATCATGGGTCACGCGTCCCTCCTGGGATTGCTGTTTCATTGCTGGCCACCGCCAGCCGGGTTAACGGCTGGTGCCAGTCGCGGGGTGGTTATTGTGAGCCGCCCGCCGCGCCGATGATGCCAGCTAACTGTATGAAAGTGTTAACTGATGCCAAGCGCCGCTGGCCCCCTGCCAGGCCTTGCCGCCGGCCACCGCTGGTGGCTGGATATGGGGGGTGATGGGGGGAATTTCAATGGGTGGCTGCACGGGGTAATGCGGCTGGCGCCGCCGCAGAGCGAAGCTGCCCGGCAATATGATTGGCTTGCCGTTCGTCGCCCATCACTTGAATCCGGGAATGCCGCTATCCAGCAGGGTGAGAGGTGAAATGGCAGTCACCCTCGCCAAACTGACCTCGGATCAATGGCAGTACGGTGTCACGTTCAAACCAGCCAGGCTAGCCACAGGCCAAAGTCAACAGCTTCGACGGCAGCATTGGCGCCACGCTGGTCATGCAGTAGCAGATCGTCACCGACCAGCGCATCGCTGGCGTCACCGCGACAGCAGCGCAGATCCAGCTCAAAGCGCTGCCCAGGACAGTCGCCACCACAGCACTGATAGTCGGCGTAAAGTTTGCGGATGCGGTAACGCTTGCTCGCTACACCATCACCGGCTCCAAATCGATGTCCAGACCCTCGCCACTGACGCGGATCTGGCGAGCAGGCAGGGTGCGCCAAAGGAGGGTAACAAAGGTGCGCTCACTGGGCAGCAGATTGGGCGCGACCACCAGGCCACCGCGCTGCGGGCTTGGCATAGCAGGTCGAGGTGTGAATGGTGCCCGGCGAGCTATCATCTAGCGGCGACAAGCCGCCCCCAGCCATTGCAACATCTATCGTCATTGAGCAAATTAGTTAAAGGCTGCGGGCGAAGCAGCGGCTATGTGGCTGGTGCTGATAGGGCCCGAATGGGGAAATGGCGCTGAAACCGCTGCGCCGGAACAGGCTCACCGCCTGATGCTGTTGGTCACCCGTTTCCGCCAGCAGGGTGTGAATGCCGCTACCGGCAGCATGCTGCAACAATAGCTTGAGCAAGCGCTGCGCCAGCCCTTGGCCGCGCAAGGGGGGCATTACATACAGCCGTTTAACCTCTGCTCGATCGAGTGCCAACGGTAGATAGCCAACACAGGCAACAGCACGCCGCTGTTGCCAGGCAACCAGTAACACCCCACCGCGCTGCCGCCAGTCATCGACCTCTAGACTGTGCGCCAGCGAACCAGAGGAGAGGCAGCGCAAGCTGGCATCGAGATCCGCGAGCAGCGCTTGTACGCCGGGTTCAGCCGGATCGGCGACGACAATGGTCAGCTCTTCGTGATCAAGGCCATCGGCCACCACCGATTGCGGTGCCTGCTCATAGAGTTCGATGGGGCTACCATCCGGATCGGCACAGAAGGTAAAACGAGCGCCGGTGTAAGGGTCGATACGCACCGCCTCCACCGCCACCTGATGGCGCCGCAGATGGGCTATCGCCTGGTCCAGATCCTTCACCTTGAAGGCGAGATGCCGCAGGCCACAGGCTTCGGGGCGACTCGGCCGCGCGGGTGGCGACGGAAAAGAGAAGAGCTCCAGCTGACCGCCGTCAGGCAAACGTAGATCCAGCTTCCACGAATCGCGCTCCGGGCGATGGTGCTCACCGATCACCTGCAAACCAAGCACACCGATGTAAAACCCCTTGCTGCGCGCATAGTCGGCGGTGATCAGGGCTACATGATGGATCGACTGCAACCCCGGCAGGCCACGGCTATGGCTACTGATCGCTCGGCTGGTGGGGGCCGTTGCTGTCGTCATAGGCTCTCCGTACTGCTTGGCCATGAGCGTCTATCCGAGTTTGCCAACCTGCAGGCCACGCACGCTGGCGGGCCTGGCAATACAACGCTGGTACCACGCCTGCACCGCCGGAAAGTCATCCAGGCCAATCAGCTCGGCGGCGTTGTATCCCCAGTCGAGGCAACCGATCCAGGGAAAAGTGGCGATGTCAGCGATGGTATAGCGCTCGCCCATCAGGTAGGGACGACCGCTCAGCCGCTGCTCCAGCACCCCAAGCAGACGTCGCACCTCGTTGAGGTAACGCTCTTTGGGATAAGGGTGGGTGCAGCGCTCACCGGCATATTTGTAGAAGTGACCAAACTGGCCAAACATCGGCCCAACCCCCGCCATCTGGAAGATCAGCCACTGGATGCAGTAATAGCGATCGGCGGCATCGGGGGGCAGCAGCTGGCCGGTTTTTTCCGCCAGATAGAGCAGGATCGCGCCCGACTCAAACAGGGTCAGAGGCGCGCCATTGGGCCCCTGCGGGTCGATGATCACCGGGATCTTGTTATTGGGGTTAAGTGCCAGGAATTCCGGATGAAACTGTTCGTTGGCGCCGATATTGACGACATGTGCCTCGTAGGGCAGCGCCAGCTCCTCAAGAGCCACCGACACCTTCTGGCCATTGGGGGTGCCGAGGGTGTAGAGCTGAATGCGCTCGGGGTGTTGCTGTGGCCATAATTCGGACATCACCGGCTCCATCGTTGGATCTGCATTCGGCGCTGATACGTTACCAGCGTCAGCCGCGCTTGGCGACGCTAACGGCTCGCGATGGCGGGCGGATCACGCTCCGGCACCACCTTAGGGTGCTATGGTGAAGGAAGAACAGGAGGTGGTATGAACCGCACGGGCAAACGGGTATCTCTGGTACTAGGCAGCGGCGGCGCTCGGGGGCTGGCTCACATTGGCGTGATTCAGTGCCTGCAAGCTCGTGGCTTCGAGATTGTCAGTGTCGCAGGCGCGTCTATGGGTGCGCTGGTGGGCGGCCTTTATGCTGCTGGCAAGCTGGATGACTACACCCAATGGGTACGAGGCGTTGGCCGCTTCGATATCTTGCGACTCCTCGATCTGTCGCTGGGTGCCCCGGGGCTGGTCAAAGGCGAACGGCTGATCTCTACCTTGCGCGAGCTGCTTGGCGATGCCCAGATTGAGGCGCTGGCCATCCCTTTTACGGCTGTGGCGACTGATCTGGCCGATGGCCGTGAGCTATGGCTGGCAAACGGCTCATTGTTCGAGGCGATTCGCGCGTCAATCTCTATTCCGTTGTTTTTCCAGCCGTATAGCTATCGCGGACGGTTAGTACTGGATGGTGGCGTGGTCAATCCCGTGCCAATGGCGCCGGTGTTCAAAGACCATAGCGATCTGATCATCGCCGTTAACTTGAATGGCCCGCCCACCACATTACCAGGCAGCGACAGCAAAAGCCGGCTGCCGCCGCCATTGGCAGAACTGGTCAATCGCCTACCCGGGCGCACCAACCGCAATGCCGATGCCAGCAGTTCACTGGGCCTGCTGGAAGTAGCCGGACAAGCACTGGATGCGATGCAGGACACTATCGCCCGCCACCGACTGGCCTCCTATCCACCGGATGTGTTGATCGAGGTGCCACGCAATTTGGCCGGGGTGCTTGAATTCCATCGCGCCACCGGCCTGATCGAAACCGGTTACCGGTTGGCCGACGAGGCCCTGAATGCTCTCGGCGGCCCGCCTCCAGCAATGTTAACCGTCAGCAATGACCGTTAATGGCGATCGGCCTCTGACCACAGCTGGACATTGTCAAAAATCTGATAAAGCCCTGTTGCCCGCCCTTCGAGCAGCTTGGCGTAATCCAGTTGCGCCGCATCTGCGGCTGGCGCCGAGCGCAACTGCTCGGCTTTGAGCTGCCAGTTGAGGGCAAAATAGCGCAACGCATCTCGCGGGTTGGTCGCAGCACTGGCACTGGCCACATCGGTGGGCAAATCACCGCTGAGCACCCAGTAGCTGGCAGGTTTGGGGCGGGTGGCCGTAATCTTCCAGATAGCCACCAGTGGTTCAAGTAGCCGGCTTTCGGTCACTGTTACCCCTTCAGGCAGAATGCCGTGCTGGGCAAGATGCTGCAGGGCTTTCTGAAACTGTTGACGGGGCCAAGTGGGGTTAAGGTTGTTGTCACTGGTAGTCATAGCACGTTGCTCTGCGTTCAGGAGAGCGCCACCTTAAGCCGCAGCGCTGCAGGAAAACAGGATCTGCTTCACATCCGCGGCCGCAATAGCAGCACCGCCCCGTCAGCTTTTGCTGCCATTGCCGCCGCCAGCACGCAGGGCCCCTCGCCTTTCAGATCGCGCAATAACTCATGCCAGGACCAGTCACCGGGGGGCAATGGCAACTGCCACGGGCCCTCGCCCTGAGTGCGCCAGCACAGCAGCAGCTGGCCATCGCCCCAAGCGATCTGGCCGCGCCCGTTTTCGCCGCAGCTCAGCGGATCCAGCATCACCCCATCAAAACCCTCAGCCTGCATCGCCAATAGTTGTTGCAACCAGCGGCGCGCCTGAGGCCCCAGGCTGGCCAGTCGATCACCACTGATAGCAACCCCGGCGTAGGCAAAGGCCAGCGCTCCATGCAGCCGATAATCGCCATCGTCCGCATGCTGGCCGGCACCATCCTGCAGCGTCAGACAGTCAGGATCGGCCAGCCACAGGCGCCCATTGCCCCAGCGCCGCCCGGCCAGTTCATGGGCCAAACCCACCATACGCTCGTGGCTGCGCTCAACGTCATCGCCAATACGCATCAGATCCACCAAGCCGAGGCTGGGCCACTGGGGGGCGTTACAACCCATCAGCAAGGCGTCACCGGCCCCCTCTCGCATCGCCTGCAGCGCCGCCCGGTAAGAACCAATGGCCCCCAGCCGTGGCTGGTGACGATGACCGAAGGGCAAGGCCCCCCACAACAGGGCATCGAGTTTGAATAGGTGGATATCGTGCTCATCACGCAGGCGGGCGAACAGCCGGCGCAGATGATCGCAAACGGCCGGATGGCTGCCATCGAGCATGTACCAGGGGGTCTGCCGCCAGCCGCCATAAGTCACAGTCTCGGCAGCCAGTGGCCGACCATCATCGCCCTGCACAAACCAGTCGGGGTGATGGCGCAACAGCTGCGACTGGCCAGAGGCGATGAGGGGCGCCAACCACAGCGCCGGCTGTTTGCCAGCGCCATGGATGCGGGCCACCAGCGGCCCAATGCCGCCGTCGAAACGGTCGCTGGGATCGAACCAGTCGCCCATCTCGGCCTGATAGCCATCATCCAGCAACAGGTAATCCAGCCCCGTCCAGTCGCTGACCATCTGCTGCAGGTTTTCATCAATGTCCGCAGCCGTGACCTCGGCGTAGTAATGGTACCAGCTGCACCAGCCGCCAATCGCTTTGGGCAGAAACGGCCGCGATGGCAGCTGGGCGGCGATGGCAGCGCACACCTCGTAGCTGCTGTCACCCACCACCACCTGCAGGCTCGGCAGCGACATGCCGATACCTGGAGTGAGTTCGATGCCATTGAGGTCGAATACCAGCCTCAGCCATGGACCATCGATCTCGAAGTAGCCGTTGACCGGCTCGGCTGACAGCAGGGCCAGACCAACCACCCCGGCCGCACCCAGATCAACCAGCAACAGGTTGTAGATGCGCGGCAATCCGGCGGGATCATAAAGACGGAAGGTGGCGGCATCGCCGCAACGGCCGACCGCTACCAGCTGGCCAAGGGTGCCCCGCCATTGCTGCAGCATCTGCCAGCCTTCGCCGTAGACCGGGCAGGAGAGCGGCCAGCCATGCTGCCATTCGGCCACTACCAGCTGACCACCGCGCACTGGCTCCAGCGGGGTGAAATGGCAATGCAGACGCCCGTCCTCACGCTGGCGCAGCAGATGATAGCGGCGCCCGGCCAGCCGGTGGCCACCGGCCACCATCTGCTCCAGCACCGCGTTACCAATGACCCGGTTCATTGCTCACCCCCAACCATGGCCTTGGGACAACGGCCAATCAGGCTCAATGGCTGGTTGATGGCGAACAGCCGGGTGTCGAGTTCAACCACGCCGAAAGACTCAAGGCGGGCGCGATGCTGCTGTACAAACTCTTCCGCCTGGCCACGGCTGGCAAACAGGCTCAGCAGCCCGGCGCGGTGGCTCTCGGGGTTCTCCAGCCATAACTGCCAAACCAGCCCCGGGCTGGTCGCCAACTGGCGGGCCAGCTCGCTGCTGGCCTGCTCCAGCTGCTCGCCCCAGGGGCCGCGGGAGTGAAAGGTTAACTCAACCAATACCTGGGCCATAACCACCTCGGCAGTCAACGCAGCGCATTGAGCATAGCAATCTCCCCAGCAACACCCAACATCCAGAGCTGCTTCGCATTAACGCTATTGACGACTATGGTAGAAACCAATCTCGCCCCATTGGACAAGGACCGCCATGGCCAGCCCAGACCGCGTCACAGTTAATGCCAGTGATCACATTGGCCGCTGGCTGCATGAGCATCGCTGGTTCGCCGTATGGCTACCGCTGCTGTTCGGGTTGCTGCCTGGCTACGGCTGGGAGCAATGGACATTGCATCAAAAGGCCATGGCGCTCGATCAGGATCTGGACGAGCGACTGCAGCGCCGTAGCATCGAGCTGCAGGCACTAACCAGCCACGGTGAAGAGATGGGCGCCATCCGCGTCTATGGCCTGGTCGATCAGGCCGTCAAGCGCTGGCTAGCCGGTGATGCCGATGCCAAAGCCGAAGCTGAGCAAGATCTGGAGGCAATTCGTAGCACCTTTAACGCCGATGCCACATTGCTGATTGACGACAAGGGTATCGCCATCAGCTACCTCAGCCCCGGCCCCTTCTCCAGCCGTGGCCGCGATCTCTCTCACCGCCCCTATTTCCAGCAGGCACTGGCCGGCACCGCCTCAGTCTATCCAGCCGTCGGCGGCCGCACGCGCGAGCGTGGTCTGTATGTTGCCACTCCGGTTCGCCAGAGTAGTTCAGCAACCTCGCCGGTGATTGGCGTACTGGTGATCAAGCTCGGCCTGGATGCTATCGACAGATTGCTCAACGATATCAAGGTCAAGGCCGCACTGCTGTCGCCCCACGGAGTGGTCTTCGCCACCAACCAGCCGCAATGGCTACTGACCACCAGCGGCCCGCTGTCGGCAGAGGTCAAGGAACAACTGGCGCGCAGCCGTCAGTTCACTCAGGGCGAGACCTTACCTGTCGGCCCCAAGCTGTTAACAGGCGACGGCAGCCACTGGCTACAGCTGGCTAATGAGCACCATTTATCGACCTCCAAACCCCTGCCCTGGCCTGATCCGGCCGGACACTGGCGGCTGCTGTTGCTAACCCCTGCCGATGAGTTGCTGAGCCCCGCTGAACGGCTACGCCATTATCTGTTACCCATGGGGATCCTGCTGCTTATGGCGATTGGCCTGCGCATGCGCGCCGCTGCGCAAAAGCAGGGGGAGCAACGGCTGAAGCAGCATGCCGCGCGCTTCAACGCGACCCTTGATGCATCGCCGGAGGCGGTATTCAGCGTCAATCAAGAGGGCCGGCTGCTGTTCTGGAACCACGCCGCCGAGCAGCTCTTGGGCCATCAATCGCACCATTGTCTGGGCCAATCGGCCACCAGACTGCTGCTGGCCGGATCCGGCAGCAGTAGCAGCCAGCTCGACGATGCCCTGGCCGGTGTCCCTCTTGCCAGCGATCTGACGGTGGAAGCACAGCTACTGGGGGCTGACGGTCAGTCAGTGGCGCTGGAACTGGCGGTCAGCACCATTGCCCTCGCCGACGGTCATCACAGCATCTTTTTTGCCCGTGATATCCGCGAGCGGCTGCAACAGCAGCAGGCACTGGCTGAGATCCGCGAACAGCTGGCCGATGAGCTCTCCTTCTCCCATCACCTGCTGGATGCAATCCCCAGCCCGGTATTTTACAAGGGCGCTGACGGCTGCTTTCGCGGCTGTAACCGCGCCTATGAGCAGGCCTTCGGTACTCGACGCGATCTGCTGATCGGTAAAATGGTGCTTGATCTGGACTATCTGCCAGAAGCCGATCGCGCCCACTACCAACGCGAGGATCTGGCATTGATTGCTGAGATGCGAAGCGAGCAACACCAGCTAACCATGACTTTTGCGGACGGCATGGCCCATGAGGTGCTCTATTGGGTCAGTGGCTTCACCCTCACCGATGGCCGCCCCGGCGGCCTGACCGGGGTGATTGTTGATATCACCGCTGAAAAACGCACCCAGCAGGCGCTCAACGACACCCTGCTGGAACAGACCGCCATTTTTGACGCCACCAGTGCCGGTATCGGTTTGGTGCGCGACGGCCAGTTGGTGCGCCACAACAGCCGGCTGTCGCAGCTGCTGGCTGCCGACAGTCACCAGCTAACGCATGCTGCCTTATCGAGCTGGTTTACCGATTACAGAGCCTGGCAACACTTTGATGCCGAAGCCACCTTGGCCTTCAGGCAAGGACAGCAGATGGAAGGTGAGGCCGAGCTACGCCGTGGCGATGGAACGCCCATCTGGGTTCGGCTCAGTGGTCGCGCCATCAATGTAGCCGAACCACGGCTGGGAGTGGTGTGGCTGATGGAGGACATTACCCGCGAACGGGCCGCCTCCGAGGCTTTGCGTCAAAGCGAACAACGCTTTCGCTCGCTGGTCAGCACCCTGCCAGGCACCGTCTACCGATGCAACAATGACGCCGACTGGACCATGCTTTACATCAGCAACGGCGTGCAGGAACTGACGGGCCACCCGCCATCTGATTTTGCTCAGGATGGCTGTATAACCTTGGGGGAACTGATCGTCGAAGAGGATCGCAACACTGTAAGTGACGGTGTCAACCGGGCATTGGCAGCTGGCGATCATTTCGATCTCGAGTACCGGTTGAGGCGCGCCGACGGTTCTGTACGTTGGGTTAACGATCGCGGTCAGCTGCTGGTCGGCAGCGACGACCAGACGCTGGTCGGTGCCATCTTTGACATCAGCGAGCGCAAGGCGGCCGAGCAAGCGCTCAAAGAGGCCCGCGCCGAGGCCGAAGAAGCCACCCGCGCCAAGTCGATGTTCCTGGCTAACATGAGCCATGAGATCCGCACGCCGATGAATGCGGTGATTGGCCTTGCCCATCTGGCCCTCAAGACTGACCTGAGTGCCAAACAGCGCGACTATCTCAACAAGATCCACAATGCCGGTATCGCCCTGCTCGGCATCATTAACGACATCCTCGATTTCTCCAAGGTTGAAGCTGGGCGCATGGAGCTGGAAAAGGTGACCTTTCAGCTTGACGACGTGCTCACCAACGTTTCCACCGTCACCGGCGACAAGGCACTCGACAAGGGGCTCGAGTTTCTGTTCCACACTGGCGCTGACGTTCCTGGTGCCCTCAAAGGCGATCCGCTGCGGCTTGGCCAAGTGCTAATCAATCTGGTGAGCAACGCCATCAAATTCACCGCCAACGGCGAAGTGGAGGTTGAGGTGCGGATGCTTGAGCAGACGGGTGACAGTGCCAAGCTGCAGTTTTCGGTGCGCGACACCGGTATTGGCCTCAGCCGCGACGCCCAGCAACGGCTGTTTGCCGCTTTCGCCCAGGCCGATGGTTCGACCACCCGCAAGTTTGGCGGCACGGGACTGGGCCTCTCCATCTGCAAACGGCTGGTGGAGCTGATGGGCGGCAACATCTGGATCGACAGCGTTGAAGGCCAGGGCAGCACCTTCCACTTCACCGCCTGGTTTGAGCTGGCACAACAGCAGCAACGGCTCACCCCAGCGCGGGTGACAGAGCTGCGGGTACTGGTGGTGGATGACAACGCTGCGGCCCGCGACATCCTGCGTGAGGCAGTGGCCGGCTTGGGCTGCACAGTGGAGGTGGTGGCCAGTGGCCGCGAGGCGCTGGCTCAGCTGCGCCATGCAGCAGATCAGCAGCTGCCATTTGATCTGGTGTTGATGGACTGGCAGATGACGCCGCTGGATGGCATCGCCACCACCGCGCTGCTGCGAGCTGAACCCAATCTGCCCCAGCCACGGGTGGTGATGGTCACCTCTTATGATCGCGAAGAGGTACGCCAACAGGCCGACAAAGCCGGCATCGACGGCTTTCTGGTCAAACCCTTGAGCCGCTCCACCCTGCTCGATCTGATGGTCAACCTGTTCACACCAACCAGTGCAGAACCTCGCCCGGCGGTCGTCAATAGCCAGATGAGTTTCGAACCAGCTACGGTGCTGCTGGCAGAAGACAACGAAATCAACCAGCAGATCGCTTGCGAACTGCTGGAAAGTGCCGGGCTGCAGGTGGTGGTGGCCAACAATGGCCGCGAAGCCATTGACCAACTCAAGGCCAAACCCGGCGACCATTTCGCCCTGCTGCTGATGGACCTGCAGATGCCGGAACTGGACGGATTGGAGGCTACCCGCCAGATCCGCGCAGAAAGTCGTTACGCCAAACTGCCGATCATCGCCATGACGGCTCATGCCATGGCCGAGGAGCGGGAACGCTGCCTGGCAGTAGGCATGAACGACCACATCGCCAAGCCGATCGATCCGGACGCCCTGTTCCAGACCCTCGCCCGCTATCTCAAGCCACGCCTGAACAGCGATGCGGGTAATGCGGCCTCAGCGCCATCGATCGCGATTCCAGGGATTGATGTCGCTGCCGGCTTGCGTCGGGTGGCCGGCAACCAGCCACTTTATATCAAGCTGTTACGCCAGCTGGCGCGTGATCAACAGGGGCTGGTCAGCCGTATCCGTACCAGCGATCCAGCAACCGCCGAACGCATGGCTCATAGCCTGAAAGGGGTCGCGGCCAATATTGGGGCCGTGGCCCTGTCGGAACTGGCGGCAGACGTGGAGCGCTGTTATCGCCAGCACAGCGACAGCAGCGCCGCGCTGGCCGCGCTAGAGCCGGCGCTGGACGCTCAAATTGCTGCGATAACTGAATCTGTGGGCAGTGATGAGCCCGCCAACTCAATGGATGCAGCCAGCGCCGCCATCGACCCACAACAACTCCAGGCGCTGTGCCAGCAGCTGGCAGTATTGCTGGCGGCCAGCGATGGAGATGCGCTTGAGCTGTGGCAACAGCAGCAGCCGCTATTTGCCGGCCTCGGCGCCACCACGGTCAAGGCGATTGATCAGGCTTTGGCCAACTATGATTTCGAATCGGCACTGGCTGCGCTGCCGCCAGCCGCCCTTAGCGGTAACTCTTGATCAGGAGAATGGATGCATGAGTAACGACAAGGCAACGGTGCTGGTGGTCGATGACACCCCCGACAACCTCACCCTGATCAACAACCTGCTGCGTGATCTCTACCGGGTGAAACTGGCCAATGGCGGGGAGCGGGCACTCAAGGTGGTGCTCAGCGACCCACGGCCCGATCTGATCCTGCTCGACATCATGATGCCGGAGATCGATGGCTACGAGGTCTGCCGTCGGCTCAAGGCCAGCCCCGAAACCAGCGATATTCCGGTGATCTTCCTCACCGCCAAGATCCAAGTGGAAGATGAACAGATGGGCTTTGATGTGGGGGCGGTGGATTACATCACCAAGCCAGTCAGCCCGCCGATCCTGCTGGCGCGAGTCAGAACCCATGTTTCCCTGGCTCAGGCCCGGGCCTTTCTCAAGGATCAGAACCGCCACCTCCACCATCTGGTCGCCGAGCGCACCCGCGAGCTGGAACAGCTGCAAGACGTGACCATTCTGGCCATGTCGTCACTGGCCGAAACCCGCGACAACGAGACCGGCAACCATATCCGCCGCACCCAGCACTACGTCAAGGCGCTGGCCCTGGCACTGCGCCAGCAGCCGGCGTTCGCGCTGCAGCTGGATGATGAAACCATTGACCTGCTGTTCAAGTCGGCGCCACTGCATGACATCGGCAAGGTCGGCATTCCCGATGCCATTCTGCTCAAGCCGGGCAAGCTGACCGACGATGAGTTTGCGATCATGAAGCTGCACACCACCTATGGCCGTGATGCCATAGCAGTGGCCGAACAGCGGCTCGGGGTCGACAACAGCTTTCTGCGTATCGCCCGCGAGATCGCCTACAGCCATCAGGAAAAGTGGGACGGCAGCGGTTACCCCGAAGGGCTCAAGGGTGAAGAGATCCCGCTATCGGCACGGCTAATGGCGATTGCCGATGTCTACGACGCGCTCATCTCAAAACGGGTCTACAAGCCACCGTTCAGCCATGAACAGGCGGTGGCGATCATTCGCGAAGGCCGTGGCAGCCACTTCGACCCACAGATGGTCGATTGCTTCCTCACCATTGCCGATCAATTCGCCGAGATCGCCAGCCAGTTCCGCGATCATCACGATTGAGGGCTTGCCTGCGCCTTCAGGGAATGGCGAGGTATTTGTGCAGCTGGGCAGAGAGCCGCCAGTTGCGCGCAATGCAGGTACGCATCGCCAGCTCGGTCGCCCGCCGCTGCTGGCTGATCGGCTGCAAGCAGATCACCTTGCCAGCACCGCCATCGGCCAGTTGCGCCAGCAGCAGATCCAGCTCCTCGATATGCGCCTCGCGAGCCACCGGATGCTTGATCTCGTTGGCGCGCTGCAGGGCATCCAGCCGCACCGGATAGCCTCCCGGCATATCCACCTTGGGCGATACCGTCACCCAGGCTCGCGGGTTGATTCTCACCTCAAAGGTGCCCGAGGTCTCCAGCTGCACGGCAAAGCCGGCCTCAAGGAAGGTGGCTGACAGCGCTCTCAGATCATGCATGCAGGGTTCACCGCCGGTGATCACCAGATGACGGGCGTGATAGCCACGGCTGTGCACCTCAGCCAGCAGTTCGCTGGCGCTCAGCCAGGCGTGCCGCTCATCGGCTTCGGCTTTTTCCACCACCACCGCAATGCTGGTCTCGGCCTCGGGCTTGAGCTCCCAGGTGTGGCGGGTGTCGCACCAGGGGCAGCCCACCGGGCAGCCTTGCAGCCGTACAAAGATCGCCGGCACGCCGGTGTAGCTGCCTTCGCCCTGCAGGGTTTCAAAGAGTTCGTTAACCGGATATCGCAGTACCGCTGTCACTGGCCTGACCTCAGGTGGGTCGATACAATGCCGCCGTTATACGTAGCGACAACTGACGAGGCAAGCAGATGAGCGCAAAAGCGGTGGTGATCTTCTCCGGTGGCATGGATTCCTTCACCCTGCTCCACCGCGTGCAACGCCTCGACGAGCTGACGCCGCTGGCACTCACCTTCAACTACGGCCAGCGCCATGTGCGCGAGATCGACGCCGCACGCAGCGTCTGCCAGCAGTTAGGCGTCACCCATCAGGTGATCGATCTACGTTCAGTGCTGCCGCTGCTGGCCGGCTCCAGCCTGACCGATGACATCGCCATCCCCGAAGGCCACTACGCTGACGACAACATGAAAAGCACTGTGGTACCCAACCGCAACATGATCCTGCTGTCACTGGCCATCGGCTATGCGGTATCGCAGGGGGCGGGCCGCGTCTATTACGGCGCCCACGGCGGTGACCACGCCATCTACCCCGACTGCCGGCCGGAGTTTGTGGCACGCATGAATGATGTCGCGGCGGTGGCCAACTATGAGGCGGTTGAGATCTGCGCCCCCTACCTGCATTGGGACAAGGGACAGATCCTCGGCGAAGGGCTGGCGATGGGGCTGGACTACAGCCACACCTGGACCTGTTACAACGGCCGTGAACGGGCCTGTGGCAAATGCGGCTCCTGCGTCGAACGGCTGGAAGCCTTCGCCCATCACAACGTGACCGACCCCCTACCCTACGAAGCCTAAGCATGGAACGCCGCTCAGGCGGCGCTGTCGACCCTCACCACCAGCCGCTGCTGCTGGCTGAACCCATGGCCCCGCCCAAGGGCATAGAAGATCTGGCTGTGGCTGCCCGGCTGGCGCCAATCAGCGCGGCGGCTGATCAAGCGCCCACGGCTGATCAGCAGCGCCAGCATCGGCTCCAACGCCTGCGGTTCAACCTCTAGCTGACGCGCCAGCTGGCCGAGGGTTTGCGGCCCTTCGGCGGCAATCAGCGCTTCAAGCTGGCTGAGCAGGGCCATGTAGCCACCCCCCCACTTTTGGCCGGCCAAGCAGCCAGACAAAGAACAGCAGCAGCGCCAGCACTAACACCAGCACATAGGCGGCCTGGACCTGTCCGGCCATCAGCAGCGAGCCCTGATACCAGGCAGTAGCCACCAGATAGGCCAAGCTGGTTGACCACAGAGCGATTAACCCTGCCCAGCGGCCCCCCAGTTCACGCACCATGGCGCCGGTAGCCGAGGCACAGGGCACGTAGAGCAGAATAAACAGCAGGTAGGCAAAGCCGGCAGCCGGCTCGACAAAGGCATCGCGGATGCGGGTGACGGTCGACACTGCCACCTCCTGCGCCTCGGCCGCTTCTTCGATGTCGTCGGTAACAATGGCCAGTCCCAGCGGATCGAGCAATGCCTCACCGAGTGCGGCACCGTTGTCCCGAACAGAGGCAAAGGCACCAATCAACGCGTCTTTGAGGTCAAACTCGCCCGCCTCTTCATCGTCCTGATAGAGCGCATTCAGGGTGCCCACCACCACCTCCTTGGCGAAGATGCCAGTGATGATGCCAACCGTGGCGTACCAGTTCTCCTCCTTCAGCCCCATGGGGGCAAACAGCGGCGTGGCAGCCTGGGCACTCAATGCCAGCAGCGACTGGTCGCTGTTGTCATGGCCAACACTGCCATCGATAGAGAAGGTATTGAGCAGCGACAGAAAGGCCACCACTACCACGATGGTTTTGCCAGCACCAAACACAAAGCCTTTGAGCCGCTGCCAGGTTCTGACCCCCATCTCACGCAGACGCGGCAGCTGGTAGTCCGGCAGCTCGATGATGAACGTGGAGCTGCCGCCCCTGAGCACCGTTTTGCGCAGCACCAGGCCGGTGACAATGGCGGCGATCATCCCAGCCAGATAAAGGCCAAACACCACCCGATGGCTGTGGTTGGGAAAGAGCGCCGCGGCAAACAGGGCGAACACCGGCAGGCGCGCCCCGCAGGACATGAAGTGGCTCATCGCCGCCGTCATCACCCGCTCACGCTGGGCTTTGAGAGTGCGGGTGGCCATCACGGCCGGCACGGTGCAGCCAAAGCCCATCAACATGGGAACAAAGGCCGAGCCGGGCAGGCCGATCTTCTGCATCAGCCGATCCATCACCGAGGCGGCGCGGGCCAGATAGCCCGACTGCTCCAGCGCAGTGAGGAACAGGAACAGGCAACCGATGATGGGAATAAAGGTGGACACGGTCTGAATGCCACGGCCCACACCATCAGCCAGCACCGCGATGATAAGCTCCGGTACCTGCCAACCCGTCAGCAGCTGGCGCAGACCGTCCACCAGCAGGGCGCCCGTGAACTGATCAAAGAAATCGATAAAGATGCCGCCAAAGCTGATGGCAAAGGCAAACATCGCATACATCGCCAGCAGGAACAGCGGCACTGCCACCAGCGGCCGCATCAGCAGGCTGTCGATGCGATCGGTCCAGCTGCCGGCCAGCTGCGCACCATAATCACACACGCGGTGACAGATGGCGTTGCAGCGGCTGTAGCGGGTCTCGGCAATGGCCAGCTCAACGTCGCTAATGCCATCCAGCAGCTCGCCGCGATGCTGACCTTCCACCAGCGCGATCAGCCCGTTGAGGCGATCCAGCGGCGTGCTGGCAGTAGCCAGTGCCTGTTCCAGCGGTAGCGGATACTCAAGTGTTAGGGGTGCAATGTCCTGCTTGCGCGCCTCATCCACCGCCGCCACCAGTTGACTGCGGGCATCGGGCCAGCGCACGTCCAGCGCCAGTACCGGACAACCGAGAGAGATTGCTAACTGGGCTTCATCGATAGTCAGCCCCTGACGGCGGGCCAGTTCGCTCTTGGACAGCAACACCAGCATCGGCACCCCCAGCTCACGCAGCTGTAAGGTGAGATAAAGGTGGCGCTCCAAGGCCGTGGCATCGACCACGTTGATGACAAAGGCATCGCGATTACGGGTCAGATAACGCAGGGTGACCCACTCATCAGCGGAGGTCAGCTGCTGCGGCACCAGCGAGTAGACCCCCGGCAGGTCGACCAGACTATGGCCACCATCGTCAAGCTCAAGATGGCCGCTACGCTGCTCGACCGTCACTCCAGGGAAATTACCAACGCTCTGGCGTAAGCCTGTCAACAGGTTGAACAGGCTCGATTTTCCAGCGTTTGGATTGCCGACCAGCACCAATTGGGTACGCATCAGGCTGCCACCTGCACATCGATCTGCTCGGCTAGATTATTGCGTAGCACCAGCCGCGCCCGTCGCACCATCACCTGCAACCCCTGGCTGAGTGGCAGGTGGCGCACCAGCTGAACTTCACTTCCGGGGATGATACCCAGATCCATCAGCCGGCCTCGGGTGTCACGGGCGGCATCGACGGTGCGCACTATGGCAATCTGTCCCGGCTTCATCTCTGTCAGTCGCATGGCTACACCCTCAAATGCGAATACTTTGCATTGTTCCATGCATCTAACTTGGGAACAAGGGCAGGATAACGGCCGCCACCTTGGCGTTACCTTGATCTGACAAGGGCATCTACGGCGAATAGGTGGGAGGTCGTGCTAGGCTGCATACCGAAAACTCATCAGGAATCGCCACCCTGCGCTCGCCACCTTGCCACCCCAACTGGTTGTTTGCCGCCCTGTTGTTGCTACTGTGCGCCATGCTGCAGTTATGGCCCGGGGCTGAAACCTGGCTGGCCTGGCAGCCCCAGCTGATGGCCGAGCACCAGTGGTGGCGGCTGCTGACTGCAGTGTTGGTTCACACCAACGGCTGGCACCTGCTGCTCAATGCCGCTGGTCTGCTGCTTTGTCTGGCCTTTCGCGATCCCCGTGATCCGCTGTGGCAACCCTGGCTGGAACTGCTGCTGATAACCCTGCTGAGCAGTTTGCTGCTGTTACTGTGGCCCGCGATTGGTTGGTGGGTCGGCCTGTCCGGGCCGCTGCATGGCTGGTTACTGTTATGTTTGTGGTCAGGTCGGCAGCAGGCACCCGGGGTGCATCTGCTGGCCGCCGGCGTGGTGATCATCAAGGTGGTAAGCGAACTGCTGTGGGGCGGTAACGACACCACCGCAGCGCTGATTGAGGCTCGGGTACTGGTCGAGGGGCACGCCGCCGGGGTGGTGGCGGCCCTGCTGCTGTGGCCGCTCAGCGACCGGCTGCAGCGATCTCGGCGTTGATGGCAGCCAGTGCCGCCAGCGGATCATCGGCGCGGGTGACCGGGCGCCCAACTACCAGATAGTCAGCACCGGCACGCACCGCTGCGGCAGGCGTCATGGTCCGCTGCTGGTCGTTGCTGGCCACACCAGCCGGACGAATGCCCGGAGTCACGGTGAGAAACGCTGCGCCCAGATCCTGCTTGATCTGCGCCGCCTCACGGGCTGAACAGACCACACCATCCAGACCACATCGAGCCGTCAACTGCGCCAGTCGCTCAACCTGAGACGCCGCCCCGTCCTGAATACCAATCTCGCGCAGATCGTTATCGCTCATCGAGGTCAGCACCGTCACCGCGATCAGCTTGGGGCGCTGACTACCGAAACGTTCAAGAGCATTGCGTGCCTCTTCCATCATGCGGCTACCACCGCTGGCGTGAACGTTGACCATCCATACCCCAAGATCAGCCGCAGCGGTCACTGCCTGGGCCACGGTGTTGGGAATGTCATGAAATTTGAGATCGAGAAACAGCTGAAAGCCACGCTGCTGCAGCCCCTGCACCAACTGCGGCCCACCACGGGTAAACAGCTCTTTGCCCACCTTGAGGCGACACTGGCGGGGATCAAGGCGATCAGCCAGCTGCAATGCCTCGCAGACCTGGTCATAGTCCAGTGCAATCAATACCCGGGGATCGGTCATGCTCATCTCCTCATCCATCATTCACCTTCCAGCCCCAGCTTGGGACGGATCGTGTTCCAGCGGTGGCACGCTGGGCAATGCCATAACAACTGCGGGCTGGTGAAACCGCATTGGCGACACTGAAAGCGGCCACTGCCGGCCAGGTAATCGTCAAGCAGGCCGCCGATCATCCGCCAGCGCTGCCGATCATCGTCATCATTGCTGGCCTGCTCGCACAGCCGCACCAACTGATTGAAGGCGCGCAGATTGGGGTGCTGGCGCAGGCCTGTCAACAGGAACTCCCGTGCCGCCGGAGCGCCATTACGCTTGGCTAACAAGCCGGCCCACGTCAGGCTGACAGTAGCACCGCCCTGGCCCAGCAGACGCTCGACAAAGTCAGTTGCCGCCGACTCATCACCCGCAGCTTCGAGCAGCGTCATCAGCCGCGGCAAGGCCACAGCAGCAAGATCCGGCGCACTCTGCACCAGCCGGCGCAAGGCCGCTGTTTCAAGCTGGGGCTGACGCTGGTGATGGGCCAAGTTGGCCTTAAGCAGAATCAGCCGCGGATGGTCGGGTAACAGTTTTTCTGCATCGCGCAGCAACGGGGCCAGATCCATTGCACTGTGGCTGGCCAGCTCGTTCTCAATGCGCTCACACTGATGATGAAACACCGTTTCCCGCAGTTCTGGCTCGCGCGCCAGCCGATACTTGTCAGCCATCGCCAGCGACCGCTGCCAGTCATGGCTCTGCTCATACACCCTCAGCAAGCGCTCACCGGCGCGGACGATGTGGGCCTGATTGTCGAGCAGCTCCAGCAGCAGCTGCTCCGCCCGGTCCACCACCCCGGCACTCAAATAGTCATCGGCCAACTCCAGCGCTGCCAGCTCGCGGAACTCCTGAGGTAACGACGGCCGGGCCAGCAGATTGGAATGAAGACGAATGGCCCGGTCCAGCTCGCCACGACGACGGAACAGGGTGGCCACGGCAAAATGGGTATCGATGGTCTGGCGATCAACTTCGATCGCCTGGATAAAGAGATCGATCGCCTTGTCCGACTGGTCGGCCAGCAGGTAATTGAGGCCGGTGACATAGCTCTCGGAGTTCTTCAACTGGCGGCGTCGCTGCTCCAGCCGCACACTGCGCCGCCCCATGTACCAACCATAGGCAACACCCAGCGGTACCAGCAGCACCAGCAGTTCGGTCATATCAGGTGCCGTTGCTGCCCTGGCTGACGGTCACTTTGTGCTGACGTTGCAGCCGCGACAACCGCCAGCGCAGGCGGGCCAGCGGCCACAGCATGGCGCAGGCGCCGCAGCCAGCTCCCAGCAGCAGGGTCAGAGCCAGCAGGGTCGCCAGCCGCATCTCCACCATCCCCAACAGGAAGTTGAAGGTGACAGGATCACGGTTGAGATAGCCGATGGCAGCCGCCAGCAGCAACAAGGCAATCAGAGGAATAGCAAACAGCAGGCGGCGCACGGCAAGCTCCGGACGTCAGCAGGTAGCGGCATTATGGCATAAGGGATGAGCAGAGGGGGTGGCCCGGCGCCCAACCACAACAGGATAAGTGCACAAGCACACAATAAAAAAGGCACACCGGAGTGTGCCTTCTGGCGCTTACAGGCTGTTGACCCGCTCGCGCAACTCCTTGCCCGGTTTGAAGTGAGGCACACGTTTGGCCTCCAGCTTCACGGTTTCCCCGGTCTTGGGGTTGCGACCGATGCGTGGTGCCCGGTGGTGCAGGGAAAAACTGCCAAAGCCGCGGATCTCAATCCGGCGACCATCCTCAAGACTGGACGATAACTGCTCAATCACTTCCTTAACCGCCCACTCCACTTCACGTGGAGAGAGGTGGCTCTGGCGAACGATCAACCGCTCAATCAATTCCGACTTGGTCATGCACATTCTCCCAACCACCGGTGGTGGTCAACGGGGAGGGAAACTCCCTCCCCCGGCCATTATCAGGCGTCGCCCTTGGCGTTTTTGAACGCTTCAGCCATCGCGCTGGAGAAGGCCACTTCGCCACCCTGGTTTACTGTGTCGATTGCGGCTTTCTCGTCTGCTTCATCCTTGGCACGGATGGAGAGGCTGACGACGCGATTCTTACGGTCAACGCCCATGAACTTGGCTTCCAGCTCTTCGCCGACCTTCACCACAGTGCTGGCATCTTCGATGCGATCACGGCTGATGTCGGAAGCACGCAGGTAGCCTTCAACGCCGCCGGCCAGAGCAATGGTTGCACCCTTGGCGTCAACAGCGGTCACGGTCCCCTTAACGATAGCACCTTTCTTGTTATCGCTCAGGTAGTTGTTGAACGGATCGTCGTTCAGCTGCTTGATGCCAAGGCTGATGCGCTCGCGCTCCGGATCGACCTGCAGAACCACGGCATGGACTTCTTCGCCCTTCTTGAATTCGCGCACGGCTTCTTCGCCCTGAGCGTTCCAGGAGATGTCGGAGAGGTGAACCAGACCGTCGATGCCGCCGTCCAGACCGATGAAGATACCGAAGTCGGTGATCGACTTGATCTTGCCGCTGACCTTGTCGCCCTTGGCGAATTTGGTCGCGAACTCTTCCCACGGGTTCTGGCGGCACTGCTTGAGGCCGAGGCTGATACGGCGACGCTCTTCGTCGATGTCCAGCACCATGACTTCAACCAGATCATCCAGGCTGACAACCTTGGACGGGTGAACGTTCTTGTTGGTCCAATCCATTTCGGAGACGTGAACCAGACCTTCAACGCCTTCCTGGATCTCCACGAAGCAGCCGTAGTCGGTCAGGTTGGTCACGCGACCCTTGATGCGGGTGCCTTCCGGGTAGCGCTTGGCGATTTCGACCCACGGATCGCTGCCCAGCTGCTTGAGGCCCAGAGAAACACGGTTGCGCTCGCGGTCGAACTTGAGGACCTTGACCAGGATCTCTTCGCCGACAGCCACGATTTCGCTCGGGTGCTTGACGCGCTTCCACGCCATGTCGGTGATGTGCAACAGACCGTCGATGCCGCCCAGGTCAACGAAGGCGCCGTAGTCAGTGAGGTTCTTGACGATACCTTTGACTTCGCTGCCTTCCTGCAGGGTTTCGAGCATGGCGGCGCGCTCACCGGTAAGCTCTTTTTCAAGCACGGCGCGGCGGCTAACTACGACGTTGTTGCGTTTCTGGTCGAGCTTGATGACCTTGAATTCGAGGTCCTTGCCTTCCAGATGAGCGGTATCGCGCACTGGGCGCAGATCGACCAGCGAGCCCGGCAGGAACGCACGGATGCCAGCGAGGTCGACAGTGAAACCGCCCTTCACCTTGCCACTGATCTGGCCGGTGACATTGGATTGCTCTTCGAAAGCGCGCTCCAGAACGATCCAGGCTTCGTGGCGCTTGGCTTTCTCGCGCGACAGCAGGGTCGCACCGTAGCCATCTTCCACTGCATCCAGGATGACATCCACTTCGTCGCCGATGGCTACTTCAATCTGGCCGTCAGGACCTTTGAACTGCTCAATCGGAATAACGCCTTCCGACTTCAGGTTGGCATCAACGATGACGCTTTCCTTGTCGATGGCGATGACGCGGGCTTTGATCATTTCACCCGGACGGGTGTTGGACTGTTTCAGGCTCTCTTCAAAGAGCTGGGCAAAATTTTCGAGCATGTTGTTCGCTTAGGTTTGTACCGCAAGGCGCTCCGGCCATCACGGGGTGGTTAAATCAGCGTCGCCGCATCCGTGGCAACACCGCGAAGGGAGACCCTCAACCTGGGGTGACAGTCTCCAGTCGTTCACTGGCGTACGCCAAAATGACCGATAGCACCTCATCAACGGACAGGGCGCTACTATCGATCACTTTGGCGTCCTCGGCCGGGCGCAGGGGGGCGGTGGCGCGATTCGTATCGCGGTCATCGCGAGCCTGCACGTCGGCTAAAATTTGGGCGAGGTTAGCACTGGCCCCGACGCTTTGCAACTGCAGGTAACGGCGGTTGGCGCGCTCCTCGGCAGTGGCGGTCAGGAAGATTTTGACCGGTGCTTCCGGGAACACCACAGTGCCCATGTCTCGGCCATCGGCCACCAGCCCCGGCAACTGACGAAAAGCGCGCTGACGACGCAGCAGAGCCTCGCGGACCCGCGGGTAGGCGGCCACTTTCGATGCGGCTGCGCCCACCTCTTCAGTACGGATGGAACCGCTGACATCCTCCCCTTCGAGAATGGTGCGGATCTGTTTATGACTGGTGGTCACGAACTGAACATCAAGGTGAGCAGCCAGTGGCACCAGCCCCTCATCATCATCCAGCGGTACCCCATGGTGCACCGCAGCGAGCGCCAGCACCCGGTAGATGGCGCCACTATCCAGCAGGTGCCAGCCCAACTGCTCCGCCAGGCGTTGGGCAATGGTGCCCTTGCCAGAACCACTCGGGCCGTCGATGGTGATCATCGGAATCGGCTTATGCATTGTGCCTGGTCTCTCCATTATCTACCCAACACACTGACCACAGGGGTTCAGCTGCGTTCACTCACGGCTGCAAACTTCTCGAAATAATCCGGGAAGGTCTTGGAGGTACAGCGTGGGTCATTGATAGTCACTGGCGTGTCGCTCAGCGCCACCAACGAAAAACACATGGCCATGCGATGGTCGTTGTAGGTATCGATCGCCGCATGTTTGAGCTGCGCCGGCGGCACCACGCGGATGTAATCCTGCCCTTCCTCAACCTCGGCCCCAACCTTGCGCAGTTCGGTGGCCATAGCATGCAACCGGTCTGTCTCCTTCACCCGCCAGTTATAGATGTTGCGAATGGTGGTCGGGCCATCGGCGAACAGGGCGGTGGTGGCAATGGTCATGGCCGCATCAGGGATATGGTTCATATCCATGTCGATGCCCTTGAGCTGGCCACGGCTGACGCTGATGAAATCATCGCCCCAACTGACGTTGGCACCCATAGCCTCCAGCACTTCGGCGAAGCGCACGTCACCCTGCAGGCTCTGGCGGCCCACTCCGGTCACGGTGATCTCGCCACCAGCAATGGCCGCCGCCGCCAGGAAGTAGGAGGCGGACGAGGCATCGCCCTCCACCATCACCTGGCCGGGCGACTGATAGCGCTGACCGCCCTTGATGGCGAAACTCTGGTAGTGGTCGTGACTGACCTCAACCCCGAAACGGGCCATCAGCTTGAGGGTGATATCGATATAGGGCTTGGACACCAGATCACCGACGATGGTGATGCAGCTGTCATTGACGGCCAGCGGTGCCGCCATCAGCAAGGCGGTCAGGAACTGGCTGGAAACCCGGCCATCGACCTTGATCGCCCCCCCCTTGAAGCTGCCACCGTGAATGGCCAGCGGAGGGTAGCCATCATGCTTGAGGTATTGGGCCTGAGCGCCACCGTCGCGCAGCGCGTCGACCAGATGACCGATCGGGCGCTCCTCCATACGCGGCTCGCCGGTCAGCACAAAGGTGCCTTCGCCGAGGGTCAAGGCGGCACACAGCGGGCGCATGGCGGTGCCAGCGTTACCGAGAAACAGCTCCTGCTCGCCGTCGATGGCCAGCGGGCCGCCGCGCCCCTCGATAACGCAGACGGTGCCATCATCTTCCAGCGTAAAGCCGACGCCCAGCTGACGCAGAGCGTTGAGCATGTGGCGCACATCATCGCTGCGCAGCAGATTGGTGATGCGGGTCTCCCCTTCCGCCAGTGCCGCCAGCAGCAGCACACGGTTGGAGACGCTCTTGGAGCCGGGCAGGTTGACGGTGCCGTTGACGCGGCGGATCGGTTGCAGGGTCAATTGTTCCATGGCGTGTTCTGTTTCCTCGGACGGCTCAACCGTGGCGACGGGCGAAGTCGGCCATGAAGGCGATGAGGGCGTCGACCCCCGCTTCCGGCATGGCGTTGTAGATACTGGCGCGCATGCCACCGACAATGCGGTGGCCCTTGAGTGCCTGGAGACCAGCCGCTTCTGCCTGCTTGAGGAAGCTGGCATCGAGCTGATCGTCGGCCAGAGTAAAGGGCACATTCATCCAAGAGCGGCAGCTGGCGTGCACGCGGTTGGCGTAAAAGCCTGACTCATCAATATAGCTATAGAGCTTGGCCGCTTTGGCTTGATTGCGCGCCGCCATGGCAGCGATGCCGCCCTGGGCCTTGAGCCACTTGAACACCAGACCTGCCAGATACCAGCCGTAGGTCGGCGGGGTGTTGAACATCGAATCATGGCTGGCAGTGATGGCGTAATCGAAGATCGATGGCGTTTCGCGCCGGGCCTTGCCCAGCAGATCCTCGCGCACGATCACCACCGATAACCCCGACGGACCGATGTTTTTCTGGGCGCCAGCGTAGATCACACCAAAGCGGCTAACATCCAGCGGCCGCGACAGGATGGTGGAACTGAAATCGCCCACCACCACCTTGTCGCCCACCTCGGGAATATGGTTGTACTCCAGCCCTTCGATGGTCTCGTTGGGGCAGTAGTGGACATAAGCGGCGTCGTCATGCAGCGCCAGGCTGCTGTCCGCCGGCAGCCGCCACAGCCCCTGCTCATCCTGATAGCTGCGGCCAACGATGCGGGTATCGAGGTAACGGCGCGCTTCCTCTTCCGCCTTTTCTGACCATTGGCCGGTGACGACAAAATCCGCCTTGTCACCGGCTTGGCTCAGGTTCAGAGGCACTGCGCCAAACTGGCCGCGACCACCGCCATGCATGAACAGGATCTTGTAGTTAGCCGGCACCTGCAGCAGTTCGCGCAGATCCGCCGTGGCCTCATCGGCCAGGGCGATGTAGGGTTTGGAGCGATGCGACATCTCCATCACCGACACGCCATGGCCCTGCCAGTCGATGAACTCAGCCTGGGCCTGAGTCATCACCTCGGCCGGCAACATCGCCGGGCCGGCACTGAAATTGAAGACGCTCATCTGCTCACTCGCCCTGTTCAGTCACAACGCTGTCAGCGACGCCGTCGCTGGGTTCGCCGCTATCATCGTCGCTGTCAGCGATACGCTGCAGGCCAACGACTTTCTCGCCTTCCATCACCCGGATCAGACGGACACCGCCGGTATTACGACCGATGATGTTGACCTCGGCCACGCGGGTACGCACCAGAGTGCCGCCGTTGGTGATGAGCATGATCTGGTCGGTATCGTTGACCTGAATGGCGTCGATCACCTTACCGTTACGCTCATCGACCTTGATGGAGATGACGCCTTGGGTACCACGGCTGCGGCTCGGGTATTCATCCAGCGCGGTGCGCTTGCCATAACCGTTTTCAGTGGCGGTGAGGATGGTGCCTTCAGAGCGCGGCACAATCAGCGACACCACACGGTCACCGGCGCCGAGCTTGATGCCGCGCACACCGGCAGCAGTACGACCCATCGGCCGCACACCCTTGAAGTTGCCGCCCTTGGCGTCGCCGCTTTCGCCATTGCTGTCGCCGTTGTCAGCGCTGTCATCATCGCTGTTATCGGCGCTGTCGAGTTCGGCCTCATCTGCCTCATCCACGTCGTCGCCACGGCCAGCACCTTCACAGAAGCGCACCACCTTGCCAGCTTCAGAGAAGAGCATGATCTCGTTGTTGCCATCGGTGATATCAACGCCGATCAGCTCGTCACCGTCGCGCAGGTTGATGGCACGGATCCCGGATGACAGCGGACGGCTGAAGTCCGACAGGCTGGTCTTCTTGACCACCCCTTTGGCGGTGGCAAAAAACACATACTTGTCAGCCGCGTATTCCTTGACCGGCAGGATGGCGGTGATGCGCTCACCGTCCTCCAGCTTGAGCATGTTGACGATCGGCTTGCCACGGGCACCACGGCTGGCCAGCGGCAGCTGGTAGACCTTGAGCCAGTAGACCTTGCCGCGAGTCGAGAAGCACAAAATGGTGTCGTGGGTGTTGGCCACCAGCAACCGCTCAACGAAGTCTTCCTCTTTGATGCGGGTTGCTGATTTGCCCTTGCCGCCACGGCGCTGGGCTTCATAGTCGGACAGCGGCTGATACTTGACGTAACCGGCGTGGGACAGGGTCACCACCACATCTTCCGGCGCGATCAGATCTTCGATATCGAAATCGGCAGAACCGGTACACAGCTCAGTGCGGCGGATATCGGCGTACTGGGCGCGCACCGCCAGCAGCTCTTCGCGGATCACTTCCATCAGGCGCGCCGGGCTGGCCAGAATGCGCAGCAGCTCGCTGATGATGTCGAGCAGCTGCTGATACTCCTCAAGGATCTTCTCATGCTCAAGGCCGGTCAGCTTATGCAGGCGCAGGTCGAGAATGGCCTGGGCCTGGGCTTCCGACAGGTAGTACTGACCATCGCGCACACCGAGGCTGATATCCAGATCGTCCGGGCGGGCAGCGCCATCACCAGCGCGCTCCAGCATCGGGGCCACGTTACCCAGCGACCAGCTGCGTGCCTGCAGTTCAGCCTTGGCGATAGCAGGGGTGGCAGACTGACGGATCAGCTCAATGATCGGATCGATGTTGGCCAGAGCGATGGCCAGACCTTCGAGCAGGTGAGCGCGTTCACGGGCCTTGCGCAGTTCATAGATGGTGCGCCGGGTGACCACTTCACGACGGTGATCGATAAAGGCATCGAGCATGTCGCGCAGGTTGAACAGGCGCGGCTGGCCTTTGTCGAGCGCCACCATGTTGATGCCAAAGGAGACCTGCAGCTGGGTCTGGGTGTAAAGGTTGTTAAGCACCACCTCCGGCATCTCGCCACGACGCAGCTCGATGACGATGCGCATGCCGTCTTTGTCAGACTCATCGCGCAGGCCGGTAATGCCCTCAACCTTCTTCTCTTTGACCAGCTCGGCGATACGCTCGATCAGTCGCGCCTTGTTGACCTGGTAGGGGATCTCGTTGATGACGATGGTCTCGCGGCCATTGTCTTCCGTCTCGATGAAATGCTTGGCGCGGATATAAAGCTTGCCACGACCGGTGCGGTAACCCTCTTCGATGCCGCGACGACCAATGATCTGGGCGGCGGTGGGGAAATCGGGGCCTGGGATATAGCCGATCAGATCTTCAATGGTCAGATCCGGGTTGTCGATCAAGGCCACGCAGCCATCGATCACTTCACCCAGGTTATGGGGCGGGATGTTGGTGGCCATACCCACGGCGATACCAGCGCTGCCATTGATCAGCAGGTTGGGGATCTTGGTTGGCATCACCGCCGGGATCATCTCGGTGCCGTCATAGTTGGGCACGTAATCGACCGTCTCTTTGTCGAGATCGGCGAGCAATTCGTGAGCGAGGCGCGCCATGCGCACCTCGGTGTAACGCATGGCGGCGGCGGCGTCGCCGTCGATAGAGCCGAAGTTACCCTGGCCATCGACCAGCATGTAACGCAGCGAAAACGGCTGGGCCATACGCACGATGGTGTCGTAAACCGCTGAGTCACCGTGGGGGTGATATTTACCAATCACATCACCGACGATACGGGCTGACTTCTTGAACGGCTTGTTCCAGTCATTGCCCAGTTCGTGCATGGCAAAGAGCACACGGCGGTGCACCGGCTTGAGGCCGTCGCGCACATCAGGCAGGGCGCGGCCAACGATCACGCTCATGGCGTAATCAAGGTAAGAGCTCTTAAGTTCGTCTTCGATATTGACGGGCGTAATCTCTTTCGCGAGGTCGCTCATGAATGTTCCGTTCCCGTGTCGGCTGGCGTCGTCTGGCGCATTTTTGAAGGCGCGCGATTCTACCACCCTTTGCCCTGCACGTCAGCGTGATACAGGTGATCCGCGCGGCAACTTCCTCCTTATAATGGGCGCCACCTTGTGGCCAGCAGGACTGCCCGTGACCGCCAACGTCGACCCCCAGGAAATTGCCAAATTCGCTGCCAGCGCCAGCCGCTGGTGGGATCTGGACGGTGAATTCAAACCCCTGCACCAGCTCAACCCGGTACGCCTGCGCTACGTCGAGCAGTGCGCCGGCGGCCTGTTTGGCAAACGGGTGGCCGATATTGGCTGCGGCGGCGGTCTGTTGGCGGAGGCCCTCGCCCGACGCGGCGCTCAGGTCACCGCCATCGATCTGGCCGCCGAGAGTCTGGATGTGGCGCGCAGCCATGCGGCGGGTCAGGGTCTGACCATCGACTATCGACTGCAGAGCACCGAAGCACTGGCTGAGGCCGAAACGGGCCAATTTGACGTGGTGACCTGCATGGAGATGCTGGAGCATGTGCCTGACCCCGCAGCGATCGTGAGGGCCTGCGCCACCTTGCTCAGGCCGGGAGGCACCTTGGTAATGTCGACCCTCAACCGCACTGTTTCAGGGTTGCTGTTGGGGGTAGTCGCCGCCGAATATCTGCTCAGGCTGGTACCCAAAGGCACCCATGACTGGCAGCGGTTCTTGAAACCCAGCGAGCTGCTGGCCATGGGTGACGCCGTTGGCTTGCTGCCCCGTGAACTCTGTGGCATGCACTACAACCCGCTGACCGGCCAGGTGGCCCTGACGCCGGGAAAAGTCGTTGTTAACTACCTCGCCTACCTTGAGAAACGTCTATGCAGCTGAATCAACCGGCAGCCATCCTCTTCGATCTGGACGGCACCTTGCTGGATACCGCACCCGATCTCGGTGCTGCTCTCAACCATGTCCGTCAGCTGGATGGCCTGCCGCCTCTGCCCGCTCATACCCTGCGCCCCTTTGCCTCCCACGGTGCCCGCGGCCTGCTGGCTTGCGGTTTTGGCGACGAACAGACGCCCGCCGAACATGAACGGCGGCGCCAGCAACTGCTCGATTTCTACGCCGCTAATCTGGCGGTTGCTACTTGCCTGTTCGCTGGGGTGGCCGAACTGCTCGCTAGCCTCAACCAACGCCAGCTGCCCTGGGCCATCGTCACCAATAAGCCGGGCTGGCTGACCACCCCGCTGCTCAGCCACTTCCCTGAGCTGGCAGCCGCCGGCAGTGTGGTCAGCGGCGATACCCTGAGTGTGGCCAAGCCACACCCGGAGCCCCTTCTGCACGCCTGTCGCCAGCTCGGCGTTAACGCATCCGACTGCTGGTATGTGGGCGATGCCCGCCGCGATCTGGAAGCTGGCCGCGCCGCCAGCATGCTGGCGATATTGGCCGGTTACGGCTATCTGGCGGCTGGAGAACCGGAAGCTGACTGGCCGATAGACCTGCAGATCAGCACTCCCGTCGCACTGCTCGATCTGCTGGCTTGAGCTAGCGCATAAAATCTCCCGGGCCGTGCCCCAAAAGGGGGCCTTGGCCCTTTGCGCTAGCTGGCGCGGAAGTGATAGTGTTCCCGTCCCCTGAGCTTTTTTGCCTTTATTGCAGCAGGTCGGTCATGAAGGATTTTCTCCGCTCGCACAAGCTCGATAACGTCTGCTACGAGATCCGCGGTCCAGCCATGGCCGAGGCTCGTCGGCTGGAAGAAGACGGCCACCGCATCATCAAGCTCAACATCGGCAACCCGGCTCCCTGGGGGTTTGAGGCGCCAGAAGAGCTGATCATGGATGTGATCAAGAATCTGCCCGATTCCAGCTCCCAAGGCTACTGCGACGCCAAGGGGCTTTTTTCGGCACGCAAGGCGGTGATGCAGTCCTGTCAGCAGAAAGGCATTCGCGGCGTCGAGCTGGACGATATCTACATCGGTAACGGTGTCAGCGAACTGATCCAGATGGCAACCAACGCCCTGATCAACAACAGCGACGAAGTGCTGGTGCCGGCCCCCGACTACCCGCTATGGACTGCCGCTGTCACCCTTGCGGGCGGCAAGGCGGTGCACTACCTGTGCGATGAGCAGTCTGACTGGCAACCGGATCTCGACGATATCCGCAAGAAGATCAACGCCAATACCAAGGCGATCGTCATCATCAACCCCAACAACCCGACCGGGGCAGTGTATGAACGTAGCTTGCTGGAAGGGGTGTTGGAGATTGCCCGTCAGCACAACCTGATCGTTTTTGCCGACGAGATTTACGATCGCATCCTTTATGACGAAGCCCAGCACATCAGCATCGCCACCCTTGCTGATGATGTGCTGTGCGTCACCATGAGCGGCCTATCGAAGAATTACCGCGCCGCCGGCTTCCGCGCTGGCTGGATGATCGTCAGCGGCCCCAAGCTGCGTGCCCGCAACTACATCGAAGGGCTCGACATGCTGGCCAACATGCGCATGTGCGCCAACGTGCCCTGCCAGCATGCCATTCAGGCCGCCCTTGGTGGCTATCAGAGTATCAACGAGTTGATCCTGCCCGGCGGCCGCCTGCGCGAGCAGCGTGATCTGGCCTGGCGGATGCTGAACGACATCCCCGGCGTCAGCTGCGTCAAGCCCAAGGGCGCCCTTTACCTGTTCCCGCGCCTTGATCCCAAACACTTCCCGATCCATGACGATCAGAAGCTGGTGCTGGATCTGCTACGTCAGGAAAAGGTACTGGTGGTGCAAGGCTCAGGCTTCAATTACCCAGGCACTGACCACTTCCGGGTGGTGTTCCTGCCCCGAGTCGACATTCTGGAGACCGCCGTCAGTCGCATTGGCAACTTTTTGGCCAGCTACCGCCAATGAGTGACTTGCCGAGTCACTTCTTTGCCCAACTGGCACGGATGAAGCTGATTCGGCGCTGGCCGCTGATGCGTTCAGTGCAGCCGGAAAACGTTCAGGAACACAGCCTGCAGGTGGCGATGCTGGCCCATGGCCTCGCCACCATCAAAAACCGCCTGTTTGGCGGCCAGATCAATGCCGGGCAGGTTGCCGTACTGGCGCTTTATCACGACGCCACTGAGGTGCTGACGGGAGATATGCCCACGCCCGTTAAGTATCACAATCCAGACATCGCTCGCGAATTCAAGAAGATCGAAGAAGCTGCCGCCCACCGGTTGATCGCTATGCTGCCTGCAGAGCTACGCGCCGATTTTGTGCCTCTGATCGGCCCTCACAATGACAGCGCCGAGCTGGCCTTGGTCAAAACCGCCGATACCCTCTGTGCCTATCTCAAATGCCTGGAAGAGGCAGCCGCCGGTAATCGCGAGTTCGTATTGGCCGAACAGCGATTGCTCGAATCACTGCAGCAACGGATGACGCCGGAACTGGATTACTTCCTCAGCCGCTTTGGACCGGGCTTCAAGCTCACCCTCGACGAAGTCAGTTAGTCTTTTACGTCAATATGTTACTGCTTGCTTACAGCTGTCACGACGACTATTGAACCGATTCTGTAACCCCCGACATTTTTTTGTGGAAGATAGCCCACAGATGCACGTAAAAAGGGCAATTCAACCCTGATTCGACGAAATTTTGTACCATGCTTTCGTAATTTTATTACAGTTGACCCAGATCAACCTTTTGCCCGGTTCGCGCTCCTACAATGGCCCCGTCCAGAGGAGTTTTGTTGCGTTGAACAATTGGCCGAGCGGGCCCCAAGCGATCGTCTATACTCACCCGGCGACGCCCGCAAACGTAGTCCAACCCATTGTTCAACGGAAAAAAATTCACATCCTTTCAGGAGATTGATGATGGCCGTAACCAACCTGCAAGAGCTCGAAGTCCTGGTCGCTCAGGTCAAAGCTGCGCAGAGCCTTTTCGCTACCTATAGCCAGGAACAGGTGGATGAAATTTTCCGAGCAGCCGCCCTGGCCGCTGCGGATGCCCGTATCCCGCTGGCCAAAATGGCCGCCGAAGAGACCGGCATGGGGGTGATGGAAGACAAGGTGATCAAAAACCAGTTCGCCTCCGAGTACATCTACAACGCCTACAAAGATGAAAAGACCTGCGGCATCCTGAGCGAAGACAAAACCTTCGGCACCATCACCATTGCCGAGCCGACTGGCATCATCTGCGGTATCGTTCCCACCACCAACCCGACCTCGACGGCCATCTTCAAGGCGCTGATCTGCCTCAAGACCCGTAACGGCATCATCTTCAGCCCGCACCCGCGCGCCAAGAAGTCTACTGGTGAAGCTGCTCGCATCGTGCTGGAAGCCGCCGTCAAGGCCGGCGCACCAGAAGGGATCATCGGCTGGATCGATGCTCCGACCGTAGAACTGTCCAACGCCCTGATGCGCCACCCTGACATCAACCTGATCTTGGCCACCGGTGGTCCGGGCATGGTGAAAGCAGCTTACAGCTCAGGCAAACCGGCCATCGGCGTCGGCGCGGGTAACACCCCGGTAGTGATCGATGAGCATGCGGACGTCAAACGCGCCATCGCCTCTATCCTGATGTCCAAGACCTTCGACAGCGGCGTCATCTGCGCCTCCGAGCAATCGGTAGTCGTGGTCGACAGCGTCTACGAATCGGTCAAAGAGCGCTTTGAAACCCACGGCGGCTACATCCTCAAGGGTGCTGAAGTCGACAAGGTGCGCGCAGTGATCCTGAAAAACGGAGCACTGAACGCCGAGATCGTTGGTCAGCGCGCAGTCAAGATTGCCGCCCTCGCCGGCATCACCGTACCGGAGAGCACCAAAGTGCTGATCGGCGAAGTGACCGACGTTGCCGATGAAGAGCCTTTCGCGCACGAAAAACTGTCGCCGTTGCTGGCCATGTATCGCGCCGTCGACTTCAAGGACGCGGTGACCAAGGCTGAAGCGCTGGTAGCCCTGGGCGGCATCGGTCACACCTCAGCCCTCTACACCGATCAGGACCAGTGCGCCGACCGCGTTCGCTATTTTGGCGACCGCATGAAAACCGCCCGTATCCTGATCAACACCCCAGCTTCCCAGGGTGGTATCGGCGACCTTTACAACTTCGCACTGGCGCCGTCACTGACCCTCGGTTGCGGTTCCTGGGGTGGTAACTCCATCTCCGAAAACGTCGGGCCCAAGCACCTGATCAACAAGAAAACCGTGGCGAAGCGAGCAGAAAACATGCTGTGGCATAAACTTCCGAAATCGATCTACTTCCGCCGCGGCTGTCTACCGATTGCGCTGGAAGAATTGTCCGTCAAGAAGCGCGCCCTAATCGTCACTGACCGCTTCCTGTTCAACAACGGCTACGTCGACGAAGCACTGCGCATCCTTAAGGGCCACGGTCTGGAAACCGAAGTGTTCTATGAAGTGGAAGCCGACCCGACGCTGTCTATCGTGCGCAAGGGTACTGACCTGTGTAACCAGTTCAAACCGGACGTGATCGTCGCTATCGGCGGTGGTTCACCGATGGATGCCGCCAAGATCATGTGGGTGATGTACGAGCACCCGGAAGTCGACTTCAAAGACTTGGCACTGCGCTTCATGGACATCCGCAAGCGTATCTACAAGTTCCCGAAACTGGGCGTCAAGGCCGAGCTGGTTGCCGTGCCCACCACCTCCGGCACCGGTTCTGAAGTAACCCCGTTTGCCGTGGTGACCGACGACAAGACCGGCATGAAGTACCCGATTGCCGACTACGAACTGACCCCGAACATGGCCATCGTCGACCCGAACCTGGTGATGAATATGCCTAAGTCGCTGTGCGCCTTCGGCGGTGTTGATGCCATCACCCACGCTCTGGAAGCCTATGTATCGGTTCTGGCCAACGAGTACAGCGATGGCCAGGCTCTGCAAGCACTCAAGCTGCTGTCAGAAAACCTGGTTGAGTCCTACTCGAGCGCTACGCCGAAGGCTCGCGAAAACGTCCACAACGCCGCCACTATTGCTGGTGTGGCCTTCGCCAATGCCTTCCTCGGTGTGTGTCACTCCATGGCCCACAAACTGGGGGCCGAGTTCCACATCCCGCACGGTCTGGCCAACGCCCTGCTGATCTGTAACGTCATTCGCTATAACGCCAATGACAATCCGACCAAGCAGACCGCGTTCAGCCAGTACGATCGCCCGCAGGCGCGTCGTCGCTACAAGGAAGTCGCCGACCACTTGGGTCTCGGCAAGCCGGAAGACCGTACCGGCGCCAAGGTTGAAGCACTGATTGCATGGCTGGAGAGCATCAAGAAGAATCTCGGCATCCCAGCCTCCATCCGCGACGCGGGTGTGGTTGAAGCGGACTTCTTGGCCAAGGTCGACAAGCTGGCGGTTGAAGCCTTCGACGACCAGTGTACTGGCGCCAACCCGCGCTACCCGCTGATCAGCGAGCTAAAGCAGCTGCTGCTCGACTCCTACTACGGTCGCCCCTACGTGGACGCCAATGAAGTTGCAGCACCGACCAAAGCCGCTGACAAAGGCAAGAAAAGCAAGTAAGCCACCGGCCGAACGCCAGTAATGCAAAACCCCGCCAACTGGCGGGGTTTTCTATTTGGGAGAAACAAACACCGGCGTCCTCCAATGGGCGCTCGGGGTCAAGCCGCCTGATGATGCATGGTCGCAAGTTCAACGGCAGCGTCCAGTGCCCCGATGGTGGCCATCACTCGCCCTTCCAGCTGTTGTTGCCGCCATAGCGGCAAGCTATCGCGGATCGCTTGCGGCAAGGGTGCGTGCAATTCGCCCCGTGCCACCAACGGCTGTGGCCGCAAGGCTTGCAGCAATCGGCTCTGGCACAAATCGAGCTCTGCCACCGCTTCACTTTGAGCATCTGCATCACGGTAATGATGTGGCTGGATGGTCAAGCATTGCGCTGGCCGCGCCTCCGCCTGCCATTGTGGCAACGGATCGCCATAGGGTCTGGGCGTTGCCATTGACTGGGCTTCAAGGGCGGCACGGGCCGTCAGATCCTGAGGTAGAGCCAACAGCAACCAGTGGAATGTGGCCCGTTGCTCAGCGCTCAGCGCCTGCAGCGGCTGTTGGCCAAGCTGCAGTTCGTGATTGATGGCAGTAACTGTCGCTGCGTGTACGGCCATCTGTTTTCCAACACTGGTGAGCCCCATATCCCAAGCTATCGGCGGCGCTTGACGATTCTTGAGGTGGTCCACAGCACCTTTTTAACCCTGTGTTAGACTGCCGTTAACAAATTTGGCAGGGGCGGCCATCGGGTGGAGTTTACGGATCGCATCCGCAACGTACTGGTGATTGATGACCTGCGGGCCTTTCAGGTAACCCTTAAAAGCATGTTGCAGAACATGGGCGTCGCCCGCACCGATTTCTGTGACAGTGGCGAGCAGGCACTCAGGGATATCAAGAAGTTCGACTACGACTTGATCATCTCTGACTACAACCTGGGCAGTCAGCGCAAAAACGGGCGTCAACTCCTGGAGGAGCTCAAGGAACGCAAGCTGCTCGGCCCCAACACCCTGTTTGTTATCGTCACTGGTGAAAACACCCGAGCGATGGTTCTGGGCGCACTGGAAAACCAGCCTGACGACTATGTGATGAAACCTTTCTCCCATCAGCAGCTACGCAGCCGACTGATGCGGGCGATCGACAAGCGCACCGAACTACATGCCCTTTACATGGCACTGGCCCAGCAAGAATATCAGGATGCCATCGATATCTGCCAAACCCAGGTGCAAGCCGGTTCACGCTATGCCAATTACTGTCTGTGCCTGCTGGCCGAGCTCTACTGCACCGTTGGCGAGTTTGCCAAATCGGAAAAAATGCTGCGCCATTTCATGGAGGAACGTGACACCACTTGGACCCGGGTGGCATTAGCCCGCACTTATGTAAAAGGCGGCCGGCATGAAGAAGCTGAAGAGTTGCTGACTGCCCTCATCAAAGCGCAGCCGTTACTGCTCGATGCTCATGATCTGCTGGCCGAAAGCTACATGGCCCAGGCACGGCTTGATGACGCCATTGGCGCCACCCGCACCGGGGCCGAAATCTCCCCCTTGGGCATTCAACGTCAGCAACGTCTCGGCGCCCTGGCGGTGGAGAAAGGCGATTTCGAGCTCGCCCATCAGGCCTTTGGCCAGGTGTATGAGTTGTCTCGTCACTCGGTCTATCACTCGGTTGATCACCTGTGCGACTACGTGCGCATGCTGTTTGAAGCCTCAGACCACGCCATTGACGATTCACGCAAACGACGGCTACAGAACGAGGCCTTCACGGTGCTGCAACGAGCGCGAGCCAGTAATGCCTACAGCGATTTCGATTTCAACGGCTTCGAAGGACTCTGTCAGGCGCGGCTGCAAGCCCGCCATGGCGAATTTCTCAAAGCCAAAAAGACCTTTTACAAAGCCGCAGCCCACTACATGATCGACAACCGTCTCGATCTGCCAGATACCTTTCTACCCGAGGGGGTCGCCACCCTGGCCGGCATTGGTGAGTATGAAACGGCCATCGAACTGGCAGACCGCCTGCAAGCGCTCGACAAGCGCGGACATTTTGCCGAAATTGCACTCAACGACTTCCGCCGGTCTGATGACGCTATCGAAAAGCTCAGCAAGTTCGAGACAGCCAACCGTGATGGCATTGCTCGCTATACCAAGGAAGACTATGCGGGTGCCGTCAACGCATTCCGCCTAGCCCTGATCGCGGCCCCCACCAATACCGGCGCCGCCCTCAACCTGATCCAATCGCTGTTGCAACTCAACAAAGGCAAACGCAAGTCAGATCTTGGCGAGATGCAGGAGTGCAAGGACACGTTCAAACTGCTGGATGGCGTGCCGCTGCCCGAAAAGCAGAAACAGCGCTACCATGAGTTGAGGCAACTCTTTGATGCGGTGAGCAACAACCGTAAGTGACCGGCGAGGTGAAAAGCATGAAGCTCGTTATCAGTTATGCGCTACTGCTGATTACAGTGATGGGCGGCACAGGCTGCCAAAGCCGAATGGCCTGCCCGTCCGCGACAGAGATCGCAGAACAGCGCCGTCATTGTGAGGCGCTGCAACAGCAGATCAGCAACGCGCCAGCGGACCGGCTGCAGAGCCGAGGCGCACTGGAAGAACAATACGCCAAAGAGTGCGAAGACTTGCTCTACTATCGCGAAAGCCACTCTGACCCCGAATCCTGTCTACCGCCTGGCCATTAGCCCCAACCTTTGGGGTAATTGCTCTAGTCACTAGTCATGGCAGCCACGTCCAGTGGTTGTACATACCGAACCAAGTGAGCCGAAAGAAACACCTCCTAAGGTTGTAGAAAAAATACCAACCCCTCGTTAGTGCTGAGTAGCGAAAGTCTGATTTGCAGCAAACATCCCAGGCCCCACTGGCCTTAGAGTGCCGTTGCTTTGTTGTAATGTTACATCGGTTGGTAAGTGCGACCGATATAGGGTTACCAAACATCCGCAGTTTAGCGTTCAACGGCCATCCTCAGGAGTCGCCCACACCATGCACGACACCGATCACGAAAAAAGCTACCGAGAGCTACACCGCCCGGCAAGCGAGTTTGCGTCACGCTCTGACTATCTTGATCATGAGCTGACGATAATGAAACCCCGACGCTGGCGACTCAACTTGCCTGGCCGCGACTTCCGCTTTGAGTGGGAGGATCTCGTTCCAGCAATTGCTGGAACTATCGGCATTACCGTGATGTACTCCGCAGTCATGGCTGCTTGGGCGGCAGGCCTTACTGAACGCTGGGATCACGTTGATCTGCTGTCTACCGATTTCGCCGTGCAGGTGGTACGAGTTGAAATGCTCATCCCTGCGTTGTTGTTCTGTATCATCAGTTCGGGCTTCATCAATCCTCGTGCCAACCTCGGTGGCAACCACGGTCCGATGATCCCGCTGATCGCCACCATTGCTTTGGCGGGCGCGCACCCGCTGGCACTCGCCATTCTTATCGGCGTCTTCGGTCTTATCCTGAGCTTGCTTAAGGGGGGATCACGGTTGGTCAACTTGACTGGCCAAGGCGTTGCCGGAGGCTTGCTGGTTTATCTGGGGGCAATGGGGTCAATCGGCCAAATCACCTCACTATTCGACTGGTCGGCCGGCCTGCAGGCCAAACACAGCCTGGACTACAGCCTGAGTCATGTCGCTTTCGCCATCCTGGCCGTGAACGTTGTCGTCTACGCTTACCTGGCGCGAGTTAACAAGCGCTGGCTTGCGATCCCGTTATGCGCCATCACCGCAATCGTCGTGGCCTTGCTGCTTGGCACCGGACTCGATCTGCAATTTAAAACTGAACCGGGCCTGCCACCGTTGAACCCTGTTTACTGGTGGGGTTCCACTGAGACCGGTTGGCAGCTCGGCCTACCGAACCTCGGCCACTTTGTAGCCTCTCTGCCCTTCGCCATTTTGGCCGTGGCCATGTGGTCACCTGACTTCCTCGGCCATCGCATCTTTCAGGAACTGAACTATCCGAAAGGTGCAGAAAAAGTCTTGATGGATGTCGATGACACCATGACCACCTGCTCTATTCGCCAGATGGTTGGTACCGCCGTCGGTGGCGGTAACATCACGTCGTCCTGGGGCACTTATATGATCCCAGCCGCCATCGCTAAACGCCCGATTCCAGCTGGCGCCATCTTGCTGGGCTCGCTGTGCATCATCGTTGCCATTATCGGTTACCCGATGGATGTCACTACGTGGCGCCCGGTCATGTCCGTTGCACTGCTGGTAGGTGTGTTCCTGCCACTGTTGGAAGCGGGTATGCAAATGGTCAAGGACGCAAAGGACAGTCAGTCAGCCGGTATCTGTATCTTTGCATCCATTGTTGCCAACCCGGTGTTTGCCTGGGCGCTGACCATGTTGCTCGACAACAACGGCCTGATTGGTGACCGCGAGCGCTCCAAGACGCTATCCCTGGCCGATCGCGTCATCATTCCGGGGCTGGCATTTGTTATCTGTTTGGTGGCGATGCTGGCCGTAGGCATGCTGCCGGGTATTCCTGCCCTGATCTAGATGTAGGCCAACTACAACGCCTGCGATCTGAAAGAAAACGGCCAGCAACTGCTGGCCGTTTCATTTTAAGTCTCGATCAAGCAACAGCGAGAGCTGATCTCACCACCAGATTACCGCCTAACGCCTCTAGTTCAGCAGTTAAATCGCCCGCAGCAATGTTGGCAGGAAGCATCAAATCAAGCTCAGCAGTAAAGAGCGTACCTTCAATACCGGTAACAGCAACGCACCGAGATGCCATGTTGCTGAGAACCACCCCCTGATCATCCAGCAACCTGGTGATATCGTTGACAATTCCTGGCCTATCCGTGGCATCAACTCGAAGTTTGAGACTGTGCCGCTCAGCAGCGACCTCACAAGAAGGTGCATTGAAACTGGCTGTCAGATCACTGCGAGCACCAAACAGTTGCTTGATCTCTTCCATACGTTCTTCTGGCGCCGAAATCCGGATCAATGCAGCCAACTGGCCATCAAGATGCGCCACACGCGTATCCAGCCAAAGCGCATGCCGCTCTTGGCAAGCTAACGCCAGCTCCTGGATCAAGCCAGGTTGGTCGCGCGCCACCAGTGAAACAATGACGATGGTGTTCATGATCGAAATCCTTCTTGTCGTGGGCACACTCTCTATGACTACGGGTCATCCTGAGTATGGACAAAATCCAGACACCCGCCGTCAAGCTGAGAGTAAATCATCCAGTTACCACAAATGCGGCCCACATCCCGTTTCCGGCTGCTGAACACGGGGCCAGATCAAGAAGTAGGTGACGTTGTAAAATTCTTCATCACTGCGCAAGTCGCCGCAGAGGCCTGATTGCAATTGAGCCATTCTGAAAATTGCGCAAGAATCTCACTCCACCCGCCTTTTGCAAGAATTGCTAATGCGCATTGTCTCTTTCAATATCAACGGTATTCGAGCACGCCTGCATCAACTAGCAGCAGTGATCGAGCAGCTGCAACCTGACCTTTTGGGATTGCAGGAGATTAAGGTTGCCGATGAGTCATTTCCGCTAGAAGCCGTTCAGGCACTTGGTATGGATGTGGTCTATCACGGCCAAAAGGGCCACTACGGTGTCGCTCTGCTATCGCGCAAGCCGCCCTCGTTGGTCGCCAAAGGTTTCCCCCAGGATGAGGACGACGCCCAGCGGCGACTGATCATGGGCCGCTGGCCGCTGGCTGATGGCCGCACCCTGACCCTTTACAATGGCTATTTTCCACAAGGTGAAAGCCGTGATCATCCGGTCAAATTTCCAGCGAAGAAGCGTTTTTATGCCGATCTCAACGCCCATCTTGCCAATAGCCACAACAGCGCCAATGACTTGGTCGCGGTGATTGGCGACATGAACATTTCATCTGTCGATAACGATATCGGCATCGGAGAGGAGAATGCCAAACGCTGGCTACGTACCGGCAAGTGCAGCTTCCTGCCAGAGGAGCGTCAGTGGATGCAGGCTCTGCTGGGCCTCGGCTATGTCGATTCATTCCGTCGCCTCTATCCAGATATCACCGATCAGTTCAGCTGGTTCGACTACCGCAGTCGCGGCTTCGATGACAACCGCGGACTGCGCATCGATCTGGTGCTAGCCAGCGCCGCTCTGAACCGCCACTGCGTTGCTGCTGGAATCGACTACCAGATTCGGTCGATGGAAAGCCCCTCAGACCACGCGCCGGTATGGGCAGAATTTGATCTCAGTCTTGCCTGAGCCAAAGATGTAATTTTTTTTCAAAAAAGGGCCTGCCCAAGGCCCAGCACACTCTTTCGCACAGTCGCCCAACCCGCGCCACAAGCGGCATCATGCCTGAATCAGAGACAATCGTTGGCCGACAGAACAATCGTGTAATTTAATTACAGAATCCGCCAATTATTGACTTAGATCAATTGCCATTGTTAGCCCCTTGGCTAAGCTTTCTGCCACCACCGTAACCTGAATCAGGGATCTGTTGCGTGTCAGGCCAGTTTTCACTCGATGCCCTGCTACCGCCGGAAATGGCCAAGAAGGCCGAAGATGTCGGGGTTGCCAAAGCGACCAAAGACCTGCTTTATACCCTGTCGTCAGCAATAACCGCAGGCGCCTTTATCGGCATCGCATTCGTATTTTTTACTGTCGTCACCACCGGAGGCGGTGCGCTGCCCTACGGCATCAACCGCCTGATTGGCGGCGTCTGCTTCAGCCTTGGCTTAATGCTGGTAATCATCTGTGGTGGCGAGCTTTTTACTTCCAATGTACTGACCGTGGTTGCTCGTGCCAGCGCGAAAATCAGCGGGCGTCAGCTCTTGCGCAACTGGGCCATCGTCTATCTGGGCAACTTCATCGGCGCCATGGGACTAGTCCTGATTATGTTCCTTACGGACCATCATGCTGATGCAGACGGCCAGGTCGGCATCAACTACCTGAACATCGCCCAACACAAGCTGCACCACTCGTTCATCAAGGCTGTCGCGCTGGGCATCATGTGCAATGTATTGGTTTGTCTAGCAATCTGGATGACCTTTGGCGCTCGTACGGCCACCGATAAAATGGTAGCAGTGGTGCTGCCCGTCTCCATGTTTATCGTGGCTGGCTTCGAGCACTGCATTGCCAACATGTTTGAAATTCCAATGGCAATGATGATTCAGCAGCTCGCCGCAGACACCTTTTGGCAGGCAGCCGGCGCCAACCCTGCAGATTATGCCGATCTGACCTGGGGCCGTTTCATCTTTAACAACCTGATTCCGGTAACCATCGGCAACATCATCGGCGGAGGCCTGCTGGTAGGATTGACCTACTGGTTTGTTTACCGCCGCCCTGACTTGCAGAAGCAGGACCAGCAGTATCCTTATTAATTCACCCCAACAGACAGGTGATCACCATGAGTGCTCAGAACGAAACCCTCGCCCAAGCTTGGAAAGGCTTTGTTGATGGCGAATGGCAGACCAAAGTAGACGTCCGTGACTTCATCCAGAAGAACTTCACCCCTTACGCGGGCGACGAGAGCTTCCTGGCCGGTCCGACTGACGCCACCACCGCCCTATGGGCCAAGGTGATGGAAGGGATCAAGGAAGAAAATCGCACCCATGCGCCGGTTGATTTTGACACCGACCTGCCCGCCACCATCACCAGTCATGATGCTGGCTACATCGACCAGAGCATGGAAAAGATCGTCGGCCTGCAGACCGACAAGCCGCTCAAACGCGCCATCATCTGTAACGGCGGCATCCGCATGGTCGAAACCTCGTGCGAGGTGTATGGCCGTCAGCTGGATCCGCAGGTGAAGAAGATCTTCACCGACTACCGCAAGACCCATAACCAAGGCGTATTCGATGTCTACACCAAAGACATCGTCAACTGCCGTAAATCAGGCGTGATCACCGGTCTGCCGGATGCCTACGGCCGTGGCCGTATCATCGGCGACTATCGCCGCGTGGCCCTGTACGGCATCGATTTCCTGATGGCCGATAAGGTCAAGCAGCACCGCAGCCTGGAAGCAGAGTTCTACAACGCCACCACCACCGCTCGCGTTGAAGAAGTGATCCGTCTGCGCGAAGAGATCAACGAGCAGTGGCGCGCGCTTGGCCAGATGAAAGAGATGGCCGCCAAATATGGCTTCGACATCTCAGGCCCCGCAAAAACCGCTCAGGAAGCGATCCAGTGGACCTACTTCGGCTATCTGGCCGCAGTGAAGAGCCAGAACGGTGCGGCCATGAGCCTTGGTCGTACCTCGACCTTCCTCGACATCTACATCGAGCGCGATCTCGAAGCCGGCCTGATCACTGAGCAGCAGGCCCAGGAGCTGATCGACCACTTCATCATGAAGCTGCGTATGGTGCGTTTTCTGCGTACCCCGGAATACGACCAGCTGTTCTCCGGCGACCCGATCTGGGCCACCGAGTCACTGGCTGGCGTCAGCCTCGACGGCCGTCCGCTGGTCACCAAGAACAGCTTCCGCTTCCTCAACACCCTCTACACCATGGGCCCGTCGCCTGAGCCGAACATGACCATCCTCTGGTCACAATCGCTGCCAGACGGCTTCAAGCGTTACTGCGCCAAGGTCTCGATCGAGACGAGCTCGGTGCAGTATGAAAATGACGACCTGATGCGTGACGACATGAAGTGCGATGACTATGCCATCGCCTGCTGCGTCAGCCCGATGGTCGTTGGCAAGCAGATGCAGTTCTTTGGCGCCCGCGCTAACCTCGGCAAAACCCTGCTTTACGCCATTAACGGTGGTGTTGACGAGAAGCTGAAGATCCAGATTGGCCCGAAAGAAGCGCCGATCCAGGGCGATTACCTCAACTACGACGAAGTATTTGAGCGCCTCGACCGCCTCATGGACTGGCTGGCCAAGCAGTATGTGACCGCGCTGAACTGCATTCACTACATGCACGACAAGTACAGCTACGAAGCTGCCCAGCTGGCCCTGCATGACCGTGACGTGTTCCGCACCATGGCCTGCGGTATCGCCGGTCTGTCGGTCGCCGCTGACTCGCTGTCAGCCATCAAATATGCCAAGGTCAAAGTGATCCGTGATGAAGATGGCTTGGCCATCGACTTCCAGACCGAAGGCGACTATCCGAAGTTTGGTAACAACGAAGAGCGCGTCGATGCTATCGCCTGCGATCTGGTTGAACGCTTCATGAAGAAGATCCAGAAGCTGCCGACCTACCGTGGTGCCACCCCGACCCAGTCAGTGCTGACCATCACCTCCAACGTGGTCTACGGCAAAAAGACCGGCAACACCCCTGATGGCCGTCGCGCCGGCCAGCCGTTTGCGCCGGGTGCCAACCCGATGCACGGCCGTGACGAAAAAGGCGCTGTCGCCTCGCTAACCTCGGTCGCCAAGCTGCCCTTCGCCTATGCGCAGGACGGTATCTCCTACACCTTCTCCATCGTGCCGAACGCACTGGGCAAGGATCTGGAGACCCAGAAGCGCAACCTCGCCGGGCTGATGGATGGTTACTTCCATCATGAGTCGGGCGTCGAAGGTGGCCAGCACCTCAACGTCAACGTCATGAACCGCGACATGCTGGTTGATGCGATGGAAAACCCGGAAAAATATCCGGCGCTGACCATCCGCGTGTCGGGCTATGCCGTGCGCTTCAACTCGCTGACCAAAGAGCAGCAGATGGACGTGATCACGCGAACCTTTACCCAATCTCTGTAACAGTCGCTAGAATTAGCGACAACCCAATCAGGGCCTTGCATTAGCAAGGCCCTGCTGTTTGTGAGCCCCAGCATGAGTGACCCCCTAATCGGACGCATCCATTCCATCGAAACCTGCGGCACTGTGGATGGCCCCGGCATCCGCTTCATCGTATTTATGCAGGGATGCCTGATGCGCTGCAAGTACTGCCACAATCGCGACACCTGGGACCTCGACGGTGGCCGTGAAGTGACCGTCGCCGAGATCATGAAGGACCTGCGCAGTTACCGTCATTTCATCAACGCCAGTGGTGGTGGCATCACCGCCAGCGGTGGCGAAGCGATCCTGCAGGCCGGCTTCATCGCCGAGCTGTTTACCGCCTGCAAGGCGGAAGGCATTCATACCTGCCTCGACACCAATGGCTTTGTCCGCGTTTACAACGACGACATCCTGCGCCTGCTCAGCGTCACCGATCTGGTGCTGCTCGATATCAAGCAGATGGACGACGAAAAGCACATTGACTTGACCAAGGTCAGCAATAAACGCACCCTGCAGTTCGCCCAGTACCTGTCCGAACACAACCAGCACACTTGGATCCGTTATGTGGTGGTTGAGGGTTACACCGACGATGCCGATTCGGCCCATGCCCTCGGCGCCTTCCTACAACCGCTTAAGAATATTGAAAAAGTTGAGTTATTGCCGTATCACGAACTGGGCAAGCACAAGTGGACCGCCATGGGCGAAACCTATGAGCTGGAACAGGCGCGTCCCCCCTCTCGCGACACCATGGAGATGATCAAGGAGATCATCGCCAGCTATGGGCTGACCGTCTCTTACTGACGTGGCGGGAACCGGTAATGGATTGGCCGCTGTTCTGTCATCTGCTGGTTCTAGCACTACTGCTTAGATTTGGCGGGCCGCTCAGACGACCAACTGCTGAGCGGCTCAATACGGTGGCAGCGGCGAGCGTAGCCATACTGGTGCTTTGGCAACTCAAAGCCGCATTGCATCCGCTGTTACCAGTCCACTTTCTGGGCATCACCACCCTGACCCTGATGACTGGCGCCCGTGGCGCGCTGCTCGCCGGCTCGCTGCTGGCGGTTGCCAACGGACTGTGGCACCACACCCTGTCCAGTCTGACGCTGGATCTGCTGTGTCTGGTGGCAGTTCCAGTACTGGTCAGTCGCAGCGCCCTGTTTGTAGTGCGTGCCCTACTCCCGGCTCATCTATTTATCTACATTTTTGTTGCCGGATTTCTGGGCGGCGCCTTGGCCCTCAGCTGCGGTTATGGCTTGCGCAGCCTGCTGCTGGCCCAGTCTGGACTGGTCGGCTGGCCACAGGCCATGAGTCAGGGGATTGAGCTATTGCCCCTGCTGGCCTTTCCAGAGGCTCTTATAAACGGCATGGCCGTTACCCTAATGGCGGTCTACCGCCCCGAGTGGCTGGCAACCTTCGATGATCGACGCTTCCTGCGCTGAAACTTAACAACAGTTAGACGCCAGCCCCAGGCCACTGGTTATCAAACACGGCCAGCGTGGCCGCCAGATCCTGATAGGTCGGCGGCTTACCCACCGGCGCCAGCTCAATGCCAGCACCATCCAAGCGCTCACGCAACTGCAGCAGCCAACGGGCTTCGGCACGCGGCAGCGGTTGTGCCGCCCGCCAGCCCATCACCAGCTGTAATTGCAGCGGCAGGCTGGCCAACAGCGTTGGCATCAGCCATGGCAGTCCTGCGGCCACAGGCGCAGTGTGTAAACTCAGCCAAAGCAGAGATAACAATGCCGAACCAGGCGCCAGCCACAGGCAGCTGCGCCAGATACGCACCAGCCGGCTGTCGACCAAAGGCTGAGCCACGCTAGCCGCCAGCGGCCAAGTACGCAGATAGTGGCGCCCATCGCACCACAGCTGTACGAGTTTGTGGACAGTCAACACGGGTACTGCTCCGCCATACACCCTCTTATCCTTCAGTTATCGTTGTTTTTTCTAAGAAGATTAAGATTGAATTGACCTAAGTTAAGTCAAGTGCCTGTCAATTTTGTAATTTTATTACGGGCTGATATAGTTCGCGCCGCGTTGCGCCTGGACCGGTGCGACGTCCTATCTCGGCTAAGATTCTGTACGTCCGCCAGCTACCGGAGCTTTGCTGGCGGGCCCTGCCAGCGGCAGCCTACCACCAGACAGGATGACGAGCATGAATAGCAAATTGGTTCTGGTTTTGAATTGCGGCAGTTCTTCTCTCAAGTTCGCCGTGCTCTCCGCCGTTGATGGTGAAGAGCTTCTCTCCGGCCTGGCCGAGTGCCTGGGCAACATCGACGCCCGCATCAAGTACAAACTGCTCGGTGACAAGCAACAGAAAGACCTCGGCGGTGGCGCAGCGCACCGCGAAGCGGTCGAGTTCATCGTCTCCCTGATAAACGCCAACCCTAGCATTGCTGACAATCTGGTGGCTGTTGGCCATCGCGTGGTCCATGGTGGCGAGACCTTCACCAAGTCAGTGCTGATCGACGACACCGTCATCCATGGCATTGAGAAAGTGTCGCAGCTGGCACCGCTGCATAACCCTGCCAACCTGCTGGGTATCCGCGCCGCCAAGGCCGCCTTCCCCAAGTTGCCGCAGATTGCCGTGTTTGACACCGCTTTCCACCAGACCATGCCGCTGCACGCCTATCTGTACGCGCTGCCTTACAAGTTCTACCGCGAACATGGCATCCGCCGTTACGGCTTCCACGGCACCAGCCACTACTACGTCAGCCGCAAAGCGGCTGAAATGCTCGGCAAGCCGGTCAGCGAAACCAACGTGATCGTAGCCCATCTCGGTAACGGCGCCTCGGTCTGTGCCGTCAAAGGTGGCAAGAGCGTTGATACCTCGATGGGCATGACCCCGCTCGAAGGTTTGGTTATGGGCACCCGCTGCGGTGACATCGATCCGTCGCTGCCGGAGTACTTCATCAAGCAGCTCGGCTACAGCATTGATGAGGTCAGTACCATCCTCAACAAGCAAAGCGGTTTCCTTGGACTGACCGAAGTCTCCAACGACTGCCGTTACGTCGAAGAGGGCTTTGCCGAAGGCAAGCCGGACGCCGTACGTGCCATGGAGATCTTCTGCTATCGTCTGGCCAAGTACATCGCCAGTTATACCGCAGCTCTTGGCCGCCTTGATGCCGTGGTGTTTACCGGCGGCATTGGTGAGAATGGCGCCCCGGTACGCGCCAATACGCTGAAATACCTCGAGATCTTTGGCTTCGTCGTTGACGAGCAGGCCAACCTGGCCGCCCGTTTCGGAAAGTCTGGAAAAATCACCAGCAACAGCGGTCCGCAAGCGCTGGTGATCCCGACCAACGAAGAGTGGGTCATTGCCCAGGACAGCGCCGCTCTGGCCGGGATCTGAGTAACGGCGGGCGGCAATTGCCGCCCGCTCCCTTTTGACGACCAACGAGAGATCACACCGTGCCACGTACGATCATGCTTATTCCCGTTGGCAGTGGCGTCGGCCTGACGACCATCAGCCTCGGTCTGGTGCGCGCCCTGGAACGTCAGGGGATCCGCGTTAACTTTTTCAAGCCGGTAGCCCAGCTGCATATCGGCGACAAAGGCCCCGAGCGCTCCACTGCCATTATCAAACAGGCCTCTAGGGTCAACCCGCCGGAGCCATTCCAGGTGAACCATGTCGAGAACCTGATCAGCAGTGGTCAGCGCGACGTGTTTCTGGAAGCGGTGGTCGCCCGCTACAACCAAGGTTGTGAAAGCGACCATGTGGTGGTGGTCGAAGGCCTGGTACCCACCCGCCGCGAGCCATGGGCCAACCGCGCGAATATCGACATCGCCAAAGCGCTGGACGCTGAAGTAGTGTTTGTCGCCACGCCGGGCGCAGACGACGCCAGCCAGCTACGCGAAAAAGTCGAGATCGCCTATAACAACATGGGCGGCACCAAGAACAAACGGTTGCTCGGGGTGATGATTAACAAGGTGGGTGCGCCGGTCGATACCCAAGGCCGTACCCGTCCTGATCTCTCCGAGATCTTTGAGAGCAATGATTACACTCAGGGCTGTGCAGCCGATGCCATCGCTGCCGAGTTCAAACACTCCCAGGTCCGGTTGCTGGGCTCTGTGCCCTGGAATTTTGATCTTATCGCACCACGTGCCCGAGATCTGGCCCAGCACCTGGGGGCCGCCATCGTAAATGCTGGCGAACTGGACAGCCGCCGCCTGCGCAGCGTCACCTTCTGCGCCCGCTCAGTGCCCAACATGATTGAGCACTTCCGCGCCGGCAGCCTGCTGGTAACCTCTGCCGATCGCCCGGATGTCATCGTTGCCGCCTGTCTGGCAGTGATGAACGGTGTCAAGCTGGGTGCAGTGCTGCTAACGGGTGGCTTCCGTCCCGATGAACGGTTGATAACCCTGTGCAAGCCCGCGCTGGAAAGCGGCCTGCCGCTGCTGCTAATCGACAACAATACTTGGCAGACTTCACTGCTGCTGCAGTCCTTCAATCTTGAAGTGCCGGTGGATGACCCCGAACGCATCGAAAAAGTGCAGGATTACACCGCCAGCTTCCTCGACGAAGAGTGGATTAAGACTCTGGCAGCCAAGGTCATCGGCCTGCAGCGCCTGTCGCCGCCTGCGTTCCGTTATCGCCTGACTGAACTGGCCCGTCGAGCCAACAAGCGCATCGTATTGCCTGAAGGTACTGAGCCACGCACCATCAAGGCCGCTGCCATTTGCGCCGAGCGTGGTATCGCCCGCTGCGTACTGCTGGGAGACCCGGACGAGATCCAGCGTATCGCCGAGCAGCAGGGGGTCATACTCGGCAACGGCATCGAAATCATCAACCCAACTGAGGCGGTGCGCGAACGCTATGTCGCCCCCATGGTCGAGATGCGCCGCGGCAAAGGAGTAACCGAAGTGGTCGCTCAAGAGCAGCTGGAAGACACCGTGGTGCTGGGTACCATGATGCTGGCCCTCGACGAAGTCGACGGTCTGGTATCAGGCGCCGTCCACACCACCGCCAACACCATTCGCCCGGCCCTGCAGCTGATCAAAACGGCGCCTGGTTCGAGCCTGGTGTCATCGGTGTTCTTCATGCTGCTGCCGGAGCAGGTGCTGGTTTACGGCGACTGCGCCATCAACCCGGACCCGACCGCCGAACAGCTTGCTGACATCGCACTACAGTCAGCTGATTCAGCGCTGGCCTTTGGTGTTGAACCGCGCGTGGCCATGATCTCTTACTCCACCGGTACCAGCGGCAGTGGTGCTGACGTTGAAAAGGTACGAGTGGCTACTGAGCTCGCCAAACAGAAACGCCCCGGCCTCATCATTGATGGCCCCCTGCAGTACGACGCTGCAGTGATGGAAAACGTGGCCAAGAGCAAAGCCCCCAACAGCCCTGTTGCCGGCCGCGCTACGGTGTTTGTGTTCCCGGATCTCAACACCGGTAACACCACCTACAAGGCGGTGCAGCGTTCGGCGGATCTGATCAGTATCGGCCCGATGCTGCAGGGGATGCGCAAGCCGGTCAACGACCTGTCTCGCGGTGCGCTGGTCGATGACATCGTCTATACCATCGCTTTGACTGCCATTCAGGCAACCCAGACCGCCAGCTAAAAGCTGGCGTTTAGTGAAAACGACACTAACGGGTGGTTGATACCACCCGTTATCATTTAATCGCGAGCCTCTACCCAATCCTCAGGAGCTGCTGTGCTGCGCCATCTGTTGTTGTTACTACTGTTGCCCCTGCTGCTTATTGGTTGTGGCGAGAAGAAAGAGAGCACCGGAGAGGATGCCGCTGTTGCCTTTTTCAAGGCAGTCTACGTTGACAGTGATCTGAACGCTGCCCGCGCCCTGGCGGGCCCCCAGTTGCGCACCATTATCGATAGCTATGGCAGCATCAGCGGGATACGTCGAAATCTGGTCGCCCTCTATCTCGACAATGCCGAAGTGACTGCCTCAGATACCACTGAAGATTTTCTGCGTAAGGTGGCCACTGAAGCAGTAGTCCAGATCCACCTTAAAGGTCTTGCTGAGAACGGCGGCGTGCGTGAGGCAGACCGCTTTGTAGTGGTCAAACAGATTGCCGGACGCTGGCTGGTCATCGAGATCCTGCCGGATCGCTTCAAGGTGGGTGGCTAAAGCCAAAGGCCATCATTCACCGGGCCATTGCCAGCCCCTCGCGTCGGCCATCCGCCGCCGCCACCCAACGCCCATCCTCACGGCTAATAGCGTGGATCCCTGAGTCAAGCGCAACAACCTTGACCCGGTGACCACGCTGGCGTAGCACTGGCGCCCAGTTAGCGACTTCGGTTCCCTGCTCCAGTTCAGTGTAATCACCATTGAGGTTGGCAACATGGCCAAGATCCAGCGCCTCCTGCAGTCCCATGCCGCCATCTAGATAGGCCAGCAGCGCCCAGGCGACGTAAGGGATGATGCGGCTACCGCCGGGGGAGCCAATGACCAGTCGCACCTCACCGGCACTGTCAAACACCACCACCGGCGTCATTGAACTGCGCGGCCGCTTGCCCGGCTCAATACCGTTGACCAGTTGACCACGGCCAAACGAGAAATCGGTCAACTGATTGTTAAACAGAAAGCCACCGGCCATGAGCCCAGATCCAAACCCCATCTCAATACTGCTGGTCATACTGGCGGCGTTGCCCCAGCGGTCTACCACGCTCAGATGGGTGGTGCTGGGTCGCTCCAGCGTCTTAGCTTGGCGCTGCGGCGCTGGCAATCCAGTGGCGAGTGGCCCTTGGTCTTGCCTAGTGATGCGCCGGGCTTGTGCATCCAGATAGGCCGGCTCCAACAGCGCATCAACTGGCACGGGGTCATAATCTGGGTCGCCAACATGGCTATCACGATCTGCAAACACCAGCCGCAGAATCTGGGTAAAGCGGTGGGCATTGGCGGCAGTGGCAAAATCAGCCTTCACCGCCCCTGCAGTGCGTTGCCATAACTGCAGGATCTGCAGCAATGCGAGCCCCCCGCTGCTAGGTGGCCCCATGCTACACACCCGATACTGGCGCCACTGGCTGCAAAGCGGCTGACGCTGCCGGGGCTGATAATCAGCCAGATCGGCTTCGCTCAGCACCCCGCCCTTGGCTTTCACCGCATTAACCATCTCAGCGGCCAGCGTTCCGCGATAGAAGCTATCTGGCCCTTGCTCGCCCAATCGGCCGAGGGTCTGTGCCAATGGTGGATTACGCAAGCTGACACCGGCGGCCAGTGGCTGACCGTCTGGAAAAAAGTACTGCTGAGCAGCGCCAGCAGAAGCCAGGTTGGGATGGGGTATGGCTCGCAGCAAGCCGGCCAGGCGGGGCGATACAGCTACGCCACGCTCGGCTAACCCTTGCGCTGGTTTTACCAACGCTGACCAAGGCAGCCGCCCATAACGCCGATGCGCAGTTCCCAGCATCGCCACAACGCCAGGGACACCAACCGAATGGCCGCTGGCCACAATCGACCACCAATCACGTGGCGTGCCATCATCATCGACATAACTGCCGGAGCGTACCGCCGCCGGTGCGGTCTCACGACCATCGTAGGAGAAGAGCTGGCGGGTATCAGCATCGTAATAAAGCATGAAGGCGCCGCCGCCCAGACCGGAGCTTTGAGGTTCCACCAACGTCAACACCCACTGAGCCGCAACCACGGCATCAGCCGCTGTGCCGCCCCGCTCCAACGCCCACCAGGCCGCACGCGATGCCCATGGGTTGGCCGTCACTACCGCCTGGGTGGTGCCGCTGACCGCCTGCTTCTGACGCCAGCCGGTGGCTCGCTCCGGTTCGTCGAGAACAGTGGCCTGGGCCACAGTTGCCAACAGGCTTAACCATAGTCCCGCGATCAGCCATTGCCGAGGATGACAGCGGGGGGCTAAAGTGAGGCGTGATTTATCGCTCGGATCTGTCATGGCGCCTCAGCGGTCCAACGGCCTGAGGACCACCCTAACTGCATGATTGCCAAGGCGCAACTGCAGATCTGATGCACCTAAGGGGCTCCATGCTGATTCTTCAGTTACTGCTGGTAGCGGTTTTTTTCTATATCGTCCGCAAAAGGCGCAAGAGCGCATGCGCCTATGAAAAGCGCAAATACAGTGTTGCCGCACTGTTTTTTACCGTTGGTCTTGGCATCAGCGGCTATGCCACCTTTGGTATCAATGCAGAGCCCGCCGCAAGCAGTTTGCAGGCGTTGCTGAATACGATTGCCCTGCTTCTGACCCTGATCAGCGTCAGCGAGTTGATCCTGACCTATCTTTTATTCCGTAGGCGAGAACTACTGGAACAACTGAAACAGCGGCATACGGAGCAACAGGGGCCATGAGACTGCTCATTACCGGCGGCAGCGGCTTTATCGGCCGTAAACTGATCAGCCATCTGCGTAACCATCACCGCATTACCGTGTTAACCCGCAATCCTAGCCGGGCGCTACACCGCATCGGTTTTGATATTCACACCCTCAGTAGTTTCGATGACTTGCCCGATCTCAACGGCTTCGATGCGATCATTAATCTCGCCGGAGAGCCCATTGCCAAACGCTGGAGCGAGCGCCAAAAAATGCGCATAACCCAGAGCCGTTGGCAAACAACAGAGGCGCTGGTGCGGCTGTGGCAATCAAGCAGCAAGCCGCCGAAAATTCTGATCAGTGGCTCAGCAGTAGGCTACTACGGCCGCCAGGATGACAAGCCGATCGATGAAGGCCATCAGGCGATCCATGACGAGTTCAGCCACCAGATCTGCCGCCAGTGGGAAGCGTTAGCGTTGCAGTTGGTCAATCAGGCGCGGGTTTGTATCCTGCGGACCGGCATCGTGCTCGGCAACGGCGGCGGCGCCTTGGCACGCATGCTACCGCCCTTCAAATTGGGATTGGGCGGACCTTTGGGTGACGGACAGCAGTATATGAGCTGGATCCACATTGACGACATGGTCAAAGCGATCCGCTTTCTGCTCGAACGAGATGATCAAGAGGGTATTTTCAACCTCACGGCCCCCAACCCGGTAACCAACGCTGATTTCACCTCAGCACTGGGTCGAGCGCTCAAACGGCCGGCGGAAATCCGCATGCCTGCCGCATTCCTGCGCTTGCTGTTCGGTGAGATGGCCGAGCTGCTGCTCTACGGACAACGGGTGATACCAGCCAGACTGCAAAGAGCCGGCTTTCATTTCAGTTATCCGCATCTGGATGAAGCGCTGGTGCAGATCGTCAACAGCAAACGCTAAACCCACCACATCAGGGTGACTTTTGGCGGTTGAGCTTGGCGATCAGAGAGGAGCGACCCGTAGGTCAGTAAAGAGTGGTGGAGCCAGACGGGATCGAACCGACGACCTCTTGCATGCCATGCAAGCGCTCTCCCAACTGAGCTATGGCCCCACACTTTTGGGCGTTTTCGATGGCGTCCCTTAGGGGATTCGAACCCCTGTTACCGCCGTGAAAGGGCGGTGTCCTAGGCCTCTAGACGAAAGGGACCCGGACATCGAAAACCTGCGTTCTGTTATGGCGTCCCTTAGGGGATTCGAACCCCTGTTACCGCCGTGAAAGGGCGGTGTCCTAGGCCTCTAGACGAAAGGGACCCGGAACAGAACTTTTGCGTTGATTGGCGTCCCTTAGGGGATTCGAACCCCTGTTACCGCCGTGAAAGGGCGGTGTCCTAGGCCTCTAGACGAAAGGGACACGGAAAGTGGTGGAGCCAGACGGGATCGAACCGACGACCTCTTGCATGCCATGCAAGCGCTCTCCCAACTGAGCTATGGCCCCACTTTGTTTTCCGGCTGTTCGCCTTCAACGCGGAGCGCATTCTAGGGATCGCCACCCCCAGTGTCAACACGCTTTTTTCAGTCCCGGCAAAAAGCCTTGAATCAATTGCAGCTACCTGACAGTGAAGAAAAAATCGCCACAGGCGGGCTTCGTCAACGCGACTTGGTAGGGAGGCAAAAAGCTGTTGACAGGATCGTTCGCCCCCCTATAATTGCGCCCCGTTGACTGATGGACGCTTAGCTCAGTTGGTAGAGCACCGCCCTTACAAGGCGGGGGTCACAGGTTCGAGCCCTGTAGCGTCCACCATCTCCTCACCGCCCGGTGGTTCGAGTGTCAACACGCCTGACGGACGGTTAGCTCAGTTGGTAGAGCACTGCTTTCACACGGCAGGGGTCGTTGGTTCGAGTCCAATACCGTCCACCAATATATTCAATGACTTACAGCTCAAAATCAGCAGCGCAATGGCGCGTTTTGCTGTGACAGCCACATCTCGATAGATTTCATTATCTTTCAATCGATTAGCTACTGTGACAAGTGGCACACCTGCGGTCTCGCTGTGACAGCGTTGTGCCAACGACTCTAGAGTAAACCAGTCACCACGACTTTTCCAAAACGGCACGCTCAGCCTGGTCGAACGTCCTTTCCGGTCTGCGCTAAGGCCAACCCCCTCCCCCGTTCTGGACATCATTCGCAGCACGTCACTGCGGTGACGTCTGTGCCCGTAAGGGCCCTGCGAGAAATTGCAGAACTGGCCAGTAAGCGGCTACCCATCTGATGAGGCGGCTGCCGATGTTGCTGGTGTAGAGCCTAAGATGTGCGCAATGCCCTGCGCCAGGTAAATGGCTCAGCCATCCGCCTCGGCACTGCACACTTTGAACCCAGGCTCGACGCGCTGTAGCGCCCGGCACCAGGCGTCGTAGCCACAGAGCAGCCTGACCCGCTGACTGGACGGCAAGCCGACCTCAAAGAAGATCCCCCATAGCAGGTAGCGGTAAAAGAGCAGGGAGACCGGCAGCAGGCAGATAAATAGAAGCAGCCCCAACCGCGTGGGAGCAAACTGCCTGCCCAACAGCGTCAAGCGCAGAGTGGAATCAGCAGTGCCCCAAGGATAGTAATCGCCATCCACCACCAGATAGATCTCGCGCGATGGCGATAACCGATCACCCACTGCGCCTCAAGCGCCCCGCTCAACACCTGGATCGGCACACTAATCTGCGTCACTTCGTCTCCTGCGTCTGGTAAATGGTGGGTGGAACTTGGCGACACGCCCCTTCATCGCTCGTCCGGCAGCGCTGTTGGCCATCCGCTGAGTTCAGGCGAGTGCCGCTGAAGGTCTCCCGTTCGCGGATCGAGCCCGCCTGCTGCGGTCGCTGCCAGCGCACTTGATCGTCTCTAACCTCGCCCCGTTCGATGGTGCGCCCCTGTTCACGGACCCGTGTTTTACCGGCGGAATCGGTGTCCACCTTCAGCCGCCGTCCGTCGCTGCTACGCCACACCTCACTGCCATCCGTGCCCTGACTGCTACGCCACACCGTGCCATCGGCGGCAGTGCACTTGCGGCCACCATAACTTTGCTGGCGGCAGCGCAGATCATCCGCCACGGCCGAGCCACCAGCGACCAACACGCCACACAGCAGCACCACCCGACCGATATTGAACATCTGCTTATCCTTATTAATGGCGCCGCTCTTTCAGGCGGCCGCGACGAATAGCAACAGTCACCACGTCATCGCCGGCGGCCACCACATAACGGCGCCGCAGCCGATCAATGGCTGCGTCCGGCAGCCCGGTCTCCCGAGCCAGACGGCTGGCCGATCCATGATCCAGCGAGTAGATCTCACATCCACGGTCGTACTGACACCGGCCATAGGCCAACAGCAGTTCCACATCCATCAGCCCAGTGCCGCGCTGCTGCATCCGCTGGCGAGCATGTTGAGTCACCATCGACAACCTCCCGCTGAACAACCATTACCGACGAACTCAGGGTATGTCGCCTCAGTACACACATCCATGCTGTAGATCCGTACATGTCGCCTTTTCGACCAGACCCATGAAGGTCACCCGGTGAACCAAGAATAGGGTGAAGCCCTTGTGTGACGTGGATTCAAAAGCTTTTGTCGCTCGGGTACGGATGTTTGAATGTCAGCCAGAGGAACTGTAGCCTGAAGCTACAGTTAGTAGCGGGAATCGACCATGAATGTGAAACGCGCAGGCGCTCGGGAAAAGACTCAGTGGGATCTGGTTCAGCGTTACCGCCTGATTGAAACGGTCGCCCTGTGGGAAGGGCGGCTGACCACCAATCACATTCAGGCCGCCTTTGGCGTCGGCCGGCAGCAGGCATCACGCGACATCGGTGGCTACAACGAACACACCAGCAACTTGGTCTATGACAACGCACTGCGCGGCTACAAGCCGGCCCCCGGATTTACGCCGCATTTCACCCGCGGCAGTGCCGACGAGTACCTGCAACAGCTGGCCAGCAGCAATGCACTGGCGAGTTACGCCGAAACCCTGGCCCTACCCGAAACCCCTACTCACCTGCTCACCATTCCCCAGCGTCGGATTGATCCTGCAGTGCTGCGCCCGATCATTCAGGCCTGCCGGGAAAAGTTGCGGGTAGACATCCGCTATCTGTCGATGAACAGCCCTAATGGCGAGGAGCGGATCATCTCCCCACATGCCTTGATCAACACCGGCAGCCGCTGGCACGTGCGCGCCTGGTGCGAACTCAAGCAGGATTACCGGGATTTCGTGCTATCGCGCATTCGTGACGTGCCAGATCTCAATGGTGCCGCCACCCACGGCGCTGAAACAGACATCCGCTGGCAAACCCAGCTGGAACTAAGGCTGGTCCCCAACCCGAAGCTGACCTTCGCCCAGCAGCGAGTGATCGCCGAGGACTGGGGCATGAGCGAAGGCTTCCTCGCCTACCCGGTTCGGGGAGCATTAGCCCAGTACGGCTTGGACCTACTGCAGCTGACCGTCGATGAAGAACGCTGGTCGGCAGAGCCCCTGCGCTACCCGGTGGTGGTGGAGAATGGCGACCAAGTGAAGCCATATCTTTTTGCGTAAGGGGTCAATGGGCGCTTTCAGAAGTCTAAAGACGTCGCTAGCCGCCCGAATTGACCGCTCCCGGCCACATTCCACTCTTTCCCGGCCATTCCTCGCTCTGGCCTCGCCCCTTGGCGGCCCCAGTCCGCAAAGACCACGAGCTGGTGGCATGATCAAATGGTGACACACTGACGAATCAAGCAGCTGGATTGGAGTATTGGCAGCCGAAGGGCCTCGACTATCGAGGACTGGACGGATTCTTCGATCCATTTGCCGAAGGGGTCTCGCGTCATCGGCTGAAGAAGCTCAGCGAGGATCTCAAGTCCTTCGTGCGCGACCATGCTCACGGCATCGTGGCAGATCTGAGTGGGATACATCGGATATGGCACCATAGGCGATGCATGCCGCGCAGTTTTGGTGCTGGCAACGCTGGGTAGAGAATGAAAGGCCGTATTGACAACCGCTACACACCCCTCCATCATTCGTGTATCTATTGGATATACGCAAGGGGCTGCCATGCGCGTCGCTGCCATCAATTTGCGTGCCTTGCCGGAGCAGCGAGATCTCATTGATCACGCTGCCACTCTGCTGGGCAAAAACCGTTCGGACTTCATGCTGGAAGCCGCTTGCGAGCGTGCGCAGTCCGTGCTGCTCGACCAGGTGTTCTTTGGTCTGGATGCGGAAAAATTTCAGCAGTTCACCGCCATGCTCGATGCACCACCGAGTGCCAATGAGGGTCTTGAGCGACTGATGGCCGTCAAAGCTCCGTGGGATAGCAATCCAGCATGAACTTGACGCTGTCTGCGCCACAGCCCCTTGCGGCTGCGCATCAGCTAGGTGACTTCGAGAGTGGTGAACCTGCTCTGGATGAGTGGCTAAAGCGCCGGGCGATGAACAACCAGCTCACCGGGGCCAGCCGGACTTTTGTGGTCGTTGATGAGGAAAATCGGGTGCTTGGCTTCTACGCCATGGCCGCTGGTGCGGTCGCTCACCACGTGGCGACCAGCTCGGTTCGGCGCAATATGCCCGATCCAGTTCCCGTCATGGTGCTTGGCAGATTGGCGGTCGATCGGCGGGCGCAAGGCATCAAGCTGGGGGCTGCCATGCTGCATGACGCGGTCATGCGCGCCATCACCGTATCGCAAAACACCGGTGTGCGCGCCTTGCTGGTTCATGCGATCCATGAACGCGCCAAGCAGTTCTATGTGCACTACGGTTTTCAGGAATCGCCACAGCATCCAATGACGCTGATGTTGCGCCTCAATAGCGTCAAGGTTTGATTGCTCCGTATAACGGGCAGTCAGTGTGGATTCGACTTTGTGGGTGGCAGCCATGGCGCTCTCCGGTTAAGCAGGGAGACGCGCTGCATGACCATACCGACAACGCCCTTGGCTGATAGCACTGAGCGTTTTATTGCTGGTGGGCGAGTTGGCCAACCCACAGCATCATATGCATGATGGCCCCGATTGTGAGCACGCCTGCCAAGAGTATGCCGAGCGGCGCCAGCAGCCACCAAAGGCCGTGGACGTCCCGTTCAATCAGCAGCTGATACGAGACATAAGCGCCCGCCCCTAATGGCGAGAGTCCGCAGATCCAGGCTGTCCAGGATGGTGGGGCTGGACGCTTCCCCTTTGTAAGCACCGAGATGTCATGAGGCGCAAGCCATAAGCACAACCGTCAGCTAATCACTGCCTCGCAGAGGGGGCTGGCCGGGCCTAATGGCCACTACTAATAGATGTCAGCCGCGTGCCTTGTTTCGTGACGGCAGCGACCACACCAGACGTTGGACAGCAGTCGCTGGCGGAGGTCGGCCGGGATGGATTCCCAGCGCTGGCGAGCGGATTTTGTGAAAGTCGGCAGTGATTCGATGGTCATGGATCAGCGTACCCAGCGACGGGCGTCCTTCAAGAGCAGCAGCAATTGCTGCTCCCGCAGCGGCGATGCAATGAACCCGAACCGGGTGTAGAACCTCGAAGCGTCTTCATCGATGGGGTGGGTCAGCATCGCCCTGATGCCAGCTTGCTCGGCAATCAGCATCGTGCGATGAATCGCATCCTGCAGGAGACCAAAGCCTATGCCTCGCCCCTGATCCGCCACCGAGACAGCGAGTCTTGCCAGGATCACCACGGGCAGCGGGTACTGCCCCATCCCTTTGCGGATGCGCTCCGGTGCTTCCAACGTATCGACTTGGCCCACGGTTAGGCTGAAGTAGCCGGCCACGCGAACATTTTCCTCGGCAACGACGAAGGTCTTGGCCGAACCACTGCCCTGCGCCTGGCGGGCGTGGCGCAGCAGCCAGTCGTTCAGCGCGGGTTTGCCACAGTCAAAACCTTCTAGCCGATGTTGCGCGGCCAAGGGCTCCGGTGCGCGCAACGTCACTTCGCGTCCCAAGGGGCCTTGCGGGCGAACAGATCACGCAAACCCTCATTGGCCTGTTCGGGGCGCTCCAGCAGATCCATCAACGCCTGGTACTGGCTGCCCGAGACCATGAACAATCGTTGGTCGAGCAGGGTCTGCTCTGCGGCTAGGCAGGCGCTGTCGAGAATGAAGTCGGTCAACGACTTGTGAGCCACCTCGGCGGCACGGCGCAGCACCGCCTCCTGTTCGGGGGTTGCGCGCAGCCCGAGCCGGGCAGACCGAGCGGAAGGCGACGATGCAGTGGCAGTCATGGCAGAACCCATTCTGTGAGATCAACTGCCGCAATGTTAGTACAAATGACGCTAACCATCTAGTCGGACGGGCGAACGGCCCCCTTGGTTGACGGTGAACCGACGCGCGTACGTGGTTGATTTTGCCAGACCACCATCTGTGCTACCCGCAGGTCAAACAAAGAATAGTGACGGTTCTGGCTGAGAAAGTGGCCAATTTCGGGCGTTTCGGCATCAGCAAAAAAATCGAAAAGAGCTCAAAACCGGCACAACACTGCGACGCATTCTGACGCAGCCATCCTGTTTAATGGCGTCATTGGCGAGGGCAAAGCGGCAGATGGCTGACTGTTGGCAGCCGACCAGCCTTGTGGGGGGCGTCGGCTGACGATAGGGCGAAGGCAGCCCTCAAGCGCAACAACCAGCGACCTTAAGCCAAACGTATTCACGACCAACCAACTCAGATCGCAGAATCACAGCAACAAGGAAAAGCAGCCATGTGGATCATCATTCCGTTAGCCATAGTCACTTTTTTGCTCATCCGTGGTGTCAGTCTCGCAACCCTGCTTGGGATCGTGGTGGCGGCCCTGGTAACCGGTGGTATCGGCTACGCCCTCGGCAACCTCATCAGCAGCGGTTGGGCAATCTATGGCGCCATTCTCGGGGCGCTGTTCGGGTTGCTGTTCGGGTTGCTGACCCTAATTGGTGCAAAGGCGGAAGCCCAGTGAAACATAACCTTCATGAGAGCATCGTTCATCTTTTAACCACGTCACGATCTGGCTCTATTTCGCCTCACGCACCTATTGACGAGCAGCGAATCCGCCAGCATGGTAACGCCAGCACATAGGGCAATGCCCAAGGAGTAATGATGCCAGTCGCCCCGCAACCAACCCTGCTGAGTTGCACCCAGTGTTCCTGGAAACAGGTGTTCGCCCCCGCTGGTGATGTTTTACGCACCTCCCCCCCTTCGCAATGCCCGAAATGCGGCGGTGATATTTCTCGCAAAGCACTGCCGGGACCGAAGGGGTTGTGGAGGGCATTAAGTCGTTATTGAAGATGTTAACCCGTCATTCCGCACCTGATTTTCCCATTTCCGGGGCTTGACGGCGATCGGCTGTTTTGATCTATTACTGCTTTTTGCAGGTCGCCCATCATGCCCGCTCCCCGCATCGCCATCCGTAACCTCGATCACCTCGGCCTG
>JAFOOX010000009.1 GCA_017425245.1 Gammaproteobacteria bacterium
CTGGGAGGGGCGCTACAAATCACAGGCCATTCTGGATGAGGCCGGATTGCTGGCGGGCCTAGTCTACGTTGACCTGAACCCGCTGCGCGCCGCAGTGGTTGATACCCCTGAGAAATCGGTGGATGTATCGCTGCATCAGCGTATTCAGCCTGAACCACAAGAGCCGGAAACCATACGTCCGACATTGCTGCCTTTTGTCGGTGGTTACCAACAGCCGATGCCCCTCGGTATTCCTTATGATCTGATCGACTACCTGCAACTCACCGACTGGACGGGTAGGGCCCAGCGCCTTGATAAGCGTGGCCATATCGACGAACAAGCCCCGGCTATTCTCAGCCGGTTGGGGATGGATGGCGCCAGCTTCCTAAGCGCGGTCGGCCGGCAACGGCTGTCGCAAGGCTCGGTGATCGGCCACCCGCAGGCCTGCCGCCAGCATGCCCAACAGTTCCAACGACGACGACTGACCAGCCCGCTACGTGCGGTTGCCTGATCCCAACGCCTTCATCCGATCACCGGGCATGCCCCGGCCATTGGCGTGGACGCTTGCCGGAAAGCAGCCGAGTTCAAAGGGGACACCCACCCAGGTGGGAGGTCAAAGGGGACAGGTCAAATGAGTTCAAAGGGGACACCCACCCAGGTGGGAGGTCAAAGGGGACAGGTCAAATCAAAGGGAGTTCAAAGGGGACACAGTTCAAAGGGGACACCCACCCCGAGTTCACCCTGAGTTGGCCAATTTGCGAGCAGCGACTAAGCTGAACGAGCCCTGATTGCGCTTCACGGAGGAAGCCCATGACCCGTCCTCGTTCTGAACTCGTGTGCCCCGCCGCCACCCCTTGGTATCACTGCGTTTGCCGCTGCGTGCGGCGGGCGTTTCTGTGCGGTGAAGACCGCCTGACCGGCAACGACTACAGCCACCGCAAGGCTTGGGTGTTAGAGCGGTTGGCGCTGTTGGCCGAGATCTTCACCATCGACCTGGGCGCCTATGCGGTGATGGCCAACCACTACCATCTGGTGGTGAGGCTGGATACCGAGCGCGCCGCCGCGCTGCGTGATAGTGAGGGGTCAAAGGGAGGGGTCAAAGGGGACACCGGGGTCAAAGGGGACACCCACCCCGAGTTCACCCTGAGTTGGCCAATTTGCGAGCAGCGACTAAGCTGAACGAGCCCTGATTGCGCTTCACGGAGGAAGCCCACGACCCGCCCCCGCTCTGAGCTTGTTTGCCCTGCTGCCACCCCTTGGTATCACTGCGTTTGCCGCTGCGTGCGGCGAGCGTTTCTGTGCGGTGAAGACCGCCTGACTGGCAACGATTACAGCCACCGCAAGGCCTGGGTGTTAGAGCGGTTGGCGCTATTGAGTGAGATCTTCACCATCGACCTAGGCGCTTATGCGGTGATGGCCAACCACTACCATCTGGTGGTGCGGCTGGATACCCAACGAGCGGCCGGGCTCAGTGGTTTTGGAGTGGCTGTCCTTGGAAGTACTTGGAAGTAGCACCTTGCTGGCTGCCAGCTACAACCGCGACCGCCTGGGGCGGATCACCAGCCGTTCCTTGAACGTGCTGGGGCAGAGCGTGAGCGACAGCTACCACTACGACGCCGCCGGCCGGCTGTGGCAGGTGGAGCGGGGCAGCACGAGCGTCAGTTACAGCTACGACGACAACGGCAACCGGCTAAGCAAAACCACCGTCAGTGACGGGGTTACCACCACCGTCAGCGCCAGCTACGACGCCCAGGACAGGCTGCTGACCGCCGGCACCTGCAGTTACAGCTACAGCGCCAACGGTGAGCTGCAGCAAAAAACCTGCGGCACGGCCACCACCCGTTACGACTACGACCTGTTGGGCAACCTGCGTCAGGTGCGGTTGCCGGGTGATGTCACCATCGACTACCTCACCGACGGCCAGGACCGGCGCATCGGCAAGCGGGTCAACGGCGTGTTGGTGCAGGGGCTGCGCTATGGCGATCAGCTCAACCCGGTGGCAGAGCTGGATGGCAGCGGCACGCTGGTCAGCCGCTTTGTGTATGCCAGGTTTGTCTGGCGCTCAAACGGGGTTGGGAATATGCAACAGAGCGCTCGCTTTTCACGCACGGTGTGCTGGACTTCTGCGCCGATACGGTATCAAAATCATCCACATGGAACCCGGCCGCCGCCGATCACTGCTGCGTGAAAGCGAGCGAGCACGCTAATAATACTGTTATGCAATGGAAGCTACGCGATGAGCTCAATTAAAGAGTATCTGTTTGATCTTCAGCAGGAAGAAATGCAACAGTGGATAAGGGAGCATCTTGATGATGAAGAAGCTGATGAAGATACGCCAGGATGGGACGAGTTAGTTCAAGAGTGGTCATACATACAAGAAAGCCGCCAAGACGAGCATGAATCTTTACAGTGGTACATATCTCATTCGCATTCAGATTTACACAGATCTTTTCAATTTAAAATACGTAATCTTCGTGACCTTACAGATTTACAAGTATCCATATCTCATGAAGAAACATTTTACAAAATGTCATACGCGCACGCGGTCACATTGATGGAATCTTTTCTTGCAGACACAGTACGATCCTTGATTTTGTCCGATGACAAATATTTTCAGAATGCGATTAGCAAAGTAGAAGTTCTAAAAGATAATAAATACACATTAAAAGAAATCACAAAACAGCAAGATGGAGCTCGAGGATTTGCCATAAAAGAACTATCGGGTGTTATGTACCATAATGTTCCGAAAGTTCGAGAAATCCTAAAATCAATTTTAGGTGAGTCGATATCTGTTGATATGTCTGATGTTTGTAGAATCACAACATTGAGGTACGATATTGTGCATCGAGATGGAAAGACTACGGACGGCGATTTAATTAAGGTGGATAAAGATATTGCATTAGAAGCCATTGCTGCAGTTGAGATATTTGTGGAAAAAGTCGCCGCTGAAATAAGCCGGGTACAAAATGCATAACAATGCCAAGCCCTGCGACGGCTTTTCCGTTGCGGCTTCGCCTTCACTACAAAGCCGCGCGTATTGGCAGCGTTATGTGTCAACCCAAGGGCAAACTAAGTAAGGAGAAATTATGGATATCATGGCCTTTATAATGGCGGCAATAGGTGGCGCCATCATTTTTGGTGGTTTCTACGCAGCCAGAAGAATAGAGAATAAGATTGCATCTGGCGTTGTGAGGGTTGTTGCATTTTTCGCAGGGTTATTTGCGTGTGCTTTATTGCCTATGGCATTCAGTCTTCCTGTTGAAGCCTCTGCAAAGGCTGGTGAATATCTGTTTTACATTCTTGTTGCTGGCGTGATTGTAGCAATACTATTTGGAAAGAAAAAAGATAGTAAAGAAGCTGTATAAAAACACATAACAGGGTTCGCCAAGGGACAGGGCTAACGCATGATCAATCGTTGAGCAATCTGATCAAGAAGTGATCGAACGACAGGTCGGAGATGCGATTTTGGTTGAATTTTCGATTAAGGTCGGGCAAATGGTGGCGATCTGAACAGTAGACATCCATCCATGAC
>JAFOOX010000072.1 GCA_017425245.1 Gammaproteobacteria bacterium
CCTGCTGATGGTGATGACCTGCAGCCTGATGATTTACGCCGCGCTGGAGCACCGCATCCGCAAAGGGCTGGTCGCCCAAGGCCGCAGCGTGCCGGACATGAAGAAGAAACCGACGCAGAAGCCAACTGCCCGCTGGATCTTTGTGTGCTTTGGCGGGATCCATGAATACAACCTGGGAGACGGGCCATCCCAAGTGACCGACATCAACATCGTTCAGGAGACCATCATCGACGTTCTCGGCCCTAGATACCGGCAGATTTATTCATGAATCGGGTGCGGAATGTCGGGTAACAACTATAGAGCCGAGAAAATACTCTTTATCTTTGTTCTTAATTGCGTCATTAACATCATTTAATAACGACTGGATATGTTCATGTTCCCACGAATAAGATCTTTGATATGCCGGGACACGAAACCTTTTTGTTTTAAGTACATTGCTGACGCCGTCTAGGTGTATCTTTATTTCTTGCATTTGTGACATGGTATGTCCCTGAAAATGGTGAACTCTATCGCTTATTTAGGAGCCTGGCATCAGCGCTGAATCTGGATTTTCCTACCTGATTTATATAGTTGTCAGAGTCGGGATATCCATCAAACCAACGTTCTCCACCATACTCTCCGGTCAACCGACCGTCAGTATGAAAACTGCGAACGACGCGCAGTTATTGGCGAACTTTGGCGGTGATCACAGCAGGGGAAGCGGCAGCGCATTCTCCGCATCCCGTCAGATCGCCAGCGCAATCACGTGGCCGCAACCATGGCCTGCGGGGCGGGTTGGGGGCGAGTGGCCTGGATGGCCGCGAGAGCTACTAAGGCACAGGGACGTGACTTTGTAGCGACCCCAAGCCGACGCGGAATAGCAGACAACGCCAGATACTGGCGATCTATCGGGCCGCCGGGATTGGTAAGGGCCGGGCGGGTCCGGCCCTTGCCCGGCCAGCGCCGGCCGGTCGGCGCTCTTACTCAAATCGCTACGCGATTTGTCTTAATCGCTGCCACGCAGCGGCGTCTTAGCAGCCCCGGCCACGGCCCTTCGACAAGCTCAGGGCGAACGGTGATGGGCCAGCCAGCGCTACCGGCCGCCACGCAGTGGCATCTAAACTCCCGCCACCGCTGCCGCCGTCAGCCCCACGGCCCAACCTAAAAGGCCGGTGAAAACCTGATCCGCCCTTCCTCCACACTCAGGCTGAGCGGCATGCCCATCAGCATGCTCTGGGTGGCGTCGTCGCCATTGAGGCGATAGACCGGCTCTTTGGCCAGCACGCCGTTCAGGGCTTTGGTCAGGGTGCCGGCCAGGGGGGCGAGGTTGCCGCGGTAGCCGGCGGCGTCGATGGTGGAGTCGAGGATCTTGAGGTTGCGCAGATAGAGCGCCTGCTGCTCGCCGTCGTAGACGGGCGCGGCCTCCAGCGCCAGTTTGATATTGGCCGGATAGCGCACCCCCATGGCGTTAAACACCGCGCTGGCCGAGGTACCCAGGCGCACCGCATCGCTGCCGTCGGGGCCGATCTGCACTGCCAAATCTTTCACCGTCAAAGTGACTGGAATACCCGCCAGCGTGACTTTGTGCTGCAGCTGGCCCAGCTGCTCGCGCACCAGTTCGGTCAGCTCCGGCTCGTCGATGCTGTAGCTGAGCAGATGGTTGATCTGGGCGCAAGCGCCAAGTAATACAAGTACCCAAGCAAGTAGACTTAATCTGGCTCCGGTGCGAAACATCTGACTTAGCTTCAAAAAGATGATGCCTCCAATTTCAATCAACTGGCTGACATTAAGGAGAAACGAAGAGTGTTAATCTTACTCCGCCAATGCCAATGCTCGTATTTTCTGATCGTTGTATACGGGTTTTTCGTCATTAATAGTCAGGGCGCCAGATTTAACCAAACCAATTAATACGCTCTCAGCAGTCTCTGGCAAGACTTGAAGCTTGCTAGCGATACTGTTTACCAAGGTAGCTTTCTTGGCTGGCCGGTTTTTAATATAGGTGACGAGATGGGCGCAATAGATCTTGATATCAGGAGAAACTACTTGCTGTGGCTTTGCAATGCATGGCGCTTTCTTATCACTGCGAACACCAATGCGTTGAGCTTTGCGACCTTGGCCTTTTAACAAGTTAACGACATGATCAAGATCGGTATCATCAGACATGATGAAAAATTCAGAGCTATCCGGTAGCTGAGACATCAAAACGCCTGCATGAAAACTAATGCCGAAATCAGCAGAATTTTTCCCTTGCGACGACATTTTGAAAATCTTCAGCTTGTTGCTGCCAATTGTTGTGCTTAACGGCATCAACCAATCCAGCGGAATTTTTGCATTGGTATGGGCGTAGCAGATAACGACCTGAGTATAGTGGCTCAGGTTGTCATTGAGGTGCTGGATCTGGCTTGGGCAATTCTCAAGATCGATCAGTAAAACCCGTTCGTTGGCAATTTCAGCGTGTACAGCAGCATCCATGTTTCACGACCTCTATTACTGATCAATCTTGCGCAGCAAGTTAGGGAAAACTAGCGCAGCTCCAGCGGCAGGGCAAAGGTGACGTTCTCTTCGATGCCGTCGGCGGGCTGGACATCGGTTGCCCCCCACTCGCGCAGTTTGGCCACCACCTGCTCCACCAGCACTTCAGGGGCTGAGGCGCCGGCAGTGACGCCAACCGCCTTGACCCCGTCGAGCCAGCTTTTCTGGATATCGTCGGCGGTGTCGATGAGGTGAGCGTGCGGCCCGCATTTCTCGGCCAGCTCGCGCAGACGGTTGGAGTTGGAGCTGTTCTTGGCCCCCACCACCAGCATCAGATCGACGCGGGCCGACAGCGAGCGCACCGCATCCTGACGGTTCTGGGTGGCGTAGCAGATATCGTCCTTGCGCGGCCCTTCCACTTCCGGGAAGCGGGCACGCAGGGCGTCGATGACGGCGGCGGTGTCATCCACCGACAGCGTGGTCTGGGTGACAAACACCAGCTGATCCGGGCGCTTGACCTGCAGCCGGGCCACATCCTCGGGTGATTCCACCAGATAGATGCCGCCTTCGCTGCTGTTGTACTGGCCCATGGTGCCTTCCACTTCAGGGTGGCCGGCGTGGCCGATCAGCACACACTCCTGATGGCGACGGCTGGCGCGGGTCACCTCCATATGCACTTTGGTCACCAGCGGGCAGGTGGCATCGAAGATCTTGAAGCCGCGATCCTTGGCTTCGCCGCGCACCTGCTGCGACACGCCATGGGCGCTGAAGATGACGATGGCACCGGCCGGGACATCGGCCAGATCGTCGACAAAGACCGCGCCACGGCTGCGCAGGCCATCGACCACATAGCGGTTATGGACCACTTCATGGCGCACATAGATGGGCGGGCCGAAGATATCGAGGGCGCGCTCAACGATGCTGATGGCGCGGTCTACGCCGGCACAGAAGCCGCGTGGATTGGCCAGTAATACCTGCATAGTCAGGACTCCTTGGCGCGACGCCCGGCAAGCAGGCTGTCGAGGATAAGCAGGCCGGCACCGATACAGATACCGCTGTCGGCGATATTGAAGGCCGGGTAGTGCCAGTTACCGATGAAAAAGTCGGCGAAGTCGATGACATAGCCATGCCACAGGCGGTCGATCAGGTTGCCGATGGCGCCCCCCAGAATGAGGGCGCAGCCCCAGGAGGGCAGCGGCTGGCTCTGGGCCGTGCGCCACAACCAGCGCAGCAGCACCACGCTGACGGCAATGGCGATGGCGGCGAAGAACCAGCGCTGCCAACCGCTGTGATCGGCCAGAAAGCTGAACGCCGCACCGGGGTTGCGCACATAGATAAAGTCGAAAAACGGCAGCACCTCATAGCGCTCGCAGGTCTGACGCGGCCCGCTGCACAGTGCCAGCGCCGACACTGTCCACCATTTGGTCAGCTGATCGGCCACCAGCACCACCAGGGCGATGGCCAGATAACGCAGGCGAGCCGCCATTGCTGGATCACGCATAAAGACGCTCCTCGCCGTCGCCGGCGACGTTACTGACACAACGGCCGCACAGCTCCGGATGGTCAGGGTTGACGCCAACATCGTGGCGATGGTGCCAGCAGCGCACGCACTTGGTGCCGCTAGAGTGGATCACACTCAGCTTGAGGCCGGCCAGTTCGCCGCTGACGGCATTGGCCGGCGCCTGCTCTAGCGGTGCCACCACCGCCTGCGAGGTGAGCAGCACAAAGCGCAGCTCATCGCCCAGGCCTGCCAAAGTACGGGCTAGCGACTCGTCGGCAAACAGGGTCACTTCCGCTTCCAGCGCGCCGCCGATCACCTTGTCGTTACGCGCCTGTTCCAGCGCCTTGTTGACCTCATCGCGCACCAGCTGGACCGTAGCCCAGAAGGCTTCATCTTCGGCATCCGGCTCGCCGCCAAGGCCTGCGAACCAGTCGGCGGTAAAGACAAACTCGCTGCGCTCGCCCGGCAACAGCTGCCAGATCTCCTGAGCGGTGAAGCTGAGGATCGGCGTCATCCAGCGCACCAGCGCCTCGGCAATCAAGAACAGCGCGCTCTGGCAGCTGCGACGGGCCAGCGAGTCGGTTTTGGCGGTGTACTGGCGGTCTTTGATGATGTCGAGGTAGAAGCTGCCCAGCTCGATCGAGCAGAACTGCATCAGCTTCTGGCACACCAGATGGAACTGGTAGTCGTCGTAGGCGGCGATGATCTCGCGCTGCAGCAGGCTGGCGCGCTGCACCATGTAGCGATCCAGCGCCACCATGTCGGCCAGCGCCACCTGATCGGTGGCCGGGTTGAAGCCGCTGAGGTTGGCCAGCAGGAAGCGGGCGGTGTTGCGGATGCGGCGATAGGCATCGGCCGAACGGTTGAGGATCACATCCGACACCGCCATCTCGGCGGTGTAATCGGTAGAGGCGACCCACAAGCGCAGGATGTCGGCGCCCAGCTTGTCCATCACCGACTGCGGGGCGATGACGTTGCCGATCGACTTGGACATCTTGCGCCCCTGACCATCGACGGTGAAGCCGTGGGTCAGCACCTGCTTGTAGGGCGGGCGGCCGTGGATGGCGACGCTGGTCAGCAGCGATGACTGGAACCAGCCGCGATGCTGGTCTGAGCCTTCCAGATAGAGGTCGGCGACGCCACCGAGATCGGCGCGATCATCGACCACCGCCGCATGGGTGACGCCGGAGTCGAACCAGACATCGAGGGTGTCTTCGGTCTTGTCGTAATCTTTGGCGGCATCGCCCAGCAGTTCGCTGGCAGCCAGCTCAAACCAGGCCTGAATGCCGCCCTGCTCGATGCGCTGAGCCACTTGCTCCATCAAGGCCACGCTCTGCGGGTGCAGCTCGCCGCTGATCTTGTGAACGAACAGCGGGATCGGCACACCCCAGGTGCGCTGACGGCTGATACACCAGTCCGGGCGCCCTTCCACCATGTTGTGGATGCGGGTCTGGCCCCAGTCTGGCACCCAGCGCACCCCTTTGATCCCCTCGACGGCGGCGGCACGCAGGCCGGCCTGCTCCATCGAGATAAACCACTGCGGGGTGGCGCGGAAGATGATCGGCGTCTTGTGGCGCCAGCAGTGCGGATAGCTGTGCATCAACGCATGGTGATGGGCGAGCATGCCGCGCTCGGTCAGCAGCTCGACAATCACCTTGTTGGCCTTGAACACATGCATGCCGGCGACAATCGGGGTGCCGGGCAGGAACAGACCATCGTTACCGACCGGGTTGTCGACAGCGAGGCCATAACGCTGGCCGACCAGAAAGTCATCCTGACCATGGCCCGGCGCGGTATGGACGCAGCCGGTGCCGCCATCGCTGGTGACATGCTCGCCAAGGATCACCGGCACCTGGCGCTCATAGAAGGGGTGGCTGAGCAGCAGCTGCTCCAGCGCGGCCCCTTTGGCACTGCCGAGGATGTGGTAACGGCCGACGCCGTAGCGATCCATGGCGCTGGTGAGCAGTTCATGGGCGACGATCAGCCGCTCCGGCTGCTCCCCTTCCACCTGCACCAGCACATAGTCGAGGGTCGGATGAAGGGCCACCGCCTGGTTGGCCGGCAGGGTCCAGGGGGTGGTGGTCCAGATCACCACACTGGCGCGGCCGTGACCGGCGTGGTCGGCAACCAGCTGGAAGCGGCTCAGCTCGCCCTCATCCACCAGCGGGAAGCGCACATCGATGGCTGGCGACTGCTTGTCCTTGTACTCCACCTCGGCTTCGGCCAGTGCCGAGCCGCAATCGATACACCAGTGAACCGGCTTGGTGCCTTTGTGCAGATGGCCATTGGCGACGATCTTGGCCAGGGTGCGCACGATGTTGGCTTCGAAGCGGTAATCCATGGTGCGGTAGGGGTTGTCCCAGTCGCCGAACACGCCGAGACGTTTGAAATCGGCGCGCTGGCCATCGATCTGCTTGGCGGCGTAGTCGCGGCACAGGCGGCGGAATTCGGCCACCGACACCTTGGCGCCGGGCTTGCCCACCTCTTTTTCCACCTGCAGCTCAATCGGCAGGCCGTGGCAGTCCCAGCCGGGCACGTAGGGGGCATCGAAGCCAGACAGGGTCTTGGCCTTGACGATGATGTCCTTGAGGATCTTGTTGACCGCATGACCGATATGGATGCTGCCGTTGGCGTACGGCGGGCCGTCATGCAGGATGAACTTGTTGGCACCGGCACGGGCCTGGCGGATCACCTGATAGAGATCTTTCTGCTGCCAGCTGGCCAGCATCTGCGGCTCGCGCACGCTCAGATTGCCGCGCATCTGGAACTCGGTTTCCGGCAGATTCAGGGTCGCTTTATAGTCGGTCATCAACATCAATTCCCACTGTTGGTCGCCGCGCTCAATGCGCAGGCGGACGCCTGTTGGCCGAAATAGTGCCGGGCGGCGGCCACATCGGCAAGGATCTGCTGCTGCAGCTCCGCCACCGAGGCAAACCGCTGCTCCGCCCGCAGATGGTGGTGAAACGCCACCCGGATCCGCTGCCCGTAAAGGACAGCATCAAAATCAAACAGATGCACTTCAAGCAAGGGTGAATGGCCAACCAGGGTTGGCCGTGCGCCGACATTGGCGACGCCCCTCACCTGCTGGCCATCGGCCAGAAACACGGTGACCGCAAACACCCCGCCCACCGGCAGCACCTGCCGCTTGAGGTGGATGTTGGCGGTGGGAAAACCGAGCTGGCGACCACGCTTGAAGCCGTGGGCCACCCGCCCTGAGAGCGAAAACGGCCGCCCCAGCAGCGCCGCAGCACCATCCAGATCACCATGCACCAGCGCCTCGCGGATCGCCGTGCTGCTCACCCGCTGGCCCGCCAGCAACAGGCTGTGGGTGCCTTCGACGCCAAACCCCAGCTGCTCACCACGCGCCCGCAGCAACTCAAAGTTGCCCTGACGGCGGGCGCCGAAACGAAAGTCATCGCCCACTACCAGATGCTCAACCCCGAGCTGGCGGTGGAGCAGCTCATCCACAAAGCGTTCGGCGGTCCAGCCGGCAAAGGCACCGTCAAAACGCACCACCAGCAGGCGATCGATGCCGCAGCTGGCCAGCAGACGGATCTTCTCGCTCAGGTTGGTCAACCGCGCCGGGGCCTTGCTGCCAGCAAAGAACTCCTGGGGCTGGGGCTCGAACAGCAACACTACGGCAGCACAGCCACGGCTGCGCGCCGCCGCATTGACCCGCGCCAGCACCGCCTGATGGCCGAGGTGGACACCGTCGAAATTGCCGATGGTGAGCACGCAACCGCGATGCTCGGGGAGCAGGTTATGCAACCCGCGGATCAACTGCATCGCGGCTCCGCCCCGTGAAAACCGCGCATTATAGCGGCGCCTGCGGCAGTTCGACCACCGCCGGCCGCAGATGGCGCGGCCGCAGACCAAACAGAGCTGCCGCCAGCAGATAGATGGCAATGGCAGCGGCCAGCAGCCAACCCAGCCACAAGCCGCGCTCAAAGGTGGAGAGCGCCAGCCAGTCGCTGCTATCGCCCATCAGCCACCATACCGCTGCGGTCATCACCACCGCCGCTGCCGCCATGCGCAGCAGCACCAGCGCCGACTCGCGGTTGATGTGATAGACGCCCGCCTTGGCCAGCCCGCGATAGAGCAAAAAGGCGTTGAGCGCCCCCGACATGGCGGTGGCCAGCGCCAGCCCGACGTAGCTGAGCGGCCCCACCAACAGCAGGTTAAAGCCCATGTTGGCGACCATGGCGATGATGCCGAAACGCACCGGCGTTTTGGTGTCCTGACGGGCGTAGTAGCCGGGCGCCAGGATCTTGATGCTCATAAAAAACAGCAGGCCAGAGCCATAGGCCATCAGGGCATGGCTGGCGCGCAGGCTGTCTTCGGCATCAAAGCTGCCGCGCATAAACAGCACCATCATCAGCGGCTGAGCGAGGATCACCAGGCCAAACATCGCCGGCACCCCGACAAAGGCCACCGAGCGCAGTGCCCAGTCGAGGGTCTGGGTGAAAGCCTGCGGGTTGTTGTTGGTATGGCGCGCCGACAGGCTGGGCAGGATCACGGTGGCGATGGCGATACCGAACAGGCCCAGCGGAAACTCCAGCAGGCGGTCGGCGTAATAGAGCCAGCTGATGGAGCCCGTCTGCAGGAAGGAGGCGATGACGGTATCCAGCAGCAGGTTGATCTGGCTGACCGACACCCCAAACAGCGCCGGGATCATCAGGGTACGGATCTTGACCACTGACGGGTCGTTCCACGCCCACACTGGCTTGACCAGCACTTTGGCCCTGTAGAGAAAGGGCAACTGGAACAGCAGCTGTACCAGACCGCCGACAAAGACACCAATGGCCAGCGCCAGCTCCGGGCTCTCCATCATTGGTGCCAGCCACAGGGCAGCGCTGATCATCACCACGTTGAGCAGCACCGGGGTGAACGAAGCCACGCCGAACTTGCCGAGGGTGTTGAGCACCGCCCCGGCCAGCGCAGTCAGGGTGACGAACCATAAATAAGGAAAGGTGATCTTGAGCAGCAGGCTGGCCAGCTCGAATTTGGCGGCATCAGGGCCGCCCTGCCACCAGTCGAGAAACCAGCCGGTGCCGAAGATGGCGGCCACCACCGGCGAACCGATCACCGCCAGCAGGGTGACGATGGTGATCAGGGTGCCGAGGGTGCCCGAAGCCCGAGCCATCAACAGCCGGACGCCATCGAGGCCGTTGCGCTCTTTCTCCTCGGCCAGCACCGGCACAAAGGCTTGGGCGAAGGCCCCTTCACCAAAGAGCCGGCGCAGGAAATTGGGGATGCGGTTGGCGAAAAAGAAGACGTCGGCGGCGGTGCCAGCACCGAGCAGATTGGCGATCACCACGTCACGCACCAGCCCGAGAACACGGGACAAAAAGGTCATGATGCTGACCACCATTCCCGACCGAACCAGACTTCGCGACACTGCGCCTCCAGAGACCCCTTCACATAGCGGGCGACGATGGTAGAATGCGCGCCAAATCCTGTCACCCCTGCCAACGCGACAAGCTAAAAAAGGCGGCGGGGCGTTGACTTTTTAAGCAGTCTGGCCCATAGTCGCGGGCCTTTGCGAAACCCAGCTTTGATATGAGATTCAGGAGTTAGAACTTGGCTAACATCAAGTCAGCGAAAAAGCGCGCTCTGCAGTCGGAGAAAGCCCGTCAGCACAATGCAAGCCGCCGCTCCATGCTGCGCACCTACGTCAAGAAAGTTTATGCCGCCGTTCAGGCCGGTGATAAGGCCGCTGCCCAGGCAGCTCTCAGCGCCGCCCAGCCGATTCTGGATCGTATGGCTAACCGTGGCCTGATCCACAAAAACAAGGCTGCCCGTCATAAGGCGCGCCTTGCTGGCCACATCAAGGCCCTCGCCTAAGCGATTGCCCTGATTGCGAAAAAGCCGCTCATTGAGCGGCTTTTTTGTTTGTCTGACGGCGGCTTAAGCCGAGCAATAGAGGCGGTGCAACACCGCGATCACCTCTTCCACCTCATGGCTGGCCAAGCGGTAATAGACGGTTTGCGACTCTTTGCGGGTGGTCACCAGCCCATCGCGGCGCAACCAGGCCAGATGCTGTGACAACGCCGACTGGCCCATCTGCAGCAATTCCACCAGCTCGCCCACCGAGCGTTCGCCACTGTGCAGATAGCACAGCACCAGCAGCCGCCGCTCGTTAGCCATCGCCTTGAGCAGAGTCACGGCCGAGCTGGCCTTGGCCAGCATCAGCTCAAGGGCTGCGCTGTCGTCTTGGGCAAAGGGCTGGGGCGAGCTCATGGTACCTCCTGCGTCGCACGCCCAGTATTTTAGCGACCGCTAATCTGATTGACAGCCCCGAGTGGTCGCCAAGGGGTGAAAGGTCAAAAAAAGGTCACGCGACTGTCACCCCAGTGCAACCCGGCTGCCCCAAGTTGGCCGCGTCCCCTGGTTCCATTCCCCCTTGGTTCCACGCACAAGGAGACCGTCATGGCCGCAGCCGCCATCTACCACCACTGCCGCAGCCTGTGGCTGTCAGATCTGCACCTGGGCAGCCGTGGCTGTCAGGCCGAGTATCTGCTCGCCTTCCTGCGCAGTGTCCGCACCGACACCCTCTATCTGGTTGGCGATGTCATCGACCTGTGGGCGATGCAACGTCAGGTCTATTGGCCCGCCAGCCATCAGGCGGTGATCCAGCAGCTCACCGAAATGGCCAGAAGCGGCACCCGGGTGATCTATGTGCCGGGCAACCACGACGCCCGCCTGCGCGATTTTGCCCCCACCCAACTGCTGGGGCTGGAGATGCAGCTACAGGCTGAACACATCACCGCCGCCGGCAAACGGCTACTGGTGGTTCATGGTGACCAGTTCGATGGCGCCGTCAGCTGCGGCCCACTGCTGGAGTGGCTGGGCGACAAAGGCTACGACGCCCTGCTGTGGCTCAACCGCCACACCAACCGCCTGCGCGAACGGCTGGGTCTGGGTTACTGGTCGCTGGCAGGCTACCTCAAGGCTCAGGTGGGCAAGGCCCAGCTGGCAATCCACCGCTATCAGCAGGCCGCCCTGCTGGAGGCGCGCAAACAGGGTTATGACGGCATCATCTGCGGCCATATCCATGTTGCCTGTCTGACCATCGATGATCACGACATCACCTACGCCAACACCGGCGACTGGGTGGAAAGCTGCACCGCCATCGTCGAACACCACAACGGCAGCCTCAGCCTGCTGCGGGTGCTGGATAACAGCCTGGATCAGCCTGTCGTCGAACCACAGGCCGAAGCCGCCTGACGCTGTAACGGGGCTGCAATCGCCCTGTCGCCGCACTGTCACATGACGGGCCTAAGGTGCCCGTTGTGTGCCAACGCGGAGACCTCCATGATTTCAGTCGAGCAGATCCTTGACCGTCACCTGCCACAACTCTCGCGCCACCCCTGGCTGAGCAAACCGGTTTCGGCGCTGCTGCGCGGTCTGCTTCACGAACAGAGTTTTCAGCGTTTCGCCGAGGATTACCCCCATCTCGATGGTTTTCCCTTTATCGAGAAGGTGCTGGAGTACTTCGATTTCAGCTACGCGGTACGCGACAACGAGCGCGAGCGCATCCCCACCCGTGGCCGGGTGGTGATCATCGCCAACCATCCCATTGGCTCGCTCGACGGCCTGGCCCTGCTCAATCTGGTCGGCAGCATCCGCCGCGACGTCAAGGCGGTGGCCAACGAACTGCTGTGCTCAGTGGCGCCGCTGCGCGGTCTGCTGCTGCCGGTGACGGTGCTGGGCGGATCCAGTGGCCAACAACAGGTCAAGGCGATCGGTGACCATCTGGAACAGGAAGGCGCCATCATCATCTTCCCGGCGGGTGAGGTATCGCGCTTGCGCCCCAACGGCGTACAGGACTGCCGCTGGCGCAGCGGCTTTCTGCGCATTGCCAGCCAGAGCCAGGCGCCAATCGTGCCTATTCATATTGATGGCCGTAACTCGGCGCTGTTCTATGGCGCCTCGATGCTCTACAAGCCACTGGCCACCCTGCTGCTGGTCAAAGAGATGTTCAAGCAGCGGCGCAAGAGCATCGATCTGCGCATCGGCCACCCTATCCCGTTCACCAGCTACCGTGGCTTGCAGCTAACACCCCGGGCCAAGGTCAAACTGTTCCGCCGCCACCTGTACCGGCTGGCGGCCGACAAATCACCGTTGTTTCGCACCGAGCGGGCCATCGCCCACCCGGTGGATCGCAGCGAGCTGGCTCAGGCGATCAAAGGCTGTGAGCGGCTCGGTCAGACCCCCGACGGCAAGCAGATCCTGCTGTTTCAGGGCGGGCTGGACAGCCCCTTGCTGCGTGAGGTGGGGCGGCTGCGCGAGATCGCCTTCCGCGCCGTGGGCGAAGGCAGCGGTCAGCGCCGTGATCTCGACCGCTATGACAGCTACTACCACCACCTGCTGCTGTGGGACCCGGATGATCTGGAGATCGCAGGCGCCTACCGCCTGTGTGGCACCGCCAAGGTGATCGAAGAGCGCGGCATCAACGGCCTCTACACCAGTTCGCTGTTCGACTTCGATGCGCGCATGCACCGCTACTTCGATCAGGGGCTGGAACTGGGGCGCTCCTTTGTCCAGCCCCGCTACTGGGGCAAGCGCTCGCTTGAATACCTGTGGATCGGCATCGGTGCCTATCTCAACCGCTTCCCGGAGTATCGCTACCTGTTCGGCCCGGTGTCGATCAGCAAAGAGATGCCCGACACCGGCAAAGAGCTGATGATCCGCTTCTATCGCACCTACTTCAGCGCCGATGCCGGCATTGCCCGCCACCGTCAGCCCTACCGCCTGAGCGAGGCGATCGGCTTTGAAAACCCCTTTGTCGGCAACGACTACCACGCCGATTTTGTCCGCCTCAAGGAGCTGCTGGCCCACATGGGCTGCGCCATCCCCACCCTCTACAAGCAATACAGCGAGGTGGCCGAGCCCGGCGGCGTGCAGTTCCTCGACTTTGGTATCGACCCTGATTTTGCCGGCTGCATCGATGGTCTGGTGCTGGTCGACAGCCATCGCCTGAAGCCCGCCAAACGGGCCCGCTATCTGGGTGAAGAGAGCCCGACTACGGCGGGTTAAGACAATGGCCGGACCCGGGGGTTGACGGTAGACGGGGCGCTTAGCCAAGCTGGCGCCCTCTTTCGTTGTGCCGGTGATCTGATGCCCCGTCTGATGCTGGCCGGCGTGCGGGTGGGTGGCGCCCCCTGGTGGCCCACCCCGTTCCGCTGGGGCTATGGCTGGCCCTGGCCACGCACCTGCTATGGCTGGCCCTGGCCACGCACCTACCGGGCGCAGACGGCCAGCGAACAGCAACAGGTGGCGGCGATGCTGGCGATCCAGCCGCAGCTCAAAGCCGAGTAAGCAGCCACTCTGCTTACTCGCTACTGCGCGCCAGCGTCCGCTGCCACCAAACCTTGACCCCCTCGTCGCAACGTCGCAACCACTGCGGCATCGGCATCTTCAGTGCCCGCTCCTCCAGCAGGTGCCAGCTGAGCACCGCCAGCACCAGGGTGATCAGCAGCGACCAGCCAAAGTTGAGCCAGGGCGCCATCATCCCGCCGGCCAGCGCCAGCACCGACTGCTGCACCGGAAAGGCGTAGATGTAGAGGCCATAGCTGTAATCGCCGAGGCGATTGTAATGGCGGATGGCGCCCGCCGGCACCATCGCCAGATAGAGGCTCAACCACGGCAAAACCAGCGACAGCACCACCTGACGCAGCGCCATCTCCTCGCTGAGCAGGATCACCGCCACCACCACTGCCGTCAGCCCGGCGGCAATGCTGTGGCTCATGCGCAGCTGCTGGCGATAGAGGTAGAGCAGCGCGCCGCTGAAGAAGAACCAGATAAAGCGGCAATAGACAGCCAGACGGTCGCCACTACCCTCAACGGCCAGATACCACAGGTAGTAGCTGCCACAGGCCACCACCATCGCTGCCACCAGCCAGCGCCGGTTGAGCAGGCCGGTGAAGCCCAGCAGCGCCAGCAGGATGTACATGCGCAGCTCAAACGGCAGGGTCCACAGCGACACGTTGGTGCCGCCCATGCCCTGACCATCAAAGGTTGACGGCAGATGAGTGGCCACCCCGTTAAGCAGCAGAGTAGTGTTTTTCAGCAGGAACTTGAGGGTCTCAAAGTGGGTGAAAAACTGGGCCAGGCTGAGGGTAGTAAACAGCGGCCCCACCACCAGCAGGCAGAAGGCCACACACAGCCACAACGCCGGGTAGATGCGCATAAAGCGGGCGTAAAAGAAGTCGGTAAGCTGGCCGCGTCGATCCCAGCTCTTGGTGATCAGAAAACCGCTGACGATGAAAAACAGATCCACGGCAATGCTGCCGAGGGAGAAGCCAAACAGACGGTTTCCAGGCTCCAGCGGGCTATTACCGGTCAGCCCAAAAGCGTGGGTGATGATCACCACCGTAGCCGCGAGCGCCCGCAGCAGATTCAGGTTGTTGTCGCGGCCACGACTCAGTTCAGCCAGAGTTTGCGCCATCGGTGCCTCAACCTAGTGCACAGGCTCGCACTATCCCTCAGTTGCCGGCGCCAAAGCCAGCACTGGACTGCTGTCTGGAAAAAAAGCCCGCCGGAATGGCGGGCTCGTCAATCTGGTGAAGCCGCGAGCACTTCAGTACTCATCATCGCCAAGCAGGTTCCGAATGCGCCGCTGCTCGAAAAAGTCCTCAATCCCCTTGCGAACTTTATAGCTGCGGCGACTACGTTCCTGCTCGGCCCGCTTGCGGCTGTCGTGATCATCGGCCACCACTGGCGGCTGCTCCACGTCCAACTCCATCTCTTCATCATCCAGATACGCGTCGTCACCTTTCATGCCGTACCTCGATCTGCGTTATCACGCACTGCACCTTGCAAGGCGGCCGTGTCGGTTGTGACACAGGCGGAGTTGCCCCTCCACGACATCGCCTTACCGTTAACTTAGCCGGCTTCACCGTAGTTGCCACCACAGACCACACCGGCCCCACTCGCCGGGGGTTAGCAAAAAACAAAAAGCGCTTTAACTTCAAATGGGTAAGAATCGAACTTGGCGCCTGAACAGGGACCGTGATCGACGCCGCAAAAATAGCGAGTGAAGGCGAAGGTCCAAAGCAAATATTTTTTAACTCCGTACGCAAAATTATTCGCGCAGATGCCACAGGCCGAGCCTCCCGAAATGGCGTCAACTAATTGTAAAGATATCGTTTATTAGCGGAGTCTATGGTCGACGCATCCACCGGCGACTGCTGATTGTGCAAGGTCAATCCCTGCTCCCGCCCGGTGCGCAGTTGGAGGAGTAACCGCCGGGGGTGGTGGCATCAGGGCCGACGATGGTGACACGCTGCACCGCCAGCGCCGACTCACCGGAGGTGGAAATAGCGACTTCAGCCAACGGCAGAGACCAGGCGCAACATCAGCGATCCGCACGGCAGGCTAGAGGCGCCCTAGTCAAGCGCCCGTCGCCCTGTTTGCCAAGCAGCCTTAATCGACCCGCGTGAAGATCAGATCCCACACCCCGTGGCCGAGGTTGATGCCGCGCTGTTCAAACTTGGTCAGCGGCCGATAGTCGGGGCGCGGCACATAATCGCCGCCGGCCGAGGTGTTGGCGAAGCCGGGGGCGCTGGTCATCACCTCCAGCATCTGCTCGGCATACTCCTGCCAGTCGGTGGCCATGTGCCAGTGGCCACCCAGCTGCAGCGACTGACGCACCCGCTCGGCAAACACCGGCTGGACAATACGTCGCTTGTTATGACGCTTCTTGTGCCAGGGATCGGGGAAAAACAGCAGCAGTTCGCTGATGGCAGCAGGCGGCAGGCAGTCGCGCAGCACCTCGACGGCGTCGTGCTCATACAGCCGCAGGTTGGTAACCCCCGCCTCGACCGCATCGGCGATGCAGCTGCCGACCCCGGCGCGATGGACCTCGATGCCGATAAAGTTCTTCTGAGGCATGGTGCGCGCCAGCTCTACCAGGGTCTTGCCCATGCCAAAGCCGATCTCCACCACCAGCGGCGCACTGCGGCCAAAGATCTGGGCCGGATCGATCAGGCCATCGCCATGGCTGAGGCCGTACTGGCCCCAATGCTGCTCCAGCGCCTGCTCCTGACGCTTGGTCATGCGCCCTTCGCGGCGCACAAAGCTGCGCACCTTGCGCATGTGCTTGACCGGCTCGTCGCCCTGTTGCTGCTCGTTCAGCGGCTCGCTGCTCATGGTTGCTACTCCGGTTCAGGCGCCGCCAAAAGGGGCCGGCGCGTGGGGGTGGTGATTATAGGCAGTGGCAAAAAGTGAGCAACCGCGTATGCGTCTGCGCCGTAACAGTGGAGCCGCCGCCCCGCCCTGACTAGACTGGCCGCCGCCAAGATTGAGGATCAGCATGACCAACAGCACTGCTCTCGACCGTTTTGCCCCGCAACTGCTCCAGTGGTGGGATGAGCATGGACGCAAGGATCTGCCCTGGCAGCAGCAGCGCAGCCCCTATCGGGTGTGGGTGTCGGAGATCATGCTGCAGCAGACCCAGGTGGTCACCGTCATCCCCTACTTCCAGCGTTTTATGGCCCGCTTTCCCGATATCGCCATCCTGGCCACCGCACCGCTGGATGACGTGCTCCACCTGTGGACCGGCCTTGGCTACTACGCCCGCGCCCGCAACCTGCACCGCGCCGCCCAGCAGATGGTGCGTGATCACGGTGGCCAGTTTCCCGAGCGTATTGATGAGGTCGCAGCCCTGCCCGGTATCGGCCGCTCCACCGCCGGCGCCGTGCTGTCGCTCAGCCTCGGCCAGCACCATGCGATCCTCGATGGCAACGTGCGGCGGGTGCTGTCGCGCCTTATCGCCCTGCCGGTGGCCGCCCAGTCAACCGCTGGCCAGCAGCAGCTGTGGCCGCTGGCCGAACGGCTGACCCCGGCGCTGCGGGTGGCCGACTACAACCAGGCGATGATGGACTTGGGCGCCACCTGCTGCACGCCGCGCAAGCCGGCCTGCGGGCGCTGCCCGCAACAGCAGATCTGCGCCGCCGCCGCCAGCGGTGAGCCCGAGCGCTGGCCGCTCAAGGTCAAAAAGGCCGCCATCCCCACCCGCCAAGTGGTGCTGCTGGTGGAGCGCGCTGGCTCGCTGGTGCGGCTGGAGCAACGGCCGGCCGCCGGGCTGTGGGGCGGATTGTGGGGCTTTGCCGAGTATGCCGATGCCAGCGCCGTGGCCGTTGATCTGGCGCTGCGCGGCATCAGCGCGCCGCTGAAGCCGCTGGCCGCCTTCCGCCACACCTTCAGCCACTTTCATCTGCAGATCCAGCCACTGCTGCTCGACCACCCACAGGCTCCGCCCGCCGTCGTGGCCGAGGGTGGCGCCATCTGGTATAACCTCGCCCAGCCCCAGCGCGTTGGTCTGGCCGTGCCCACCAAGCGCATCCTTCAATCTCTGGCCGAGGAGTGATCGATGGCCCGCACCATCACCTGCAGCTATCTCAATAAAGAGGCCGATGGCCTCGACTTCCAGCTCTATCCCGGCGAACTGGGCAAGCGCATCTTCAACGAGATCTCCAAGGAAGCCTGGGCCCTGTGGCAGGCCAAGCAGACCATGCTGATCAACGAGAAGAAGCTCAACATGATGAACGCCGACCACCGCAAGCTGGTGGAAGAGGCGATGGTCGCCTTCCTGTTCGACAAGCAGGATGTGCAGATCGACGGCTACGTGCCGCCCAAGAGCTAACGCTTTCAACCCAGCGCCAAGGCTTCTGGCCAGCGGCGCTCAGCCAATCACCACCGGCTGACGCCGCCCCCCCCAGTTGCCCGGTTTCTCCTCAAAGCGGCCGGGCAAGGGGTAACCGCAATGGCGGCAGTTGCCCGCCGTTAGCCCCCACTCCCCCAGCTGATACCAGTCACGCTCAATTAGCCGCGCCCCGCAGCCCACACACCAGGTGCTGCCGCCCTCGCGATCATGCAGATTGCCGGTGTAGACATAATGCAGCCCCTGCTGGCGGGCGATGTGGCGGGCGCGCGTTAAGGTGGCCGAGGGGGTTGGCGGCACGTCAAGCAGATGAAAATCGGGGTGAAAAGCGGTGAAGTGCAGCGGCACATCCGGCCCCAGGCCATCGTGCACCCAGCGCGCCAGGGCCTCGATCTCGCCATCGCTGTCATTGAGGCCGGGGATCAGCAAGGTGGTGATCTCCAGCCACACCCAGGTTTCGTGGCGCAGATAGAGCAAGGTATCGAGCACCGGTGCCAGATGGCCGCCACAGATGCGGTGGTAGAACTGCTCGCTGAAGCCCTTGAGATCGATATTGGCCGCGTCCATGGCGGCGTAGAGTTCCCGCCGTGGCTCAGGCTCGATATAGCCGGCTGACACCGCGACCGTGGCAATACCGCGCTCCCGCGCCAGCTGGGCCACATCCACCGCATATTCCAGAAACACCGTGGGATCGTTGTAGGTAAAGGCGAGGCTGCGGCAGCCGTGCAGCTCGGCGGCATCCACCAGCTGCTGTGGCGTGGCGCTGGCGCAGAGGGTGTCCATCTGCCGTGACTTGCTGATGTCGGCGTTCTGGCAGAACTTGCAGGTGAGGTTGCAGCCGGCAGTGCCAAAACTGAGCACCGGGGTGCCGGGCAGAAAATGGTTGAGCGGTTTCTTCTCGATGGGGTCAATACAAAAACCGCTGGAGCGGCCATAGCTGGTCAGCCAGATCTGCCCCTCGTCAGCCATGCGCACAAAGCAGACACCGCGATGGCCGTTGCGCAACTGGCAGCGGCGCGGGCAGAGGGTGCATTCCACCCGGCCATCGGCCAGCGGCTGCCAGTAACGAGTAGCGACTGTGTCGGTCCCATGATTGCCGCTCATTGCCCCTCCACTTTGTGGCTGGCGGCCTAGACTAACTGTAGCGCAACCCAACTGGGGGGTTACCGCGTGAACATACGCCCGCCGGCGGTGGCCGGCACCTTTTACCCGGCCAGTACCAACGCGCTGCGCGCCGTATTGCAGCCATGGTTGCTGCCCCAAACCACGGCAGCGCCACGAGCGCTGCGCGGCCTGATCCTGCCCCATGCTGGCTACCAGTATTCCGGCGCCATCGCCGCTGCGGGCTTTCGCCTGTTGCAGGCCGGCGACTTCACGCGGGTGCTGCTGCTCTGCCCCAACCACCGCCTGCCGCTGCTGGGGATGGCGGTGCCCGGCGTCGATGCCTTCGCCACGCCGCTGGGCGACATCAGCGTTGACCGCCTTGGCTGCCAGCGGGCGCTCAAGCTGGCCGACGTGCAGCAGCGCGATGATGTCCACCAGCTGGAGCATGCCATCGAAGTGCAGCTGCCCTTTCTGCAGCTGACCCTGGGTGAATTCCTGCTGCTGCCCGTGGTGGTGGGCCCCTGCCCGCCCGCCGCCGTCGCCCGGCTGATCGAGACCTTGATGAGCGATGACGCTCTGCTGCTGGTCAGCAGCGATCTCAGCCACTATCACAACAGCGACGATGCCGAGCTGCTCGATGGTCTCACCCTGCGCCAGATCCAGAGCCTCAACCACGATCTCGACGGCGAGCAGGCCTGTGGCTGCCATGCCCTTAATGGCGCCCTACTGTGGGCCGCCCGCAAAGGGTTGCAGGTGCAACTGCTGGCCCAGGGCCACTCCGGCCAGATCAGTGGCGACAACCAACGGGTGGTGGGTTATGCCGCACTCGCCCTGGCTTGATCACAGCAGCGAACGAGGGCTGCTGGCCCTCGCCGGCTGGGCTATCGGTGAAGCCATGGGGCTGGCCGAGCAGCCGCCCGCAGCGCTACCGGCACAGCTGGCCGAACTGCAGTGCGGCTGTTTTGTCACCTTGGAGCGCGGCGATGAGCTGCGCGGCTGCATCGGCCAGGTGGAGAGCGATGAGCCGCTGGCCACCACCCTGCCGGAACTGGCCCGCCGCGCCGCCTTTGGTGATCCGCGCTTTGCCCCGCTGCGCAAAGATGAGGTGCATGGCCTGACCCTGACCATCAGCCTGCTCAGCCCGCGCCAACCCATTGAAGCCAACTGCAGCCACGAACTGGCCCGCCAGCTGGTGCCCGGCGAGGATGGCCTATGGCTGGCCGATGCCGGCCACGGCGCCACCTTCCTGCCCAGCGTCTGGCGCAATCTGCCTGATCCCGAGCAGTTCATCGCCGCCCTGCTGCGCAAAGGGGGCTGGGGCCATTGGCCACGCGGGCTGCGTGCTTGGCGCTACCACAGCCACGCCTTCAGCGCCCCACTCGACCAGCAGTGGTAACCCGCTAAAAAGATGACAATTGGCGACAAAAGCAGCAGTCGCACTGAAGGCTGAATTTGGGCGTTGACCTGCCCCGCCAAAACTCGTTTAATAGCGCCCCGCGCCCAGATAGCTCAGTCGGTAGAGCAGGGGATTGAAAATCCCCGTGTCCCTGGTTCGATTCCGGGTCTGGGCACCACTTTTTTATGTGTGTGCCGGTTTAGCTCAGTCGGTAGAGCAACTGCCTTGTAAGCAGTAGGTCACCAGTTCGATTCCGGTAACCGGCACCAGTAAAATCAATGCCTTAGGCCAGACCCTGTTCTGGCCTTTGTCATTTTTGGCGTTTGTAAGACCGCCTTAAGACCGATTTGGAAGAGATACCCCCTGCCCTTGCGACTGAACCTGGTAGCCCTGCCACCAGCAGGGACGCGGTGAGCGTTAAGTTGCAGTGAATCCAAGCGCAGATTCGAAACCGGGGCCCTGCTTCGACGATGGCGGGGGCCTCACCACGCCGGTAGAGGATGATCTCGCCGGCCGGCTGTTCGCTCATTTCAACGCTTCCTCAAGCCAATCCCAGCAGCCTGACCGCTGGCGGCGACGAAGGTGGGGTTTGGGGCCGCCGAGGAACGAGCGAGGAAAACCTCGGTTTTCTTTACGCTGCGCGTATTCACTCAGCAAAGTCTCCCAACTCGCTCTCGATCTGCTCAATGCTGGGCAGGCTGGTTTGCAGGCTTTCCGGCAGAGCGCGGGTGAGTTCAAAGCCGGAAACGCCGATGGGGCTATCCACCCCGCGCAGGGCGTACTCGGCCAGCAGGCGATTGGGCTGCTGGCACAGGATCAGCCCGATGGTCGGCTGGTCGGTTTCATGGCGCAGCCGGTCATCGACCACGCTGCAATAGAAGCTCATTTTCCCGGCGTATTCGGGCTTGAAATCACCGCGTTTTAGCTCAATGACCACAAAGCAACGCAGCTTGAGATGGTAGAACAGCAGGTCGATATAAAAATCCTGATCGCCAATGTCTAGGTGATATTGGCGACCGACAAAGGCAAAGCCCTGGCCCAGCTCCAGCAGGAATTTCTCAAGGTGCGCGATTAAGCCCGTTTCCAGTTCGCGCTCATGAAACCCCCTTTCCAGCGTGAGGAAATCAAACAGGTAAGGGTCTTTCAGCGTTTGCTGCACCAGATCCGAATCGGGTTTGGGCAGACGCAAGGCAAAGTTGCTGGCGGCTTTACCTTGGCGATGATGGGCAGCCGATTCAATTTGCATGAGCAGAATGTTGCGGCTCCAGCCATTTTCCAAGGCCGCGCGCATGTACCACTGGCGCTGGCCCAAGTCTTTCACTTTGCTCATCAACTCGGCGTGGTGCCCCCATGGCAGGGCCAGGATGAGTTCCGCCGGAAAAAGTGCCGCAGTTTGTGTCACTTTTTGCAGTGGCAATGCGGCGTCTGCTTGTGCCACAGCCTGTGGCACAAATTCCAAGTCGGCATATTCACGGTAAAACGCCAGCATGCGTTTGATGTTGCGTTCGGAAAAGCCTTTTTCTTCGGGCAGTTCGTTGTGCAGATCACGCGCCAGACGCGGAATCACTGCAGCCCCCCAGCCTTCTTGCTGCTGGCGGGCGTGGATCAAGGCGCCGATATCCCAATACAGGCGAATGAGCTCGGCATTAACGGCCAGCATCGCCCGCGTTTGCGCATTGCGTACGCGCTGCTTGATGTCGCCCAGCAGCGCGGCGTAATCGGCGGGCGTAAGGGAAGCAGGTTGATCGCTCATGGTTTTCTCCTTAACGCCGTCACTTGCGCGTTCATCAGCAGGAGCAGCAGCCAGTCGGCGTAAGCGGCCAATGCGGGCGTAATGCAAAGGCGCTGGGCGCGGTGAAGCGTTTTCTACGCTCGGCTTCGCCTTTTCCGGGTAATCGCCACGCAATGGTCAAGATGTAGCACAGTTGGGATCCGCTATTGAGCACCGAGCGGCTAATCTATCCGCTCTGCCTTCGGCTGGCGAGCACGCCACGGCCGAAGCATGATCTGCCGCTTGCCGCGCCTGTGGGTCGCACAAAAACCGAAGCTGTCAGCATCAAAACCCGCCCGTTGAGCGCGCCATCACCACGCTCAGGGCGGTCGTTTTGACTTGGGTCTAAGGGTTTGGGGTCAAACTCCTTAGCGCGACGAACTGCATCGCCCGGCAACCAGCAGCGAGCCACGCCCTGATTCCCCATACCGCCTTGGTTCAGCCGTTACGGCTTGACTGACCTTTGGCGGTTTTGTGGCCGCGACCTGAACAAGGGCTTTCTCCCCCGCACCGGTATGGTCGTTTCTGCCCCGTTGTTCAAGGATTGAAAACTACCCTCAGGAGGCAAGGATGGCCAAGCCCGCGGCAACCATTAGCCATTTCCATGTCTGTCCCAAAGTCACCGCCAAAGTACCCCATGTCGGTGGCCCGGTGATCCAGGGTTCACCCAATGTCTTTATCGGCGCCTGCCCGCCGCCCGGGTTGGCGATTCGCTCATCTGCGTCGGCCCGCCGGACAAGATCAAGCAGGGCTCGGCGTCGGTGTTTATCAACGGCAAACCTGCCGCTCGTATGGGCGACCCCACCGATCATGGCGGGGTGATCGTGATGGGCAACCCGACCGTGGTAATTGGCGATCAGGGGATCGTCATTGGTGGCAGCGGCGTCATCATTGGCTCGTCGGTGGTCGTGGGCTCAAGCGCTGCTTCGCCAACAGCCGCAGCGGCACACACGCCCGGCCCGGTGAACGGCATCGGCCCTGCCAATTATCAGCAGCAGGCAGCGGCCGGTGCATCATTCACCAGCAGGGTTGAGGCTCTGGCGGGTTTTTGTTTTGTACCTGCTCTGGTCAGCTGCCCAGCAGTCGTCGAGTGAGCACCGTCTGCATCTGCCGATGCCCATCGGCAATCAGATAGATGATGACCTGAGTGGCCATTACCCGATAGATCACCCGGTAGGGTTTGAACAGCGTCTGGCGGTACTCCTTGATCCCCAAGGTCGCCAGTTCGCTGGGATAACTACCACGTTCAGGGAACTGGGCGAGCCCCTCAACCACTTCCATCAGGCGGTCAAGCAGCTGATTGGCGTTGATAACGCCATCAAACTCGCAAACGTAGTCATAGATGGACTCAAGGTCCTGCTCGGCACCGGCGGTAAGCACAACCTCGTAGTGCACCTGGCCGCTGGTCATTCGCCCTCGGCTCGCTTGGCGCGCAGGCGCGTTACCACATCAGCAACCGGCTTAAGCCGACCGGCTTCAAAATCCTGCTGGCCCAGCGCCAGAATCTTCAGCAAGGCCATCGTCTCTTGTGTCTCTTCAAACGAGGCGACGTCCTGCAGCACCGCTTTAGCCTCCCCATTCTGGGTGATGACCAGGGGCTCGCGATTCTCGGCAAGCCGGGTCAGTACTTCGGCAGCATTGGCCTTGAGGTAACTGATGGGTTTCACTTGGGATGAGTAGCGCACGGCTCTGCTCCTGAGGCTATATCTGGACCGAATATAGTCTTTTAACAGTCTCTCCACAATCCACTGTGGTGGTGCCTAGCGCGCCACGTCAGGGCGCTCAGGGCAGCAAACAGGCCTCGCCATTGACACCATCAAAGCCCCTCCCCTACCATCCTGCCCCGGTGGCGCCGGTATAGCTCAGTTGGTAGAGCAGCGCATTCGTAATGCGAAGGTCGCAGGTTCGATTCCTGTTTCCGGCACCATCCCTCGTCTTTATTCATCCTTCGCCTTTTTCCCGCCACCGCCGCCCTGTTACCCCATATCCCGCTGCCAGGCTCAACCATCAAGGTTTGGTCGGCGGCCAGCTGGCGGCATGGCTGGGCAGCAGCAGCCGCTCGCGTTTGGCCAGCGCCGCCAATGGTGGCAGGGCCGGATCGGCGGCAAACAGCTGGCCCTGATGGTAGATCTGGCCATCGGTGACCAGCGCCGTGCGTGGGCCGGTGCCCTCCTGCCGTGCCAACCGGGCGATGACCGCGGCGGCAGCGCGCACATCCACCCCCATGCGTGGCTTGTCGTGGCTCATCGCCTGCGGCTGATAGCGTTCATAGCCGGGGCCATAGAGGCCGGTCAGCCGCACCACCAGTGAGTTGGCCGCGATCTGGCGCACCCGCTGCTCCGCCTCAATGAGCGCCAGCGCCCGTTCGGAATGACCGGCCGTCGGGGTGTCGGCGCTGACCCAGCCCACGCAATCTTCATACACCGCCGTGGAGCTGACCTGCACCAGCTGCTGGATCTGCAGCTCGCCGCGCTGCACTTGGGCCAGCAGGCCGTCGAGCAGCCCGGCCCAGCCGCTGGAGGCGCGCTGCGGCTGGCCATCAGCCTGGGGCGACTGGCCATCACGCGGCACCAGACAGAGGATCAGGGTGCCGATGGTGACCGGCAGCTTGAGTGGCGGCAGCTGCAGGCCGCTGCCACGCACCAGCCGCAGTGGCTGCGGGCTGTTACCAGTGGCAGCGAGAATGGCGGCAATACGCCCGCCGAGGCGGCCCTGGCCGCAGATCACCCATGGCAGATCGGTCATGCGCTTCTCCGTGTGGTTTAGCTGAGCAGGGTACGCAGCAACAGGCCGAGCAACGCCGCGCCGCCGATCACTTCGATCACCCCGCGCTTGAAGCCGAACAGGGCGATGGCGGCAGCGACGGCAATGGCCAACGCCGGCCAGTCGAACGCGCCAGCAAAACCGGCCGGCCACAGCACATGCCAGCCAAAGAACAGCGCCAGATTGCAGATCACCCCGACCACGGCGGCGGTGATGGCGGTCAGCGGCGCGGTAAAGCGGATCTGGCCGTGAGTCGATTCCACCATCGGCCCACCGCCCAGAATGAACAGGAACGACGGCAGGAAGGTGAACCAGCTGACCAGCAGCGCCGCCACCGCGCCGGCGGCGAAGGTCAGCTCAGGGCCGAACAGCTGCTGGCTGTAACCGCCGACAAACGCGACAAAGGCGACCACCATGATCAAGGGGCCGGGGGTGGTTTCACCCAGCGCCAGACCATCGATCATCTGCCCCGGCGTCAGCCAGCCGTAGTGGCTCACCGCCCCCTGCCAGACATAGGGCAGCACCGCATAGGCCCCGCCAAAGGTGAGCAGCGCCGCCTTGGTAAAGAACCAGCCCATCTGGGTCAGGGTGTGGCCCCAGCCCAGCCCCAGCGTCAGGGAGGCCATCGGCAGCAGCCACAGCAGCGCCCCCACCAGCGCAACCTTGCTCAGCCGCGACCAGCGAAAGCGGGCGTGCTCTGGCGGCGGCGTCTGATCATCGATCAGCGCCGGGCCGTAGCTGCGGCTGCTGCCCGCCTTGTGGCCGCCGCCGGCAAAATGGTGCGGCGCCAGCTTGCCGCCAACCATGCCAAGCAGCGCCGCCGCCAGCACAATCAGCGGAAACGGCAGCTGGAGGGCAAAGATGGCAACAAAAGAGGCGAGCGCGATCGCCCACAACCAGCCGTTGCCCAACGCCCGGCCGCCAATGCGCCATGCCGCCTGGGCGACGATGGCGGTCACCGCCGGCTTGATGCCATAAAACAACCCGGCCACCAGCGGGGTGTGGCCATAGGCGAGATAGAGCCAGGAGAGCAGGATCAGCAGCAGCAGTGACGGCAGCACAAACAGGGCGCCAGCTACCACCCCGCCCCAGCTGCGGTGGAGCAGCCAGCCGAGATAGGTGGCCAGCTGCTGGGCCTCTGGCCCCGGCAGCAGCATGCAGTAGTTCAGGGCATGCAGAAAACGGCGCTCCGACAGCCAGCGCCGCCGCTCCACCAGCTCCTGATGCATGATGGCGATCTGCCCGGCCGGGCCACCAAAGCTGATACAGCCAAGCTTGAACCAGAACTTCAAGGCGGTGGTAAAGGAGGGGGCGGCAGGCGGTTGTTCGGGCAGAGCCATCATGCGTCCTGATGATCAGCAGTGGCGGCTACTATGCCCAATCACTACAATCGCCGCCACCTTGGCTCCATGACAGTAAAACCCCCGGCAATGAGTGATCTGCGCTTTCTCGGTGGCTACCCCGAACACCTGCTGCAGCAGGTGCGCCAGCTGCTGGCCAAGGGCGAGCTGGGGCCACGGCTGGAAAAACGCTACGGTACCGCCCGCCACGAGGTGCAAAGCGACAAGGCGCTGTATGACTATGTGATGGCGTTGAAAAACCGCTACATGAAAAGCTCGGCGCCGCTGTCACGCATCGGCTACGACAGCAAGATCAACATCATCAAGCATGCCCTCGGCCTGCACACCCACCACAGCCGGGTGCAGGGCGGCAAGCTCAAGGCCAAATCACAGATCCAGATCGCCGCCCTGTTCCGCGAGGCCCCCGAGCCTTTCCTGCGCATGATCGTGGTTCACGAGCTGGCCCACCTCAAAGAGAAAGAGCACGACAAGGCGTTCTACAGCCTGTGCTGCCACATGGAGCCCGACTACCACCAGCTGGAGTTCGACCTGCGGTTGTGGCTGACGGCACGGGAACAGCCGGCGGCAGCGGCCGAGCCCTCACAAGAGCACCAGATCCCATGACCCTGTCGCTGTCAGAACTGCTGTTGCTGGATACCAATGACCAGCTCAAAAACCGCCTGGCCCATCTGGCCCCGGAATTCCCGGTGGCCGGTAAGCGCAAGCAGGAACTGATGGATGCACTCAGCAAGAGGCTAACCGCCATCGGATTGCGCCAATACGTGGATCGTCTAGATGGGGATGAATGCGCCATCGTCGCCGAAGCCTGCCATGATCCCGAGGGCCGGCTGGACGAGCGGCGTTTGCAGGCACGGCTGGGCTATCGCCCTCCCTGCCTTGATCGGTCACTGAGCTGGAGCCAAGGCATTCACCGTCATGCGGCCCTGTTTTGGCAGCCAGAGCGACGCATTTACCGCAGCGCCATACCCGCCCCGATTTGCGCCAAGCTGCGTGAGCTGCTGCCCGCCCCAGAGCCGATCCGCATGGAACCTCAGCCGCTTGAAGGCTGCCTGCTCCAGAGCTATCAGCAGGCTGAGCGGGAGCATGCCGCACCGGCAGAGCTGATCCGCCTGATCGCACACCTCAAAGCAGGCAAAATCAGCGTCAGTGCAGGCACCGGCAACCCCACCGCAGCCACCATCGGCAGTGTCTCAGCAGTGCTTGGCGAGTATTTCCCTGACGATGAATACGGCTGCGGCCAGATCAAGGCCAGAGGTTGGCTTAACCTGCTGTTGGGTTGCCCGTGGGTAGATTGCAGCCGCAGTAAACCGCAACTAACGGCAGCGGCATTGGCGATACTGCAGCAACCACCGCCGCAGATCCTCAAAGCGCTGTGGGACAGCTGGAAAACGAACGGCAAGCTGGATGAGTACGACCGCCTCCCCGCGATCAGCGTGCGCAACCGCAAGCAGACGTTGACGCCACCCGTTAGCCGACGCCAACAGGTGATCGCCGCTCTGGCCAGCTGCCCAACCGAACAATGGCTCAGCTTCTCGCAGTTCTCGCGCATGGTCCGGACGAATGGCTTTGCCTTTGAACTGACCCACAAGCTCGACCAGTGCTATTTCGGCGACCCCCGCTACGGCGAGATCCACTACATGTCTGAGGACGGCTTGTGGCAGGCGATGCAAGAGAGCTACCTGCAATGCCTGCTATTTGAATATCTGGCCACCTTGGGCATGGTCGACCTTTGCTTCGAACCGGCAGAACAAAGCAGCCAATGCTATGAGCACCCCTTATGCGAGCAGGATGTTGCTCATATCAACCGTTATGCCGGCCTGCATTATTTCCGCATCACGGCATTGGGCGCCTGGTGCCTTGGCCTCAGCGATCATTATCAACAACCGCTGACAGAGACGCCGCTCACCGTCAGACAAAGTGGACTGCTGCAGTTCCGTCAGCCACCCAGCGCCGAGGAGCAGCTTTTTCTCAACGGCTACGCCGAGCAGGAGGGAACTGATCTCTGGCGCTTGAACCAACCCCTGATGCTCCAGCAGGTGGAAAACGGTCAGTCGCTGCAACCGCTGCTGGCGTTCATCACCAGCCGTGATCCTCAGTTGCTGCCGCAAGATTGTGAGGCGCTGATCAACCACTGTCAGCGCCATGGCCAAGCCTTGAGCCTGGCGGGTGAGGCCCTCCTGCTTAACTGCCTGAGTGAGCAGATCGCCGTGACCATTGCCAACCACCCCGCCACCCGCAAGTTCGTCAAGCTGCAGCAGGGCTCGCTAGTGGCGATCCCGGCTGGCACCCTCAACGCCTTCAGGCAGACGCTACATTCACTGGGCTTTGGCATTGGTGCAGCGACAGCCATCGCCCCCAAGGCGGCCAAAGTAGGCAGATAGGCAGCGGCTGCAGCGGATTTTCCACTGCGTGGCGGCAGATTGCGGCTGCGCCACAGCGGATTGCAAGGCTGCCTGCCTCGCGCTGGGGTGTTGTGAGTGCGGCTGCGCCGCAGGCGTTGGAGGCCCGCTGCACGGGCAATGCGGCTGCGCCGCTGCAGATTTGCCACTGCGTGGCGGCAGATTGCGGGGTGTCGCCCCCGCCCGACGAGCCAAGGGAGGGTCGCCGAACCCTCCCTTGGCGAACCCTGTCGGCCCCCAAAGATCACCACCATCCAGATCTGGCGGCTGTTCTGCCGGGCTACGGGGTCGCCACAATGTGCCCTCCATGGCCCATAGTGGCTTTCGGCAACGTCCTGTTGCCTCGCCCCCTGCAGCCAGCCGGCCGCATGCTGTTCACGGCCATGCGGTTGACGATCAAGGGGTGGACAAACAGCACGCCATTCCCGGCCGGTGAGTCTCGCGCTTACCCCTTGATCACCACCCGCTCAGTGCCAGCTAACCCACGGCCAGCCGGGCGAAGGGGTTGAGTCGCCTGGACGGCGACGAAAGCCACTACGGCACAGGGATGTGACGTTGTGGCGACCCCGTAGCCCGGCAGAACTACAACCAGTTATTGATGGTGGTGATCTCGGGGCCGCCGGTGGGTGCAGGGAGGCCGTGCGGCAACGGCCTTCCTGCCCGTCGCGCGGGCGCGGAAGCCCGCATCCAGGCGGCGAAGCCGCAATCCGGCGCCACGCAGTGGCATCTACTGCGGTCCATCTGCCAACGCAATTGGCGACACCGAGAATCACAGCCCTTCGACAGGCTCAGGGCAAACGGGCCGTGCAGCGGGGCCATCTCCGTCTATGGCAAATGGTGGTGATCTCGGGGGCCGCCGGTGGGTGCAGGGAGGCCGTGCGGCAACGGCCTTCCTGCCCGTCGCGCGGGCGCGGAAGCCCGCATCCGGGCGGCGCAGCCGCAATCCGGCGCCGAAGGCGCAACAGCCAACGCAATTGGCATCCGTGCGGCGTAGCCGCAATCTGCCGCCGCGCAGCGGCATTCAAAGTCGGGGCCAATAAGCCGCAGCGAGCTGACGCTGCGCCCGCTACCAGCCGCGCCCACCGCCGCCACCACCACCACCGCCCGACGAGCCACCACCACCGCCACTAAAGCCGCCGGTGCCACTGCTGCTGCCGGGGGGCTGGGCGGCTGCGGCAATGGTGGCGCCGACACTGCCCAGCGCGCTGCCGATACGCAGGTGGCTGTCGAGATGGCGCCCCGACCACCAGCTCAGCTCGCGTTCGCGCTCATCGCCCTGGCCACGGCTGATACGCTGGCGCAGCTGGCTATCAAAGGCCTCGTACCAGCGGTTATCCAGCCCCAGCGCATAGGCAAAGGGCAGCAGCTGGTCAAAGCGCTCACGCGAGATCGCCGGCGCACCAGCCGCTGCGATCTCGGCGCTGTCGGCCACCTTGAGGTATTCGGCCAGCCCCTCGATCTCATCCATCAGCTTGCGCCCGGCTACCGTCGGCGCCTTCAGCCAACTCGAAAAAGCACCGCCAAGGATGGCGCTGCCGGCGATGATCAGCGCCATGGCCACCAGCCCCGGCTGGGTCAGCAGGGTGGCGACAATGGCTGCGATCGACAGCAGCAGGCCGAGCAGCAGCCAGCCGCTGTTGCTGGCAAAGTTGTGCTGGCCATACTCCAGCGCCAGAGCCCGCTGATGGGCGCTGACCGCCTGCTCCAGCTGCGGCTGCAGCGCCTCGTCGATCTGATAACGCCGGGTCTCCGGCAGTAGCCGGGTCAGCAGCAAGGCATCGGCGCGGCTGAGATCCGGCGCAGTAGCCTTGGCTAGCCGGCGCAGCACCAGCGGCTTTTCGCTCTCGATCACCAGATAGCCCTGCACCGCCAGACTGACCAGCGCCGCCGACAGGCAACCGGCGTCATACCCCATCTTGACCAGATAGCGGTGGCCGGCCGCCGACAGCCCGCGCGCCGGCTGATAGCGGGCGATGATGGTGCCCTTGGCCGGGTCACGGCCGACCGCCCACCACAGCAGCAGGTAATAGAGCAGCAGCACCGCCAGCCCCACCACCGCTACCAGCAGGTCACGGTTATCGCTGAGCAGCCGCGTGACCTTGGCCTGCAGATCTGGCTCCACCACCAACCCCTTGGGGAAAGCCAGGGCGATGGTCAGCCCCTCGCCCGGCGCCAGCGGCCCACGGCTGGCAAAACTCAGCTGCTCGCCCAGCGCCACCTCGGCGGCAGCCGTAGAGCCAAAGGGCCCCTGCCACGCCAACCCCTTGAGCTGCGCCGGTGGCAACGGCTGCGGCAGCACCACTGCGGCCGAAGCACGCTCAATCGGCAGCGCCCAGCCATTGCCGGTGACGTTCCAGTAGAGTTCGTCGTAACCATCGAAGAAGCCGATCTGATCGCGGCTCTGGTAGTAGATCTCGTAGCGGTAGACGCCGGGCGCCAGCAGCCGGTCATGCTGACCGATATAGATGCTGATGCCGTTGCCACCCGCCTCGACATGAAAAGGCTCGTCATAGCCATCGCGATAGACATGGATCCGGTCATAGGCGACCCTGACCTTGATCCCGGCTGCGGTGCTGTACTCCGTAGGCAGTTCGCGCACGATGCCACGGCGGATCTGCTGCCCCTCGGCCTGCACCAGCAGGGTCTCGACCACCTGCAGCTGGCCATCGCCCTGCACCTGCAGCTGGGCATGAAAATCGAGGATCTTCTCCTCGGCCTGCGCCGTGGCGACGAGCAGCAGCCACAGCAGCGCCAACCCGAAACGGGCGTTCATAGCCGCACCTCCGGTGCCTGGCGAACCGTGGCGAGACTGACCTCAAAAAACGGCCGGCTGGCAAAACCAAAGCCGCGCGCCACCAGCAGTGCCGGGAAGGACTGCACCTGATTGTTGTAGTCGCGGGTGGCGCCATTGAAGTAGCGACGGGCCATCTGGATCTCCTCCTCCACCGCCACCAGCTGCTGGTGCAGCTCGCCAAAGCGCCCTTCAGCCTTCAGCTCGGGATAGGCCTCAACCACCGCCAGCAGCCGCACCAGTTCGGCGCTGGTGGCGCTCTCCTGCGCCAGCCGCTGCGTGGTCAGCGGCCCTCGGGCCAGCGCCACCGCCTGCTGCAGCGCGCTCTCATGAGCGTTGTAGCCTTTGACCAGCGCCACCAGATTGGGGATCAGCTCATGGCGGCGCAGCAGCTGCACATCCACATCGCTCCACGCCGTGTCGCACTTGTTGCGCAGGGCCACCAGCCGGTTGAAACACCACACCAGCCACCCCACCACCGCTCCCAGCCCCGCCAGCCACCAGCCCATCGCCATCATCCCTTGTGCCTGTAGGCCGCCATCATAAACAGAAAAGGCGGCTCACTATGAGCCGCCTCAGGCGCAAACCGGGCGTGGCTCACTCACTCATCAGTGACAGCAACAGATCGGGGCTAAGCCCCTTGGCGTCGTTCTGGCCGTCGAGGATCTTGTCGGCCAGTTCCCGCTTGTCGCGGTGCATCTGCACGATCTTGTCCTCTACCGTGTTGCGGGCCACCAGTCGGTAAACCGTCACCGGCTGGGTCTGACCCATGCGATGGGCGCGATCACTGGCCTGATCCTCAACCGCCGGGTTCCACCAAGGGTCAAGGTGGATCACGGTGTCGGCTTCAGTCAGGTTCAGCCCGGTGCCACCCGCCTTAAGGCTGATCAGAAACAGCGGCACCCCGTCCGTTTTAAAGCGCTCGATCGCCTTGCGCCGCTGACCCGTGGTGCACTGGCCATCCAGATAGCAGTAATCGATGGCAGCCGCTTCAAGAGGCTGGGTGAACAGCTTGAGCAGGCTGACAAACTGGCTGAACACCAGCACCCGCCGGCCGTTTTCCAGCGCCTCCTGCACCAGCAGCAGCGCTTCCTCCAGCTTGCTGCCTCGCTGTTTGTGCTGTGGGAACACCAGCCGCTGGTCGCAGCACACCTGACGCAGGCGGGTCAGCCCGGCAAGGATCGCCACCAGCCCCTGTCCCTGCACCTTGGCTTGGGCCAGCGCCTCCTTGCGCACCGCTTCATAGGCGGTGCGCTCAGCCGCACTCAGCTCGACATGGTGGGTAATTTCGGTCTTGGCCGGCAGTTCGGCCAGCACCTGCTGCTTGGTGCGGCGCATGATAAATGGCCCCACCAAGGCCCGCAGCCGCCACAACTCTTCCGCGTTAGTAGCCGCATTGCCATAGCGGCGGTTGAACTGGGTTTTGTTGCCGAGCAGGCCGGGATTGATAAAGGCAAACAGACTCCAGAGTTCGCCCAGATGGTTCTCAATCGGTGTACCGGACAGGGCAAAACGGCAGTGGGCATTGAGCTGAAAGGCGGTATTAGCGCGCTTGGTGCTGGCGTTCTTGATCTGCTGGGCTTCATCCAGCACAGCCACCTGCCACTGACGCTGGTGCAGTGCCGTTTCCAGCCGCGGCAGCAGACCATAACTGATCACCACCACCTGACGTGGGCCGGCTGCGGCAATCACCTGCTCGCGATCGGCCACGGCTTCCAGATCGATCAGCTGCAATTCGGGGGCAAAACGGGCCGCTTCGGCCAGCCAGTTGCCCACCACCGACTTGGGCGCCACCACCAGACTGGCGCCGTCGACACCGAAATGGCGGATCAGGGTTAGCGCCTGCAACGTCTTACCCAACCCCATATCATCAGCCAGACAGGCACCGAACTGATGCATGGCCAGATGCGCCGCCCACTGCACCGCCGTGCGCTGGTAGTCACGCAGCGGCTCCAGCAGCTCAGGTGCCAGTACCGGCTTTTCCTGCCAGCGCTGGCTCAGGGCCTGCCAGCCCTGATCACCGCTGTGGCTCTGGCTTTCAATCAGTTGCGCCAGCGGATAAGCCAGCCGTTGCTCTATCCGCTGTTCGGCATCCAGTACACTGTCGAGCAACTGCAGCTGGCGCCGCAACTGCTGCGACAGCAGCAGTAAAGAGCCGGAGGAGAGCTGCACATAGCCGGTGCGAGCGTGGCTGAGCAGGGTGCGCAGTTCAACCACCTGTTGCTGATCCACCTCAAGGTGGCCACTGACTGCAAACCAGTCTTGCTGGCTGGTGACCTGAAGTTTAAGCCGTTCGTTGCTCATCACCCGTGCCGCTGCACCGCGCCAATGGACAGGTAGATCGGGCATGGCGCTCAGCTGTTCAATAAAGGGGATCACCTCTTCGCCGATCAACCGCCACTGCCGGTCACGCTCGGTTGGCAGGCCCAGTTGCTTGCTCAATGCCAGGCTGGTTGCCAGCTCCTTTTTCAGATCACGACGGAACCAACTTCCCTTAGCCCCCGGCTGAGCCACCCACGCCGCACCGTTGCCGGACTGGTGAGCCAACCTCGTCAGTGCCTCATCAAGGGGCTGGTGGCAGATGCTGACCGTGAGCAGATGATCGCGCCACTCCAACCACAAGTGAGGGCGTTCATCCCAAGGCTGCAAGTTGATGTTGCCTTGGCCCGAGAGCTCGCTATACCAGCTCACCCCGGCCATGCGTGCGAGTTGGGTTTCCAGCGCCAGATGCTGATCAACCGGAAAACCACCCGGCATGCTCTCAACCAGCTCCAGCAGCCGCCGCCCCTCATCACCCGGGTCAACAAAGGCAAACACCCCAGATTGGCGCGGCACCAGCACGTCATCGGCCATGTGCGGCAGCAGATCCAGCTGGATCTGATCTTTGCTCCTCATCACCACCAGAAGTGGATGCTCCTGCACCACCACCAGCGCGTCGCCATTGTGATCCACCAGATTGCGCGCCTGCTGCAGCACATGGGCAACAGGGAACGTCAGCTGCAGACCATTTTGCTGGAAAAAGCGATCATGCTGCAGACGATAGAGCGACGTGAGCTGCTGGTCCGTTACTCCCAAACTGCTGAGCTGGCTCTGCAACTCCCACAGCGACAACACTCGCCCTTTTTGCCAGCCCCTAACCCCCTTTTTCTGCAAACGAGGGGTGACGCTGTCCCAGTCGTCAGCCAGCATCCATACCAATCGCTGATCCTGCTGCTGTTCGCGGTTATCGCGGGTCACCGCCAGCTCCAGCTGCTCCAGCCAGCGCTGCCACATTGGCTGATGGTGCAGATAGGGGCGCGGGCAGCTGCGATCCAGGAGCTGAGCCACCCCCGCCAACACCCGCTCTTGTATCGGATTCTCCGGTTTGAGATCCAGCAATCGCAACCACTTGGGGTTGTTGCCCCAAACTTCGCGCAACCACGCCTTGATCCGCCACTTTTCATCGTCTAAGGCCAGGCGAAACAGCATCGGTAGCAGCAGCAACAGTTCGCCCCAGCGCGGGCCATAGGGGCCATCCGGGCTCTCAAATACCTCTTCCATCAGCGACAGCGCTTCATTCAGCTGTGACGCGTCCACCAATGCGGCATCCATAAAGCCGATCCAGCTGGGACGATAGTTTTCTCGTTGATTCAACCAACGCTTGGACGGCACCAGAGACTCCAGCACTTTGCGGGCCTGGGGCAGATCAAACATGGCCAGCAAGGCGGTGTCGTAAAGAGTGCGCAGATCGGGCTGCAACTTCTTCAGCCGCTGCGGCGGCCACAGGCCACGCACCAGATCTGTGGTGATCGGTTGGCAGAAGGGATCATCCGTCGCTATCGGCGCTAACCCAAGCAACGACAGATCGGCAGCATACGGCATCACACCGCCCTTGCTGGTGGCGGCGATGGTGGGCAGCAGCGGCTGCAGCTGTGTGGATGACAACCCTAGATACGCCTGACGCCACCAGCATTCAACGTGCAGCCATTGCTGAACCTTGGGCGCGAAACGCGGCAGTAGCAACCAACTGGCAGGCAATTCGCACAATAGACCCAGGTGCCAACCGGCCTCTTCCCCATCCACCAGTCGCAGCGCATCGACGGCCCCGGCACCAAGCAACACGCCAATCACCGCCACCACTGGTGCGGCGCTGTACTCAACAACTGGCCAAAGCATGGCCGGACAGGTGGATGGAGAGTCCAACTCCGCCAACAGCAGGGCCAAACAGCCTGCCGACGTAACCCGGTACCAATCCCTGCCCCGTTGTTCAACCAGCGAACGGCTGAGCAGCCCCGATAACTGGGCGGCGACCTCCTTTTCGGCGCTGGTAAGACAGCGCCGATTCCTCAGTACGGTCAATCCTCGCGCTATCGACCTTTCACAGGCCAGCGCCCACAACAACTGCCGCTGCTCAGCGGTGATCGCCATTAGTTCCTGCAGCCGAATCATGCCATCGTTCACTGGTATTCCCTGCTACTGCCGTTAAACGCCAGCATGGTAGACGAAAGAGCGTTGTCGATCGCCCGGCTCAAGCGCAACTGCTAACTCGGCTGCAGCGCCGGGTAATCGGTGTAACCGGCCTCGGCGCCGCCGTAGAAGCTGTCGGCATGCCAGTCGTTAAGGTCAGCTTCATGCTCGAAGCGGGCCACCAGATCGGGGTTGGCGATCAGCAGCTTGCCGAAGGCTACCGCATCGGCGGTGCCGATCTCCAGCACCTGTTCAGCCGAGCTGTAGGTAAAGCCTTCGTTGGCGATCAGTACGCCGCCAAAGGCCTGCTTGAGGAGCGGGCTGATGCTGTCGGCGCCCAGATGTTCGCGGGTGCAGATAAAGGCGATGCCGCGCTGGCCCAACTGCTGGGCCACATAACCAAAAGTGGCGGCCGGATCGCTGTCGCCCATGCCATGGGCATCACAACGCGGCGCCAGATGGACGCCAACACGGCCTGCGCCCCACACGCTGATCGCCGCATCTGTCACCTCCAGCAGCAGCCGGGCGCGGTTCTCGATCGGGCCACCGTAGCCATCGCTGCGCTGGTTGGTGGAGTCCTGCAGGAACTGATCGAGCAGATAGCCGTTGGCGCCGTGGATCTCGACCCCATCAAAACCGGCCTTTTTGGCGTTCTCCGCCCCCTGGCGGTAGGCCTCGACAATGGCCGGGATCTCCTCCAGCGCCAGCGCTCTGGGGGTGACAAAATCCTTCTTCGGCCGCAGCAGGCTGACATGGCCGGGGGCGGCGATGGCACTGGGGGCCACCGGCAGTTCACCATTGAGGTAATGGGGATCGGAGATGCGCCCCACATGCCACAGCTGCAGCATGATGCGGCCACCGGCGGCATGCACGGCATCGGCCACCGTTTTCCAGCCGGCCACCTGCTCATCACTCCAGATCCCCGGGGTATCGGGGTAACCGACGCCCATCGGCGTCACCGAGGTGGCTTCCGTCAGGATCAGCCCCACCGACGCGCGCTGGGCGTAATACTCGGCCATCAGCGCGTTGGGCACTCGTCCGACGCTGGCACGGCAACGGGTGAGCGGCGCCATGATGATGCGGTTGGGCAGGTTCAGCTCACCGACTTTCAGGGGTTCAAAGAGTTTCGACATAAGTGCTCCTGGTACAGCAGATAAAGCCGGTCAGCCTTAACTGACCTGCTCGATCCAGTCATTGAGGTTGTAGTAGTTGGTGACCCGCGCCACCTTGCCGTCGCGGATCTCAAAGAAGGCGCCAGCCGGCAACAGGTAGCGCTGGCCGCTGGCGGGCGGCAGTCCCTCATCGTCGGCCTGATATTGGCCATGGACGACAAATTCGGCGGCGGCGCGGCGGCCGTCGCTGCTGGCCATCACCACGATGTCGCTGAGCTGTTCGCGGTAACAACGGTTCATGCGGGTCATAAAGGCGGCAAAGGCGGCTTTGCCAAGCTGGCGTTCGCCCTGGTTGATGTCGTGCACCACCTCATCGCTGAGCAGGGCCAGAAAGCGGTCCATGTCGCCGGCGTTGAATGCGGCATAGTAGTTCTTGATCAGATCGGTCGCGGCCATCGGGCACCCCCGGTGCGGTGTGGGTCAGATGATGCAGGGCTGGCAATCATGATAGGTTGTCTCTTCCCAAAGCTCACCCCGGCCGGAGCAGCGAGTTGCCCGAACTTGTTATCCAGAGATTGCATGGCGCCGCCATTGCCACTGCTGTCGACCAACTGGCGGCGCTGCGTCTTCGCGTCTTTCGCGAGTATCCCTACCTCTATGACGGTGACGAGGCCTACGAGCGCCGTTACCTGCAAACCTACATCAACTCGCCGCGCAGCCTCTGCCTGCTAGTGCTAGATGGTGATGCGGTAGTGGGCGCCTCCACCGCCCTGCCGCTGGTGGATCACGTTGAAGAGTTCCAGCACCCCCTGATCGCAGCGGGTATGGATCTGAGCCGCATCTTCTATTTTGGCGAGTCCGTGGTGCTGCCGGCGTATCGCGGCCGTGGCCTGGGGGTGCGTTTCTTTGCCGAGCGCGAAGCCCATGCCCGTGCGCTTGGCGGCTTCGACTGGTGCTGCTTCTGCGCCGTAGAGCGGCCGGCCGACCACCCGCTGCGCCCGGCCGGCTACCAGCCGTTAGACCACTTTTGGCAGCAGCGTGGCTTTCACCACCAGCCCCAACTGCGCACCCACTATGAGTGGCCGGATCTGGGAGAAAACCGCCCCAGTGCCAAGCCGATGTCATTCTGGCTGAAGGAGATGCGCGGATGATCCGGCTTGCCGCCTGCCAGTACGCCATCGAACTGCTGCCCGACTGGGAGAGCTATGCCGACCACTTGCAGCAGCTGTGTCAGCAGGCGGTGAGCGACGGCGCCGAGTTATTGCTGCTGCCCGAGTATGCCGGGCTGGTGCTAAGCGGCCAGCTGGCCGAGGCGCAGCGCAGCGATCTGCTCGGCTCCATTGCCGCCATCCAGCCGCTGCTGCCGCGCTGGTGGCAACTGTGCGCCGACATCGCCCGCCACCATGGCATCTACCTGCAGCCGGGCTCAGTGCCGGTGCTGAATGACGATGGCCGCTACCGCAACCGCGCGCCGCTGTTTGGCCCCCACGGCTGCCTCGGCCATCAGGACAAGTTGATGATGACCCGCTTCGAGCTGGAGCAGTGGCAGATCACCGCTGGCAACGGCCTCACCCTGTTTGATACCGCACTGGGGCGACTGGCCATTCTCATCTGCTACGACAACGAGTTCCCGCTGCTGGCCCATGCCGCCGCCGTAGCCGGTGCCGATCTGATCCTGGCCCCCAGCTGCACCGATAGTGAAGCGGGCTACCAGCGGGTGCGCATTGGCGCCCAGGCCCGGGCGCTGGAAAACCAGATCGCTGTACTGCAGTCACCCACCGTTGGCGCGGCCCCCTGGTCACCGGCGCTGGATCTCAATATCGGCCGCGCCGCGCTCTACACCCCGCCCGACCACGGCCTGCCGGCTAGCGGCGTGGTGGCCGAAAGCGCCGAGCTATCGCCCGCCAGCAGCCAGTGGCTGATCGCCGATCTGGATCTGGATGCGGTACGCCGGGTACGCAGTGAAGGTCAGGTGTTTATCAGCCGCGACTTGCCACTACAGACCGACGCCCTGCGCGGCGGCATGCGGCTGGTGCGCGGCTGAGGAGCGGCTTAGCCATGCACCACCCCGACACGCGCGCACCAGTTAAGTGCGTTACTGCCCCTTGACCACGCTGATGCCTTGGGGCTAGCCCCGCCAAAAACAGCCGCTTAACACGATAGACAGGTAGCCCAAGGTTGGCACCCTTTCTGCAGCCAGACGAACCGGCGGGCCTGGAGCAACGGGTTTGATGTGGCGCTGGCCCATGTGCGCCTGCCGGCCGCCGGCTGGGGCGATGGCGGACGCACGCGCGGCGTGAACTGACAGGCGATAGTTCGTCGCTCGCTGGTCGTATCTCGTATCTCGATACTGGGATTGCCGCTGCGCGGCTTGGCTTTGAATGCGGCTGCGCCGCAGGCATTAAGACAAATCGCGTGGCGATTTGATAAGAGCGCCGACTGGCCGGCGCGGGCCAGGTAAGGGCCGGACCCGCCCGGCCCTTACCAATCCCGGCGGTCCCCGAGATCACCACCATCACTATCAGGCTGATGTTCTGCCGGGCTACGGGGTCGCCACAAAGTCACATCCATGTGCCTTAGTGGCTTTCGTCGCCGTCCAGGCGACTCAACCCCTACACCCGGCTGTCTGAGCGTTGACTGGCTTGAGTGCGGGCGGTGATCAAGGGGTGGGAACAATACGCAGGTGCTGCTGGTGGAGTCCGATCTCTCAGCGCCTTGTGGTTCTGCGGTTGGCGCACTAGAGTGTGTATAGAAGACAGCGGAGATACACATCATGCGCACGAACATCGTCATCGATGACGAGTTGATGAAGGATGCACTGAAGGCCACGGGGCTTAAGACCAAGCGGGAAGCGGTAGAGCTCGGCTTGCGCACACTGTTGAAGCTTCGGCAGCAGGAAGAGATACGGCGCCTGCGCGGACAGCTGCGGTGGGAAGGTGATCTGGACGCGATGAGGACCGACTAGTGATCCTGGTGGATTCGAGCGTTTGGATTGACTATTTCAACGGCGTGCCCAACCCCCAAACAGACAGGCTGGATGCCTTGCTGGGCAGCGAACCTGTTGCGACCGGCGACCTGATCTTGACCGAGGTACTTCAGGGCTTCCGCAACGACCGAGATTTCAACCAAGCCAAGACGCTGCTGAGCTCACTCGATGTCATTGAGTTGGGAGGCCGGGAGATCGCAATTCAGGCAGCCCAGAATTTCAGAACGCTGCGCTCCATGGGCATCACCGTTCGCAAGACCATCGACACGGTGATCGCAACCCGATGCATTAAGAGCGATTTCGCCCTCCTGTACAGCGACAAAGATTTTGATCCCTTTGTCCAGCATCTAAATCTGCGATCCGCATTGACGGGAAGCTAACTTTTACCTGTGGGGTTGCGTAGAAATCCCACACCAAATATTTTTTATAATCATGAAAAATTGAGCAGACTTTCGATAAGTGACCCTACATTTTCTTCATCACTTGAAAAAATTCGGTCAATATCATCTTTGACAGTAAAACCTTTTATTTGAGATAAGTCAGGTATGTCAGATTTTATTTGAATTGGATCAAAATGAAATGATAAAGCTTCACTTGGGCGTAATTCTTTACGATTGTTCAATGCTTGTGTAATGGCATCTCGCTGATAAAAAATATTATTCCCATTTTTCATGGTCAACATTACACCCCCAATAAACACATAGGAATCACTGTGATTTTGGATGCAAACTTCAAGATAACCTTTATTTATTGCGCCCGTCGGAACAAAACCAGCTTGCAATTTTATTTTAATGTTTGGTTTGTTTATGTTTTTTGAGGTTGATGTATTGTCTAAATTGTTAATGTTGATCGCTTTCTCTTTAGATACTAGGTTTATTATTGTATGGGTTATATGTAGTAACAATAACTCCCTCAGATCTTCTAGGTTTGTATAATTTGTTATCAGTGCATTTCTCTTAATAATGGCTAAATAATCAGATAGCTTTGTGTATTCTTGGATTTTTGACTGTTCAATTGGTCTATTGCATATGTAAATGGAAACATCAATGCCCCGTGCTATCAAACCATCAATTTCTTCAGCAGTGCCTGAGATGTGAGTATCTGTTGGTGTACCTAATCTACTCCAGAAAATTGCAATACCAAAATCTGCCTCACTTACTAATTGTTGATTTAGAATTTTCTGTGGATTAGCACCGACGAGAGGTTGCGAATGTGTTTCCCATTTAACTAAATCAATACTCACACCTAACGCATTACCTATTTGTGCATTCCAACTATTAATGAGTTCACTAGCCGCATTTCGTTCATCAGTTACATCACCGGGTGACATCAAGAGTAACTTAAATTGCAGAATGTTTTTTGCCATGAGACTATCCTAATAATTATAACATTTGGTTAAGGGGCCGGCTTTGGGCTGTCTTCCGAGGACAGCCGCTCCAAAACCTTACTGATCCCTAATCTCAGACTCTTTAATCGCAATGTTCAATAGTCTATCTTTTTTGAGTAGATTCTCTATTTCTCCGCGATATTCTTTAGTCGAGAACGGGGATATGTAAACTTCGTGAATTAGCTCACCGATATCAACTCTGACACTTCGTCCAATACTGATGTCATATGGAGACTCCTTACCTCCTTCTGAGCGCGGGTAATTCAGAACAAAGAGGCGAAGCTCTTTCTCGAAGTCATAAAACGGCTTTTTGGTAGTGATGACAGACAGCCTGGATAGCTCATCCTGACTGAGGTGTTTTTTATACTTAACCTTCCCAATAAAAAACTCCTCTGGATAGCTGTCTTTACCATTTTCTATAGAGCGCCTTAACTTACTTATGGTGCTTCTAACAGCCACTCCATTTTTTTCACCGCCAAGATATATCTTCCATAATGCATAGGATTCGTGAGGGTTTATTGACCAACAGTTTATTAAAACAAGATCTTTCATCGGATTTGTAGACCAATAGAAAGAAGCCATTTCCTCCTCAAGATCTCGACCACTAAAACCTTTCTTTTTTAGCTCTTCTCGTTTTTGCTTCTCTACGCTTTCAGGTACTGCAACCTCATATTGATCAGTCAATTTGTTTGCGTTAGGAAAGAACAATGAAGAGCTTTCAAGAAGTTGTGAAAACTTCCAGTCATTCATATAGCGCCATACAATTGAATTACCGTGTGGGACATCCAAGTCGTCACTTTTTCGATACTTCACAGAGCTTTGTTCTCTCTTGATGCATAACAGTTTTATTAGCGTGCTCGCTCGCTTTCATGCAGCAGTGATCGGCGGCGGCACGGTTCTATGTGGCTTATTTTTATACCGCATCAGCGTACAAGTCCAGCAGGCAGCGTGTGAAAAGCGAACTCGGCTGGTGCCTATTCCCAACCCCGTTTGAGCGCCAGCCCAACCAAATCGCCGTGAGCAGGGCCTGCCGCTGGGTTGCGGGCGAGCGACCTGGATGGTCGCGAGAGCCACTAAGGCACAGGGAGGTGACTTTGTGGCGACCGTAAGCCAGTGCGGAATTACCAACCACGCCAGCCACTGGCGCTCTACCGGGCCGCCGGTGGGTGCAGGGAGGCCGTGCGGGACCGGTCTTCCTGCCCGTCGCGCGGGCGCGGAAGCCCGCATCCGGGCGGCGCAGCCGCAATCCAGCGCCGCAGGCGTGTTTGTGGGTACGCAACGCAGTGGCATAGCCGCAGCACCAGGCGCGCCGACCAATGCCTCTGGCCAACAACACTACCCAGGTATCGGGCTATACAGCAGAGCCGCCAACCCACCGTAAACAACCGCCAGCGCAGCGATGGTCGCCAGATTGAGCACCAACTTCTGGCGACGCAGTGCCGCACGCTTGTGCCCATAGATCAGGGCAACAGCCGCCAGCGCTATCCAGACGAGCTGCCATGGCCGGATTACCATATCCAGCACCATGGAATTCATCAACGGCGCTTCAGCACCATACAGGTAGGTGCTGATCTCCTGATAATGGCCTCGGGCCAAAAACACAGAAGCCAAGGCTGCAAAAGCAACAACGACGAACAGCCATGTCACTGCCAACGCCACGCCCGAGGCTCGGGATGAAAGGCTCAAGTGATGCACTCCTTTGCCAACGTCTGTTATCCCTTTTGAGGGAAACCAGATTACCTCGCCCCTCGCTGGCCGTCTGCAGGCCAGCACCATTATGTGAACACCTTGGCCATCAGCGCAGCATCAAACAACGCACGGGCAGCCGGCCGTTCGGCATCCAACTCGCCCCGTTTGAGCGGCGCTCAGATCGCCCATCAGCCAGCCCCTGCATCGGGGCTGCTGGCAGGTCGAGGCAACAGGAGGTTGCCGAGAGCGAGCCCGGCACAAGGACGTGCCAAAACAGTCCATGAACAGCCGGCGGCCTGACAGCAGCACCGGAACAGGCCACCGAGCCATATAACGCTGCTCTACCGGGCCGGCTGGAGGCATCTCCAGTCCTAGCCTGCGCCGGCCGGTCGGCGCTCTTACCCAAATCACGACGCTATATCTCGCCATAGCCGTCACGCCGGGGTGGCACCTCGCATCCGCCTGACGCAGCTGCGGTTGGGGTGAGTGGGCTAACAACGCGTTGACAGCGCCGACCCCAAAGCGCCAGAATCTGCCGGCAAAATGACCAACGGAACCTTGGTCGCCACAGCGCACAGGGAGCAGGTGCAGATGGTTACAGCACGCCACTACTGGCGAACTTTGGCCTTTCTCCTATTGCTGCCGTTATCACAGTCACAGGCGGAGGGAGCCATGTTCAGCCTGTTCAAAACCGTCACCATTGAGGTGTTTCCGGCCGTTAGCGGTCGCATCACCTATCACGGCAAACCATCCGAGGGGGTCAAACTCCGACGCTTGTATATCCTCGCCGACGTGATGGATGAGGAAGCCCGCGATTACGCCATCACCGACGCCGATGGCCGTTTCAGCTTTCCGGCACTGACCATGAACAGCGATTACCCCAGCAAACCCTTCGCTTACACCCGGGTGTTTCAGGTCATACTCGTCGAAGATGCGCCGGTGCCTGAACTGAGGGAGCTACGTCTGTGGCATGCCTGGTCCCGAGGGACCAAGCACAATCGCTATTACATGGAGATGCTGGGCGAGCTGAATTGCGAGCTCACCAGTAGCGAGGAAGGACTGACGGTATATAGCACCGAGTATCCCGATGGGGCTGTTAACTACGGCATCTACAGCATCTGCCGCTGGCCCAAGCGCGCCGCCATCGAGGCGCAAAAAGCCAAGGATCTTGAAGAATTCGAGATCATGAAGTCACCGCAACACTATGGCGACCCAATCATCTTCGACAACCCGAAAACCTACGCCCAGTAGCCCATCCTCAACATCACCATGGAAAAGGAATTCCCATGCACAGCAAACTCACCCCCAAGCTGGCCGCCGAGTTGGCCAATGGTGCCTATGAACTACTGGATGGTTCCAAGAGCTACCAAACACTTGGAACCCCCCACGTCTGGCAGCACGTCGACTTCCAGCAGCGCGTCACCGCCCGCACCGGCGGTTATATCCTTAACCGCGAAACCGGCTTTGCCGCCATGGGCATTGGCAAGGGACGCTATGGCGGAGATGCCATTATCACCATTCGCGGCACTCAGCTGACCTCGGGTCATGACTGGGCCACCAACGCCCAGATCGGCCTGACCGGCAGCTCCGGCGGCCAGACTGTCCATGCCGGCTTTTGCCGTGCATTTGCCTCAATGCGTCCGCAGTTTGAAGCCTTTCTGGCCGAGTGGCGCACCAGCCACCCCGGCCGGGTGGTGCACTGTGTCGGCCACAGCTTGGGCGGGGCACTGGCCACCTTGCTTGCCGACTGGATTGGCTCAAGCCCCTGGCGCCAGCCGGTTTACCTCTACACCTTTGGCGCCCCTCGGGTGGGGCTGGGGGGCTTTGCCCTGGCCAACACCAGCCGGGTGAACGCCAACCACCGCTGTACCCATGGGGCCGACCCTGTGCCCAAAGTACCGCTGTGGCCCTTTATCCACTCACCGTTCAAGGGCACCGAATACCGCCTCGACAGCGCCCATGGCGGTTTTAGCAAACTTGCCCATCTTATGGATCCAGATGCTGGCGCCGTACCGGGCTATTTGCGCACTGCCAACAAAAACAGCTGGGACGCGCTGCAGCGACAGGCCAGCCGCAATCTGGAAACCGCCACCAAGCTGGACTACGCCAAGCGCCATCAGGCCAGCTTTAACGAGTTCTGGCTCGACCGTTTAAGTGCCGCACTGATCACCCTGCTCAAAAAGACGGGCCACTTTGGAGTATTCGTGGCCCAAAGCGCGATTGGTGTGGGTGCGACCTTTTACGATCTGATGGCCCAGACCTTGGCCAAGATCGCCGAGGCCGCGACCAGCGCTGCCGACGAAGTGCGCGGGCTGCTGGGGCACATGCTGGTGTTTGCCGGGGCGGCGGTGACCACGGTCAAAGATCTCACCTATGCCACCATCCGGGCGATTTTCGACCTGATGCTGCGCCGCCTCTACGAAGGGGTAAGAGAAGCGCTGAAGCGCACGTGGCCAAACTAAGCCATGGATCCCCCAACACTGGATCAGCTCAACCGGCTGAGGCAGGAGTGAGCGGGCGCACAATGCGTTGGCTGTGCCGTAAGTGCAGCGCCTGAGTCTGCCGTCAAAATGTAATGGTCAGAATGCTGACTGGCAGCAGCGCTGTAACTCCAACCCCGTTTGAGCAGCGCCCAGATCGCCAAGCAGCACATACCAGCCTTGGTGCGGCTGACAGGTCGAGGCGACAGGAAGTCGCCGAGAGCGAGCCCGGCACAAGGACGTGCCGTCGAGCGGCCTGACAGCAGCACCAGAACAGGCCACAGATTCAGATAGCGCTGCTCTACCGGGCCGGCTGGAGGTGCAGGAGGAGGGTCCGGCTACCCTCCTCCTGCTCGTCATGCAGGGGCGAAACCCTGCATCCGGGCGGCGCAGCCGCAATCCGGCGCCGCAGGCGCATCTGCCGCCGCGTAGCGGCATAAACAAGCCACTCCGCAGGCGTATCTGCCGCCACGCAGCAGCATACCCGCAGCACCCGGCCGTGCAACGGCCAAAAACAACAAGGGCGCCATCAGGCGCCCTTGCTCAACTCACTGGTAACAACCAGTCATCAATCGCGATATTCGCGTTTGGCACGACGCGGTGCAGCGCTGCTGCGGTCGTCGCGGAAGCCGCCACGCTCGCCGCCATCGCGGAACTGACGCGGACGGTCGTCATCGAAGTTGCGATCAAAGCGCGGGGCACGCGGCTCCATGCTTTCATTGCTCAGGCTGATGTCGAGCGCCTGGTTACGCACCCGGGCCTGACGCAGCTGAGCCATGATCTCTTTCGGCATACCGGCCGGCAGGCGCACCAGGGTGTGGCGATCATAGATGCGCACACCGTTGATGTAGGAGCCGTCGAGGCCGGCTTCGTTGGCGATGGCGCCGACGATGTCACCCGGACGGGCACCGTGCTCTTTGCCCACTTCGAGGCGATAGAGCTGCCATTCGACGTTGTCGAGCTGGGCCTTTTCCGGACGGGCGGCGCGCGGGCTACGCTCGCTGCGGTCGTCGAAATCACGACGCGGACGGTCGCCACGATCTTCAAACTCGCGACGCGGACGCTCGAAGCGCTGCTCCACTTCCGGCTTCGGCTGCAGCGGCTGGTTGCGCTGCTGCTGGTGAAGCAGGATGGCGGCGATCTGTTCGGCCGTCAGTTCGGTGCGGGCGCTGATCTCGGTGACCAGAGCGGTCAGTTCGTCCATCGCCAGTTCGGCAGCGGCAGCCTTGAGGCGTTCGCAGCACTTGGTCAGGCGGTGGGCGCCCAATTCAGCCGCAGTCGGCAGCTCAAAGCGCTCGATGATGCTGTTGGTGGCACGCTCGTAACCACGCATCAGGCGGGTTTCACGCGGGCGGGCAAAGGAGATCGCTTCGCCGTTGCGACCGGCGCGGCCAGTACGGCCGATACGGTGCACGTAAGATTCGCTGTCCGACGGCAGGTCGTAGTTCAGCACCAGGCTGATACGCGGGATGTCGAGGCCGCGGGCAACCACGTCAGTCGCCACTACCACGTTCATCTGGCCGTTGCGCATCTGATCGATGATGCGTTCACGCTGCTGCTGGTTGAGGTCACCGTTGAGGGCGGCAGCTTTAACGCCGAGGCGCTCCAGATGCTCGGCGACTTCCAGGGTGTCGTTACGGGTACGGACGAACACCAGCATGGCGTCGTAGTCGCACACTTCAACGATACGCTCGAGGGCGGTCAGCTTGGTGACCCCGGATACCACCCAGGCTTTCTGGCTGATCTGGGCGCGCTGGGCGGCGCTGGCGGCAACCTTGATAAAGGCTGGCTCTTTCAGGAAGCGCTCGGCCACGCGGCGCACATCAGGCGGCATGGTGGCGGAGAACAGCGCCATCTGCGCGGTCTTGGGTACGGTTTCGAGGATCCACTCGATATCTTCGAGGAAGCCCATGTTGAGCATCTCGTCGGCTTCATCCAGCACCACACAGCTCAGGGCGGTGAGATTCAGGGTGCCGCGACGCATGTGATCCATCAGACGGCCAGGGGTACCAACGACCACCTGGGCGCGCTCCAGCTGCTTGAGCTGCGGGCCGTAGGCGGCACCACCGTAAAGGGTGGCAACGCGCAGGGCGGGCATCTGCTGGCCGAACTCTTCCAGCGCCTTGGCCACCTGAATGGCCAGTTCGCGGGTCGGAGCCAGCACCATCAGCTGCGGGGCGCGGATATTGAAATCGAGGCGGGCCAGTGCTGGCAGACCAAAGGCAGCGGTTTTACCGGTACCGGTCTGGGCTTCACCGAGAATGTCGCGGCCCGCAAGAACGTGGGGAATGGCCTGGGCCTGGATCGGCGTCGGCGCAGTGAAACCAAGGGTTTCGAGGGTATTCATCAAGTATTCAGGTAGCCCGAGATCGGCAAAGCCGTTGGCTACGCTGACGAGTTCGGTCGTCATCGCTGTCATCCCATTGGCACCGGGTAAAAGGCCGGTGCGGTACATCAAAGAGGGTGACAGCAATACGTCCACGCAACCCCAACTGCCGGTCAGACGTGCTTGACCGCGTGGCGGGCGCTCTCTCCCCTCAACCTTATGCCGGCCCTTCTGGGTCAACGGCGGGCGCCATCCTACAGGCGAACGACTATTTTGCAAGCACTAATTGTGCGCCGGATCACAGCAAGTGGCTGGCGTCTGTGACGGCAGCAGCCGGTGAACGAAGGCAACATCCAGCCAGCGTTCAAATTTGTAGCCCCCGTCAGCCATCACCCCGATCACTTCAAAGCCATGGCGATGATGCATGGCCAGCGAGCCCTGATTAGCGTTATCCACTACCCCGACCATGCCGTGGAAGCCAGCAGCCGAGGCGTGGGCGATGATCGCCGTCAGTAGCCGGTTGCCAATACCCCGCCCCTGTTCAGTCGGACGCACATAAACCGAGTGCTCGCAGGTGAAGCGCCAGCCAGGGCGCCCCCGGAACAGGCCTAAGGTGGCAAAACCGAGGATGGTACGTTCGGGGCTTTCGGCCACCAGCAACGGGTGGCCAGCCTGCCGCTTCTCGGCAAACAGCTGCTGCTGTACCTCAAGCGGCCGCGGATCATAGTCATAACAGGCGGTCGTCTCAGCCACCGCCTTGTTGTAGATCGCCACCACCGCCCCCATGTCAGCGGTCGTGGCCCGCCGCAGCCAGACGCCAGGCGCCAGCTTAAGGGCCATCACCGTCGACGAGGCCGGGCACTCGCCAGTCAGCTGCGAGCAGTTGGCGACCGCCTCGGGCAGCTTGTCGCGCGCCGCCTCGACAAAACCGAGACGGGCAAAGAACGGCTGCTGATCGGTGGTCACCAGAAAGAGTTTTGCCACCCGGGCATCGCTGGCCGCCAGCCACAGCTGGCGCAGCAGCGCATGGCCAATCCCCTGCCCACTCGCCTTTGGCGCCACCGCCAGTGAACGCAGCAGCCAGTTGCTGCCCAGATCGAGGGCCGCCACACAGCCCAGCAGCTGGCCGTCGCGTTCAGCCAGCCAAAAGCGCAAATCTGCCGACTGCGGCGGCTGAGACAAACCCGCCTGCTGCAGCAACTGATGGATGGCCGGCAAGTCGGCCTCATGGGCGTTACGCAGGGAGAAATCGAGGTGGCAGTCAAAGGGCATGGCAGGCTCCGGCACGGCTGGCGCAAGGGGCGCAGCCTGCCAAAGGCGGGCAGGCAAAAGCAAGGGGCAAGGCGTAGAAAGAGCGAGATGCGGGATGCGGGATGCGGTTGGAGCCTGGGTTCGCCATTAACTACCCCTTCTCGCTACTCGTTACCCGCACCTGTTGAAAATCAGCTGTTGACGGCATCGATTGCGGCCGTTAACATGCGCGCCGCACTGATGGCCAAGGCCGGATGGGCAAACTACCGAGCAGAAGTGGCGGAATTGGTAGACGCGCTAGTTTCAGGTATTAGTGCCCGAAAGGGCGTGAGAGTTCGAGTCTCTCCTTCTGCACCAAACCCAAGCCAAGGCTTGGGTTTTTTGTTTTCTGCGGCCGCAGAAACGACAACCGGGGCCGCAGCCCCGGTCATGCCGTCAGTCAGCGCCTAGATCGCCACTGGTGCCTTGATGTGTGGATGGCACTCATAACCCTCGATCACGAAGTCCTCAAAGCGGTAGTCGAAGATGCTCTCTGGCTTACGCAGGATCTTCAGCCGTGGCAACGGCAACGGCTGGCGCGACAGCTGCAGTTCGGTCTGCTCAAGATGGTTGAGATAGAGGTGGGTGTCGCCACCAGTCCAGACAAAATCCCCCACCTCGAGATCGCACTGCTGAGCCACCATATGGGTCAACAGCGCATAGCTGGCGATATTGAACGGCAGCCCCAGAAAGATGTCGCAGCTGCGCTGGTAAAGCTGGCAGCTAAGCTTGCCTTCGGCCACATAGAACTGGAACAGCGAATGGCAGGGCATCAGCGCCATCTTGTCCAGTTCACCGACGTTCCAGGCCGAGACAATCAGCCGGCGTGAGTCGGGGGTCTTGCGGATCTGCTCAATCAGCTGGCTGATCTGGTCGATGTGGCCACCGTCCGGCGTCGGCCAGCTCCGCCACTGGCGGCCATACACCGGCCCCAGTTCACCCTGCTCATCGGCCCACTCATCCCAGATACTGACCCCATGCTCCTTGAGATAGGCGATGTTGGTGTCGCCACGCAGGAACCACAGCAGCTCATGGATGATGGACCGCAGGTGGACCTTCTTGGTGGTGACCAGCGGAAAGCCATCGGCCAGATTGAAGCGCATCTGATAGCCAAACACCGAGCGAGTGCCGGTGCCGGTGCGATCGGTCTTGACCGTGCCCTGGGTCAGCACGTGGTGCATTAGCTCAAGGTACTGGCGCATCTGTTACTCCTTGGTGGCAGCAAGCGGGGCCGGGCGCAGCAGCAGATAAAGGCCAAGGGCGATCATCGGCAGGCTGAGCAGCTGGCCCATCGAAAGCAGCCCCCACAAATAGCCCTCATGCAGATGGGCGTCGCGCTCGCGCACAAACTCGACGGCGATGCGGAACAGGCCATAGAGCAGCAGGAACAGCCCGGCCACCTGACCAGAACCACGACTACGCTTGCTGAACCATTGCAGGGCAAAAAACAGCACCACCCCTTCGAGGAAGAACTCATACAGCTGCGATGGATGGCGCGGCAGCGGGCCGGCTTTGGGGCTGGTGAAGATCACCCCCCACGGCAGATCGGTCACCCGCCCCCACAGCTCGCCGTTGATGAAATTACCCAGACGTCCTGCCCCCAGCCCAATCGGGATCAGCGGCGCGGTGAAGTCGGCGATCTGCCAGAAGCTGCGCTGATAACGGCGGGCAAAGATCAGCATCACCGCGATCACCCCGAGCAGACCACCGTGGAATGACATGCCCCCTTCCCAGGCACGCAGCAGATAGAGCGGATCACTGATGAAGGTACCGAATTGGTAAAAGAACACGTAGCCGATACGGCCGCCCAGGATCGCCCCGAGGAAACCATAGAAGATCATGTCGCTGACCTGTTCACGGGTGAAGCCGAAGCGCTCAGCGCTGCGCCCAGCCAACCACGAAGCGCCGAAAAAGCCGACCAGATACATCACCCCGTACCAGCGCAGGGCCAAGGGGCCGATCTCGAAGATTACCGGGTCGATCGCCGGTTGCATAAATGCCATGGAGCGTCCTTTACTGCGGCTAAAAAGCGGCGGTCATTATCAGGCAGGGAAGAGCGAGAGGCGAGAGTCGAGATACGAGAGGCGCGCGAGAAATGAAAAGAAGTGAGAACTGACAAGGGCTAAGCCGGCATTGGTAAGAGGGCTCAGCGCCCGGCGCGCAACATGCCGCCAAGGCCCAGAGCTTCGAGATGGGCATTGACCACCGCCCGCACCTGCTGCGGCGATTCAAGGGTCATCACTTCGCGCAGCATCTCCTGTGCCTTGGTCAGCGGCGTTCGGCGGATCACCCATTTGATGCGGGCAATGTTGTGGCTATTCATCGACAGCTGGCGATAGCCCATGGCCATCAGCAGCAGGGCGCCGCCTGGTTCACCGGCCAGTTCGCCGCAGATGCTGACCGGCAGGCTGAAACGCTGGGCATCACTGCTGATCTGCTGCAGCGCCGCCAGCACCGCAGGATGGAAGGCGTCGTACAGGCTGGCCACCCGCGCGTTATTGCGATCCACCGCCAGCAGATACTGGGTCAGGTCGTTACTGCCCACCGACAGAAAGTCGATGCGCCCGGCCAGCTGCGGGATCTGGTAAATCAGCGCCGGCACCTCCACCATCACCCCGAGCTTAGGCTTGGTCAGGCTGCGCTCGCTGTGGCGCAGTTCTTCGCGCACCTCATTGATCGCCTGACGGGAGAGACGCATCGCCTCGTCCACCTCGGCAATGCTGGTGACCATCGGGAACATGATGCGCAGATTGTCGTAACCGATGCTGGCGCGCAGCATCGCCCGCACCTGAACCAGAAAGATCTCCGGGTGATCGAGGGTCAGGCGCAGACCGCGCCAGCCAAGAAAGGGGTTGTCCTCGCGCACCGGGAAATAGGGCAAGGCTTTATCGCCGCCCACATCGAGGGTGCGCATGGTCACCGGCTTGCCGGCAAAGCTGGCCATCACCTGCTGGTAGATGTCGGCCTGGGTCTGCTCGCTGGGAAAGCGATCCTGCATCATGAAGGGGATTTCGGTGCGATACAGCCCCACCCCTTCGGCCCCCTGAGCCTGCCCCACTTCGGTGTCCGCCGACAGGCCGGCGTTGAGATGGATGGCCACCGCATGGCCATCGGGGGTGACCGCAGGTAGATCCGCCTCAACCAGAAAATAGTTGCGCAGCTCGGTCTCTTCGACCACCAGCCGCTGATACTCAGCACGGATCGCCTCAGGCGGATCGACGAAGATCTCACCGGCATAGCCATCGATGATCAGCTCAGTGCCAGAGAGCCCGGAGAGCGGAAACTCCTGGATACCGAGCACCGCCGGAATACCGAGGGCGCGGGCCAGAATGGCGGCATGCGAGTTGTTGGAGCCGCGCAGCGACACCAGCCCGGCCAACCGCTCGCGCGGGTACTCGGCGAGCATGGCGGCGGTGACCTCGCGGGCCACCAGAATAATGGGGCCACCAGGATCACTGACGGTACTGCCCGGCTCGACCAGATGGGCCAGAATGCGCTGCCCCAGATCGCGCACATCGGCGGCCCTTTCCCGCAAGTATGGGTCTTGCATCGCTTCGAACTGGCCGACATAACGGCTAAATACCCGTTTGACCCCGGTCTCGGCGCTCCAGCCAGCAGTGATCTCCTCCACTACCGCGCGGGCGATGGCCGGGTCATTGGCCAACTGGCCATACATGTCGAGAATGGCCCGGAACTCGGTGGCCAGCTCGCCGCCCATGCGCTCGTGCAGGCCCTCGAGATCGCCACGGGTGGCGGTCAGGGCGACGCCAAAACGCAGCTGTTCATGGGCCGCATCATCGCTACGGAGCGACTGCACCGCATCCAACTCGATGGAAGGGGCCGACACCAGCGCCCGCCCCACCACCACCCCGGGGGCGCCAGGCACGCCGCGCAGGCTGCGTACTGCGGTGGTGGCGATGCCGCTGCCGGGTACCAGCATACCGCGCACCTGGGCATGAGCCAGCACATTGGCCAGCTGGGCAGCCAGGGTGACGAGAAAGGCCTCTTCGTTGGCGCTGAACTGGCGCGATTCGCGCTGCTGCACCACCAACACCCCCATCACCTTGCGCTGATGGATGATCGGTGTGCCGAGGAAGGCAGAGAGCAACTCTTCCTTAACGTCGGGGAAATACTTGAAACGGGGGTGGGACTGGGCGTCAGCGACGTTGATCGGCTCTTCACGCTGACCAACCAGACCAACCAGACCTTCGGAGAAGTTGAGCGAGACGTGACCGACGGCACTGGCATCCAGACCGTCGGTGGCCATTAGTTCGAAACATTGCAGATCGTAATTGGCGAGATAAACGGAACAACAGTCGGTGACCATCGCTTTTTTGGTTTCGGCCACCAGCAACTGGAGGGCATCAGGCAGCTCAGCTGCCTGATTGACCTGTTGCACGATGCGCCTGAGCGTATTGAGCATCTCGACTGCCATACCTTAATCCCTAACCCTTCACGGGTCGTGGTTGGCGCCTGCGCGGTGGCGGCATTGCCACCTGCGCGAACTCTCGCATTGCCCGCCGGTAGACATCCCGTTTGAACGGCACCACGTGACGCACCGGATACCAGTAACTCACCCACCGCCACTCATCGAATTCAGGATGACCACAGCTGGCCAAGTTGATTCTCTTCTCGTCCTGCTCGTCGAGACGCAGCAAGAACCACTTCTGTTTCTGGCCAATACAGACGGGACCCTCATCCTGACGCACCAAACGCTTGGGCAGCCGATAACGCAGCCAGTTCTTGCTGACGGCTACAATACGGACATCGCCGCGCTGCAGACCGACCTCTTCGAACAACTCGCGGTACATCGCCTGTTCCGGGGTCTCACCCTCCTTGATGCCGCCTTGGGGGAACTGCCACGAGTGTTGCCCGTAACGTCGCGCCCAAAGCACCTGACCGCGCTGGTTGCAGATGATAATCCCGACATTGGCCCGGTAGCCTTCGGCATCGATCACGATGGATCACCGGGAAAACGCAGGTTTGACAGGATTGTTTCACAAAGCGTCGGGGCCGGCAAACCGCAGGACCAATGTTGCGAGCGATGCCACGCTGTGCATGAAAAATCCATCCTCACCAACTTATCCACAGAGTTTGGTGCAGTAGGCACGAAATCCACAGCGCATGTGGGCAAAAGTGGCCAACACCTGTAGATAACTTCGCCCCCTTTTCCCAACTGACAGTCGACAGACAGCCAAGTTATTGGTGTAACAGCATGATTAATATTGGATATGCTCAGATTTACGGGATGCACTGAGCGCACTGCGGCTGTGGACCAAAAGGGCTGGTCAGCCCTTGACCAATGGCGCAGATCCACACTTTTCCACAGCCTCGGTGGCGATAAAGTCAGCACCAGCGCTGCACAACTGAGCAGTGTCCAAGGCCATGGCCGGTGCTCTGACACAGGCGCAGGCTTATCCCCGTGGGCTGTGGATGCTTGTGTGGACAGTCGCCGTCAACTGTCACTGAACTCCCCCAACGACACCGGCTGTACCAGGCTTTCAATAGACCAGACAACAACTTAAGCTTGGTTGACCGAGTATCCCCCCGCTTTGGGGCAAGGGCGCACAATGTTTGAGCAACGCATTGCACCACCAGCAGACAGCAGCCAGCTGCTGGCCCGGGCCACCGCTCTGGCCGGCCTGACCCTGGCCGAACTGGCGACGCAACTGCAGCGGCCGTTGCCAGCCGATCTGCGACGCAACAAGGGGGTGATTGGCCAGTACCTGGAACTGGCGCTGGGGGCCGATGGCGGTGCCCGCCCAGAGCCTGATTTTGCCCACCTCGGCATCGAGCTCAAGACCATCCCCATCGGTGCGGATGGACAGCCGCTGGAGACCACCTACGTCTGTACCGCCCCCTTGAGCGGCATCGCTGGCGAGCGCTGGCAGACCAGTCTGCTCAAACGCAAACTGAGTCAGGTGCTGTGGCTGCCGATTGAGGGCCAGCGCCAAATCCCGCTGGCTCAGCGGCGCATCGGTCAGGGCTTCCTGTGGCAAATGAATCCGCATTGGGAGCAGCAGCTGCGGGCCGATTACGAGGAGCTGATGGAGCTGCTGGCCCTCGGCCAGCTCGACCGCCTCCACGCCCGCCACGGCCAGTGGCTGCAGTTGCGTCCCAAGGCCGCCAACAGCCGGGTACGCACCGCCGCCACCGACGCCGACGGGTTACCGGTGACCATCAATCCCAGGGGTTTTTACCTGCGCAAAGCGTTCACTGCCACGCTGCTGGCCAGCCATCTGCAGCGCTAACCAGCGGATTACAGATCAGCAAACTGGCACAAAAACTGAGCGTTTTACCGGCCTACCATGATTTGTTCATCAAGGCGGTTTACAATTTCCCCGGATACGGTGCGTCTGGTGAGCGTCATGTGCACCAGTCGCCAGCCAAATGGATTGGGACAACCAGCGACAATAAGGAGTCGATCCCATGCCTGTGAAGAAGCAATTCCTGAAAAGCAAACCTGTGGTCAAGGTCACTTTCGAGATTGAGCCGGAAGCAGCGCGCAATGCCAGCGAAGCCTACCTGCTGTGCGAGGCGCTGGGCTGGCAAAAAGAACCGCTCAAGAAGCAGAAGAGCGGCGCCTTCAAGGCAGTGGTCGAGCTACCGACCGATCAGCAAGACGATTATGAATACCGCTTCTGCCTGAAACTGGACAGTGGCGAAGAGCTCTATGACAACGACTGGGCCGCTGAGTCCTATCGCGCTAACCCGCTGGGTGGAGATAACTCGGTAATCAGCGTCCGCGCCTGAGCCATTGGGGCTGACAAGGAGTGGCCGGCGTAGCTATGCGCGCCGGCCCCCTTGCCTTTTCACACCCCCTATTCGACGCCGATACGGCGTTCAAGAATGGTGGTTTGACCCTCTTTCAATTCGCTGGCAAAGGCGGCATCGACCAAGTCGTCGATAGTCAGCTGGAACGCTGGCATCAGTCTCTCCATAAACCAGTTCACCTCGGGCAAGCGTTCGCGAAAATGGGCCAGTACCCGCTCGAGCTTGTCACGCGAACCGCGAAACTCGGTGTTGTTGGCCCGTAGCTCCGACATCGACTTGGCGTAAGCGGCCAGCAGATCTGCCGCCTTGACCAACTCGATATGGTCCTTGTCCGCATCTTGGTAAATCAGCGGCAGATAGGCAGCACGCAGCTCGTCGGGCACGGTATGGGTGAGCATGTCACAAGCAATCGCTTCCATCTCGCGACAGAGCTTGAGCATGCGGTCATGGCTGTATTTGACCAAGCTGTTGACGTCTTCGGTCAGCACCTCGGGGGCGTCGTGGTAGAGGGCCAGGGTGGCCAGCAGGTTGGCGTCGACGCTGCCGCGCTCGGCAAACAGGGTATTGCGGATCACCCCGAGGGCGTGGGCGAACATCGCCACCTGCAGGCTGTGCTCGGCCACGTTCTCAGAACGGGTGGGGTTAGACTTGCTCCAGCGCTGGATATTCTCCATGCGCGACAACAGGGCAAAGAAGACGTTGCGGCTGGGCATCTGTGACTCCGTGACAGCGACTGCGGTCAAGGTGACCCAGCCGCTGCCTTGAATCAAGCCACAGCCATATTTAACCGTGACGAATCTTGAGCAGCAGCACCGAACCGGCCAATACCAGGGTGACCGCGTTGGCGATAATCATCGGGTAGTTGCCAATCAGCAGGCCGTAGCACAACCACAGGGCGATGCCGAGCACGAAGATGCTGTACATGCCGAGGCTGATACCACTGGTGTCTTTGCTGCGCCAGGTGTGCAGCGCCTGAGGGACAAAGGCGAAGGTGGTGCAGAAGGCGGCGAGATAGCCGATCCAGTCAGCCATGCCGACGCTCCATCAACAGAAGTAGAGACAGCAACGGGCGCCGAGGCGCCCGTTGCCCTTGTCGTCGTTACAGCGAACCGTCGATGATGCGCAGCATACGGCGCAGCGGCTCTGCCGCCCCCCACAACAGCTGGTCACCGCAGGTGAAGGCGCCAACATAGGTCGGGCCCATGGTCAGCTTGTGGATGCGGCCAACAGGCACGGTCAGGGTGCCGGTGATCGCCGCCGGGGTCAGCTCCTTGACCGTCACCTCACGCACGTTCGGCACCACCTTGACCCACGGATTGTGGGCGGCCAGCAATGCTTCAATTTCGGCCACCGGCAGATCTTTCTTGAGCTTGATGGTCAGTGCCTGGCTATGGCAGCGCATGGCGCCGATGCGCACACAGATGCCATCAATAAACACCGGCTCTTCGCTGCGGCCGAGGATCTTGTTGGCTTCCACCTGGGCCTTCCACTCCTCTTTGCTCTGGCCGGAGTCGAGGGCTTTGTCGATCCAGGGGATCAGCGAACCAGCCAGCGGCGCGCCGAACTCTCTGGTCGGGAAGCTGCCATCACGCTGGGTGGCCGCCACCTGACGATCGATCTCAAGGATGGCGGATGCCGGGTTGTCGAGCAGCCCTTTGACCGAATCGTTGATCACGCCCATCTGGCTGATCAGCTCACGCATGTTCTTGGCACCCGCGCCAGACGCTGCCTGATAGGTGTGCGGGCTGACCCATTCCACCAAATCCGCTTCGAACAGGCCGCCGAGGGCAATCAGCATCAGCGACACGGTGCAGTTGCCACCAACAAAGGTCTTGCTGCCGGCCGCCAGCGCTTGATCGATCACTTTACGGTTGACCGGATCGAGGATGATCACCGCTTCGTCGGTCATGCGCAGGGTGGAGGCTGCATCGATCCAGTAGCCGTTCCAGCCCTTGGCGCGCAACGGGCCAAAGACCTCCGTGGTGTAATCGCCACCCTGACAGGTGATGATCACATCAAGCGCGGCCAGCGCCTCAAGATCGCTGGCATCCTTAAGTGGCGCCACCGGTTTGCCGATATCCGGACCGGCCAGACCGACCTGTGAGGTGCTGAAAAACACCGGTTCGATGTTGGCGAAGTCGTTCTCTTCGCTCATGCGCTGCATCAGCACCGAGCCAACCATACCGCGCCAACCGACAAAGCCCACCTTGAGCATGGCAAGAACCTCTGTTGTCAATCGTCTAGAAAATTTGTGAGGGGCGACAGCGTAGCAGAATAGTTACAGCCATCACCAGCCGCTTGGCGGCCGATGATGGTGCAACAGTGCTTGGCGATCAGGCGCGCAGCAGGCGCTCGGTGGCCGCGGCGTCCTGGGGCTCTTTGTAGAGGAAGCCCTGAACCCGTTTGCAGCCGTGGCTACGCAACCAGTGCAGTTGGTTCTCCTGCTCGACGCCTGCGGCGATCACCTCAATGCCAAGGCTGGCAGCAGCGGCCAAAATCGCTTTGACCACCGCCGTGGTGTCGGGGTCATCAGGCAGGTCCTGCACCAGCATGCGGTCCAGTTTGAGCATGCCGATGCCCAATTGATGGAGCCAACTGAGTGGCAGGGCGCCACCGCTGAACTCCTCGATGGCCAGCCGTACCCCAAGGTCGCGTACAGCCCGCAACGCCGACGCCAGCTCGTCTGGGTTACCCATCAGCGCCCCTTCGCGCACGCTCAGGGTGACCATGGCCGGCGGCATGGCGGCAAAACCCAGCAGTTTCTGCAGTTCGCGGACAAAGCTGCCTTCCACCAGCTGGCGCGGCGAGGCATCCAGCATCAGATGAACCTCGACGCCGCGCTGGCGCCAGTCGGCCACCTGATCAAAGGCAGCTTTGAGCGCCCAGCGACCGATCGGCACGATCAGGCCGCTCTCTTCGGCCAGCGACAGAAACTGACCCGGCGACACCAGCCCCAGATCGGGGTGGTACCAGCGCAGCATGGTCTCCACGGCTGCGATCTTGTTGTTCTCCAGATCCAGCACTGGCTGATAGAACACCTGCAACTCATGTTTGGCCAACGCGCTCTTGAGCGATGACTCCAGCGCCAACCGCTGCAATGAGTGAACGTTCATCTGTTCGGAGTTGAACTGGAAGCGGTTCTTGCCCTGCTCTTTGGCCCGGTACATGGCAGCATCGGCCGCTTTCAGCAGTTGGGCCGGCTCTTTGCCATCAGCCGGAAAGATGGCCACACCAATACTGGAGGTGACAATCACCTCCTGGCCTTTAATGACAAAAGGCTGCTGGGCGACGGCGACCAGTTTCTGGGCAACCCCGGTGACAAACTGGGGATCGACCAACTCTTCCACCAGTACCACAAATTCATCACCACCGAGGCGGGCCAGGGTATCCGCCTCACGCAGGCAACCACGGAAACGCTCGGCAATGGTCTTGAGCACATAATCACCGGCCTCATGGCCGAGCTGGTCGTTGATCGGCTTGAAGCGGTCAAGATCAATAAACAGCAACGCCAGTTTTTTCTTGTGGCGCTGGGAGCGCACCACCGCCCGCTCCAGCGCGCTATTGAACAGAGCGCGATTGGCCAGCCCGGTCAACGGATCCATGCTCGCTTTGGCCAGCAGCAGTTGCTGCTGGGCGTTTTGCTCAGCTTGGATACGACGCAGCGAGGCCTCACTCTCATCGCGGGCTAACTGCTCACGTACCAAGCGGCGGCGCAGCAACGCAGCCCATATCACATAGGCAAAAGCCAGCACCGACAGTACCGCCAGCGCCCAGGTCAAACGCTGGATATGTTGTTGGCTAGCCGAACCATCCCCGCCATTGGCATCGCGAGCGGCCTTAACCATGTTGGACAGTTCACTTTCCAACAGGGCGATGCGCTCGCGCAGCAGCGCTGCTTCTTTCGCCAACGCTTCACGCTCACCGCTCTGGCCGGCCTGCAACTCAACAATCCGCGACTCTTTGGCAGCCAAATCGGCACTCAGCCGCTCACTGTCCTTGAGTGCCAGCGCGAGATCCACCTTGAGCTGGTTGAGCTCCTGAATCACCGCCGATTTCTGGTCGCGGCTGCGTGACTCCTGGGCTGTCAGTTCCTTGAGTAGGCGGGCCGCCTCAGCAATCTCCTGCTGAGTCTTGCTGTCGACGACGGATGCGGCCGCTGGCGCCGGCTTGGGTTCAACACTCATAAAGGGCGGCGGCGGACTGGTATAGACGCGGTCATCGTCTTGCAGCTGCCAGATCTCACGCCCATGGCGTGAGATAAACAGCCACATATCGCGGCTGGTGTTCTTAACCTCACCACGGTGAAGTAAAAAACCGATCTTGTCGGCGCTTGGGCTGACCGGCAGATCGAAGTACACGCCGTAACTTGTACGACCTGCGGGCATAAGCGGCTTACGCCAAGAAACCTGCTCGACTAACCTCAGACCATCACCCCAGACATGCAGCCCCCAACCGTCGTAATCGCCAGCTGAGCGGTGGTAGTGAATACGCACCACATCAGGCGGCGGAGCGGCAAACAGCAATGCGCCCCATAGCCACAGCAACAAAAGCCACCAACGATATGCCGGATGGGTCAAAGCAAGATCCTCCTTGGTGTGCTCCCAAGGTTTGCACACCGGCCAAGAGTATCAATAAACGTTCGACCGCGACTGCGCCCGAAATCGCCAACTGTCGCCGTGATCACCAAATTGAACGCCAGCATAGAAGACCAACGGCCGAATTACATCCAGTGCTGCCACCAATCAGGCGGATCTTGTATGCTGCGCGCTGCTCACGGTCGGACTCAAAGAGTGAGGAAACTGATGTCCCCCCTGTTACGCGCCAGCCTGCTGGCCCTGCTGCTTGCCGGCTGCGGCCCCGCCGAACAAACCACCACCCCCACCGCGCCTGCCCCGGCAACGCCTGTTCCAAGTACCACCATGGCCACGACCACCGGCAACACCAAGCCGTTGGCTGATCAGCGCCAGCTCAAGCTGGAAGCGGCAGGCGAGCGCAGCTACAACAAGCAGCCGGCGCTGGCCCTGAGCTTTGCGACCGCGCTCAGCCCCCGTCAGGGCTGGAATGAACTGATCGAGGTCAAGCGTGGCAAAGACAAGGTGGCGGGCGACTGGGTGCTGGCAGAAGACGGCCGCACGCTGGTGTTTCCGTCAGTTCAGCCTGAGACCGAATACAGCATCAAGGTCAGTGCCGAACTGCTGGCCGCCAACGGCACCACCCTGATCAAGGACGCGACAGTAAAGGTCACCACCCGGCCATTACAGGCGATGGTCAGCTTCACCAACAAGGGGATGGTGGTATCGCCCGCCGCCAAACTGCAACTGCCGGTCGCTGCCATTAATGTGGCAGAAGCCAACATCGATTTCTTCCGCATCGACGAGGCGCAGCTGCCGCAATTTCTGGTCAGCTACAACCCGGCATCGGCCATGGGCACCTGGGACATCGAACAGGTGCTACGCGGCACCAAGCGAGTGATGACCGGCCGCTACGCGCTGACGGATGCCGTCAACCAGCGCACCGAGCTGGCCCTGCCCATCGATCACGCCAAGCTGCGCGAGCCTGGGGTCTATCTGGCCATTGCCACCCCGCTCGGCACTTACGGCTGGGACCGTCAGACCACCTATTTCATGGTGACCGATCTGGGTCTTCATCTGCGTCAGCTGGACGACGAATATGTGGTGATTGCCAGCCGCCTCAGTGATGGCAAGGCGCTCGATAGCGTCAAGGTGCGGTTGCTCGATTACCAGGGCAACACCCTGGCCCGTGGTGACAGCGACGGCGATGGCATGCTGCGCCTGCCGCGCGTCAAGAATGCAGTGATGGCGCTGGCCGAACACGCCAGCGGCAATGCCATCGTTCATCTGAGCCGCCAAGCGCTGGATATCTCTGGCCTCGACAGCGGCGGCGCCAGCTATCAGGTCAACCAGTTCCATCTGGCTCTGCCGCGCGATCTCTACCGCCCCGGTGAAACCATCGACGGCATGGCGCTGGTGCGCGACAGCGACGGCAAACTGCTACCCAACGCCAAGGTCACCCTGCGCCTGGCCGATCCTGAAGGGCAGATCGTGTTCGAGCGCCAACTGCTGGCCGGCCCCCGTGGCGAGGTGGCCGTCAACCACCGCTTACCCCATGCTGCGCCCACCGGCAACTACCAGCTGAGCCTGGCCACCGCCGCCAGCAGCCAGAGCTTCCGCATTCTGGTGGAAGATTTCATGCCGCAGCGGATCAAGGCCGAGATCACGCCGCCAGCGCCGGTAATGAGCTTGGATGACGCCCCGAGCTTCGAACTCAGCGCCAACTACTTCTACGGTGCGCCGGCCGATGGCAATCTCGTTGATTTGGGGCTGCGTATCCGCGCCGCCAACCAGCCGTTTGCGCAGTGGCCCGGCTTCAGCGTCGGTGTGGTCAGTGACGACAAGCGCGACGACTATCTGATGCTGGAGCAGGTCAAGCTCGACGACAGCGGCAGCACCAGTGTCAGCCTCGACAGCAGCACTTTTGATAACTATCGCCAGTGGCAGAGCCCGCTGCAGATCACCCTGCGCGCCGATGTGCAGGACAGCGGCGGCCGGCCGGTGTCGGCCCGTGGCGACCTGCTGATGTGGCCCGACGCAGGCAGCATGCCGGCGCTCAAGGTGGCCAATGACGATGGCTATATCGGTGCCGACCAGCCGCTGGATCTGGAGCTACTGAGCCTCGACAGCAGTGGCGCGCCGCAGGCCGAAAGCCTGACTCTTCGCATCATCAACGAGAACCGCGATTACTACTGGCAGTACGTCAATGGCGAAGGCTGGGACTATCGCTATCAGAGCCAACCCTACACCGAGCAGGAGAGCAGCGTCACCCTGACCGCTGACGAACCGCTCAAGCAGCAGCTGTTCCTGCGCCCCGGCTGGTACCGGCTGGAGCTGACCAACAGCAGCGGCCAGCTCAGCTCGCAGGTGGTGGCCGTTGGCGAATGGGCCGACTATGGCGATGCCACCAAGCCGCTGCCCGATGCGGTGCGCGTGACCCTCGACCAGCCCAGCTACCGTGGCGGTGATGACGCCAAGGTGACTGTCGCTGCCCCCTACCCCGGCGAAGGGGTGCTGCTGGTGGAGAGCAACAGCGGCCTGCTCTGGTCCCAGCGGATCAGCGTCGGCAGCGATGCCGCCACTTTTGAAGTGCCGATCGATGACGAGTGGCAACGCCACGACCTCTATGTCTCGGCGCTGATCACCCAACCGGACACGGCAGCCCGCGCCAGCCAGCAGCTGCGCGCCATCGGTACCGCTCACCTGCCGCTCGATCGCAGTGAGCGCAAACTGGCGCTGGAGCTGCAGCTGGCCGACAACGCCGAACCGCTCAAGCCGCTACCACTGACCATCAAGGTGGCCAATGCCAACGGCAAGATGGTCAATGTGGCGGTCAGCGTGGTCGACGAAGGGGCGTTGGCGGTGACCGAGTACCGCATGCCCGATCCGGTCACCACCTACTTCGGCCGGCGCGCCCTCTTCCAGCAGCTGTATGACAACTACGGTGAGGTGTTCCGCCTCGATACCGCCGCCCGCGCCGAGCTGCGCTACGGTGGCGACGCCGATCTGCTGGCCCGCGGCGGCCAGTTCAAGTCAGAAGTGCGCATCCTCACCCTGTGGCTGGGGCCGCTGGAAACCGACAGCAACGGCGAGGCCAGCCTTAACATCGATCTGCCCGACTTTATCGGCAGCGCCCGCATCAGCGCTGTGGCCTGGGATGACGAACGCTTTGGTCTGGCCGAGAAGAACGTCACCGTAGCGTCGCCGGTGATCGCCGAACTGGCGATGCCGCGCTTCCTCGCCCGTGGCGATAACGCCACCCTGCAGCTCGAGCTGCGCAACATGACCGGGGCTGAACGCACCCTGGATCTGGAGCTGAGCGCCAGCAGCAACCTCAGCCTGGGTGCTGGCGGTGGCAAGCAGCAGATCACCCTGCCGCCGGGCAAAAAGGTGCTAATGCCGGTGGCGGTGAGCGTCAATGACGGCAGCCGGCGTGGCGAGATCAGCCTCAAGCTGGGCGACCAGACGCTGGCCATCAGCCGCCAGTTCAACCTCGCCACCCGCGAGCCCTACGCCGCCGACACCCGCAGCCAGCGGGCGGTGGTCAAAAATGGCGAGCAGTTTGCGGCCGCCAATCAGGAGCAGGGGTTGCTGGCCTCCAGCCTGCAGACCCGCTTTGCCATCAACAACGCCCCGGCGCTGGGGCTGGCCAGCCACTTCAATGGCCTGCTGCGCTACCCCTACGGCTGTCTGGAACAGGTGACCAGTGCCGCCATGCCGCTGCTGCTGACCAACGGTGCCAGCCGCGAAGCGCTGGGCCTCAAGCTGCCCGATGATCTCAAGGACCCCACTGCCGCCCTGCTCAGCGCCATCGATCAACTGCGCGCCAAGCAACGCCCCAACGGTAGCTTTGGCCTGTGGAACAGCAACAGCAGCGAGGAGCCCTACCTGACCGCCTACGCCAGCGACTTTCTGCTGCGCGCCCGGGCCGCCGGGTATGCAGTGCCTGACGCCATGCTCAAGCCGGCGCTGGAGCGGCTACAGTATTACCTCAACACCCCGCTGGCGCTGGATGAGCCGGCTGACGAACCGGGCCACTGGCGCTTCAGCGTGCTGGCCTATGCCGCCTATCTGCTGGCCGGGCAGCAGCAGGTGAGTCTAGCCCAGCTACGGCCGCTGTTTGATCGCGATGCCCGCGATGCCCGCTCCAGCTTGCCGCTGATGCGCTTCGCCGCCGCCTTTGCCCTGCTGGGCGACCACAAGCGCGCCACCGACGCCGCCCAGCGCGCCTTGACGCTGGAGCGCGATGACGACCGCTGGTATGGCGATTACGGCTCCGACGTGCGCGATCTGGCGCAATCGCTGGTGCTGATGCTGCGCCATCAGCTGCTGGTCGAAGAGACCCAGAACAAGCTGTTTGAACTCTCGGACCAGGTGCGCGATTACCAGTATTACTGGTACTCCACCCAGGATCAGGCGGCGCTGCTGGAGCTGGCCCTGAGCCTTGAAGTCAGCAAGCGCTGGCAGGCCAACGTCAGCCTGGGCGATGACCAGCAGCAGCTGTCCCGCGAAGGCAACTGGCAGCAGCTGGTCAACGGCCCGGCGGCCCCCTTTACCATCAACAACAGCGGCGAGGCACCGCTGTTTGTCGAGGTGACCACTGTCGGTTACCCGCTGGCGCCGCCAACCCCGGTCAGCAACGGCGTCAGCGTGGTGCGCCGTTATTACAGCGAGCTGGGCAAACCCATCGTTGGGGCGCCGCAGCTCAAAGTGGGCCAGCGACTGGTGGTCGAGCTGACGGTGCGCGCCGACAAACGCATGCCCGACGCCCTGCTGGTCGACCTGCTGCCGGCCGGCCTTGAGCTGGAGAACCCGGCGCTGTTTGCCGGTGATGATGGCCAGATGCAGCTGCCCGGCGGCATCAACCTGCTCGATCCGCGGCTTAACCCCTATGCCCGCCACGTCGAGTTCCGCGATGACCGTTTTGTTGCCGCCCTGGCCCTGCCGGCCAAGCAGGATGTGACCATCACCTACATCGCCCGCGCAGTCACCACCGGCACCTTCGGCCTGCCGGCCACGCTGGTGGAGGATATGTACCGCCCAGCCCGCCGCGCCATCGGCACCAGCGAGGGCCAACTGGAGGTGCTGTCGCACTGAGTATGAGCGGCCACCGCCTCTGTTCAGCCCCAACCCCGCGCCCATCCGGCGCGGGGTTTTGCCATTGGCCGGGAGCCGGCCATGGCTGACGCTCGCCGTTGGCGCCGCTGGTTGTGGCTGCTGCTCCTGCCGCTGCTGTTACTGCTGGCCGACTGGTGGTGGCCACTGCCCAACCCTTACAGCGGCCGCCACTTTGCCCAGGTGGTGACCGCCGCCGATGGCCAACCCCTGCGCGCCTTTGCCGATGACCATGGCGTCTGGCGTTATCCGATCAGCCAGCAGCAGGTGGCACCGGCCTATATCGAGGCGCTGCTCAACTACGAAGACCGCCACTTCTACCGCCACCCCGGCATCAACCCGCTGGCCATGGGCCGGGCGGCCTGGCAGTGGCTGCGCCATGGTCAGATCATCTCCGGCGGTTCCACCTTGACGATGCAGGTGGCGCGGCTGCTGGAGCCACGCTCGCGCACCGTCGGCGGCAAGCTGCGCCAGATGGCCCGCGCTCTGCAGCTGGAGTGGCACCTGAGCAAGGCCGAGATCCTCGATCTCTACCTCAACCTCGCCCCCTATGGCGGCAACCTCGAAGGGGTTCAGGCCGCCAGCTATGCCTATTTCGGCCGACCAGCGGCGGATCTGAGCGATGGTCAGGCGGCACTGCTGGCGGTGCTACCACAGGCACCGTCACGCTGGCGCCCCGATCGCCATCCCGCTGCGGCGATTGCCGCCCGCCACAAGCTGCTTACCCGCCTGCAGCGCTTTGGTATCTGGTCGCCTGAGCGGGTGGCCCAGGCCGATGGCGAGCCCTTGCTCAGCCGCAGCCGGCTGGTGCCAATGCTCGCCCCCCATCTGGCCGAATACCTCAGCCGCCAGCACCCCGAGCAGGCCACCATCGTCACCACCCTGGATGCCGATCTGCAGCAACGGCTGGAGACCCTGGTCAGCCGCCATCTGCGCCGCTTCGATCTGGCCACCTCGGCGGCGGTGATGGTGGTCGACAACGCCAGCGGCGGCGTGCTCGCCTATGTTGGCGCCGGCCGCTACGGCGAACGCCGCCACAGCGGCTACATCGACATGGTGCGGGCGCCGCGTTCGCCCGGCTCCACCCTCAAGCCGTTCATCTACGGGCTGGCCATCGATCAGGGGCTAATCCACAGCGCCTCGCTGCTGGCTGATGCGCCGCGCCCCTGGGCCAGCTACAACCCGGGCAATTTCAGCGGCGGCTATCTGGGGCCGATCAGCGCCAGCGAGGCGCTGCAGCGCTCGCTCAACGTGCCGGCGGTAGAGCTGATCGAACGTCTGGGTCCAGTCTGGTTTGAGCAGCAGCTGGCCAACGCCGGGGTCAAACTCAAGCTGCTCAGCCAGGCCGATGCAGCGCTGGCGCTGGGGGCGGCCGGCGCCAGTCTGGAGCAGCTGGTCACCCTCTACAGCGCCTTGAGCCATGAGGGGCTGGTGGTGCCGCTACGTTATCTGCCTGAAGCCGAGCGCGGGTTACCACGGCCGCTGCTCAGCGCCGGCAGCGCCTGGATGGTGGCCGAGATGCTGCGGACCCAGCGCCGCCCCGACCACCCCTTCGCCAGCGCCGCCACCGGCTTCGTCAACCGCCTCGCCTTCAAGACCGGCACCAGTTACGGCTACCGCGATGCCTGGGCGCTGGGCAGCACCCCCAGCTACACCCTTGGGGTGTGGCTTGGCCGCCCTGATGGCAGCCCGATCGCCAACGCCACCGGCGCCACCAGCGCCGTGCCGCTGCTGCTGCAGATCGAACGGCTGCTCAACGATCAGCGGCCACTGCCGCCACGGCCGCTGGCTGTCACCCCGGTTAAGGTGTGCTGGCCGCTCGGCCGCAGCGTTAAGCAAACGGCCAAGCCCCTGTGCCGCCAGCAGCGCACCGGCTACAGCCTGCGTGGTCTGCTGCCCCCCACCCTGCGCGATCCGCTCAGCGATGGTGAGCTGCAGCCACAGGTGTGGCACGACGCCGCAGGCCGGCCGCTGCTGCAGCGCTGTCCGGGGGCGGTGACCGCAACAGCCGTGGCCCTGTGGCCATTGCGGATGGAGGGCTGGCGGCCAGCGGCCGAGCGGCGCACCGCGCTGCTGCCGCAGGCCAGCTGCGATCGCAACGTCTCGGCCCAGCCGCTGCTCATCACCCACCCGGCGGCGGGCGTTCATCTGGTGCCACCGCGCCACGGCCGGCTGCAGCTGCAGGCGGAGCTGCTGGGCGGCCAGCCGCCGCGCCAGTGGTATCTGGATGGCGAGCTGCAGGCCGGCGATCCGCCGCTGCTGACCCTCGCCCCCGGCGACCACCAGCTGCTGGTAGTCGATCCAACGGGTAGCAGTGCAGTCAGCGCTTTTACTGTCGGTGCGCCACCTTGAGTTGCAGTGATGACGGCATCTGGTGGGCGGGCCAGCGGGCGCGGCCAAATCGGCCCCTCGCCGGCGTTTGCCGTTCTCTGCGCCAAGACGAACCCGCCTCAAAAACCCTGACCCGGGAACATCGGCACCTGATCCGGATCAGGCCGCTAGACAAGCGACTGATCCACCCTGTTGCCGCCCCGTTCACATGGAGCCCATCATGACTGCTGCCATTGTCGTCGCCGGTCTGATCAATATTGAAACCACCCTGGCCATCGAGTCCTTTCCACTCAACTACTATCCGGTCACCTATCCGTTTTTCGGCGTGCGCAGCACCGTTTCCGGGGTCGGTTATAACGTTGCCAAGGCACTGGCCAGTCTCGGCCATGAGGTGGCGCTGGCCTCCTTGATTGGCGACGACCGTAACGGCCGCTGGGTGCGCGACAGCTTTGTCGAGCTTGGCATCGACCCCCAAGGGCTGGTTGCCAACCTGAGCGAAACCTGCCAATCGGTGATCCTCTACGACCCCAGTGGCCAGCGCCAGATCCATGTCGATCTCAAGGATATTCAGCAGCAGCACTACCCTGAGGCCGATGCCCGGCGGGCGCTGGCGGGCTGCAGTCTGGCGGCCATATGCAACATCAACTTTGCCCGGCCGCTGCTGGCACTGGCCAAGCAGGCGGGCAAGCCGATCGCCACCGATGTCCATGTGCTGGCCAACCCCGATGACGACTACAACCGCGATTTTATGGCCGCCGCCGACATTTTGTTTCTCAGCGACGAGGGGCTGCACGGCCGCGACCCGCACGACTATCTGCGCGAGCTGCATGGCCGCTATCACAACCAGCTGCTGGTGATGGGACGTGGTGGCGATGGCGCCCTGCTCTATGTGGCCGCCGACCGCCAGTTCTACCATGCCCCGGCCGTCACCCCGCGGCCGGTGGTCAACACCATCGGCGCCGGTGATGCGCTGTTCTCGGCGTTTGTGCACGGCATTGCCAGCCACGGCAACCCCTATCAGGCGCTTAAACAGGCGGTCTACTTTGCCGGCTGGAAGATCGGCGAACGTGGCGCCGCCGATGGCTTCCTGACTGCGCCTGAACTGGCCGCCAAGGCCGGCTGAGGATGCGCACCGGCCGAGGCTGGCTGCTGTTACTGCTGATTGTGGTCAGCGGCTGCCAGCCGCCGCCGGCCCTCGACCAGCAGCTCTATATTTGGCAGCGCCAATGGCGGCCCAGCCACGGCCCGGCGCTGGCCGCCAGTCGTCAGGACTTTTCCACCCTGCGGTTGCTGGCCCTGCAGTATCACCCCCAGGCCGGCTGGGCCGAAGCCAGGCCGGATCTGGCCCTGCTGGCGACGGATGGCCGGCCGCTCGTCGCCGTGGTCCGCCTTGATGGCCAGCTCACCGGCGTCAGTCGCCAGCAACTGCAACAGCGCATCTTGCCGCTGCTGGCTCGCTGGCAGCAGGCGGGGGTCAACCTCAGCGGGCTGGAGATCGACCACGACTGCAGGCTGAGCCAGTTGCCCGCCTATCGCCAGCTATTGAGTGATCTGCGCCCGGCCCTGCCCGCCGCGTTGACGCTGTCAATCACCGCCCTGCCCAGCTGGCTGGAGAGCACCGAACTGCCAGCGCTGCTAACCAGCGTGGACCACAGCGTGCTGCAGCTGCACAGCGTCGATCATCCCGAGCGGGGGCTGTTTGACGGCGAGCGGGCGGCGCGCTGGGCGGAACGCTGGGGCGAGATCAGTCCCCGCCCCTACTATCTGGCACTGCCGGCCTATGGCCTCGCCCTCATCAATAGCGGTGATGGCCCGCCGCTGGTGGAGGGCGAAGTGGCGCTGGCTACCGCCGGCCCGCGCCGCGAGCTGCAAGTATCGCCGCAGCTATTGGCAGATTTTGTCAGCCAGCTACAGGCCGACCCTCCGCCCGGACTGGCAGGCTTGCTCTGGTTTCGCCTGCCGCTGGCTGATGATCGGCGCAGCTGGCCCATGGCCACCCTGCTGGCCGTAGTGCGCGGCCAACCGCTGGCCGGTCAGCCGCAGCTGACCATCAACCAGCAGGGCAATCTGGCCGAATTTAGCCTGAGCAACAGTGGCAACGCCCCTTTGGCGCTGCCGGCAACCCTGACGGTGCCGGCAAGCGGCTGTACAGCGGCCGATGGCCTGCGCCACTATCGCACTCAGATCAGCAGTGACCAGCTGCAACTGCAGCGTCGTCTTGACGGCGAGCTGGCCGCAGGCCAGCAACTGCCACTGGGCTGGGCCCGTTGTCATCACCTTGACCCGCAAGGATGGACCTTTGAACCCTGAACTTCGCTATCACCATCGCCGCTGCCGCCCCCTGCTGCTGGCCCTGCAACTGGCCATCGCCACCACCCCGGCGCTGGCCTGTGGCCCCGATTTCCCCCTGCGACTGCTGGATGAACGCAGCCAAACCCTGAGCGAGCTGCCCGAGGGCAACTTTGCCTTTGAGGTCAGCCGCCTTGGCCAGCCGATTGCTGGCCTGGGCCAAGCCACTGAGGCCACCCTCAGCCCCTACTGGGACGACGAGAATGAGCGCGATAACGGCCAGCGCCAGCAGGCGGAGGCCCAAGGGCTGAGCAGCAGTCAGGCGGCACTGATAGCGCAGCTGCGCCGGCTCGGCAGCGGCGAGCTCGACACCATACTAAAGAGCGATCTGCCGGCCGAGCTGCGCCTCTATACCGCCGCTGCCGTCGCCTTTGGCCATGGCGAGCTGGTCAGCGCCCGCGATTACTTCAACCAGTTGCTGGCGCTGCCGCCTGCCGAACGGCCGCTGCGCAGCACCTGGGCGGCCTACTCACTGGGGCGCACCCTGGCTGCTCTTAGCGCTGGTGTCTTGCCCGACGACAGCGCAGAGAGCGCCGCCCAGCTGCGCCAGCAGGCCATTGCCGCCTTCCGCCTCAGCCGCCAGCTGACCATCGATGGTTTTGCCGATCCGCTGGAGCTGGGCATCGCCAGCCTCGGTGAAGAGGCGCGGTTACTGCTTGCCGACGGCGACTGGCATAACGCCATCGCCCTCTATGCCAGCCAGCAGCTGCATGGCTCAACCACCGGCTACAGTTCGCTCAAGCAGCTATCTAACCGCCTGTGGCAGCTGGATGAGGCGCAGATGCAGGCGCTGCTGACCCAGCCTAACGTCGCCCGACTGGTGACCGCCAGCCTGTTCGCGCGGGTCAACTGGTCGTGGGGTGAACCACCGCCGGGCTTCCGCCAGCAGCTCAACCGCCTGCTGGTGGCCGGCGATCAGCTGCAGGTCGAAAGTGATCGGCTGGCGGCCCTCAGCTATCAGTTCGGCGCTTATGACGCCGCCCGCCACTTTCTGGCAAGTGCCGGCGACAGCGGGCTGGCCTGGTGGCTCAGAGCCAAGCTGGCGCTGCAGCAAGGCGAAACGGCAACCGCCAGTGCGGCCTACGCCCATGCCGCCAAGGTCTTTCCAAGTGATGAAGAGTGGGGCTGGCGGCGGGATGACAACTGGAACTGGGAGACCCTCAACCCCCAGTGCCGGATCAACGGCGAGAATGCCATTCTCGCCCTGGAGCGCGGCGACTATATCCAGGCCTTCGAGCTGCTTTACAGCAGCGGCGAGCGCTATTGGCAGGACGCTGCCGAAGTGGCCGAACGCGTGCTGACCGTCGATGAACTCAAGGCCTTCGTTGATGCGCGGGTCGCGGCCATTGACGAGTCCAAACTACCCGCCGATAACTATGAACCCTGGCCCGTAGAGGTGAGGCTGCGCGAACTGCTGGGGCGACGGCTGTTGCGCAGCGAACGCTGGGCAGAAGCCCCCGCTTATTTCGCTACCGCCGTTCAGCAGCAGCTGGCGACCAGCTACGGCGACTATCGGCAGCAGGGGCTTAACAACTGGACGGCCGTTGGCCGTGCTCAGGCGCTCTATCAGGCCGCCACCATCGCCCGCCAGCAGGGGCTGGAGCTGCTGGGCAGCGAGTTGGCGCCGGATTACGCCGCTCTCGGTGGCTGGTACAGCCTTGGCGACGCCCAACTCAGCCCGGGCCCTTGGCGTAACGCCGCCGAGATGGAACGTCAGCAGCAGCACCTGCCTGAGCCAAACCGACGCTATCACTACCGTTTTACCGCCGTCAGCCTGGCCGAACAGGCTGCTGCCGAGCTACCACCGCGCAGTCAGGCCTTCGCGGCGGTGCTATGCAACGCTGCCGGTTGGATCGAGTATCAGGATCTGGCCAGCGCCGAGCGCCTTTATCAGCGCTATGTGGCTGAAGGCCCCTATGTGCCTTGGGCCGCCAATTTCGGCCATCAGTGCCAGCAGCCCGCGTTTGACGCCGTGTGGCCACGCCAGTGGCGCCAGTACCGCGATGACTTAAGGCGTAGCCTGCGCCCGTGGAAATGGCCGCTCGCAGGAGCCGGGCTGGGGCTGATGGTGGTGGTGTTAATGCTGTGGCGTCGCAGCAAGCGACACAGGGTTGTTAAGACAGATTGACGCAAGGCTGGGCGACAATGGGCGGCGGCGGCAGGTGGTAACGGCTGTAGATCGCCTGCAGCGACAACGGTTGTAAGCAACAAACCGCCGAGCGTGGCGGACAGGGGCAGACACCGCATAACGCGCCTCGCCTCCAGCGACCCTGAAACAGGGTTAGCCCACGCGCGCGTCTAGGGCAAGCTCTGCGCCATCCCAGAATGTGAACAAAGTGCTGGCGATCCGCCTTATACCCGCCTAACGGCCGAGGGCGGCTACAGCGATTCACAAAGCTAATAGCCCGGCCGTTGCCACCCCCGCTCCACAGGTCTAGGCTGAGTTCATCCGGGATGCATCAGGCAGTTCATCCCGCCACCTTAGCGAAGGACTGCATCATGGACATTCGCCCCTTTCTCAGCGACACCGCCATGCTCGCCGAGGTTGACACCCTCAAGCAGGCCCAGCGCACCTACAGCGACATCATCGATGACGAGGGTCACCAGTATGTGGATCTGGTGATGGAAGGGGGCGGCATGCTCGGCCTTGCGCTGGTCGGTTACAGCTGGGTGATGGAGCAGATGGGCATCCGCTTTCTGGGGATCGGCGGCACCTCGGCTGGCTCCATCAACGCCCTGCTGCTGGCCGCGCTGGGGCCGCGTGATGCCGCCAAGAGCCCCAAGCTGCTGGAGGAGCTGGCCCGGCTCGATTTCTGGAGCTTTGTTGATGGCGACAGTGATGCCCGCAACCTGATCCAGGCGTTCACCGCTGGTGCCGGCAAGATCAAGCTGGCGTTCTTGGGCGCCCAGGTACTCGACAACCTCAATGAACGGCTTGGCCTTAACCCCGGCAAAGCGTTCCTTGACTGGCTTAGCGGGCTGCTGGCCGGCAGTGGCGTGCACACGCTGGCGGACCTTGATGCCCTGCAGGCCACGACGCCTGCGGGATTGCGGCTGCGCAGCGGCCAGCCGTTAACGGCAGCCGAGGCCGGTATTCGCCTGGCGATGGTGGCCGCCGATGTCTCCACCGAAACCAAAGTGGTGTTCCCCGAGATGGCATCGCTTTATTTCGCCAAACCGCAGCAGGTCAACCCGGCGATCTTTGCCCGCGCTTCCATGTCCATCCCCTATTTCTTTGAACCGCTACAGTTGCGCAATCTGCCCCAAGGGCCAGAGGCCGCTGCTGCATGGCTGAAGGTCGGCTTTGATGCCACCACCGAAAAGGGCGGCGTGCCCAAGAGCGCCACCCTGGTCGATGGCGGGGTGATGTCCAACTTCCCCATCGATCTCTTTCATGTCCACGGCCGGGTGCCCACCGCCCCTACATTTGGCGTCAAGCTGCAGTACGACGAACGTCGCCGCGCCATCGACGGCCCGGTCGATCTGCTCGGGGCGATCTTCAACAGCGCCCGCCATTGCCTCGACTATGACTTTCTCCACCGCAACCCCGACTATCGCCAGCTGGTCACCTGGATCCCCTGCCAGCGCTTCAACTGGCTCGACTTTGCCATGAGCCGCAAAGACCGGGTGGCGCTGTTCCGCGAAGGGGCCCACGCCGCCATCAACTTCCTCAAGTGTTTTGACTGGGCCCGCTACAAAGAGGTGCGCGCCGGCACCGCCGCCGCTCACAATGCCTGATGGGTCTCGTCGTGTGGGCGCGAACGCCCGCCAATAAACCAAGCCTGTGCCCGCAGGGCACAGGCTCTCACCTAACCCTGTTCAAGGCGGGCCGATCACCGCCGCAAAAGCATACCCAGCGCCAGCAATATGCTGCACCCTGACCAGCTGGCTCTGCACCCCAATGCTGTCACCACCCCTGTCTGATCGGCCCCAGGTCACCACCGTGCCATCCGTGCGCAAGGCGGCAAAGGCGCCATCCGTGCCCACAATGGTATGCACCTGAGTCAACTGGCCTTGCACCGCGCTGCTGTCACCACCCCAAGCTGAATCACCCCAAGTCACCACAGTGCCATCACCTCTGAGGGCGGCAAAAGCCCAATCAGTGCCTACAATGCTCGTCACCCCGGTTAACTGGCTGTGTACCGCGCTGCTGTCGCCGCCGTCAGACGCACTCCCCCAAGTCACCACCGTGCCATCGGCTTTGAGAGCAGCAAAGGAGATTGCAGCGCCGGCGATGCTCGTCACCTGGGTCAGCTGGCTTTGTACTGTACTGCTGTCACCGCCATAAGCCCCATTGCCCCAGGTCACCACCGTGCCATCGGCTTTGAGGGCGGCAAAGGCGGTAACGGTGCGTGCGAGACTCTGCACCTGAGTCAGTTGGCTCTGCACCGCGCTGCTATCGCCGCCAGCGCTAGAGACGCCCCAGGTCACCACCGAGCCATTGGTGCGAACGGCGGCAAAGGCCGCCCCATTGCCCACAATCGTGTGTACCTGAGTCAGTTGGCTTTGTACCGCGCTGCTGTCACCGCCCCAAGCTGAATGACCCCAGGTCACCACCGTGCCGTCGGCTTTGAGGGCAGCGAAGGCAGCACTCGTACTCGCGATGCTTTGCACCTGGTTCAACTGACCCTGTACTGCACTGCTGTCTCCGCCATTGGGCCCATCGCCCCAGGTCACCACAGTGCCACCGGTTTTCAAAGCCGCAAAAGCATTAACATTGCCTACAACACTCTGCACCTGGGTCAACTGACCCTGTACTGCGCTGCTGTTACCGCCCCAAGCTGAATTGCCCCAGGTCACCACCGTGCCATCGTTTTTCAAAGCCGCAAAAGCATAAGCATTGCCTAAAACACTCTGCACCTGGGTCAACTGTTCTCGCACCGCACTGCTATCCCCCCCCCAAGACGCCTCCCCCCAGGTCACCACCGTGCCGGCAGCGGTGACGGTGATTGGCACCGCGCTGCTGGTTACACCTTCAAAAGTGGCGGTTACGCTGGTGCTGCCAACCACAACCCCCG
>JAFOOX010000001.1 GCA_017425245.1 Gammaproteobacteria bacterium
TCATGGATGGATGTCTACTGTTCAGATCGCCACCATTTGCCCGACCTTAATCGAAAATTCAACCAAAATCGCATCTCCGACCTGTCGTTCGATCACTTCTTGATCAGATTGCTCAACGATTGATCATGCGTTAGCCCTGGCTACTCGTTCACAAGCTACATCACAAGAGTCGGATTATATCTGGATCGAAGGTGGTCGATTTGAGCTAAACACTAACCCATTGGATGAGTATCTTCTGAAACGTGGCTGGTCACCACCAAAAGAAGCCGCTATTTCCTCATCTAATTGGCGCGGTTATCTCGCTAAGTGGGAAATAAGTAGGGACAAACTGCTCTTGAAGGATGTCACGATTAGGGTGCGCGATAATGACTCGGGTGAATATTCTGAGTTGAGTCTGATCGATGAACTCTTTAAGTACAGAGGCGGTGATTTGGCTTATTGGTATACAGGCGCGCTCATCCTACCTCAGGGAAAAATGGTTGAGTATGTTCATATGGGCTATGGGAGCAGATATGAACGGTATAGAGTGATTCGAGTCGCGCGCGGCTATGTGCTAGAAGATCTAAGGATGAGCGGTGAAGAGTTCGAAGCATACCGGACAAAGAAATTTGAAGAATTCATGAAGCAGCCACAATTTGAGGCATTGGTTTCGAGCGTGCAAAGCAACATCAAGGGCATCAGCCGTGAGCAAGTCATCAAAGTAATGAAGGATTTTTATGCAGAAAAATATCTTTCCCGATAAATAAATGGCGGCAATGATCAGGTATAACCACCTTGTCGTGTGCGTCAGCGTGGCATTTCCCAACCCCGTTTGAGCGCCAACCCAACCACCTTGCCGGAATCACGGCCAGCGCGCTGGGTTGCGAGCGAGCGGCCTAGATGGTCGCGAGATTCACTAAGGCACAGGGAAATGCTGCTAGCCGCCACAGACTGACTCTCCATTAATTCTCAGTGCCAGCATCTAAGGTACACAACTCAAAGCCGCCTTCACAGCATTTCTCTTGGCAGGCAAGAATGCGACCATCTTTGAAATAGACCACACCGCCAAAATCGATAGTGACGTCATGCTGTTGATCTGCTTCCTGCACGCGGCCGGTGATGGTGCACAGGGTGAGTGAGTGGTCATCGTGCAATTCGCGGCCATCAATCCAGACGCCTTTCCGTAACAGGTGCTCAAGCTGAGCGATGGATGGCATTTCACATCCCAGCTTGCTAGGGTCTGATATCTCTGGGGAGTGATCCAGCAGGCACAGCGCATTTTCGTTGTTTGTCTGTGCGTTTGCAGCGCAATCAGCCATATCCAGCAGCCCCGTAACCTCAAATCGATAGTCGTAGGACTCGATATACCCCGCCAGTGGGTTGAAACGGTAAATCTGACCAGAAAGGCAAGCGCCGGCTGTTGTGTTTTCTATTGCCAAATTGGCTGCTTGTTCTGCTAGGGCACCGCGCGGGGTAAGGTAGGTGTCAATTAACTTCGCGTCAGTGCTTGCTATAGCCCGCATCAGGTTGCACCCATCACATGCCGCCATGTCATACACCGCAGCAACTTTGATCTCGGGGTCTTTAACGTTGACGATATAAACTGAGCATGTGGCCAGAGCGATGGCAACCATCGAAATGCTAATCAAGGGTTTCACTCTTTTGCCTCCCTGCGTGAGTGATTATCCGGCCTCCTCATTTCAGGTGATGATCAGCCGAACCACGTCACTGTATTCTACGCTACGCCAATCGCCAACCTCTCCCCACCGCCGTAAGCACAGCATGTCTTACCCCCGTTTGAGCGCCAACCCAACCACCTTGCCGTAACTACGGCCTGCGCGCTGGGTTGCGGGCGAGCGGCCTGGATGGCCGCGAGAGCCACTAAGGCACAGGGACGTGACTTTGTGGCGACCGCAAACCAGAGCGGAACAACCGCCAGCGCCTGACCTTGGCGCTCTATCGGGCCGCCGGGATTGGCAAGGGCCGGGCGGGTCCGGCCCTTGCCTGGCCAGCGCCGGCCAGTCGGCGCTCTTATCAAATCGCCACGCGATTTGTCTCACTGCCTGCGGCGCCGCCGCATCTACTGATCCCAGCGCGAGGCGGGTAGCCTCGCATCTTGCGGCGACGCAGTGGCATTGCCGCCGCGCAGCGGCATCTAGCACCTGGCAAGCGCCGGCCAGTCGGCGCTCTTACCCAAATCGCCACGTGATTTGCCATCCAATGCCTGCCGCGCAGCGGCAACACCATCGCCCAACCGCTACCAGCGCTGGGCGTGCAGCTCAGCGCTTGACGCCATCCCCCGTGCGGGCTGAATAACAGTTATTAGTAGTTAGTGGAGCTTTGGACATGCCGACCAGCGTTGCCTTAGGCAGTCATTTCGAAGGGTTCATTCGCGAACAGTTGCAGACGGGGCGCTTCAATAACGTCAGTGAAGTGGTTCGTGCCGGCCTGCGCCTGTTGGAGGAGAGCGAACAGCGTAGCCAGCTGGAGCTTGAGGCCCTACGTGCCGAGATCGCGGCCGGTCGTGCCAGTGGTGAGCCCAAGTCAGCCGATGCTGTGTTTGACCGCATCGAAGCCAAGCTCACCACTCAGGTCCGGTGATGATCGGGGTCATTCACCCCACAATTAGCCGCAGCGCTATATTCCCAACCCCGTTTGAGCAACGCCAATACCCACATTGCAGTTGGCACCAGCCGTGGTGGTGCTGTCAGGTCGAGGCAACAGGAAGTTGCCGAGAGCGAGCCCAGTGCATGGATGCACTGTCGAGCGGCCTGATAGCAGCGCCGGAACAAGCCACATGCGCTTACAGCGCTGCTCTACCGGGGCGCCCGGGATTGCAAAGGGCGGTGGCGAGACCGCCCTTTGCCCCAGCGCGAGGCGGGTAGCCTCGCATCTTGCGGCGACGCAGTGGCATTGCCGCCGCGCAGCGGCATCTAGCACCTGGCAAGCGCCGGCCAGTCGGCGCTCTTATCAAATCGCGACGCGATTTGCCATCCAATGCCTGCCGCGCAGCGGCAACACCATCGCCCAACCGCTACCAGCGCTGGGCGTACAGCTCAGCGCTTGACGCCATCCCCCGTGCGGGCTGAATAACAGTTATTAGTAGTTAGTGGAGCATTGGAACATGCCGACCAGCGTTGCTTTGGGCAGTCACTTCGAAGGGTTCATCCGCGATCAGCTGCAGACGGGGCGCTTCAATAACGTCAGTGAAGTGGTTCGTGCCGGTCTGCGCCTGTTGGAGGAGAGCGAACAGCGTCGCCAGCTGGAGCTTGAGGCCCTGCGCGCCGAGATCGCGGCCGGTCGTGCCAGTGGTGAGCCCAAGTCAGCCGATGCCGTGTTTGACCGCATCGAAGCCAAGCTCACCACTCAGATCCGCTGATGCCTTTGCTGTTCACGCCGCTGGCCGAGCAGGATCTTGAGTCCATCGCCGAATAGATCGCCGCTGTCTAATTCACTGCTGCCATGCCAACACGTCGTTTTGCACCGTTTTAGAAGTCTGACTTTTTGTGGCGGCAGTCAAAAAATGACTACTTCACCCACGGCAGTTTGAGCAGCTTGAGGCCGGTGGTGATGGCAGCGAACTCGCGTCTGCTCTCATCGGTCCATGCTCGCTGTACCGGTGGATTGAGTTGGGCTAGTCGCTGTTGCAGGCGGGTGACCACCTCGTGCAGTTCGGTCGGGCGCTTGACGATGGCGGTAAAGCGCCGGTGCTGGCTGCGCTGAGGGTGGTAGAGGGGCACGCTCGCTTCGATCATCAGCCGGTTCTTGCGGTTTTGGCGTTTACGCAGGCTGGCGCGAAAGCCTTGGGGCAGGGCTTTTGACAACTCGGTGGCCGGGCTGGTGGCGCGGTGCTGGGGGTTCTTGGCGCGAAAGGGCAGGTGCTTGGCTGTGGGCGATGCGGCGAAATCGGCAATGGCCTGGTGCATCTCAACACTCAGCGTCGTATCGCGCTCTGGCATCTGCTGCTGCAGCCACTGCACCATGCTCAGTACCGTCGGCAGCAGCTCTGCCGGTGTCAGCGGGCTGATGGTTTTGCGGGTGGGACCGCCGATGCGCAGTGCCCTCTCCGGTAGATCGCAGATCAGCGACAAACGACGGCGCGTGCCGCTGGCCCGCACCAGCTCAGCCCGGATCAGGGTAGGTAGAAAACTGCGCAAGATGGCAAGGGCGGCGAAGGTCTTTGGCGGGAACGGGAATTTGCTCATCGTGTGGTCGCAACGAAAAAACGGTGGCTGGATGATAGCGCGCTTGCCAAGCGAAGGGGCAGGGCTGCGTTAGCGGCAGCCCCTGCAGATTTCGACGGGTTTAGAAGAACCAGTCGAGGCGCATGGTGATGGCGTCGAGGTCTAGGTCGCTACCAGCGAGTAGCCGGCCATATTCTGCACCCAGACGCAGGTTGTCGGTGGCGCGGAAGCCGACGCCCAGGCCATAGCCGGGGCCGGCGTCAGAGTCGGTGACACTGAACAGATCTTCCACTTCAAGCTTGGCTTCGGCCTTGCTCCAGCCGGCATAGCTGTAGAGGTCAACGGGGCCCAGGGGCAGGGTTGCCACGGCATAGCCACCCACCAGCCAGTTGAGGGAAAGCTCGCTGTTTAACCCCGGGCCGCCCAAGAAATCATTGACGTTATCTGAGTCAAGATCATCGCTATCCAGGCTGCCCAAACCGCCCCGAACTTCCAGCGCGATATAGGGGTTGAAGCGGTAGCCCATGGATGCGGTGAGCATGCTGACGGTTGCTTCCTGGCCGAAATCGAGATCCAGCTGGTTGGCCTGCAGGCCGATGTAGCTGGAGTCTTGGCGGTCAGCGGCAGTGGCTGTTGAGGTGGCCAGCAAGGCGGCGATGATGAGGGGCAAGCTATTGAACATAGTGTCTCTCCGTGATGGAACTGCGAGTACGATGTGCATCCTAACCCATTAATAACCTGTGAAATTTGAGTTTGTTCAGGTCTTTGCGCACAAGTGCGGCAAAGGTGAGGGCGCTCATCGGCCCTGCGCTCGTTTTAGTGGTGAGCGCAGGACTGAGATGAAGGCCGAAGCGATCGCCTTATGTGGGGTCAGGGCGAGGTGGTGGCGCCTGGTTCTTCCAGCCGGTAGCGCAGTGTTGGTTGTTCGCTCAGGCTCTTCCAGCCGTCGTCACCGCGTTTCAGATCGGTCACGATCACCAGCCGGGCGTTGTGGCCGAATTTGGTCTGCCAAGCCACCGGAAAGCCCAGTGCGGCATCGCGCACCGGACCTTCGTCGGCTTTTTCCACCGGCTCAAAATTGAACACCAGCGCCAGATCCTCGGGCCAGAACCTTACTGATCCCCTCATTTTTCCGCTCAAATAATACCCAGAGTTCGGGTGAATAATCGGTGCTGTTTGAGGTAATAGGCGAATTTTTCCATGAGTGGTCGGGCTTCGCTTTCACGCATGGTCGGCAGTAATGAGTAATAA
>JAFOOX010000010.1 GCA_017425245.1 Gammaproteobacteria bacterium
ACGGCCTTGAAGCGCACCAACTCAGCTGCTGAAACAGCGCAGGACAGCGCGTGTTCCGCTGGATTTTGAAGACCAGTCGCACTTCTAAGCGTTGAGTGTGGGGTAGACTTGCGGCCAAGGTTTTGGGGTGGCTGTCCTTGGGGCTTGGGGCTTGCTTCTAAGCGTTGAGTATGGGGTAGGCTTGCGGCCAAGGTTTTGGGGTGGCTGTCCTTGGGGTTTGGTTGGGGTGGCTGTCCTTGGGGTTGGCGCGGAACACATCATGGCGCGGTGGCCACAGGCCACCATCAAGACGCCGGATATATGTCCGCAAACCGTTCAGCTCAGGCCTTGCAACGTACGGGGCGTCCATATATGTCCTTGGGGTGTCTTCAGCCACTCCACGATCACCGCCATCGACAACCGTAGCCCGACATGACATAGGCCCAATATTTGCGCGTTAGTGGCGCGACACCCTGCCCAACATCATCCGTGCATCCGTGCATCCGTGCATCCGTGCATCCGTGCATCCGTGCATCCGTGCATCCGTGCATCCGTGCATCCGTGCACTGGTCGCTAGGGCCGTGGTGCGTGTAGGTAACGGCGCTGCACGGCCTTCTCTGCTTCAACCAGCAGGAACACTGCCACACCGATGCTAAAGGGTACCAGCCAGTGGCGGATCTCCAGCGGCGCAGTACCAAACCAGTGATGCATGAAAGGCGCATAGACAAACAGCAGCTGCAGCGCAACTAGCGCCCCTGCCGCCAGCCAGGCAACCGGGTTACTGAACAGCAGCCCCAGGCGCAGGCTCGAGGCATTCAGGAAGCGACAATTGAACAGATAGAACGCCTGACCGAATACCAGGGTGTTCACGGCCATGGTCCGCGCTGCGTCCAACGGCATGTCGAGGGCCAGCTCCACCTCAAACATGGCGAGGGTTGCGCCGCCGATGAGCAGCGACACGAACGTGACGCGCCAGAGGAAAGCGCGGTCAAGAATGGCGGCATTCGGATCCCGCGGTGGTCGACTCATGACGCCAGGCTCGGCGGGCTCAAAGGCCAGCGCCAGGGCGAGGGTGACGGCAACCACCATGTTGACCCACAGGATCTGTACGGGGGTGAGCGGCAACACCAGACCAAAGACCACAGCGGTCAGGATGACCAGCCCCTGGGCGCCATTGGTGGGCAGAATGAACAGGATCGCCTTCTTCAGGTTGTCATAGATGGTGCGGCCTTCTTCGACGGCGCGTTCGATGGAGCTGAAATTGTCGTCGGCCAGCACGATGTCGGACGCCTCCTTGGTTGCCTCGGTGCCCTTGACGCCCATCGCCACCCCCACATCGGCACGCTTGAGGGCCGGTGCATCGTTCACCCCGTCGCCGGTCATCGCCACCACCTCGCCGCGCGCCTGCAGGGCCTTGACCAGACGCAGCTTGTGTTCGGGGCTGGTTCGGGCAAAGACGTCGTGATCGTGGGCAATGCGTTGCAGTTCGTCGTCGCTGGCGGCCTCAATCTCCGCGCCGGTGGTGGCATGGTTGCCGTCGCCGATACCCATCTCACGGCCAATGGCTTTGGCGGTGCCGGCATGGTCACCGGTGATCATCTTCACCCGGATGCCAGCCGTGTGGCAGGCCCGAATCGCCGCGATCGCCTCCGGTCGCGGTGGATCGATAATGCCCACCAGCCCGAGGAACACCAGCTCTTCACTCACGTCATTGAGCGTCAGCTGCCCTTTGCTATCGTCCACGTCGCGTGCAGCGGCGGCCAGCACACGCAGCCCGCTGCCGCTCAGCGCCTCGATCTGCTGTTCCCAGAAAGCGCTGTCGAGCGGTTCGCACCGGCCGTCGGCGCCGCGTTGCCGCTCACAGCGTTCCAATATGCGATCCGGCGCACCCTTCATCAGGACCCGTGTGCCGCCGCCGGGTAATCTCTCCAGCGTGGCCATGAATTTGTTTTCCGATTCGAACGGAATGGTGGCAACACGCTCGTAGCCCTGGCTGTCGAACCCGCTCTTGATCGCCAGCGTACACAGAGCGCCTTCGGTCGGCTCGCCGATGAGCTGCCACCTCCCGTCCTCCTCGCTGACACGGCTGTCGTTGGCGACTGCCAGCACCTCAATGAGCTGATGCAGATCCAGGTGCTCGTCCAGCGAGATCGCTGCGTCGCCGCAGGTGATCCCCCCGTCCGGGGCATAGCCGGTGCCAGCGACGTCGTAGTGACCCGCGCGGGTGACCGCATGGCGCACGGTCATTTCGTTTTTGGTCAGGGTGCCAGTCTTGTCGGAGCAGATCACGGTCACCGAGCCCAAGGTCTCCACCGCGTTGAGCCGGCGGGTGATGGCGTTGCGCCCTGCCATGCGCTGGACACCCAGGGCCAGGGTAATGGTGAGAATGGCCGGCAGCCCTTCGGGGATAGCGGCAACGGCAAAGCCGATAGCCGACAGGAACAGCTCATTGAGGCTGAAGTCGTGCAACAGCCAGCCGATGGCGAACATCAGCGCCGCCAGACCGACGATCACCACCGACAGCACCTTGCCGAAGCGGGTCATCTGGCGGGTAAGCGGGGTGGCCAGCGTCTCCACCTCGCCGACCATGGTGCTGATACGGCCAATCTCCGTCGCCGCGCCAGTGGCGCACACCACGCCGACACCGCGCCCGGCGGCCACCATGGTGCCGGAATAGGCCATGCCATGGCGGTCGCCGACACCAGCGTCCGCCGCCACCGGATCGGTGTTCTTTTCACCGGGAACCGATTCACCGGTCAGCGCCGATTCTTCAATGCGCAATTCGGTGGCCTCAATCAGCCGCAAATCGGCCGGCACCCGGTCACCCGACTTCAGCCGCACGATGTCGCCGGGCACCAATGACTCAGCGGTGATCTCGCTCCAGCGCCCGTCGCGACGCGCGTGGGCATGGGTCGAGAGCATCTTGCGGATCCCTTCCAGCGCCTGTTCGGCCTTGCCCTCCTGGATAAAGCCGATAACCGCGTTGACCACCACCACCGCCAGGATCACGCCGGTATCAATCCAGTGACCGAGCACGGCCGTTGCCAGCGCCGCGCCGATCAGGATGTAGATCAGCAGGTCGTGAAAGTGCTTGAAGAAGCGCTTGAGCAACCCTTCCTTGGCCGCATCGGGTAGACGGTTGAGGCCGACCGTTTGCAGGCGGCTGTCCGCCTCGGTGGCCGACAAACCATCGGCACTGGCCTGCAACGCCCGCAGCACCTCTGCCGAGGGCTGGGCATGGGGGCTGGTGATGGACCATTTTTCGTTGTTGGGCATGTCAGCGTCCTCCAACATGAGAGAAGTTTAAACGCCGCATTGCGGCCGTGTTCACCTTCGTCACCACGGTGCGCCGGCCGCGGGCGAGACCGCGCACCGCTCAAGGATGGCCATGGTCAACAGGACATGCGGCTTATTGTCTGTCGTGCAGCATCAACGGCCAGTGTGCCTCGGCCTTAGCGGTGGCGGCGAGACCGGCTTGGTAAGCATGTATGTAGCTACGGCCACCAGCGCTTGATGATCGGCGTTCGCTGCACGGCGGCAGATGGAGGGGGGCTGCCCCCTCCACCCGGCCAGCCATGCGTTGGCCAGCGCGGTGCGGGTGGTGAGCAAGGGGGTGAACGCTACGCGGAATGGCTACGGCACTAACCTCACTCGCCACTCGCCACTCGCCAGCTGCGCCTACGGCGATGTGGCTGGGCCGGTGTTAGCGTGCTGTTGGCGCACCGTCGTTTTCGCAGCGGTCAACGGAGTGATATTTCTGAGTTCAATCCGGGTAACCTTGATCCCCCAAGGCTCGGCAGCACGACTGACCACCGCGAACAGGAGGGTGTTGATGTCGTCACGGGCCGACAGCATTTTGTCCAGCTCCATTAAGCCGACCACGGTTCGGATGTTGGTCATCGCCAGAATGCGCAGGGCGTAAGAGATGTCGTTAATCTCATAGCTGGCTTTGACGGGATTGGTCACTAAAAAGCAGCAATCAGCATCGACTTCGACTTTGGCATTGTCAGCGCAGAGCACTTCCAGCGGCGGAATATCCAGCATCGTTTCCATCATGTTGATGCGCCGTCCTATCTGCTCTACGAAAGGCACGATCAGGTGAAAACCGGGCTCTAGAGTGCGGCAATACTGGCCGAAGCGCTCAACGGTATAGGTAAAGCCTCGGCGCACTCTCACTATCGAGTGAAACAGGGTATAGAGCGTCACCACTGCCAAGGCGCAGTAGACCAGACTCAGGACTGTAATTGCTTGCCCTCCTTTCAGTTGGGGCCGCTACCAACGACGACAGCCGCCCGCTAAAGGTCAACCGCCCGGCTAATGCCGCCGTGAGCCGGGCGATCAATCGTTGCTGGTGGGAGGGATGGCAAATTTGATCGCCGGCGGTTTCAACTTGAGCAGGAAGCGAGTGAGTGAAGCACTGCCCCACAGGATCACCATGGCAAAGAAATAACCAGCAAAACGAATAATGGTTGCCTCTCGCACGAACAGGATTATGGGAATGAGGAGTGCCAAGCAGGTGCCTCCCAGTGCTTTGATCGAACTTAGGCTGCGGGTGGTCAGCTTATTACTGAAAGCCGCGTCGTCCAGTCTCATCGGTTTGCGGCAGGCGGGACAGGCGAGAGTCTCCCCGGACAACGCCTGTGCGCTGATTTTGCGGTCAAGCGGGCAGGTGCGGCGGCAATGGGGGCAGATCGCCTGAATCAGGCGCGGCTTGAGGGGCTTGCTGTTGCTCATGCTGTTCGTCCTTGATGGTGTTGAGCTTAGGTGGCGAACGCATCCTGATCGCCACGCAATGACAGCTGGCCAGTCAGGGCCAACCGCTAAATTTGCGGCTGCTAGCCTAGCACTTGGTGTAAGGGGGCGGCAATCTGCGGATGGCCTTGTGGGTTTTTGAATGCGGCGGCGCCGGCCGAACGCAGGGTTGCGCCCCTGCGTGACGAGCAGGCCCCAGACCGCCGCTGCGCGGGTTTGGATGCCGCTATGCGGCTGAAGATGCGCCTGCGGCGCGGCAAAGCGAGGTTTCCCACCTCGCGCTGGGGCAGAGGGGGCTGGGGGGATTTGGGTTTGGAATGCCAACTGCGTTGGCGAGCTGGCCTGCTGCGCAGGCGGTGGTTTTTGTCGCTACGCGGCAGATTCGCCTGCGGCGCCCGGAGTGGGCTTTCGCGCCCACACGACGAGCAGGAGGAGGGTGGCCTGACCCTCCTCCTGCACCTCCAGCAGGCCCGGTAGAGCAGCGCTATCTGGATCTGTGGCCTGTTCCGGTGCGGCTAGCAGGCCGCTCGACGGCACATCCCTGTGCCGGGCTCGCTCTCGGCAACTTCCTGTTGCCTCGACCTGCCATCAACACCGATGCCGTGGCGGCTGGAGGGTGAGCGCGGCGCTGCTCAAACGGGGTTGGATTGAGACTGGCATCTCGCTGTGCAGGACTGTGGCTGATGGCTCCGGCCGACGGTGTTAGCCTTGGCGGCCAAAGCGGTGTTACCAAGGATGCAAGGTGCCGATGTCATGAGAAAATGGATTCTGATCGCTCTTTTGGGTCTGGGCTGCCATGCCGTTACTGCGGCGCCGCTGGATCTGCTCAATCAGGCATTTGCGGCTGTCGGCAGCAAAATAGAGGTCTGCCGCCAGCAGCGTGATGCTCAGCCGCCGCTGGCCCAGCCGAGCCTGGATCGCCTGCGGCAGCTGCCCAAAGCGCAGGTCATGGTGTTTCTTGACCTTGCTTACGAGCAGGCGATGAACCGCTGCCTGCAACCCGAACTGGGTGAACTGTTGCTGCTTCACGCCGAGTTACGTCAGGCCGCCGCTGACAGCGCAGTGCTGGCAACAGTCGCGCAGCAAGAGGCGCTGTTGATCTCAGCGTCCGCCGTTGAGCGCCGCCTGCAGTATCAAGCGCTGCCCGCTGCCGCCCGCAACCAGCTGACCACCATGGCCGAGTTTCTCCAGCCATTTGATGGCATGGCAGTGATGGAGCAGTTGTATCCAGAGTAATGGGGCTTGGATGCCACTGCGTGGCGGCAGATGCGGCTGCTGCGCGGAACTGCGGCTGCGCCGGCCGCGCGCAGGGTTTCGCCCCTGCGTGACGAGCAGGCCTTAGCCTCCGTTGCACGGTGAATGGGCCTTAAGACAAATCGCGTGGCGATTTGATAAGAGCGTCGACTGGCCGGCGCTGCCTGGGTTTGGATGCCGCTACGCGGCTGAAGATGCGCCTGCGGCGCGGCAAAGCGAGGTTTCCCACCTCGCGCAGGGGCTTAAGGGGCGTAGCGCCACGCCCCTCTGCACTCCCGGGCGCCCCCAAGCTCACCACCAGCTATTACTGACGAAAGTTCTGCCGGGCTACGGGGTCGCCACAATGCGCCATCCATGGCCCATAGTGGCTTTCGTCGCCGTCCAGGCGACTCAACCCCTTCGCCCGGCTGGCCGCTCGTTGGTCAGCGCTGTGCGGGTGGTGATCAAGGGGGTGAACGGTACGCGGAACCGCTCCGGCTCTAACCTCTGTCGCTACGCGCAGGCCGTGTTTATGGCCCGGTGCTTTTGCTGGCCGGGCTGTCATTGGCGTTGGCGGCGGCGTGGGATCTCGGCCGGGGGCGGTGGCTCATAAGCTTTCAGTCCGGAATCGCCGGTTAGAATTTCGACCCGGCAACCCATTTGGGCGTAGTAGTCGGCTACATCCTTGATCGTGGCATCGCCCAGCGACAGTTTTTGTGCCGCCAGTGCCGGCCAGCTATTGGCGAGTTCGAGCAGTTTCTCCTGCGACCACAGCGTTGATTGTTCCGAAAACGCTGCCCAAGGCGTTTGCTCATTGGCGCTCTTGCGCATCAATTCTGCCAACGCCTGGCCGCGCTCAAGGCGGCTGTGGCCTGCTTGGGCAATGTGGTTCCCGGTTTCGATAATGCTGGCCAAGGGCAACACGAAGGTGGTGTCAGCCTGCTGCTCTTCGTTGATCTTGGCCGTAACCCGCTGCTGATCCCATTTATCGTGGTTGGGGCCACAGTCATCCATGCCGGGCACGTTCAGCCAGACGCAAAGGATGCTGGTGTCCACAATCAGCACCTTCTTCATTGGGGGCTCTCCTGCTTCAGCGCTGCTTCGATCCGCCCTTCGGAGGAGAGCCGCCCCAAAGAGCCTGCCGCCATCAACTTAGGCAGCTGCTGAATGTCTTCCAGCAGGGTCAGCAGGCTGGCCCCGGTGGTGTTATCTCGGTGAACAACGGTGATGAAGGGCACCATGGCGGCCCCAGCCGCATCCAGCAATGCCGGGTTGTGGGTGGTGATCACCACATCGATGCCGCGCTCCTTGCCCAGGGTGCGTAACATCTCTACCAGCACCGTGGCACGGGATGGGTGCAGCCCGTTGTCCACCTCTTCGATCACCAGCAGGCTGCCGGGTTGGCGGGTCAGCATGGCGGTAACAATGGCCAGATAGCGCAGGGTGCCATCCGACATGCCGCGCGCATCAACGGTATGGGCAGCAGAATCTGTTTCGCCATCCTGATAACCCATCCATCCCTCTTGGCAATAGAGCATGGCGTCGGTCTGGAACTTACCGACTGGCTCAGTCCATACGCGCTGAATATCCCGCTCTGGCAGCGCCTTGAGGTAGCTGGTGAGGGTGGCTTCGACTTCCACTTTGCGCTCTGGTGCGAGCGCGGCCAATACCCCGGCGATGTTGGAGCCATCCGCCTGCAGTTGGTCAGAAAAGGGCTTGTAATCGCGCATGTGGCTGGGGATGGGGTCGAATACAAAGATTTGCTGCAGGCAACTGAGTACGCGCTTTACCCCCTCTTGCACCTCTTTGCGCAGATTGAGCGCATCGGCCTGTGCCAGCACGCAGTGTGAGCGGCTGACATCAATCCGCCTGCCTGGTCCCTTGGTGCCAGTTGAAAAATAGGCCGGGATGCCGGGGGTATTGGCCTCTTGTGGTTGGGTGTAAAAGAGTCGGCTCTCTTTGGCGGTTTGGCTGCGTGAGCCATATTTGAGCAAAACCAGCTCTTCGCCGCTTACCTCCGCCTTGGCACCATTAACCTGCACACTCAGCGAGTAGCGGTAATCCTGCTGTTCGGTTTCACCCCCCAGTGTCAGGGTCAGGGTGAACTCTCGGGCCGGCTTGCGGCAGACCCACTCCATGCCGCCACGGATCTGTGGCAGGTTCACATCACCATTAATCGCCTGAAAGATACTGACGCCGGAGGCAACCCGTTGCAGGAACTGCAGCGCATCCAGCGTGTTGGATTTGCCGCTGGCATTGGTGCCGATCAGGATGATCAGCGAGTCAATGTACAGGGTGGCCTGATCAAAGCTCTTCCAATGGCTCAGCCTGAGTTCTTTCAACATGGGGTGCTCCTTGGCCTGTTGCCAGCCGGGCATGGTACATCTGCGGCTCGATGATAGCGGGCGTGCCAGATCATGCCAGCGCCTGCTCAGTCATGGCATCGGCCAGTTGCAGTTGGGTGGTCTGGGCGGCGCTTAGGCCGGCCTTGAGCTGGTCGCACAGCGCCATTAGCTTATCGACTTTGGCGACGATGCGGTGTTGTTCGGCGAGGGGCGGAGTAGAAAAACGCATATTTTTCATAATCGAACCATTCACATTTGCTTGCCCGCACTGCTGTATCAAGTAAGGAACAATCTCAGTTTCTCTAAATATAGGAGAATTCATTGCTACATTTAGGTAGTGCGAGGAGAACATGTTATCAATACAACGAATCCTAATAAGGTAGGAGGCAAATGTGTATTCGTTATCAGGCCCTTGATAGATTCCGGTTTTACCAACGAGCTCGGCACTGTTTGTTCTGTTGTACAGAAGATCGCCAGACTTTAGAAATAAATACGGCAAGTCATTTACCGACTGTGCCAGTCTTTTTTGACCGCCAAGAATTACTTTGCCATCCTGAATGTCACCCATTTTTAAAACGGGTATGCCTGTAGCGATCTCGAAAGTCTTCTCTGAAAGGCCATAATCAGTGCTAGATGCGATAATACCTATTCGAGACCACTCCCACCCCTCCGGCAATGCAAACGGCATTTTCTCTTCCGCAATCGGCGGCAGCGGTTTTTCCTTTTTAATCTTCCCTTCCTTCACCAGCCTCGCTTTCTCGGCGGCGATCTTCTTGAGCAGTTCGCTGGCGGGTTCGTCGTTGGGGTCTTGGGGGACGAGTTTGCCCATTACCGCCAGTTGCAGGATGGTCTGCTTGAGCTGGTCAATGCTCTCTTCGGTGGTGAACAGGGTGTCGAAGTGCTCGGCGATGCGTTGCCATGCCTCATCAAACGCCGTTTGTGCTGAGTGGTGAGCTTGCCGAACTAGCGCAGTACCCCCTTCGACAGGCTCAGGGCGAACGGGGGTTTGGGATTGCCCTTCGACAGGCTCAGGGCGAGCGGCGGCGCTGGTCAGCGCGTTTAGCAGGGTTGCCACCAGCGTCTGATGGGCGGCAAGGCTGGCGTCGCTCTGTTGCTCCAGTTGGTCGCACAGCGCCATCAGTTCATCGACTTTGGCGACGATGCGGTGTTGTTCGGGGAGGGGAGGGACTGGAATAATAAACTTGGCAAGGTCTGCTGCTGACAGGTTTGGTTGTGCAGTTCCATTGTCATATTTTTGGATTTGCTTGTAAGAGAGAGGGCTGTCGAAGAAGTTATGAAAATAGAGCCGATCTAATTCTCCAATCAGCCTAACTATCACAAGAGAAGAGGCAATGGCTCCACAGGGCAAACCTTCGACAATCGCGGATTTTCCAAGAGATCCGCGAAGGCAAAATAGGATGTCGCCGTCAGAGAACTTTCCGCCACTAAGCAGATTGAACCGCTCCTCGGATATAAACGTCATCTCCGCTGTGTTAACTCGTCCATCTTGCAGGTGCCCAGCATTAACAAAAGGAATGCCAGAATCGACCAATAGAGACTTATTTGGGTAATTTTTACTTCGGTCGCCATTCTCCAGCTCACACAGGCTTGAAAGCCGAACCCATAGCCATCCTTGCGGTATTTCAAAAGGCTTCTCTTCTTCCGTGATGGCCGGCAGCGCCTTTTCCTTTTTGATCTTGCCCTCTTTGAACAGCCTAGCCTTTTCCGCCGCAATCTTTTTCAGCAACTCACTCGCCGGCTCATCATTCGGATCTTGCGGCACCAGCAGGCCGCGCACGGCCAGCTCCAGAATCAGCTCGCGCAGTTTCTTGATGCCGTAAAGCTCGACCTTGCTGGATGAGCCGCGCCCGGCGCTGGATTTGCGCTTGATGGCGCTGGCCCACAGGTCCAGGTGCTGGGTGATCAGGTCAGTCATTATGGTTTCCCCGTGGTTCGACAGGCTCACCACGAACGGGTGAAGTAGACTCGGCATGAGCGGGTTCGACAGGCTCACCACGAACGGGTGAAGCAGACTCGGCATGAGCGGGTTCGACAGGCTCACCACGAACGGGTGAAGCAGACTCGGCATGAGCGGGTTCGACAGGCTCACCACGAACG
>JAFOOX010000011.1 GCA_017425245.1 Gammaproteobacteria bacterium
CTGGAAGGGGCCGAGGGCGACCCACTGGTTGGCCGGGCTGTGGACGCGGCGGAGCAGGTCGAGACTCCAGTAATAATCGCGGGCGTTGCGCTCTAGGGTGTGGTAGCTCAGATTTGGGAAGCGCTGGCGGTCATCGAAGAAGCAGATGAACCATGACTGGAATAACGGGGCCAGTTCCAGCAGATAGCCACGCTGGCGCATGGTGGCCATGTTGTAAGGCCACGTCAGTTGGCGGCGTTCGGCAAAGTGCATCGGCGTCCATTCCTTGCGGCTGCTCGTCCTGAGCGCTGACTAATTTATCGGCTGTTGCGCGTTCAGCCAAGTACAAATTACGGATTGCCCCGTTGCAGATGCCACTGCGTGGCCGTTGCGCCTGCGGCGCCGGAGGTGGGCTTTCGCGCCCGCCGACTCTCGCTCCACCCCTGGATCACCACCCGCACACACGCCCGTCCGGTGGAGTCCAAACGCGTTAACGGCAGTGTCGTATTGCTCACCCGTTTGAGCGCTTGCGCCGCTGCAGATGCCACTGAGTGCGCGTTATGCCTGCGGCGCCGGAGGCGGGCTTTCGTGCCCGCACGACGAGCAAGAGGAAGGTGGCCTGACCCTCCTCCTTCACCTCCAGCAGGCCCGATAGAGCCGCGCTATCAAGAGCTGTGGCCCGTTCCGGTGCTGCTGTCAGGCCGCTCGACGGTACATCCTTGTACCGGGCTCGCTCTCGTCAACATCCTGTTGTCTCGACCTGCCAGCCGCACCAAGGCCGGTGCTGGCAGCAGGGTGATCTGGGCGCTGCTCAAACAGGTGGGAAGCCAGGGCGACCATGCGCGGCGGCCGATTCTCGCTCCGCCCCTTGATCACCACCCGCGCACACGCCAGCCAACGCACGGCCGGCTGGGCGAAGGGGTTGAGCTGGCAGGGATGCCAGCGAAAGCAAATCTGGGCAGGACAGCCCATATTTGCGACCCCGTAGCCCGGCAGAACAACATACAGTTATTGATGGTGGTGATCTCGGGGACCGCCGGGATTGGTAAGGGCCGGGCGGGTCCGGCCCTTACCTGGCCAGCGCCGGCCAGTCGGCGCTCTTATCAAATTGCGATGCGATGTGCCTTGGCGACCGCCGCGCAGCGGCAATCTCAGGTACGAGATACGAGATACGAGATACGAGATACGAGATACGAGATACGAGATACGAGATACGAGATACGAGATACGAGATACGAGATACGAGGTAGAAGGCAAAAGGCACAAGCAAGAGCCAGCGCGGTTCTGCTGTCTTTCACCCCGTTTGAGCGTCAGCGAGATCACCGAGCAGCCCATTCGGCCTGCGGGCTGATTGGCGGGCGAGCGGCCCGGATGGCCGCGAGAGCTACTAAGGCACAGGGAAGTGACTTTGTAGCGACCGCCAAGCAGCACGGACTAACCGCCAGAGCCTGATGCTGGCGCTCTACCGGGCGCCCGGGTGTGCAGAGGGGCGTGGCGATACGCCCCTCTGCCCCAGCGCGAGGTGGGTAACCTCGCTCAGCTGCGGCGCAGCCGCATCTGCGCCGCGCAGCGGCAATCTCAGGGACGAGATACGAGATACGAGATACGAGATACGAGATACGAGATACGAGATACGAGATACGAGATACGAGATACGAGATACGAGAGGGAAAGTGGGAAGCCACAAGCCACAAGCCACAAGCCACAAGCCACTAGCCACAAGCCACAAGTCACAAGTGAGAAGTGGGCAGTATTAGGCGGGCATCAGGGGCGGCGGCTGGGCTTGCCGGGTGTGGTGGGTGGTTGAGCCATGCTCAGGGGGCGCTGGTGGCTTGCGGCTGGCACGCAGCGACGGGGTGGGATGGTGCGGCTGGGCCAAAGGCGGGTGGTGCTGATGTGGCGGCTCCGGCGCTGGCGGCTGGCCACCAGCATCAGCAGCAGGCTGAGGGCCAAGGGCAGCAGTGAGTGGCAATGCAGGCTGGCGATAGCGCCAAACAGCAGGGCGACCAGCAGCAGGATCTCGAATGCTGGCTGTTGCCACAGCTGGGTGCCAGCGCCTGCGCTGGGCAGTTCGTCCTGCTCGGGACGGGTGGGGTCGCTGTCGTAAAGCATGTCCCTGCCTGTTGGTGCTGACCGGGTCCGTGGTTACCAAGATCGACAAGGTTTAGCTGTCCGGCAACGGGGCGTCAACCTGCCAACGGCGTATTCACCACTGGTCGGTGCTGTTACCAAAAAAAGGCCCGCAATTGCGGGCCTGCTGTGGTCTGGCGACGGGGCCACTTAGCGGCGGGTGGCACCTGCTGGCGGGTCTACCGGTTGGGTGTTGACCGGTTCCATCTCGTCAGCCTGAAGTGCCCCGGGCAGTTCGCCGGCGCTGTTGATGCTGTCGAGGGCATCAACCTGTGCCGGGCTGTCACCACTGCTAACCTCTTCCACCGTCGGCATGCTGTCGTCGGCCGCTGCGCTGGTTGCCGCGTCACCGGCTGCCGGCACCTCGGTAGCTGCACCCTCAACCGGGGCTGCGCCATCGGTGGCGGCCGGCTGCGGGCCGACATCAGCGGCTGGCTTGGGCTTGAGGCTGTCGATGCTGGTGTTCCAGATCGGTTCGGCGACAAAGGTAGCCATGGCAAACAGGGCCGGGTGCTGACTGCTCTTGAGGTAGGTGTTGGCGCCGTCGCGGTAGAAGGCGTAGTGCACATCGCCGCTGTCGGTGGTCAGGCTCGCCTTGTAGTGGGGCGGCGTGGCCAGCAGCGGTTTGGCTGCGTCGTCGCTCAGCCAGTCGGTGACGTAGAGGTCAGCAAAGCGCTTGATAAAGCGTTCGGCGGCTTCGTTGTCGGCCGGGCTACCATCGCCAAACTGCCACTGGTCGCCAGACTTCATCAGCGCGACCGAGCCGGCGGTCAGGGCTTTGACCGGCGCTTTGAGCTGCTGCACTGTCTTGTCGAACCAGATCTTGGCGTTGACCGGGGCGTCATCCAGGGTCAGGTCGACGGCGTGAATGGCATCGGAACCTTCTACCCGCAGGTGGATCTTGCGGAAGGTGGGGGCAGTGCCAAGGAACACGCTGGCCAGCACGCTGTCGCCCTTTTTGTAGGTGATGCGGCGCTGGAACTTGTCGGCGGCCACTTCGAAGCGGCCGGCGGCAGCCTCGCTGGTGGCCACCGGCCAGCCGCTGGCGGCCTGGGTCAGCTTGTTGCGCAGTTCGACGATGCGGACATCGTTGGCGTATAGGTTGCCGTAATCCGGCAGGCGCCAGCGTTCGCCATCACGCTTGAGGGCGAGGGTGGCGCCGTCGCCTTCGATCAGCAGCTGATCGGCCTGGGCTAGATCGGCGGTGATCATGGCGGCCGGTGTTGCAGCTGCCTGTTGGCGGCTGTATTGCTGCCACCAGATGGCGCCGGCGGCGGCCAGCTGGATCAGCAGCAGCAGGCTGAGTAAACGCAGGTTCTTGGTCATCTTCAACCTCCTTGAACGGCAAGCGCGGTGCGCTGGCGGGCGATCACGGCCCGGCGGCGCAGGCTACGAACCAGATAGACGAGGGCTACCGCCAGTACGGCCAGGCCGTAGTTGAGGTATTCCCAGGTCTGGCGCTGGCCGTCATCCAGTGGCGGCAGGGTGCGGTTGAAGTGGCCACGGCCACGAATCGACAACAGCTCGCGGTCTTCCAGGCTCCAGTCGATGGCGTTGGCCAGCAGCTGGACCGGGGCGGTGTACTGGGTGCCATCGGCCGAGCTGAGCATGCCCAGCAGTTCGTCGGCGGCAAAGTCGTTGGAGCCAATGACGATGAGGCGGGCGGTGTCGGCCGAGCGTTCGATCACCGAGGTCACACGGTCCGCTTTGCTCTGGGCATTTTCGCCGTTAGCACCGTTTTCCTCTTTATTCGGCTCGTCGGCGCTGCTGGCCAGCAGTGGCGACGGCTTGCCGGCATAGAAGCTGTCAAAGCGCCCTTCGAGCATCACCGCCAATGGACGCTGGCCACGCTCACCTTGGGCCTGCCAGCCGCTGATCCCGGCCGGGGTCATCTTGGGCATGATGTCGCTGCCATCGCCCAGCCACGACTTGGCCGAGCTGGCCAGCAGTTCGATGACCTGACGCTCGCTGTTGCGTTCGCTGTCGATTTTGAGCGGCGACGCCCAGGGGACGGTCACCTGCGGCAGACCGGCGACCATGGCGTTGGCCTTGTCGTCAAAGCGCACATCGACGAAGAAGGGGTAATCGAGCATCACCACCTCCTGCACCTGATAGCCTGCTACTTCGCGAGTGACCGGAATGGCGAATGCGGCGTTTTGCGGGTCCATCACCAGCTTGCTGTCGAAGCTGATGCCAAAGCTGGTTAGCCAGTCCGTCAGGCCGCTGTCTACTGCCTTGGCACTCAGGCTGCGCTCGCTAAAGTCGCTGATGAAGGGGGCGGTGTTAAGGATCACCGTGCCGCCGCGCATCAGGAACTGGTCGATGGCGAAGCGCTGCTTGTCATCCAGGTTTTCCGGGGCGACCACCAGCAACAGGTCGATCTCGGCCGGCACTTCACCGTTTTTCAGATCAACGCCGCGCACCGTGACGTTCTGCGCCAGCTGCTGCTGTAGCAGGTTGTAGCTCTTGCCGCCGGGGGGCATGCCCATCTGCATGGCGTAGGGGTTGACCTCGGGCGCTACCAGCCCAACGGTTTTGACGAAGCCGGTGGCAAAGCGCTTGAGGCCGGCGTCGAAGTCACGCTTGAAGGCGGCCTCGTTGAACTCTTCCGGCAGCGGCAGAGCCACGGTCATGTCGCCATGTTCCATCAGCAGATAGAAGTAGAAGGTGCGTGGGTCGAGTAGGCTGGCCTGCATCGGCTTGAGGCCGTACTGCTCGGCCAGCATGCCTGCGACGGCACCGCCACCGGCCTGGGGATCGATAAACTCGACTGTGAGCTTGGCGCCGGCCAACGGTTGCTGTTCTTCCAGCACTTTTTGTACTGTTTCACGGTAGGCGGCCAGCTGTTCCGGCAGCAGGCTGTCGTCCGAAACGTAGCCGGTGAAGGTCACTTCGCCGTCGATGCTGTCGAACAGGTTGCCGCCTGACTGATAGGCGTAGAGAGTGCGCTTGATGGCGCGGGTCAGGTCATATTCCGGGTTGCGCAGTTTGACGTCGATGTCGCTCTCGCTACGCGCCTTGACCTCGATAAGGTCACGGAAGCTGAGTACCTGATACTCCTCGCCATACTTCACCAGCACATGGAAGTAGGCGTTGACCAACGCGGTCTGGTAGCGGTCAGCCATGGAGAAGGGCATCGGCTTGATGCCGAACTTGCTGCCTGCTTCCTCTTCGGCCGCTGGGTTGTTGGCCGGATCGAGGAACTCGACGCGCACCTTGCCGTTGCCGGCCACTTCATACTCTTTGAGCAGATCCTGCAGCTGCGGCACCAGCGGGTTAAGCAGCGGGTGGGTCTTGGCGCTGAAGTAACCACGGATCAGCAGTGGCTCCTGCAACTGGCCGAGGTAGTGGCGAGTGGCCGGGCTGACCGAGTAGATGCGCCCTTCGGTGACATCCACCCGCAGCTGGCCAAGGGGTTGCAGCCAGATATTGGCGAGCAGGGCGTTACCGACGATGAGCAGGGTCAGCAGCCGCCAGCGGCTGTGGTGGCCTTGGTCGCCATCGCTGGCCCAGCGCTGCTTTTCCAGGGCAAAGAGGTTAAGGCCGAGAAAGATGATGATGATCGACAGGTAGTAGTAGAGGTCGCGCAGATCCAGCACCCCACGGGTGATGGCATCAAAGCGCGAACCACTGCCAAGCTGGCGCAGGATCTCGGCGGTGTCGTGGTTGACCATGCTGGTCAACAGCGGCGAGCCAAGCAGATAGAAGACGCTGCCAATCAGCACCGTCAGCATCAGGCTGACGATCTGGTTGTCGCTACGCGACGACACAAACAGGCCGATGGCGATGTAAGCGCCACCCAGCAGCAGGGTGGCGATATAGCCCGCCACTACCGGGCCCCAGTCGAGGTTGCCGATGAAGGCGACGGTAATGGGGATGGGCAGGGTCAGGGCCACCGCGATCTTGAGCAGCACCATGCAGGCCACGAACTTGCCCAGCACGAAGCGAGCAGGGGAGACCGGCAGGGTGAGGACAAATTCCAGGGTGCCGCTGCGCCGCTCTTCGCTCCACATGCGCATGGTCAGGGCCGCAGAGAGGAAGATCAGCAGGATCGGCATCCACTGAAAGATGGGGCGGACGTCGGCGATGTTGCGGGCAAAGAAGGCTTCGCCCCAGAAAAACACAAACAGGGTGATGGCCACAAAGGCGGCCAGGAACAGATAGGCAATGGGTGACGCGAAAAACAGCGTCAGCTCCTTGCGGGCAATCTGGCTGATGCTCTGCTCAGGCTGCATGAGCGACCTCCGGGCGGTTAACTTCGCGGAACAGGGATTCGAGATCGCGCTGATGGGGGGTCAGGGCATAAAGCCGGTGGCCGGCGCCAATCAGCTGCTCGGCCAGCGCCGAAGCACACTCCGGCAACGGCGTTTCGCCACGGGCATGGAGGGTGTAGCTGTGCTGACCGTCCTTCTCCTTATGGTAATCGCAGCGGTCAATCGGCAGGCGGGAGACCAGCAGGGCGACGGCATCGGGGCTGGCGTCAGTGGTCAGCAGCAGGGTGTTGCTGTTGCGCAGGGTAGCCAGCCGTTCATCCACCACCAACCGGCCGTTACGCAGGATCAGCACGCGGTCACAGAGGGCGTCTACTTCCTGCATGATGTGGGTCGACAGGATCACCGTGGCGTCAGCGGCCAGGGTCAGGATCAGCTCGCGCATCTGCTGGGTCTGCTGTGGGTCGAGGCCGTTGGTCGGCTCGTCGAGGATCAGCAGTTTGGGCTGATGGATGATCGCCTGGGCAACGCCGACACGTTGCTTGTAGCCGCGCGACAGGGTTGAGATCTGCTCAAACGTCTTCGCCTCAAGGTTGGTACGGCTGACGGCCAGACGCACGGCGGCGTCCAGATCCTTGTCAGCCACGCCGCGCATGCGGGCGGCGAAGTAGAGGTAATCGGCCACCGTCATCTCCGGATAAACCGGCAGATTTTCGGGCAGATAGCCAATCAGCCGTTGGGCGGCCTTGCTGTGGTTTTCGATGTCATGATCGGCGATGGAGATGCGGCCTTCGCTGGGCTCGAGGAAGCCCGTAAGCATCTTCATGATGGTGGTTTTGCCGGCACCGTTATGGCCGAGCAAACCGACAATCTCGCCGTGACCTATGGTGAAGGAGACGTTGTTGACGGCACTGAAATCGCCGTAACGACGGCTCACGTGGTCGACCGTGATCACTGTCGAATTCTCCTGAGCTGAGTCCTGGATTGTTGTTATGTCCCGGACGGGATGGCGCGGGGCGCCGAACCCGAGCAGGCGGCGCCAGCATTGTTTGAACTCGGCGACCGAAATTCAAGGGCCGCCATCACCTTGGTAACGCTTTGTTACTGTGTGGGCTGTTTACTTTCGGGGGGCAGATAGCCGACCACAGCACCGTCGGCGCAGGCGCCACACTTGTTGGCGTATTTCTGGGTTGAGCCGTCTTCCAGCCAGCCCATCACCGGCATGTACTCCATGGTGCAGATCTCGGGGCGCACTTCGGGGCAGAGCACCAGATTGGCTGGAGGCGTCATTAATGCCTCTTGCATCTCCGGATCGGTGGCTGCCTTGTCTTCAATTTGCTTGGGAGGGGTCGGCTTGAGCTCCAGCGGCGGCACCTCTGCTTCTGTGGCCGTTGTCTCTTCAGCCGCTGGAGCGGGGTCGGTTGCCTGCGGGTCACAACCGGCAAGCAGGATCAGGGTGGCAATCATCAACCATCCACGCATGAGTATTCTCCTGAACAGTGGCAAGTCAGGACGCTGTCCCGGGCCAGGCGGCCCGACTGAAGCATAACAGCATCCAGCGGCATGGCTGACAACATAACCACAGCTGGTTGTACAGATGCCACTTTCAGTCCCGCTTAAAGCGCTTGGCGGTGTTGTAAGCGGCACATGACAGCTCATTTGTGGGGCTGGCGAGCGAAATGAACAAAAAAAACGCTCATTTCGCGGTTGTTGTGCTGTGACGATACCTCGAAGCAGGTAGACTTCTGTCGTTATCCTGCGCTCGGTCAAAGAAACCGAATGCACAAGCCACTTGGTAGTCAGGGGTGATTTATGAGTCGTTCATCCGTAGAACTGGTGCGCACGGACGGTGTAGTGATTGCGGCGGATGCTGGGGCTGTGGTGTTGGCTGCCGATGGCAGCCGGCGTCTACTGCAGGTCGGCGATACCGTCCATCCGGGCGATCTGGTGTTTACGGGTGGCAAGCCCCTGATTATCGATTTTGGTGATGAACCTGTCGCGGTGGCCAGCAACTGTGCCACGTGCGTGGATGGCGCCAGCGGCACCCTGATTGCGGCATCGGCCGAAACGCTGGATGTTGACGCCCTGCAGCAGGCGATCCTTGCCGGTGTTGACCCGACCCTGGCGTTTGAAGCCGCGGCGGCCGGACCCGGTGGTGGTGTGGGTGGCAGTGGCGGCAGCAGCTTTAGCGTGATTACCCGTGATGGGGCCGCGACCTTGGCGGAAGCTGGTTTTGATACCTCGGCTATCGAATCGGCTGAGCCCGTTTTGGTTAGCGAATTGGTCACAGCGCCAGCGGTGTCTGACCAGGCACCGGTCCCTAATACCCCGCCTGCTGCAAGTGATCTCAACGTGACGGTTAATGAAGACGAGGTGCTTAACAGCGCCATCGTCGCCAGCGATCTCGATGGCGATGCTCTGAGCTATGTGCTCGGCACCAGCCCGGCCAATGGCTCGGTGGTACTGAACACGAACGGCACTTTCACCTACACCCCGAACGCTAACTACAACGGCAGCGACAGCTTTACCGTGACGGTTAGCGACGGCCAGGGCGGCGTCGTTACCAGCACTGTCACCATTGGTGTGACGCCGGTGAACGATCTTCCGACCACCAGCGATCTCAATCTGACGACAGATGAAGATACGGCGGTTAACGGCGGCATCGTTGCCAGTGATGTCGATGGCGATACCCTGAGCTTTGTGCTCGGCACCAGCCCGACCAATGGCAGCGTGACGCTTAACGCCGATGGCACCTTCACCTACACCCCGAACGCTAACTACAACGGCAGCGACAGCTTTACCGTGACGGTCAGCGACGATAACGGCGGCACAGTCACCAGCACTGTCACCATTGGTGTGACGCCGGTGAACGA